>NZ_JBHUOV010000001.1:1165369-1549231 GCF_042686125.1 Lacinutrix iliipiscaria
CAAATCCTACAGATTGTTCTTTAGCTGATGGTAGTATTACCATTTCAGATTTGAATGCAAGTACAGACTACACCGTGACTTATAATTATTTAGGAACACCAGTAACAGTGATTCAAATGTCTGATGCCTCAGGTGATTTATTAATTGCAGGATTATCATCAGGCGTGTATGATACCATTGTTGTTACAGAAGATGCTACAGGCTGTACAGATAACTTAGGCGATTTAGAATTAGAAGCGCCAACTTTAGTAGCTTCAATAGTATCAACAAATCCTACAGATTGTTCTTTAGCTGATGGTAGTATTACCATTTCAGATTTGAATGCAAGTACAGACTACACCGTGACTTATAATTATTTAGGAACACCAGTAACAGTGATGCAAATGTCTGATGCCTCAGGTGATTTATTAATCGCAGGATTATCATCAGGCATGTATGATACTATTGTTGTTACAGAAGATGCTAAAGGATGTACAGATAACTTAGGTCAAGTTGAGTTATTATGCTTTGAAGAGCAATTAGGTTGTTTTAAAACGAAACTGTTCTTCACGCCTAATAATGATGGTTTTAATGATGTCTGGAGTTTAGAATTAGAGTCTAATGAATGTCAGTATATAGTTTATATTTTTGATAAATATGGGAAATTATTAAAGACATTACACAATCAAAGTAGTAAATGGGATGGAACATATAGAGGCTTGAATATGCCTTCAGATGATTATTGGTATAGGGTTGATTATAAATATTTTGGAGAAAATTTAACATTCGTTTCTCATTTTACATTGAAACGATAGACAAAGACTAATATTTATAAACAATAGCGTTGATATGCATGCCTGCACCAACACTTGCAAATATAATCACATCACCTTTTGTAAGACTTTGGTTTTCTAATTTATTGTTTTTTACCAAATCAAATAAAGTCGGTACAGTGGCTACCGAACTATTTCCTAGTTTTTGAATACTCATAGGCATGATGTCTTCGGGAATGTCTATATTATATAGTTTGTAAAAGCGCGCTAAAATAGCTTCGTCCATTTTTTCATTAGCTTGATGGATAAATATTTTTTTTACATCTTGAATGGCTACACCACTTTTATCTAAACAATTTTTCATTGCTTGAGGGACATTAGTTAAAGCAAATTCATAGATTTTTCTACCATCCATTTTAATGTATTTAGTATCTGGACAGAGCGTTTGGTTATTAGATTTTCCAAAATGGAGGTAGTATGCTTCATCATAGGTGTAGCTTGCGGTTTCATGCGCCAAAACACCATCATCGCCTTCAGTGGCCTCTATAATGGTAGCTCCAGCACCATCGCTATAAATCATAGAATCCCTGTCATGAATATCAACAACTCTTGATAAGGTTTCAGAACCTACAACTAGACACCTTTTTGCCATTCCAGCTTTAATAAAAGCTTGTGCCTGTATAACACCTTCAATCCAACCAGGACAACCAAAAAGGATGTCGTAAGCCACGCATTTAGGGTTTTTTATACGTAAACTATGCTTAACTCTTGAGGCTAAACAGGGCAAAATATCACTTTGAATGGTGTTATGTTTTACATCGCCAAAATTATGTGCAACAATAATATAATCTAATGTTTCAGGATCTATACCAGCATCTGCAATGGCTTTTTCAGCTGCAAAAAAACCAAGGTCTGAAGAGGTTAAATGCTCGCTTGCATAACGTCGTTCTCCAATTCCTGTAATGGCTTTGAACTTTTTAACAATAATTTCATTGGGATGATTTATTGAGGAGCCATCAGTATTTAAAAATTCATGCTGATGAAAATCTTCATTTTTTTCTACGACATCTGGTATATAGCTACCAGTTCCTGTGATTTTTATTGCCATGATTTTATTGTTAATACGTTAGGCTATTACGAAACTAATCAATATAATGAAAAATAAGGCATGTTTTACATTTATTAGTCGCATTTTTATCAAATTCCTAAAAATTAAGCACTTTATTTTACTAATAATAATATTAAAGCCTTCTATTAAGAAGGCTTTAATTATTTGTTTTCGAAAGAAAATTATGCGTCAATATACTCTTCAATAGGTGCACAAGTACAAATTAGGTTTCTATCACCATAAGCATCATCAACACGTCTTACACTAGGCCAGAATTTATTGTCTTGAACGTACTCTAAAGGATAAGCCGCTGTTTCCCTTGAATAAGGTAAATGCCATTCATTAGCAGTTACCATTGCTAAAGTATGTGGTGCGTTTTTAAGGACATTATTTGTATCTTCTTTAGTTGTGCTGTCAATCTCTTTCCTAATAGAAATCATAGCATCACAAAAACGATCAATTTCTTGCTTGCTCTCACTTTCTGTTGGTTCAATCATTAAGGTTCCTGCTACAGGGAATGAAACTGTTGGTGCATGGAAACCATAATCCATTAAACGTTTTGCAATATCTGTAACTTCTATACCATTGGCTTTAAATTCACGACAATCAACTATCATTTCATGTGCAGCACGACCTCTTTCACCAGAATATAAGGTATCAAAACTTCCTTGTAATCGATGTTTGATATAGTTTGCATTTAAAATAGCAATTTTCGTAGATTGAGTTAAGCCCTCTGCGCCTAGCATTTTAATATAGCCATAGGAAATTAAGCACGCTAAAGCTGAACCAAATGGTGCAGATGAAATAGCAGTAATCGCTTGTGCTCCTCCAGTCTTTACGATTGGGTTTCCAGGTAAGAAAGGGACTAATTGTTTAGCAACACAAATTGGTCCTACACCTGGTCCACCACCACCATGAGGAATAGCAAACGTTTTATGTAAATTAAGATGACAAACATCTGCACCAATGTTTCCTGGATTAGTAAGTCCTACTTGAGCATTCATATTAGCGCCATCCATATAAACCTGTCCACCATTATCATGAATAATCTTAGTGATTTCTTTAATTGATGCTTCATATACACCATGAGTAGAAGGGTAAGTAACCATTAAACAGGATAAATTATCTTTGTGTAGTAGTGCTTTTTCTCGTAAATCTTCTACGTCTATATTACCTTCTGCAGTAGATTTTGTGACCACGACTTTCATTCCTGCCATTACAGCACTAGCCGGATTTGTGCCATGTGCAGAACTTGGAATTAAGCAAACATTTCTATGATGGTCACCTCGAGATTCATGGTAAGCTTTTATTACCATTAGCCCAGCAAATTCACCTTGAGCTCCAGAGTTTGGTTGTAAAGATGTTGCAGCAAAACCAGTAATTTCAGTCAGTTGATCTTCTAGTTCTTTTAAAATAGTTGCATAGCCTCTAGCTTGTTTTAAAGGTGCAAAAGGGTGAATATTTCCCCATTTAAACCAGCTTAAAGGGAGCATTTCTGCAGCAGCATTTAATTTCATGGTACATGACCCTAAAGAAATCATCGAGTGATTTAAGGATAAGTCTTTACGTTCAAGTTTCTTAATGTATCGCATTAATTCGGTTTCCGAATGATGCGAATTAAAGATGTCAAGTGTCAAGAAATCTGTTGTTCTTTTTAGTGCTTTAGGAATATTATTTCCTTCAGTAAACGAGGATATTGAAAAAGTGTCTTTGTTGGCTACTTCAGCAAAAATAGAAATGATATAATTTATATCTCTAACCGAAGTTGTTTCGTTTAAAGCAATATAAACAGTTTCCTCATCTGGATAGAAAAAATTAACTTTCTTTTCTTTGGCTACTTTTTTTACTTTTTTCGCATCAGTTTTAATTTGAAGCGTGTCAAAGTACGATGTGTTTGCTTGCTGAAATCCTAATTTTTCTAATGCATTCGCTAATGTTGTAGCCGAATGGTGTACTTGATCTGCAATAAATTGTAATCCTTTCGGTCCATGGTAAACAGCATACATTCCTGCCATTACTGCTAATAAAACTTGTGCAGTACATATATTAGATGTTGCTCTATCCCGTTTAATATGTTGCTCACGAGTTTGTAAAGCCATACGTAATGCTCTGTTTCCATTAGTATCTTTGGTCACACCAATAATTCTACCAGGAATATCACGTTTGTAATCTTCTTTGGTTGCAAAATAAGCAGCATGTGGTCCGCCATAACCCATTGGAATCCCAAATCGTTGGGTTGTACCTACAACAACATCTGCACCAAATTTACCAGGAGCCTCTAGTTTTACTAAACTTAAAATATCTGCAGCGACAGCTACTTTAATTTGTGCTACTTTTGCTTTAGCGATAAACGATTTTATATCAGTAATTTGGCCGTTTTTTCCTGGATATTGAAGAATGGCTCCAAAGAATTCCGAAGAAAAATTAAAATCATCTTCGTTACCTATAACCAAATCAATTCCAATAGGATTAGCTCTTGTTTGTAATAAAGAAATAGTTTGTGGCAAGCAAAGTTCTGAAACAAAAAACTTATTTATACCAGCTTTTTTTTGGTCACGTTCGCGAACAGCAAAAAGCAAACTCATCGCTTCAGCAGCTGCAGTACTTTCATCTAAGAGCGAAGCATTTGCTAAGGCCATTCCAGTAAGGTCTGTAATCATAGTTTGGAAGTTTAAAAGGGCTTCTAAACGACCTTGAGCAATTTCAGCTTGATATGGTGTATAGGCTGTGTACCATCCAGGATTTTCTAAAATGTTGCGTTGAATTACTGGAGGTAAAATCGTAGGATGATAGCCTAAACCTATATATGTTTTATAAACTTTATTTTTTTTAGCAACTTCATTAAGATGTACTAAATATTCTTGTTCACTCATCGGTTCATCCAAATCCAGCCCTTTTTGTAGCCTTATATCATCTGGAACAGTTTCATATATAAGTTGGTCTAAACTATCTATACCAATGGTTTTAAGCATTTGGTTTTGGTCGTCTTCTCTAGGACCAATATGACGAAGTGCAAAAGCATTTGTGTTCATTCTTGAAAAGTTGAGTTTTTGTCACGCAAAAATAAGGAATTGTTCAAGTTATTTTAGGTCTATATCTCAAAGTTTTTAACCAAAAAGAAAGGTTATTAACAGTTTGCGTATTTTTGTATATGCGAATCTTAAAGCACATTTTAGATTTTTATACTAATGCTAGTATTCATGTGGCCTTAAGCGTCTATGCTTTAACATGGATTACCCTTTTAGAATTTGGTATTTCGTATGACGAATCTGTCTTGTATTTTAATTTTTTTGGAACTATAACTGGATATAATTTTGTGAAGTATTTTGGTTTGGCCAAGTTTCATCATAGAAGCTTAGCTAACTGGTTAAAAGTGATTCAATTATTTTCATTGATTTGCTTTGTGGCACTCTGCTATTATGCTTTTCAATTAGAAATTAAAACATGGCTCTATATTTTGGTTCTAGGCGCAATTACTTTTTTTTATGCGATTCCTTTTTTACCACGAAATGTGTTTGTAGATAAGCATCATAATTTACGTCAGATTAGTGGACTTAAAATTTACGTAATTGGTTTAGTGTGGAGTGGTGTTACTGTATTTCTTCCGATAATTGATAACGAAATACCATTAACCTTAGATGTTTTTATAACCGCTTTCCAACGGTTTGTATTGGTGTTGGTTTTAATGATTCCTTTTGAAATAAGAGATTTGAGATATGATAGTTTAAAATTATCAACAATACCACAACGAATTGGAGTTAAAAAAACGAAGATTATAGGAATATTATTAGTGATGCTTTTTTTCTTTTCGGAATTTTTTAAAGATCAAATTTATCAAGCTAACACTCTAATATTATTAGTATTTACGTTTATACTTTTACTTTTTATCGCCTTCTCAAGAGAAAATCAAGGCAAATATTATAGTGCTTTTTGGGTGGAAGGTTTACCTATTTTATGGTTAATCTTGGTGCTCTTTTATGGCTTCGGTTAAAGACTCGTTTAAAGCTTCTTTTTCTTTAGTACTCATACACTCTATTCTTGAATCTTTAACAATCTTTGTCAGTTTTTGATTGTTGTTAGTATATTTTCTGCAAGCTCTACAATAGAGTAGGTGTATCGTTAGTTTGATTTTCTCAATTAAAGACGCTTCTTTATATTGAGTTTTGTCACATACATGATTTGCTTTTTCACAAGCTTTTCTTATACTATTTTCTTTAGACATCATTTAAAACCAGTTTTTTTCCATACATGCTGCCATTGTTGTACGAGCTCTATGAATAATAACCCAAAGATTAGACGCAGTTATGTTTAGTTCATTACAAATTGTTTCAGTATCAAGACCTTCAATAGTTTTTTTTCTGAAAACAGCAGCCTGTTTTTCTGGAAGTTGGTCTAAGCAATCATAAATAGCATTGCCTAGTTCTTCATTCTCTATAGTGTCTTCAGCTGTTTTGTCAAAAGGATCTGCAACGCGTTCTTCTAACCAATCACCTTCAGTTTCAGAATCGCTATTATAACTCATTCTAACTTCAGCTTTACCTTTATTAGAATTGATTTTTCTATAATAGTCTATAATTTTTCGTTTTAAAATAGAAACCAACCAAGTGCGTTCACTGGCTTCACCTTTAAAATTTTTCATAGATTTTAAGCCAGCAAAAAAAGTGTCTTGTACCAAGTCTTTCGCCAAATCTCTATCATTGACTCGAGAAATGGTGTAATTGAATAAGTAATCTGAGTACAAATCAATCCATTTATTTGGATCTATAAAATGCTTAGGCATATTTATCTAGCTAGTTTTTTTTCAAAAGTAAGAAAATAGGATTAATAATTAATCAATCAAGTCTTTTAACGCCATATCAATAGTGTTAAAATTAAATGTAAATCCGCATTTTAATAGCTTTTTCGGAATGACATTTCGGCTCTTTAGGATAAGATCAGTTTCTGTTCGCATGAAAAATGCACCTATCTCTAATATAAATTTAGGGCTTGGAATTCCAATAGGCATATTCAGAGTCTTTCTAAAGGTTTTCATTAAAACTTTGTTAGTAACTGGGTTTGGCGCACAAAAATTAAATGGTCCTTTTGCCTTCTCATTCTGGATTAAAAAATCGATAGCTCTAGCAAAATCGTGTTTATGTATCCAGCTTACTTTTTGTTTACCATTGCCTGCGTTTCCTCCTAAACCAAATTGGGTTAATTTTTTTAGAGGAACAAATGCACCATCCTCTTCTCCTAGAACTAGTGAAGTGCGGATGACAAGTTTTCGAGTTTTAGGGTTTTCATATTTATAAAAGGCCGCTTCCCATAAAGTAGCCACTTCTTTTTCAAAATCGTCACCTATTTGATGGTTGTTTTCACTCATTTCAACATCATAAGAAGACTTATAAATTGATGTTGTAGAAGAATTCATCCAAACTTTCGGAGGGTTTTTACAGGCTTCTATGGCTTTACCTAAAACTTCTGTAGAGTTAACTCTGGACGAAATAATTAATTGTTTGTTTTTATCTGTGAATCTACAATTTATGTTTTTTCCTGTAAGATTAATTAAAGCGTCTAAGTTTTCTAATTCTTTACTCCATGAATCTTCAATATGTTTAGCATTCCAATAGATTTCATTTGCGCGTTTTGGACTTCTAGTAAGGATTTTTACTTGATAACCTTTACTGCTAAAGAAACGTTCTAAGACGCGTCCTATAAAACCCGAACCACCTGCAATTAGTATTGTTTTCATGAATTTATTTAATAAGTCCAGCTCTTTTTAATAAAGCTTCAGGTTTAGGTTCGTGACCTCTAAAACGTTTATAAAGTGTCATAGGATCTTCGATGCCACCTTTGCTTAATACATTATCCTTAAATTTATTGGCTACTGTTCTGTTGAAAATGCCTTCGGCTTTAAAATATTCAAAAGCATCTGCGTCTAGGACTTCAGCCCATTTATAGCTATAATAACCAGAAGAATAACCACCTTGAAAGATATGCGAAAAAGAAGTGCTCATGCAGTTTTCTGCAACGTCTGGATACAATTTTGTGCTATTAAAAGCTTCTGTTTCATGAGTTTTAACATCATCAATATTTGAAGGGTCTTGTCCATGCCACGACATGTCTAGTAAACCAAAGCTTAACTGACGTAAGGTTTGCATGCCTTCATGAAAAGTTGCAGATTCTTTTATTTTTTCAACCAAGGCCATTGGAATAATTTCACCAGTTTCATAATGTTTTGCAAAAAGCTCTAGAGCTTCTTTTTCGTAGCACCAATTCTCTAAAACTTGACTAGGTAATTCAACAAAATCCCAATACACGCTTGTACCAGAGAGGCTAGGGTAAGTTGTATTTGCTAGCATACCATGTAAAGCATGACCAAATTCATGAAAGAGTGTAGTGACTTCGTTAAATGTTAAAAGTGATGGTTTACTTTTTGTAGGTTTTGTAAAGTTGCAGACTATAGAAATGTGAGGTCTGTTATTTACACCATCTTTTATACTTTGTGGTTTATAACTGGTCATCCATGCACCATTGCGTTTACCTGGTCTTGGGAAAAAATCGGCATAGAATATTGAAACCAATTCACCAGATGCATCTACAACCTTATAAGTTAAAACATCTTCATGATATTTATCTATGGTATTGATTTCTTTAAATTGTAAACCGAATAATTTTTGAGCAACAGTAAATGCACCATGAATAACATTTTCTAACTTGAAATACGGCTTTAATTGTTCTTCATCTAGACTGAATAATTTTTGCTTTAATTTTTCAGAATAATAGGCAGAATCCCATTTTTGTAATTGATCAATACCATCTAATTTTTTAGCAAAGTTCTCAAGGTTTTTAAACTCGCGTAAAGCTGCAGGTTTGGCTTTTTCTAATAATTCATTTAAAAAGCGTTGAACTGTTTCAGGTGTTTTGGCCATACGCTCTTCTAAAACAAAATGAGCATGTGTTTTATAGCCTAGTAAATTTGCACGTTGATGACGAAGTTTTGCAAGTTTTAAAACAATATCTTGGTTGTCTAGATGATTACCTTTAAAAGCTTTTGCTCCAGACGCAATGGCTAATTTTTTACGCAATTCTCGGTTGTTAGCATAAGTCATAAATGGAATATAACTAGGGTAATCTAAGGTAACCATCCACCCTTTTTTTTGTTTAGATTCTGCGATTTGTTTTGCAGCTTCTTTTGCACCTTCTGGTAATCCTGACAAATCATTTTCATCAGTGATTAACATTTCAAAAGCATTTGTTTCAGCTAAAACATTTTCGCCAAATTTTAATTTTAATTGACTTAAGTTTTTATCAATGCTTCGAAGTTGTAACTTCTTCTCCTGTGATAAATTAGCTCCATTTCTTGAAAAACTTTTATATTTTTTATCAAGTAGAGTCTTTTGTTCTGTAGTTAATTCTAAATGCGATTGAGTATCATAAACTGCTTTTACGCGTTTAAATAAACCTTCATTAAGTGTGATGTCGTTACTAAATTCTGATAATAGTGGAGAAACTTCTTGGGCAATTTTTTGAATAGTTTCATTTGTTTCAGCAGAATTTAAATTAAAAAATAAACTTGATATTCTGTCTAGTTGTTCTCCAGAAAATTCTAAGGCTTCAATAGTATTTTTGAACGTTGGAGCCTCACTATTTTTTAGGATGTTATCAATTTCGGTCTTAGCAACTTTAATCGCATGTTTAAAAGCAGGTAGAAAATCGTTGTTTTTTATTTTAGAGAATGGAGCAGATTGAAATTCTGTTTTAAATGATTCTAAAAGTATATTCTTTGACATTTTTAAATTTTTGTTAAAATTCAATTTTATTATGCACGCATAATAACTATTACTTATATTTGCTTAAATTTTTTATTGAGTGTGGTTACTCATAATTAAATAGTTGGTTAGTATTTATTAAACCTCGATTGGCGTCGAGGTTTTTTCTTTCATAATAATTGAAATTTATGTGTTTCATCGATTTTGTTTACTCTTTATCAAAAAAAACAAATTCAACGCTTAATTTTAAATGAATAAACTAATTATAGTATAATTTTGAGTAATGGTTTTTTTATTTGAGATTTATCTCATATTAAGAAATTAATTGATAGCGTTTGTAACCTCAAGAGAAATCTTGAGGTTATTTTTTTATAAATTTTTTGAAGATTCGTTGACTTTAATTTTCAAACCTTCTTTATAAGCTAATATTTTATCTAAAACACAAGAATCAGATGTGCCAATAATTTGGGCTGCAAGAATTCCTGCGTTTTTTGCGCCATTTAATGCAACAGTAGCAACTGGGACACCTCCAGGCATTTGTAAAATAGATAAAACAGAATCCCAACCATCAATAGAATTACTGCTTTTAACTGGAACTCCAATAATTGGAAGAGGCGATAAAGATGCAATCATTCCTGGTAAATGTGCTGCACCTCCAGCACCAGCAATAATAACAGAAATTCCGTTTTTATGAGCATTTTTTCCATAATCGAACATCTTGTCTGGTGTGCGATGGGCCGAAACAATATCGACTTCCACTTCAATATCAAACCCTTTTAAAATATCAATAGCATCTTGCATTACTGGAAGATCGCTTTTGCTGCCCATGATTATTCCTACTTTACTCATGTTATTTACTTATTACTTTAATTGTGTTTTTAACTTTTTCAGCAATTATTCTTGCTTCATTTATATCTTCGTGTACAATAGTCACATGTCCCATTTTTCTAAATGGCCGCGTTTTTTTCTTACCATAAATATGAGGTGTAACGCCTTCCATATTCATAATTTCTTCAATGTGTTCATAAACAACATTTCCTTCGTGGCCTTCTTCACCTACCAAATTTACCATAATTCCACCAACTTTACTAGCTGTACTCCCAAAGGGTAAATTTAAAATAGCTCGTATATGCTGTTCAAATTGTGAGGTGTAATTGGCTTCAATAGTTTGATGGCCTGAGTTATGAGGTCTTGGAGCAACTTCATTGATAATTATATCATCGCTTTGCGTTAAAAATAATTCAACAGCTAATAGGCCAACATGTTTAAGTGCATCTGATGTTTTTAAAGCAATGTGTTCTGCTTTTTTTGCAATTTCTGAATCAATTCTTGCTGGGCAAATCACATATTCAACTTGGTTTGCTTCAGGGTGAAATTCCATTTCTACAACAGGAAAAGTCTTGATTTCACCTTTAATGTTTCTAGCAACAATTACAGATAACTCTTTCTTAAAAGGGATTAATTCTTCTGCAATACATTCACCTTTTGGTAAAAGCTCTAAATCATCTAGGCTTCTAACGACTTTAACTCCAGTTCCATCATAACCAAATTGAGTTGCCTTCCAAACAAACGGAAACTTTAGTCCACCATTTTCAATAGTGTCTTTTATTTCAGATTTATAGGCAAACCGCGAGAAAGGCGCTGTTGGTAAATTATGGTCTATATAAAATAGTTTTTGAGTCGCTTTATTTTGAATGATTCGTAAAGTATCGGAAGAAGGATATACTTTTACACCTTCCTTTTCTAATTTGTCCAGCGCATCAACATTAACATTTTCAATTTCAATGGTTAACACATCTACCTGTTTTCCAAATTGATAAACTGTTTCAAAATCCATTAAACTTCCAAGGTGAAACTCATGACTCCCAATTTTACAAGGAGCTTCGTTGTTAGCATCTAAAACACAAGTGTAAATATCAAACTTTCTAGTTTCGTTAAGTAACATTTTACCGAGCTGACCTCCACCAAGAATTCCAAGTTTAAAATCTGAAGAAAAATAATTCATTGTGTTGTGCAATTAATCTTGAATACAAAAGTACACTTAAATATCAAATTGTTTCTAAATTCATAAATCAAAAAATCGTAAAAGCTTAATCAAATCATTATCTTTGCTAAGTATTAATAAAAAACAAGGGTGTCCTAAATGATTAAGCTTCACGATTTATATTTTAAACCGTTTATATCTGCTGAAGAGATTGATGCTGCAGTTCAAAAAATGGCTGATCAAATCGCTTTAGATTTAGGAGATGAAGTTCCTGTATTTGTAGGAATTTTAAATGGCTCGTTTATGTTAGTAAGCGATTTTGTAAAAAAATACCCTAAGCCATGCGAAGTCACTTTTATAAAGTTAGCGTCTTATGAAGGTTTAAAATCTTCTGACGATATTCAACGACTTATTGGTTTAACTCAGGACTTAACTGGAAGAAGTGTAGTGATTTTAGAAGATATAATAGATTCTGGAAAAACACTTTCTGAAGTGCATAGAATTTTTAAAAATGAACAGGTCAAAACTCTAAAAATAGCCACTTTATTTTACAAACCTGAAGCCTATAAAAAAGATTATAAATTACATTACATTGGTATTGAAATACCTGATAAATTCATAGTTGGTTACGGACTAGATTATGATGGGTTAGGTCGTGATTTACCTGAAGTTTATCAAATAAAAACAACACAACACATGACAAATTTAGTCCTATTTGGACCTCCTGGAGCAGGAAAAGGAACACAAGCAAATTTTTTAAAAGAGCAATACAATTTAGTACATATTTCTACAGGTGATGTTTTTCGTTTTAATATTAAAAATGAAACCGCTTTAGGCATGTTGGCTAAATCTTATATGGATAAAGGCGAGTTGGTTCCAGATCAAGTGACTATTGATATGTTAGAAGCTGAAGTAGAAAAAAATGCTGATGCACAAGGGTTTATTTTTGATGGTTTTCCAAGAACAAATGCTCAAGCTGATGCTTTAGATCAATTAATGCAGCGTAAAGATTCGCAAATTAATGCCATGATTGCTCTTGAAGTAGATGATGAAGTACTTGTACAGCGTTTATTGGAACGCGGAAAAACAAGTGGTAGAGCAGATGATGCAGACGAAAGCATTATAAGAAATAGAATAAAAGAATACTATACTAAAACAGCAATTCTTAAAGATTACTATACTGCCCAAGACAAGTATTTTGGTGTCGATGGTATTGGTAGTATTGAAGAAATAACAGTTCGATTAAGTAAGGTTATAGACCAACTATAAACTTCCATAAATTTAAACCCTTTTTATGACTAACGATTTGAAATTTAAAGGTAAACAATTAGTAGTTCTTAAGTATTTTTCAAACGAAGTTTTAAACTAAATAATTATGACTGAAGGTAACTTTGTCGACTATGTGAAAATGCACGTTTCTTCAGGAAAAGGTGGTAAAGGTTCTGTACACTTACATCGTGAGAAATTTATTACCAAAGGTGGTCCAGATGGTGGCGATGGTGGTCGTGGAGGTCATGTTATTATTAAAGGGAACGCTAACTTATGGACACTTTTACACCTTAAGTTTAAACGCCATATTAAAGCAGGTCATGGTGGACATGGGAGTAAGAGTAGAAGTAGTGGTTCTGATGGAGAAGATGTTTATATAGAAGTGCCTCTAGGGACAGTTGTAAGAGATACAGAAACGAACGATGTTATTTTTGAAATCACTAAAGATGGTGAAGAAAGAATTATTGCTGAAGGAGGAAAAGGTGGTCGTGGAAACTGGCACTTTAAGTCTTCAACCAATCAAACACCACGTTATGCTCAACCTGGAATGCCACTTGAAGAAAGTGACATTACTCTAGAGCTTAAAGTTCTTGCTGATGTTGGTTTGGTTGGATTTCCAAATGCTGGAAAATCGACGCTATTATCTGTAGTCACTTCTGCAAAACCAAAGATAGCCGATTATGAATTCACAACACTTAAACCCAATTTGGGTATTGTTAAGCATCGTGAGTTCCAAACTTTTGTTATGGCAGATATTCCTGGAATTATTGAAGGTGCAGCAGAAGGAAAAGGACTTGGTTATTACTTTTTACGTCATATTGAACGAAATTCTATTTTACTATTTTTAATTCCTGCTGATGCAGATGATATTAAAAAACAATATGATATTCTATTAGATGAGTTAAGACGATATAATCCTGAAATGCTTGATAAAGACCGAATGATTGCGATATCTAAATGCGATATGCTTGATGATGAATTAAAGGCAGAACTCAAAGAGGAATTAGATAATCACTTGCCTATAGAATATATGTTTATCTCGTCTGTAGCGCAACAAGGTTTAACAGAATTAAAAGACAAACTCTGGAATATGTTAAATGATTAAATTTTAGCACAATTATGAAGGCTTACATTAAAAGTATAGTTGAAATAAATGATAACAAGCTTAGCAAATACTTTGCTTTTTTTATTCAAGCTTTAATTTTACTTTCTATAATTACGTTTTCAATTGAAACGATACCTCATCTCAAACCACAAACTAAAACCATTTTAAGATCTATTGAACTGTTTTGTGTGATTGTATTTACTGCTGAATATCTTTTGCGCATTTATGTGACTGATAACAAGCTAAAATTCATTTTTAGTTTTTTTGGAATCATTGATTTTTTAGCCATACTGCCCTTTTATTTATCTTTTGGAGTCGATTTACGTTCCTTAAGAGCCTTACGTTTTTTACGTTTGTTTCGTATTCTCAAATTGGTACGTTATAACAACGCAATGAATCATTTTACACGAGCGATTAAATCGGCAAAAGAAGAAATCTTCCTCTTTATTTTTATAACACTAATACTTATATACTTTGCCGCTGTTGGGATTTACTATTTTGAAAATCAAGCACAACCAGAACACTTCTCTTCTATTTTTGATAGTCTCTGGTGGGCAATTATTACATTAACCACTGTAGGTTATGGCGATGTTTATCCTATTACTGTTGGTGGAAAAATATTTACTTTTATTATTTTAATGATCGGTTTAGGTATTGTTGCTATACCTACAGGAATCATTTCTTCAGCTTTAACAAAATCTATAGATAAAAAGGAATAATTTTTGATTAACTTTAATCAAAATGTGACTATGAAAGCTTTAAAAGTGTGTGTGATAGCATTACTCTTGGTGGCATGTGCGCCAATACATGTAACTCAAGATTATGAAAAGGGAACAGACTTTTCTAAATATAAGACGTATAATTATTACCAAGATATAGATACTGGCTTAAGTGCATTTGATACGAAGCGGCTGTTTTCTCTCTTAGATGAACAATTGCAGTTACAAGGTTTGGTACGTTCAGATACACCAGATTTTTATATTAATATTCAAAGTGAAGAATATCAAAACGAACAACGTAATACTGTAGGAGTAGGTGTAGGAGGAAGTGGTAGGAGTGTTGGTGGTGGTGTTTCTGTAGGAATTCCTATTGGTCAGACTCAGATTACACGACAAATTATTTTTGAATTTGTAGACGAAAATGAGGTTGGACTATTTTGGGAAGCTGTAAGTGAGAGTCGCTATAATCCAAAAGCATCACCTGAAAAACGCGAAGAACGTCTAAGAGTGCTCATAGAAAAAGTATTTAAAAAGTATCCTCTAAAAACAAAAAAGTAAACTAGTTTTTAATCAGTTTTTTGCTTGTAATTAAAACATCATTAGCATAAAAGTTAGCAATGTATAAGCCTTGACTTAAGGCGCTAATATTTATTTGCGATCTTTCATTATTAGAAATATCTATTGTTTTTACCTGTTTTCCATCCATACTAATAATATCAACCACAACAGTTTGACCTAAAGTGTTTTCAGATTTAATAGTGATATAATGCTTTGAAGGATTTGGATACATGGTTATATTGAATTTATTTGCTTCAACATCTTGAATCCCTAAAGTATTATCTATACTCCAGGATACAGTAGAAAAATGGAGAGATTCATGACCATCAATATCTATTAAAGTTGTCGCATCATTCACAACGACGGTTAAATTATTTAAGCCAGCATTTAAATCACTTTCTTGAACTTGTACAGCGTCCATATTGGTTGCAAAAGGACTGCCATTAAGTGTCCATGAACTTTCTAAAGTATTCGGAATAGGAGCAACGACAGTTAATTGAAAATCTATAGGAAAAGTAGGATTGTTAATCGTTGCACTAGCAGGATTATAGGAATCAATAGGAGAGGTTAAGCTGTGAATTTTTTCAATAATACCTTCTTTGCAAACAGCGCAAAAATCAAACCCTAAATATCTCATTTTACAGGTCTCGTGAGGTCTAAACCAATTTGATTCTGGTTCTGAAGCACCATAAGGGAATATGCCAACAGCATTAATTCCAACCCAATTTTTCCATTTTACAGTCAACGGATTGTTATCTTGAGTCATATTAATAGCTTCTTCAGCAAGAAGATCGCCAGGATAATATTCGTCTTTTAAGTCTACAAAAGAATGCCCTAATTCATGAATAGCAATTTCACTAGCATCAGTTCCAGTAGAAGCTACAGGAAACTCACCTCCACTTCCACCATAATAAGGTGAGTTTACTAAGATAAGCGCTTGGTCATACATTGGAAAGTTGTTAGCTAAAACAGTACTAACTAATCCTGAGTTAGGTGTATAAAGCAATCTGTGAATATTAAAACTATCGTAAGCAGTGCCAAAATAATTATCTACTGAAAGTACAGGAACAACAGGATCTGGAGGTCCAGGTTCATCAGGTGCAGTGCCAGGATGTGAAGCGCCACTTTCATTTGAAATAACTTTTATAATATATACGTTAAAATAATTTTCGTAGGACGCAAAAGGTTCTTGGCTAAACAGGTCATCCATAAACAAAGTTGCATCAGTTTCAAATTGAGTGAGTTCACCTACAGTATAACCATCCGCTAGAATAACAAGGTTAATACGCTTTTCATCAAGGCCAGAAGTTTTTATAGCTTCTACATCAAAAACTTGAGTATAAGTTAATTGAACACTAAAAAATAAAACGATTAAAAGTAAAAGTTGCTTCATGATTAATTAATTTTAGTGGTGATGTGTCTTTTTACGCCTAACGGAGTTAATTCATTAATAACTATATGTTTGGCTTTTGGTTTCAATTGTAATCTTATTGAGAATTGTGCTGAGTCTAAATCTAAAATTCGTTTTTCAAAGTTACCTAAATCGTTGACAAATTCCACTATTTTTAATAACGGATTTTGTATTGATATTTTTTCTAATTCATTAAAATCCTTATCTAGAATTAAGCATTCTAAATCTTCAATGCTTGTTTTTTCTTCGGTTTTCGACTTGTTTTTTAATTTGCCATCAGTAATTATTTGATTCATTAAAACGATAGTTTTTTCATCGCTAGCATTCTTACTAATACTATAATTTAAAAATAGAAGCTGAGGTTTTGAAATTACTTTAAGATCTTCTGAAGAAACTTGTTGTTTTGAAGCACAGGACATGACTACAAACAGAATGAAGAGTAGTGTAGTGATTTTTGTTAATTTAAAAATAGACATGGTTGTGCTTTAACTAAAAAAATGTCTTCAAAGTTAATGATTAAAGCCAGTGGAATGAAATTATATGAGAAAAAAAAAAGAGGCTTATTAAGCCTCTTTTTCTTGCTATTAACCTGCAAGTAAATCTTTATACTTGTCTTTATAACCATAAAGTGCGATACAGTTTAAGACTAATAATACTGCAGCACCTCCAATACCACCTGGATCTAATACCGCATGAAATAATACGGCATTTATTGAAATACTCATTAATATAAGTCCCATAAGAGCACCATATTTATTAAAAATTAAAGCTAAACCAGCTACAATTTCAACAATACCTACAAGAACCATTGTTTTTGCTGAGGCTAAAGCTCCAAAATAAGCGCCTGCCTCTGCTGATAATTCTGGCATTGGCATAAAATCTAAAAATTTGTTTAGTCCAAAGACTAGCACGAAGACTCCAAGTAAAATTCTTAGAACCATTAAAACTTTTGAATTCATAATGTTATTATTTGTTAGTTAGATTGTAAGTTATAAAATAGCATCATCACTATTTCTATGCATTCGTCGTATTATTAACGAGTTACTAACAAATGGTTTTATTCTACTGTAATTTTAACGCCTTCACTATGGCTACTAAATTCTGGAGCATACATACTTTGAATCGTGGTAATGCCATTACTCATGTGTCCAGAATTATTGATGCGTAAATCGTATTCAAAGACAAAAACGCCTTTTGGTAAATAATCAAAAAAGAAATTTGTTGATGCATCTTTAGTGCTTTCGTAATACCCTAAACCATCTTGCCATTTGTATTGAGATAATACGTTTACAGGTTCTAATCCAGCAGCTCTCATATCTTTCATGTGTACAAATTCCATTGGCCTATCAACGCTTAACTCTATACGAACTCTAACTAAATCACCAACATTTAACTTTGTGTCTAAAGTGATTTCTGAAATTTTTTCACCTACATCAGTATTGGTTTTAAGGAATAATTTTTTCTTCAATTTTAAAGGTGTTTCTGCTGAAGTAATTTTATCTAAATCTTCAAAATATTGCCAATACAAACTTCCCCAAGCAATGCCTTTTCCTTTTTTGGTAATTTTTACATCTGCCATTTCTGGTTTGATGTCGTCACCTTTCCAAGAGGTTTTATAATAGCCTGTTCCAGCTTCCACTTTAACCGTTTCTAACTGTTTTGGATTGATAGGTTGATGTCCAATAACCACATCAACCATATCTGTAACACTTAGCCAATCGCTACCTTGTAATAGCAAAGCATAAACAGCTTCAGTAGTTGCTTTGGTGGTTTTCCAACGATTGGTTTGCTTATTCTTTAATAACCAGATTTTAAGATTGTCAATAGTTTCAATATCATTTTCTATCTCAGCAAACGCTTCTATTAAAAGGGCTTGTGTTTCAATTGGAGCTTGATACCAATACCAAGAATTTGTGTTTTCTTTCCAATACATGCCTAGTTCTTCAGAAGTGATACTCGTTTCTTTCAATGATCTTAAAATGGCTTTTGCTGTCTTATTATCATCTAATCGCTCAGAAATTAAAGCCATCATACCTTTAGCGTATAAAGATCGTGATAACCAATATTTTGAAATTTGACTTAGGTAATAGCTGGTAATTTCTTGTACTTCGTTTGATTTTTCAATATCAGGATAAAAACTTCGCATATATAAATAATGCAATTGTGTATAACTTAAATGGTCTTTAGTTAAATCAACATTAGCATTATATTTTCTGATGTCTTTGTATTCCTGAACAAATTCGGCATCTAAATAGCGTATTGCTTTTTGAATCATTGATGACGTTTCGACTGCGCTCGACGAAACACCAAGTTGGTCTAGATGCCCAAAACCAGTAATGATGTGCTGCGTGATGTATCTACTAGGTCTCCCTCCTGCAAACCAAGGCCAAGCTCCATTTGACATTTGATTGTTTTCTAATTTGCGTTTAGCCGACTGTAATTCATTATTCATTTTGTTTAAATCGAATAACAGCGCAATTCGTTTTTTTTGCTCAGATTCACTTTGTGCATCACGTAACCAAGGGGTTTCTTGAATTAACAACGATTTCAATTCTTGGTTTTTTTCAAGATTGCTTAATAAAGCATCTGTATTTTTCCACTGATTAAAGACTTCTTGAATTCTAGGATTACTATTCGCAATATGACTTGCTAAGGCGTTAGCATAATATCTGCTAAAGGTTTGCTCATTACAATCATAAGGATATTCCATTAAATATGGCAATGCTTGAACAGCATACCACGCAGGATTGCTCGTCATTTCTAAAGCCAAATTATGATGTTTAAGTGTCGTTGAAGACACGTTTTTTAGCTTGTCTAAAGTGAACGTTTTTGTTTCATTTGAGCGTATCCACATGGGTAAGGTTTCAGTGACTAACATTCTGTTTGTTAATACAGGAAGGGCATTTTGCTCGCCATCACTATAGTCGCCAGATTGTGCAATAACTTTATATTGAACTGCTTGCACATCGTCTGGAATATAAAGCAACCAAGCCACTTGTGTGTTGCCTTTGGCATCTACAGTAAAAGATCTATTTCCATAAGCACCAGAATATTTAGGGCTTGGAATTTCAGCTTCTGTATATAGCTTTTTGTCTATACGTTCGCCTGTTACAGCATCAAAAAGTTGTAAAACAGCTTCGCCAGAAAGTGATTTTTCCGTAAGATTTACAATTTTTGAACTAATAACAATTTCATCACCTTCACGTAAAAAACGTGGTGCATTAGGAATGACCATCAATTCTTTTTGAGTCACTGTTTCTAAATTTGTGGTTGCATGATTCAGCGTTTTTGTATGCGCCAAGAGTTGTAATTTCCATTGGGTTAAAGCTTCTGGTGTTGTAAAACTGAAACTCACATGACCTTCTGCATCGGTTTGTAACTGTGGAAAGAAAAAAGCCGTTTCTTGTAGGTTTTTACGAATCGTTACGCCTGAAAAGTCTGATTCTTCTTTTTTAGTTATTTCAGAAGTGAAATGTCCACCGCTTTGTTCTGTTCTATGATTATATATTAAAGCTTTTTCACTTTTGAATCCATATGAAATTTCATTTGTTGCATCAGCTTCAGCTTCCTCAAGTGGCGCTGCTGCAACTTGCACTTCTTGAATGTTTTCACTGCGGACCATCATATTTGTATCTCTGTACATGTAATGACCTTGTCCAAAATAAAATCCAAACCAGTTGAGTTGGTCATAACTTTGATACGCATAATATGCCGTATTTTTATGCGGATTATACACTCTGAAGCCTTTAGTGCCATAACTACGTCCAGCATTCCTGCGATTATTAGAATAATAATGGGGTTGCTGAATAGGGTTAAAATTCCAACCAGGAGATGTAAATTGATCTAATGAGGCATCATACATACTTGCTAATAGTTCTGCACTAACTTTTTCGCCTTGAGGGCCTTTAATTTTAAAACGCCAGGTTTCATCTGTTCCTGGTTGAAGCTCGTCTCTAAACGTCAACGTTTCTATCTCCAATTCGGTTTTAGGATAAGGAACCGCAATATTTAAAGAGGAAGCTTGATAACTGTTAAATGCCGAAAGGCTATAATGCACCGAAAAGCCTCCAACATCGTTTTGAGTGACTGGAATACTGATGGTTTTTTTGTTGGCGTTTAGATGAACGATATCTTGTTTAATAATTTTGTGATCTTTTTCAATATCTACTGTGACGTATAAATCTTGTGCTGCAGAAGCTAAAGTTATTTCTACCAAATCCCCAACGTTATATTGGTCTTTATTTGTGGTGATGCTAAACAGTTGTTGGTCGGCTAAAGTCTCATCTTTGTCACTATATAAAGTGGTTTTAATTTCATCTTTAACGACTTGTCCATACTGGTCTTTACTTTCTAAAACAATACTATAAGCACCAGAGCTCCATTTTTTAATATTCCCTAATTCAAGCTCGTTAGATTTAGAGGTGTCAAATTTTTCATCAAAAACCAGTTTGCCTTTTTTCCAAGTAGCGCTATTGTCTTCATCTTTATAGGCATCATGTGGAAACTTGTTTTTAAATTCAGATTCAGGAATGTCTTGGTAATCTGGAGCAGCCCAAGGTCTTGCTCTTAAGACAGTATTTGGCGCAATTAATTTGAATATTTTTACTGTGCCACTTGCTGGAGCAAATTCACCATTAAGGTTTTTTGTATCAATAGTGATTTTATGCTCTTTATTGGTCTTATCTAGTTTATTATTAATAGATAGGTTGGCCAATAATGCATGATAGCCAACACTTATAGTGGTCCTTGAGCTACGTGTTTCGCCGTTTAAATCAGTAACATCTGCAGTCACTTCATAATAAAAAATAGGCAAGCTTTTTTGGTCTACACTTTCATCAGGTAGTGCATTGAATTTTATTTCGAAATTTCCTGAGGCATCTGTAATGGTTTCACCATGAGTGATTTCTTGAGGTTCACTAATAAATGCAGGTCGATACCAATAATACCATTCAGGATATTTTACTTTTCTGTGCACACGATATACTACTTTTGCATCAGTAATGTTTGATCCAGCATAAGCTAAGGCTTGTCCGTTAACAGTAATATTGTCATTAACTTTATATGTTTCAGTAATTGGAAGAAAGCTAGTTTCAAATTTCGGACGTTTATACTCTTCAACAGAAATATTAGCATTGCCATCTAAATGTACTTTTTTACTAGAAATATTTAAATTGAAACGACCTGTTAACCCAGAGTTTGGCAAAACAAATTCACCTTGAAAAGAACCAAAATCATTTGTCACAAACGCTAAAGTTTTTAACTCCTGATGATTGGCATCTCTGAGAGTAACAGTTAATTTTTCGTCAGGATATACTTCAGAATGACCATCTTTTGTTTTCATGGCAATTCCTTTAAAATAAACCGTTTGTCCTGGTCTATAAATGCTTCGATCTGTAAACAAAAACCCTTTGTAAGTCGTTTTGTTTTTATCGTTATTATTGGTATTGCGTTGGTATATATAATAATCACCAAAATAGGCTTTTTCCCCATTATGAGTAACTTCAATTTTGACATTGGTATAACGAATAATCGTTTTGGTAATACTGACTTCTCCTTTATGATTAGAGGTTAAATTTTCGGTGATTAACTTCCCGTTATTATTCTTTTGATAGGTGACTTTTACATGTGCTTCAGGAATGGGTTTTCCATGATGTCTATTAATGACTTGAAAAACCGACTTGTTATCTACTGTGCTTTCAATAACAGCCATATTGGTTGCTTGTAGCGTTGTAAACGCAAACGTACTAGAGTTGTTATTTGGTGTCGCGTAAATAAGGTAACGTCCATTATTAAGTTTTGGTAGAAGTACTTCAGTAGTGTGTGTTTGGAAATCACTCTCGTCACGTAATGTGCTTTCCCAATTTGTTAGAGGTTTTAATCTCTGAATAAATTGTTGTTGTTCGTCTTGCCTATAGGTTTTATTTAAGGTTTCAAATTGAGATTCAGATAATTGGTAAACAATAAATGAGAGCGCTTCTATGTTTTTATAACGTATTAAAAATCGACTATCTTGCTGAATTGGTATATGAGTTTCAGCTTGAATTTGTAAAGTTTGTTGCATGATTTGAGACCGCAGAACCTCACATTTCTGTGCAGCAATACTTTTAGGAAATTTAGATGAAACAGCATCACAAAGGGCTAATGCTTTTTTTATTTCCCAACGAAATGTTTCATTGTTTTTTGGCTGGTATGTATGACCTTGTTGATAGTATAGACGTGCGATTTCATAATTATACAAACCAGAAACAGCATGCGATTTATGATGTACACTTTCGGCTTGTAAGGCTTTTAAATATATGGAATCTTTATTGTTAAACGTGGCGTGTTGTCTTACAAAATTGAGACGCTCAATATTGACATCTGTTAAGGCTTCTGGCGAATTATCTTTCGCATGAAATTGCAATAAATTTTGATAAATCTTTAAGGCGTGTAATTGTAAAGATGTTGAATCTTTTGATGACAGTTTTAAACTATTAAATTTTGCCACATCACTTAAATAACTCGGTTGATCAATTTCAAATTTATAGGCAGGTTTTGTGATGCTGTTTTCATCAGTTTTATAAAACTCTAAAGCATTATGATTCAGTAAATCAAATAGAGTAGGTCTGAAGGTTCTAGAGTTTTTTTGAACATTTAAAAGCACATTATATTGCTCTAATGGTGTTTGTTGCAATAACAGTCCATTTTCTAAAGAGCGTTGGTAATGATTATGAATTTCAGCAAAAAGCGTCTGTAAGTCCCAAGTTCTAAAATCCTCAGTATCTATTTTTTCTTCAGTTTTTGTTCGATTATAAAACAGATAACGATTCTGATTAAAATACTGCCAATACAAATTGGCGAGCATATTCTCTAATAAGTTTTTGGTAGGAGCAGCATTTTGGGTGATTTCAGTTTTAAAGTCGTTAATAATACTAAGTTGCGCATCCTCCTCAAGTGTTAAAGCATATTTGCTTTTATAGACAAGAGTTTTCACTATTTGAGCAGAATTCTTTTCAGTGCTTGCTTTGATGCTAATCGCTTCAACAGCTTTTAAGGCCGATTGCGTAAGCCCTTTACTTTCTAGGTGTCCAATGTTTTTCCAAAGCGTGTCATAATCATTTGATTGGGCTTGAGAAAAATGAGCGAAAAGGATAATCATAAATAGTGTGATGGCTTTTTTCATATTAATAGTTTTTCGTAAAACTAACTTCAAAATGTGTTCCAAAAATTCGCATAATGAGTAAAGTCTGCGTTTGGGTTAGTGAAGTTAGTATTTTTATGTGTAAACAAGAAAGGTTACTTTTGAAATATCGACCATTAGTTTATGAAAACTTTTTTTGCTTTTTTATTATTTCCTATGTTATGCTTGAGTCAGACTCCTCTTGATCAAGCAGAGCAATTACTTCAGCAAAAAAAATATGTAGAAGCAGAGCAGTTATTATCATCGTATGTTACCGATAATCCTAATAATTTAAAAGCTTTAGAGTTTTATGGAGATGCTTTTGGTTATCAAGAAAAATGGGATTTTGCAATTGTTCAGTATAAAAAATTGGTCAAAGCGAGTCCTAAAGAAGCGAATTACCATTATAAATATGGAGGTGCTTTAGCAATGAAAACTTTGCAAGTCAATAAATTAAAAGCATTAACTTTAATTGGCGATGTAAAGGAAGCCTTTTTAACTGCTGCACAATTAGACAAAAATCATATTAATACACGTTGGGCTTTGGTCGAATTGTACATGCAATTGCCAGGAATTATTGGAGGTAGTCAAAGCACTTCTTTAAAATATGCTAACGAGTTAGAAGCCTTGTCTAAAGTCGATGGCTATTTGGCAAAAGGTTATATTTATGAATATGATGATGAGCCAGAACTTGCAGAAATTTATTATAAAAAGGCCATAACAGAAGGTGGTTCTATTACTTGTTTTGAAAAGCTGTCTAATTTTTATGAAAACACAAATGCACCAGAAAAAGCCTTAGCGACTATTGAAGCTTCTCAGGCTAAACACCAGCGTAATGCCTTGCACTACCAAATAGGAAAAATAGCTGCAGAGTATAATATACAACTGGCAAAAGGCACCAAGTGTTTAATAACTTATATCAAGAATTATTCTGCCGAAGATGGTGTTCCCATTGCTTGGGCACATTACCGATTGGCTCAAATTTACAAGCACCAAAACCATAAAGCTAAGGCCTTAAAACATATCAATTTGGCGCTTTCAGAACGCCCTCAAATCACTGTGTTTAAAACCGAAAAAGAGCGTATTCTTAGCCTTTAATTTTGGGCGTTCCCTTACAGGTCGCGCTTTCACTACTCGCTTTTTTATTTTTGTTATTCCTTAACTAACCGTATCGAATCGCGTATAAAAAATAAAAAGAGCTCAAACACACCGTTCAATCCCTAACGCTATTTACTAGTCATTTCAAACCACGTTAAAAATCCCATAATTTGTGTTTTAATTTCTTCTAAGATTTTAAAAACTTTACCCTTTAGACTTCTAACTTCCAACTTCAATTCCTATCTTTGAGACTTCTTCAAAGCAAGTTTATGAACGTACATTTTATAGCTATTGGTGGTTCAGCCATGCACAATCTAGCATTAGCCTTACATAATAAAGGATATCAAGTTACAGGAAGCGACGACACTATTTTCGAGCCTTCAAAATCACGACTCGATGCTAAAGGCTTATTACCAGAAAAATTTGGCTGGTTTCCAGAAAAAATCACTTCAAATCTAGATGCTATTGTTTTAGGGATGCACGCCAAAGCCGATAATCCTGAACTATTAAAAGCCCAAGATTTAGGATTGAAAATTTATAGCTACCCAGAATTTTTATACGAACAATCAAAGCATAAAACGAGAGTAGTTATTGGAGGAAGCCATGGGAAAACAACAATAACGTCTATGATTTTACATGTTATGCATTATCATAATCGTGATGTAGATTATATGGTTGGTGCTCAGTTGGAAGGTTTCGATGTTATGGTCAAGCTAACTGAAGATAACGACTTTATTGTTCTTGAAGGCGATGAATATTTAAGTTCACCAATAGACCGACGACCAAAATTTCATTTATATAAACCCAATATTGCCCTACTTAGTGGTATTGCTTGGGATCATATTAATGTGTTTCCAACTTATGAGGGCTACGTTGAACAGTTCAGCATCTTTATCGATAGTATTGTCAAAGGTGGAAGTATAAGTTATAATGAAGAAGATTCTGAAGTAAAGCGTGTTGTTGAAGCCAGTGAAAATACTATTAGAAAGCTAGCCTATCATACGCCAGAATATAGTGTAAAGCATGGGCAAACACTTTTAATGACTCCTGAAGGGGAGTTGCCTATTGAAGTTTTTGGAAAACATAATCTTAACAATTTAGCAGGAGCAAAGTGGATTTGCCAACACATGGGCATTGATGAAGACGATTTTTATGAAGCCATTGCCACTTTTTCTGGAGCTAGTAAACGACTAGAAAAAATAGCCGAAACTGCAACTAGTGTGGCTTATAAAGATTTTGCCCATTCACCATCTAAAGTAGAAGCAACAACTAATGCTGTGAAAGAGCAGTACGAAAATAGAACTCTTGTGGCTTGCTTAGAACTGCACACTTATTCGAGTTTAAATGCAGAGTTTTTGAAAGAATATAAAGGTGCTTTAGCTGCAGCAGATGTTGCAGTTGTATTTTACTCACCTCATGCTGTTGAAATTAAAAAGTTAAAAGAAGTAACGCATGAGCAAATAGCCTCTGCCTTTGAACGTGATGACCTTATTATTTTCACTAATCCATACGATTTTAAAGACTTTTTATTTTCGCAAAATTTTGACAATAAAGCTTTGCTGCTCATGAGTTCTGGTAACTATGGAGGCTTAGATTTTGATGCGGTTGAAAGTTTAATAGCTTAATCAATCTTTACAAATTTAAAACTATGCTTACTTGTGGCATTGGTAAACGAAATAATATATAATCCAGTGTTAAAGGAAGAAGTATCAATATAACTATCCTGAGATTTAAAGCGGGTATTATAAATTACACGCCCTAAAGCATCAGTAATTTCAATATTCTTAAAGGCTATAGACGATTTATAAAATAGCTTATCTTTCGTTGGGTTAGGATAAATCTTAATGGTGCTTTTTGGAGTTGCATCTACTGTACTTAAGGTCGGACAATTGGCTTCCATTAGGCGCAAATTTAAATTATCAAAATAAGAGTCATTATCTGTTCCTGATAATCGATTGCCTTTAAGGACGAATCTTAGTATTCGAGTTCCAGAAGGTATTGTTTGATAACCAATTCTTAATAACCATTCAGGAGTTGTATTAGAGAGTGTGGGTGTGTTTCCTATAAACGAAGCAGTACCATCTAAAAAATCAACATACAATTCTGGTAAGTCGTTGTTACCTGCCCAAGCTCTTAAATAGCCAGAAAACTCAACTTGATAACTGCCAGCGTCTATTTGTGAAGCGTAAGTACTTACATCGATATCTTGATAGGCTAAGCCAGTAGTTTGCTCATTGGCACAAACACCACCAACGGCAAAAAAATGAGTGCCTTCATAGGTAGGTACTGAACCACATTCGTCGCTAATTAAAGACTCAATATCTCCTGTCCAATTAGTAATCCCGGATTCAGCATTAGGGTTTAATAAAAGGTTTGATGTGATGTAATTGCCTTCAACCGTATTTATGCTTACTGGTGTTGACCAAGCACTCCAAGTTAAATTTTCATTTCTGTAGCGTACACGCCAACAATATGATGTGTTTCCGGCTAAAGAAAAACTGTTTTCATCTGTTAAATCATCACTAGCTTGAGTATTTATTTCGTTATACCAATTAGTAGATTGTTTCCATATGTCTTGAACACTTGGGTCTGAAAAATCACAGCCTTCTACAATTTGCCAATGTGAGGCTTGGTGTGTATTAGCTCCATTATTAAATGATGAAGCTTTTAGATTTACACAAGTAACAGCGATATCACCAATTGGAGATAGGCCAATTGGTGTTTCTGGAGCAGTATCAAAACGCTTAATAGTTATTTCATCACTTAATGTATTATTTTCAAAAGTATCTTGATCACCTTGAGAGTATCGTTTTAATACGAATTTAGGATCTGTTCCAGCTTCAACTTCTAGCATGACAAATCCATATTCATCTTCACTTAATACAAATTCTTCATAATCTGCATTTGGAAATTCGCCCCAATTATCAATTGCTCCGCCAGCAGTAGCAACATTGACCCATAGGTGATTATGATCTCTTGACTGTCCTCTAGAATAGGCGTGCGTATGTCCAAAAAAGTGAATAGAAGGTTTATTATATGATGTTGAAAAATTTTCTAATAGGCCAATCACATCACCAGTGAAATCTAATTCTCCTGGTGTCCATAATTCAGATTTATAAGGATGATGGAGTTGAGCAAAAACAAAATCGATAGTCGAGTCTCCTCCAGCATCATCAAGAACGGTCTGTAACCAGTTTAATTGGGTTAATAAATCACCTGAAGGACTATTAGAATTTAAGCCAATAACTCTAACATTAGATAAGTCTTTATACCACCATTCTTCTGGGTTAGAAGGAGAACCGTTTAAGGGTAAAGTTATATAATCAAGAAATAATGAAATTCCAGTGCCATAATACTCATGATTTCCAGGCACAGGATACATAGGAACATAAGGTGTAATACCATCTGCTGGTTCTAAAAATGAATCCCTCCAAGATGCATATGTACCAGTAGCAACTAAATCACCAGGAATAAGAATTGCTTCAATATCTTCCATGCCATTTGTGTAATTGGCATTGGCTACTGGAATTACACCAGCATCAATAATGGTTTCAAAAACGTTAGGTCTTGAACTATCACGTTGCATATCCGACATCGCAACTAAATTTAAGGCTTTTTCCGAGTTTTTTGTTGGATGTGTTTTAAAGGTATATAGTGATGATATTATTCCTGTGCTTGTTCTAACTTTGTAGTAGTATTTTGTGTCTGCAGTTAAACCAGATACTGTAGCTGTATGTATTCTATTTGAACCTTCACCAGCAATAGAAATACTAGTAACTGTGTTTGTTAATGTAAATGCATCAATTCCCCAATCCAGAAACCCATCATTAGCTGAATCGGTTTCCCACATAATAGACATATTATTTGGACTTCCATTTTGAAGATATGGCGTAACTATAATATTTTGAGCGTTAAGGATAAAAGAATATCCTATTAAAATTAAGAAGGTATAAACTTTCTTTAAATGCGTAAAGCGAGGGATGAACATTGTTTAGAGAATTAAAGAATAAACAATATACAATATTTTTTACGCTTAATACTATTTTAAAAGAAGTAGCGTTAACTAATTAAACCAAACCAAAACAACTACATTTTATAAAGCACCATTACGTTTTAATTATAACTAAACCTTAAATTTATATGAAACGTATTCTTTTTTCAGTATGCTTTTTTGCCCTTTTCTTTTCTTGTAATTCTAGCGATGATAACCCTTTAAACCAAGAACCTGAGGCTAATTTTTATGCCTTAGCCGTGGGTAATGCTTGGGTATATAAAAACTATAAATACAATACGACCACTGAAGCTTATGATGATACAGGCGTTATAGATTCCGTAAGTATTGTAGGAACAGAAATCATTTCAGATCACACCTATTTTAAGTTTAGACGATGGACAACAGGTAACGAAGCTAATATCACATTTTGTAACCCTAATGGAGAACATTTTGAATGGCTCAGAGATTCTTTAGGAAATTTGATTGATCATAATGGTGCTGTTAAGTTTACCAACAGTGATTTTTCTGAACGCTTAGTTTTAGAAAATACTTGGGGAAATATTTATGAAACCTTAACCACTGAAACTACTTCTTTAAGTGTTGAAGCGGGAGAGTTTAGTTGTATTAATTCTGAGCGTTTTGCAAGAAATGAAGATGGCGAACAATTGCCTGGTTTAGATCGATTTTATTATGCCGATGGTATTGGTTTAATTCATGATACATCGTCATTCGTGACTTCCGATAGACCTTCAATAAAAAGGCGTTTAGATTCTTATATTATCAACTAAAAAACTTTATCTAAAAATGTTTTAATACGGTCTTGATTCGCACGAATCAATTCCGCTCTAGCATTTGCTGTATCCTTAGTTTTTTTGTCTTGAGAGAGTTTAAATTTACCTTCCCAAGCATGAATTGTAATTTCAAACATTTTGATATAATCCAAATTGGCCTCCATTCTTGGGTTATCAACCTCTAGTTTATACTTGTGATTTGGTGCTTCTAAAAATTCGGTCATACTAATAAGCGATGCTTTTAAGGCTTCCTTACTTTCTATAGCTTTAACAGTACAGTTTAAGTGGACTTTAATATAGTTCCAAGTTGGTAATTGTGTTGTCGTATACACACTTGGTGAAATATAACACTGTGGACCAGAAAATATAATATCAAGCGGATTATTATTGCACATCAATTTAGTTTGAGGGTTATAAATATCAATATGGCCAATGAGTTTACCATCAGTTTCCCTGTAAATTAAAGGTAAATGTGTAATTAAAGGTTGATTGTTTTCAATAGAAATAACCGTCGCTAAAGGATAAGTTTTTATCACTTCAATCATATGTTCCTTAGTGTTGTCTTGGTGATATTTTGGAGGATAATTCATATTGTAGAAAATAATCTATATATTTAATAACTATAAAAATACTAATTAATTAGAAGTATGTCTATTAAACCGTCTTCATTTTCAATAAAACAATGGAACCAAGACGATCAACCTCGAGAAAAATTACGCGACAAAGGAAAGTCGGCTTTAAGTGATGCTGAATTAGTCGCAATTTTAATTGGCTCTGGAAATAGAAACGAAAGTGCAGTTACTTTATGTCAGCGAATCTTACTAGAAGTCGATCATAATTTAAATGCATTAGGTAAATTATCAATACAACAATTAACTCAATTTAAAGGCATAGGAGAAGCAAAAGCCATAAGTATTATAGCTGCTTTAGAATTAGGACGACGAAGGCGAAAAGAAAAAGCTTTAAAGCATAACAAGATTAGTTCAAGTGTATCAGTATTTGAATTCATGCAACCACTTATTGGCGAATTACCGCACGAAGAGTTCTGGATCGTATTTTTGAATAATTCTAATGTTGTAATTCAGAAAGATCAATTGAGTAAAGGTGGTATTACAGGAACTTTAGTTGATATACGTTTAGCGCTTAAACGCGCACTAGAAGTAGGAGCAACAGGTATAATTTTAGTGCATAACCATCCCTCAGGAACTTTAAAGCCAAGCGAAGCAGATAAACAACTTACTAGAAAATTAAAAACGGCTGCAGAAAGTTTAGATATAAAAGTATTAGACCATGTGATTATAACCGAAAAATCATATTTTAGCTTTGCTGATGATAATTTGTTGTAAATGCTATTAGTTTATACTCATAAAATAACACCTCGAGTAAAGTATGTTTTTAAACATATTGTAGCTAGAATACTAGGTGTACCTGTCTCATTTACTACAACTATTGAAACGTTTATTGCTCACGATAGTTTAAAAATATCGTATACAAAGCAGCCTTTAAGTCATGAGATTTTTATTCGTAGTCATGATTTATTATTTGAGCAAGGTCTGAGTGATTTAGATATTCATGTGCATGATTGGGAAGACACTAAAGGATTCTTTCCTGCTGGCGATAAAAGTGTTTTGCAGTATGATATTTTTGCAGCTTCTTTTTATTTATTATCTAGATTTGAAGAGTATTTACCTCATGTAAAAGATGAATATGGACGCTTTACTGCAGAAGAAAGCTTAGCGTTTAAAAACGGATTTTTACAACAACCTATAGTAGATATTTGGGCATATAAATTTAAAAAAGTCCTTCAAGATCACTATCCAGGATTTACTTTTCCTAAGCGCAACTATCATGTTAAACCAGTTATAGATGTGCCTATGGCTTACGACTTTAAGCAAAAAGGAATTATGCGAAGTATAGGAGGCACACTTGGAGATTTATTTACATTTAAATTTAAAAAATTATATCACAGATATCTTGTTTTATTTGGATTAAAAAGAGATCCTTACGATACGTTTAAATATATTTTAAACAAACAGAAACAATCTCAATTTAAGTTCATATTTTTCTTTTTAATTGGCGATTATTCGACTTATGATAAAAACATAAATATTAATAAAGCCAGTTTTGTGTCATTAATAAAACACGTTTCAGATTATAGCATTGTAGGCTTAAAAGCATCCTTTTTTTCTTTGACTAACTTTAAGGTTTTAAAGAAAGAAAAAGAAAAAATAGAAACTGTGATTAACACCTCATTAATCGCTTCAAGAAACTCATTTTCTAAATTAAATCTTCCAGAATCTTATAGAAATCTAGTAGAGCTTGAAATTCCTGAAGATTATACCATGGGATTTGTAAATCATATTGGTTTTAGAGCAGGAACATGTACTCCTTTTTTCTTTTATGATCTTGATTATGAAGTACAAACACCTCTAAAAGTGTTTTCTTATAATCTGCTAGATTATTCGTTACTTAAAGTCAATTCTTTATTAGATAAAAAGAAAGTGCTCCTTGAAATTATTCATCAAATTAAAAGCGTTAATGGACTTTTTGTTCCTGTTTTTCATAACTATACTTTTAGCGATATAGAACGATGGCAAGGGTTTAAAGAATTGTTTAACCTCATTATTGAATCGCCAAATGAAACTTAATCATATCACAGATATATTTTTTGACCTTGATCATACATTATGGGATTTTGACAAAAATTCGGCATTGACTTTTGAGAAGATTTTTAAAATGAATCAAGTACAGATTTCAATAACAGACTTTTTAGCACATTACGAACCTATTAATCTTAATTATTGGAAATTATACAGAGAAGAAAGAATTGATAAAGCCTCTTTGCGCTACGGAAGACTATTCGACACTTTTAAAGCTATTAATGTAGACATTCATGACGATTTAATCCATCAGCTTTCTGAAGATTATATTGCGCACTTAACTAGCTATAATCATTTATTCGATGGTACAATTGAAATTTTAGACTACTTAGATTCTAAATATAATTTGCATATCATCACTAATGGTTTTGAAGAAGTTCAACATGGGAAACTTAAAAAATCAAACATTCAAGCCTACTTTAAAACCGTTACTAATTCTGAAATGGTTGGTGTTAAAAAACCTAACCCTTTAATTTTTAATCATGCTTTAAGGCTTGCTAAAGCAACTAAGGAAAATAGTATTATGATTGGAGACAATTATGAAGCAGATGTTTTAGGGGCTTTAAATATAGACTTAGACGCGATATGTTTTAATTACCATAAAGTGAAATTAGATCAAAACATTAAAAGCATCAATCACTTATTAGAATTAAAAAATTATTTTTAATACTTAACGTATATTTGCTCAAATAAAATCATGATATGTTTAAAAAAGTAACTTCCATAATCGTTTTAATTTTCATCACGTACACTTCATTTTCACAAAATAATGTCAATGACTACAAGTACGTTATTGTTCCAAATACATTTGAGTTTTTAAAAGAAGCCGATAAATACAGATTAAACACTTTAACGAAACTACTTTTTGAAAAATATGGGTTTATAGCACTAAAAGAAGATGAAACCTTACCAGATGATATTATCTCTAATTCATGCTTGGCTTTAAAGTCTGATGTACTAAAAGAGAGTGGTGTGTTTAACACCAAACTTAAGGTCCAGCTTAAAAACTGTAAAGGCGATATTATTTTCACATCACAATTAGGACAATCAAGAGAAAAAAAATATCAGGTGGCTTATACACTAGCCTTAAGAGAAGCTTTTAACTCCTTTGAAGTACTTAATTACTCCTATAAAGAAAACCCAGCAATATTGGCTTATGGCGCTTCAAATACCCAAGCGAATAATGATGAAATCGAAAAGTTAAAAGAAGAGATTTCACAATTAAAAGAAGAAAAAGAAAAGGCAACAACAGAAGTCAAAGTTTTACCAAAAGAAGACGTGCATGAACCTGTAGAAGTTGCTGTGACGACTTCAGAAATAGATGATACTCCAAGCATATTATATGCACAAGAAATTACAAATGGTTTTCAATTGGTTGATAGAACGCCCAAAGTGATTTATAGAATTAAAAAAACAGGAATGAATAATGTTTTTCTAGTAGAAGGGAAACAAGCTATTATTTATCAGTTAGATGCGAATTGGATTTTAGAATATTATGAAAATCAAAAACTAAAAACCAAAATGTTAAATATTAAATTCTAATACTCATATTTATCTTTCCAGCGTTGTTTTAAAAACTCACGTTGTGCATGTTCTCTTGTATTATTTCCTGGGTCGTAAAGTTTGGTGTTTTTAATACTGTCTGGTAAGAATTCTTGCTCGGCAAAATTATTATCGTAGTTATGAGCATATTTGTAGTGGTCTCCATAACCTAACTCTTTCATTAGTTTTGTTGGTGCATTTCTTATTTCTAAAGGCACACTTAAGTCACCAGTATCTTTAACAAGTTGTTGTGCTTTACCAATAGCTTTATATGCGGCATTACTTTTAGGAGAGCAAGCTAAATATGTGGCACACTGACTTAAAATAATTCTCGATTCCGGATAACCAATAGTAGATACTGCTTGAAAAGTATTATTAGCAATAACCAATGCTGTAGGGTTGGCATTACCAATATCTTCACTTGCAGAAATTAATAATCGACGCGCAATAAATTTTACATCTTCACCACCTTCAATCATTCTTGCTAACCAATATACTGCTGCATTAGGATCACTACCACGAATAGATTTTATAAACGCCGAAATAATATCATAATGCTGTTCACCAGTTTTGTCATAACGAACCGTATTGTTTTGCACTTTCTCTAAAACACGTTCATTGGTAATAATAATCTCATTGCTATCTTCAGCATTGACAATTAACTCAAAAATATTCAACAGTTTTCTAGCATCACCTCCAGAAAGCTTCATTATAGCCTCGGTTTCTTCGAGTTTTATATTTTTTTTAGACAAATACTCATCTTCATTAATTGCACGCTTTAAAAGCTGCTCTAAATCGTTTTTATTAAAGGCATTTAAAATATAGACTTGACAACGCGACAAAAGTGCAGAAATCACTTCAAAACTCGGATTTTCAGTAGTGGCTCCAATTAAAGTAACCCAACCTTTCTCTACAGCTTGTAATAGCGAATCTTGTTGCGATTTGCTAAATCTATGAATTTCATCAATAAACAAAATAGGATTTTTAGTCGTAAATAATCCACCACTTTGTTTGGCTTTTTCAATAACCTCACGTACATCCTTCACACCAGAATTTATAGCGCTTAATGTATAAAATGGCCTGCCAGATTCATTAGCTATAATATTGGCAAGTGTAGTTTTACCAATTCCAGGAGGTCCCCAAAGTATCATAGAAGGTATTAATCCTTGCTTAATCTGTTGGGTTAAAGCACCATGCTCACCAACCAAATGCGATTGGCTAATATAATCGTCTAAAGACTTTGGGCGTAAGCGTTCTGCTAATGGTGCATTCATAAATGTAAAATTACTTTATTTTTTATGTTATGGCGTGCCTTTTTTATGAGAATTTATAAAAAAGTCGTGCTTTCACTACTCAATCTTTTTGTTGTACAAAAAGGATTTCAAACAAACGTTCAATCACTCACGCAAGCTAACGCTGACAATTTAGCACCTACCAAACAATTGGACACTTATTTGCTATATTTAAGTATATATGCAAGAACAATTTAAATTTTCAACAGGAGTAATTGCTTATCCAATAGCATTTGTAATGTTATTATGGATTATCTTTTGGTTTGAAATACGATTTAATGTCAATCTTAATAAGCATGGCATTTATCCCAAAACGTTATCAGGATTGCAAGGTGTAGTGTTTAGTCCCTTTATACATTCAGGAATAAAACATTTGTATTCTAATACCATTCCTTTATTTGTATTATCTACAGCACTTTTTTATTTCTACCGTCCAATAGCCTGGAAAGTTTTAGGCTATGGTATCTTGTTGTCTGGTTTGCTAACCTGGAGTATCGGACGACCTTCTTATCATATAGGAGCAAGCGGACTTATTTACGTATTGGTGAGTTTTACTTTCTTTAAAGGTATTTTTGCCAAACATTATAGATTGATAGCTTTGTCATTATTAGTTATATTTCTTTATGGTAGTATGGTTTGGCACATTCTACCAATACAAGAAGGAATTTCTTGGGAAGGTCACCTTTCTGGATTATTAACAGGATTATTGTTTGCCTTAATTTTTAGAAAAGAAATAGCAAAGCCTAAAAAGTATGTCTGGGAACAAGAAGACTATAATGAAGATAATGATGCTTTCTTAAAACATTTTGACGAAAACGGTAATTTTATAGAACATATAGAACCAAAAATAGAAGAGGAGCAGACTCCAACAATAAAATATACCTTTAAAGAAAATAAAGATTAACGACGTTGTCTTATTGCTTCATATAAAAAAGCGCCACAGGCTACAGATACATTTAAGGATTCTATATCGCCAAGTAAAGGAAGTTTCGCTTTAGCATCAACTAATTTTAAAACCGAAGGATTTATACCACGACCTTCACTTCCCATAATAATAGCACAAGGTTCTGCAAAAGAGACATCATAAATAGTATCTTCCGTTTTTTCAGTGGCCGCAATAACTTTTATACCTGAAGCTTGTAAATGAAACATAGCATCTTTAATATGATCTACTTTACAAATTGGGACTTTAAACACCGCACCAGCACTTGTTTTAATCGTATCACCATTTACTGGAGCACTTCCACTTTTCTGAATAATAATTCCGTCAACACCAGTACATTCTGCAGTTCTAATTATAGCACCAAAATTGCGAACATCACTAAGTTGATCAAGTAATAAAAATAGTGGTGTTTTATTAGACTCTAATACACGTTCTACTAATACTTCTAAATCATGAAAGTTAACAGGAGATATTTGAGCAACAACACCTTGATGATTATTTTTAGTAAGTCTGTTAAGCTTTTCAATAGGAACATAAGAGGTATTTATACGTTCCTTTCTTAGAACAGTTTCTAATTCTTGAGACAACTCACCTCTTAATCCTTTTTGAACAAAAACTTTATCAATGGCCTTTTTAGCATTAATAGCTTCTATTACTGCACGAATGCCAAATATTTGAGTACTGTTTTCCATTGGCACAAATGTATAAAAAAACCACTTCAATTGAAGTGGTTTTCTTGAACTTAAAACAGAATTAGTTTTTAATTATTTTTTTAGTTATCGAATGGTTACCAGAAATGATTCTAGTTAAATACAAGCCATTTGATAAATGACTAATATCTATTTGTTTATTAGCCTTTACACTTAAAACAAGGTGACCAACAAGATCATATAATTCAATTTTATCGATTGTATTGTTGGTTTTAATATTTAAAATGTGAGAAGAAGGATTTGGGTGAATTATTAATTCATCAAATACAAATTCAGGAGTGCTTAAAATTGTACATTCACTTAAGTCAGGGTTTAATTCTATAGGATCTCCAGGTGTTAGATCACGTCCGAAAAATGCGGGATAATCTTCAGAAAATTTTTTAGCTCTAAATGTTAAATTCGCAGTAGGAGTATCTCCTTGTGTTAGAATACCACTTGCGGCATCAGGATTCACGTATTCCCAAACAATTGTATTATTAGTGTCAATTTCAAAAAAATAGCCAGAATCACCATCACAAATTAAAGTATTTCCGTTTGGTAAACGTTCACCACTAGATAGAATAGATGAAAATAAATCCGTAGGTTCAGGATCGGTATAAATCCATTCAGCAGCGGTAGGACCATAGCCAGTGGTTTCATCATAAATGTAGACTCCAGGCGCACTAACAGGAGGATTTATAATATCAACCGAGGAGTAAGCTCTTGAATTTCCATTATTAAAAAGTATTATTTTTCCTGCATCAGTAAACCCATCAGGTATCCAATGTGGGTAATGTTGGCTAAAGAGTGTTCTGTCTGTACTCGTTCCTTTACCATAAGCTTCTGGGTTGCCCCAACGGTAAAGGAAGTCACCACCTTTACCATAAATGCCACCAGAATTTGTAGCCGCTTGTTCAGTAGTCGTAGAGTGATCTATAATGTAAATCTCACTTAATATACGACTGCTAAGTACAATTTGATCTAGGGTTTCATTATACTGTATTGAATTAATGTGTAGCCAATTTGCTATAGGGTTTGCGTCATTCAGGTAGTTTATATCTAAAAGCTGAGGGTTTTCTGCAACAACACCAAAGTTATCTTTAGAAGCATCAATATCTTGAATAAGGTGATTTTTAATGTTCCATTCCCAAACCACATTAGCTTGATTCATTCCAACAGGTTCTAATTCAAGTATTTGCTCATTAAAAAGTTTTCCTTCCGAAAGCATAAAAGGATCTCGACCCGCTTGAATGGCTTCAGCCTCAGTCATGGTTGACACAGCTAGCATTAAAATATTTCCATTAGGCAATGGAAATATGTCATGATGTTGAGATACTGTTGCTGAAGAGTAAGTATACTCCCATAATAATGTATTATTCCAATCAAATAATTCAATTTTACCACCTACACCACCAAAGGTGATATCAGAATTCGAAATCTTGCCTGTTCTTAATAGATTACCGTTTTCTAGAAGATAAGCAGAAGCAGCTGGCGTATATGTACTAGTCCATTGGTGTATGACTTCACCACAGTTATTGATAAGATAGGTTTCAGTTGAATTTGCTGGATATAGTAGGGTATAACCATTATAAGAACCAGAATCATTACGTATTGTTCCAACTGTATTTTGACTTAGCAATGTTAAGCAAAAGAAAAAGTTAAGTAATAATAATAGTTTTTTCATATGAGTATAAATAAAAAAACCACCTCTATAGAGGTGGTTTTAAATATATTAACGATACTAGTTACAGCCGTTAGCTCCACTAGTAACATTTCCTTCAGTAGGAACTGGTCCATCAGAATATACAGTTCCATCAGCAGCAGTGATAACATAAGTGTTTTCACTCTCCCAACCTGGAGCATCACCAGTTCCTCCACCAGATACATAATCTATAGAGAAAGGAACATCCTTTTGAACTAGTACATCTATTGTTTGTGTTTCAGATACACCTAAAACACCATCAAGATCTTCATTGAAATAGTCTGTAGTTACACCATCAACAGTTAATGATAAGTAACCACCGTTCCAGCCATCTCCGTATGCATCTGTCATTTCAAAAGTCCAGATACAGTATTCGAAATCTTCTAGAGTTATATCAATAGAAACTTGAGCTGGACTAGTAAGAACTGTTCTATTTGCCGCAGCGCTAATATTTACAGTAACACTCTCAGCACCTTCAGTTTGATCTAAGTCTAAGATTGCTTGTACAGGAATATCAAAAGAAGTTACTCCAGCATCTACTCTCATTTCAAAACCATCACCAATATTTCCAGTATCAGGTCTTAAGTCATGAGTACCTGCAATAAAGTCATCATCTTCAGTCGCTGAACCACCTTCTACAGTTTGTATTTTAAAGTAAGATACTTTAGTGGTTGCACGATCTAGTGTGAAAGGAATTACACCAGTTTGTCCTTCAGCCACTACTAAACTATTAATAGTTGTTGTAGCGATTGGCTTTTGGTTAGAAGGATCTTGACCAGGAGTGTCATCATCATTACATGAAACAAACACCATACCTACTAACAATAAAGCAAAAGTTTTTAATTTTAAGTTATATATTATTTTCATTTTATTTTATTTAAAGTTAATTTAAATTATAGAGGTGTGTAAGTTGTAGCTCCAAGGTCAAACCATACTCCAGTACTAGGGTCTCCACCGTTGTAAAGAATAATTCCATCAAAAGTAATGGCACCAGATTCGCTTACAGAACCAGTACTAGTTGCTAAAGAACCTAATTGCCATCCGCTTACATTAATTTCTCCACAAACATTTGTGAAATCAAACCAAACAGGGTCTGTTCCACCAAAACCAATACCAGGTAAGGCACTAATTCTGTATGTATTAGGAGCTAACTCGGTAATTGTAGCTTGACCTGCAGCACCAGAAGGTAAATCAGGACAGCTGTAAACACCAGCATGATCAGATTGACAACCAACAAATGTAATTGTATAAGTACTATTTGGACTAGATACTGTACCTCCTTCAGAAGCAGTAGTTAATTTAAGTACTAAAGTCGTAGGTGTATCAGGATCTAAACCTCCTGTATTTACTTGAATTGGTAAAATACCAAACTCAGTATTTGCAGCAATATTAAAAGAACTACCAGTTAGAGTAAATTCATTACCTTCTGTTGCAGTTGAACTAGGGTCAACTACATAGTTTACTGTTAAATCATTAGATAACAATAACCCAGAATTACCTCCTAAAACATTAACAGGTATGTCTACATTAATAGGACCTACGTCAACAAAATGACTTTCAAGAGTTGAACTACTTGCGAACCCAACAATGTATGGGCTGTTTGAAAAATCCGTGTCTACTTCATCATCTACTAAACAAGATACACTTGTTAAAGAGATTGCAAGAAGAACTAATATTAATTTTATTTTTTTCATTTTTAAATATTTTTTTAGTTAGAATTCTAGTTTACGTCCCAGAATATTTTTGTTGTAAAAGCATCTCCAGTTGATTGATCTGGTACATTAGCTGAATTTGTTGAATATTCAGATGCTGGGTATAATAACCTGTTTGGACGACTAGATTCACTAGCAGTTATAGCTAAAGGTAAATCAGGGAAACCTGTTCTTGTATATTCTATCCAAGATTCAATACCATTAATTCCCATATTGGCAATCCATTTTTGAGTCATTATAGCTTCTAACTTATTTGTAGAACCATCCCAACCGATTAGGTTAGTTCCAGAACTTGCAGCGATATACGCACTTGCTCCAGTTGCACCTAATAAGTTAAATGATGCAGTAATTCCTGCCTCAAATAATGCTTTTGCATCTCCAGACATATAAGTTCTATAAACAGCTTCAGATTGTAAGAAATAACTATCTGCAGCAGTGAAAAAATAACTCACTTGGTCAGAGCCTTTAACAATACCATCTCCTAAATTTGATAAGTTTGGTGGAGCAGTAGTATTATCAGCACCTTGTTGTACACCAACAACGGTACCAGCCATAGGACCACTAGTTAAAGGTTCAAATAAACGTGTTAATCTATTATCTGGAACTCCAGTAGCAGTTCCGTCTTCTGTTACAGCTCCTTTTAAAAACTCAGCAGCATATTCAGAAGGTGTAATAAAATCTCTATCAAATGTATTTACACCATTTACGTCAGTTCCGTAATTAGCGTAAAAAGGGTTTTGCTTTCCTACAGAATTTTCATAAGGAGGATTTATAACGACATCACTAGTGATAAAATCTCTATTTAAAGCAGCAAATTCAGTAGCTAAATAAGTAGCAGTTTCTCCATCAACGTCAGCTAATTCAGATTGACGCATTAATAATTTTAATATTAATGTGTTAGCAAATTTATTCCAACCTGACATATCACCACCAAATACAACATCTTCCATACCAACTGTAGCATCAAACTCATCAGCATTAGCCATCCAGCTAATTGCACGTTTAGCATCTTCTACTAAACCTCTATAAATGGCTTGATCATCATCATAAGCTGGTGTTAGATTGCTGCCAAACTGAAGTGCTTCAGTATAAGGTGCATCACCATATAAATCAACTATGTATTGGAAGTAATACGTTTTGATTAATTGCGCTATAGCCTTATGATTATCATAATCCTCACTAGGATTATTTATAATCGCTTGAGCTGTACCACAATTTTGGTATAATGTTTCCCAAATTCTTGGGTGGAAGTTTTGAGTTAAGTTTAAAGAAAACTCATCTAAAAACCCACCAGTTACATTATTAACATCACCTGCCCATGAATTCATCATGATGTTACCAAGTTCGTTAATTTCTACCTCATAACTTCTAGAGTTCACAGAAGTTAAACGATGAGATGTTAAAGCACCAGCCAAAAGAAGGTCAGGATTTACAACATCTGAGGTAGGATCTACTTCAGACTCATTAACGTCTAAAACATTTTCACAAGAACTAAATACAACACTTAATGCTGTAAGTAGTAATAAATTTTTTATATATTTTTTCATTTTCAATTTTTATTAAAAAGTTAAATTAAGACCTAAACCGTATGATCTTGTCGCTGGATAAGCAGTACCATTTGTAGTAATACCTTGCGCGTTACCCGTTGAAAAACCTTGTTCTGGATCATTATAACCTCTGTTCTCTGTTGGTAGAACAGTTAATACGTTTCTTGCAACAGCACTAAGACTTACTGCAGTAAGGAATGTTCTGTCTAAGAATTTTTTATTAAGATCATAACGTAATGATAATTCTCTTAATTTAAATGCAGTAGCATCTAGCACATGGTTTTCACCAACGTTTCTATAGTTATTAAAGAACGTAATGAATGCACCAGCAGTAGTACCACCACTAGGAACAGATGTATTAGCTTCATAAACTCCTGGAGATGTTTCAATAGCAGAATTTGGCCAAATAAATGCACCTCTACCAGACTGTGCTGTTTCTACAGCATGTCCACTCCATGTCATGTTAGCTTTAGTATCAGAATAGAATACATGACCTGTTCTGTAATCCATAGTTGCAGATAGTGTAAAATCTTTATATCTAAAAGATGTGTTAAGATTTACAATATGCTTAGGTGTTGTTCTACCGGCAATTTTAAGACCTGTAGCTTCAATAGGATCACCACTATTAGGGTTGATTAATACACGACCTTGATCATCTCTTTCATAAGCATTAGTTACAATTACTGGGAAGTTTTCACCTTCAATTGCCATAACTTCAGCATATCCTAAGAATCCACCAAGACTAACTCTATCAGCTTGATCACTTACACTTACTACTTCATTTTCAGTAGTTGAGTAACCTAAGTTAATATTCCAGTCCATGTTTTCAGATTTAAGAACTTTAAGACCTAAATCTACTTCAAAACTAGTTCCTTTTGTTTCTGCTAAGTTAATAGTTGCACCACCAAAAGTAGCTAAACCAGAAGAAGCAGAAGCACCAACATTTGTAATTTGGTCAGTTGTGTTAAACATCGCAAAATTAGTATCAAGTGTTATTCTGTCTTTTAAGAACCCTAAGTTAAGTCCAATTTCTTGAGACGTTGTAAACTCTGGAGTTAATAAAGGATCTGTTACACTAGTTGGAGAAGTAAAAGAGTTTTGACCTCCTAATGAGAAACCTTGTGCTTGGTTGTAAACTTGTTGAATTGCATAAGGACTGATTCCTCCATCATTACCAACTTTTACATAACTCGCACTAAGTTTAGCATAGTTTAAAATATCTCCTTTTATTTGAGGGAAAGCTTTTGTTGCAATAAATGCTAAACCAACACTTGGATAAAAATATGAGTTGTTAGATTTAGATAAAACTGAAGACCAGTCATTTCTACCTGTAATATTTAAAAATAAGAAATCTTTATATCCTAAATCTATTTGCCCATAAGCACCAATCTTAGATTCTCTCTCTCTTCTTGCGCCTGCACCAAAGTTATCACCTGTAATAGTTTCATCTAATCCAGCATTTAAGTTTCCTGAAGTATATAAACCAGGAATAGTTAAATCAGACCCACCAACACGTAAAAAGCTTCTTTTAATAATTCTATTACTTAAACCTAAATTGGCTTTGAAAGTAATATCATCAGTAAGTAAATAATCAAAATTTAATAATAAGTCAGTGATATACTGTTTAAAGTTACTACTTGATTGGTTATAACTAGAAGCTACACCTCTACCTGCACCACTACCAAAATAGTTAGTAATATAGTCAGCTGGCTCAACATATTCATTTTGCCAGTTTAGACTAGTAATGTTAGTAAATAAACCATTACTTCTTACTAATGCATTAATATTATCGTTAAAAGCATAGGTCATTTCTCCAGTAACACTATAACGCTCAGCGTCAGTCGCATTTCTAGCATTATCTCTTACCCAGTATGGACTGTTAAAGTAAACATTCCAGTGACCTTCTTGACCTGAATTTTCAAATTGTTCAACATCTACATTTGAAGGCGTTTGAATAAGGTCATTATATAATGTACCATTAGTTCTTCCTAATTTAGTATTAGTGTAAGTCACATTTCCAGTGAATCCCCATTTTCCTAAATTTTTACCTCCTTTAAAGTTAAAGGCTGTTTTTCTTCTTTTATCATCTTGGATAACGAATTCAGTTTCCTCTAACTGTCCTGAGATATATAAATATCCATCAGCATCACCTGTAGATAAGCTTACAGAGTTTTGAGTTGTGATACCAGTACTAAAGAATTCTTTTATATTGTCTGAACCTTGAGTGCTATATGGCGCCATAATATATGAACCATCAGCTTGAGGTAATCCTACAGGTACTATTTGACCATCAAATTCTGGACCCCAACCACCGTTTTCATAAACAATGTTTTCAAAACCATCACCTAAATCCCATCCTTGACCATATCTAGTTTGTCTTTCTGGAACATAATCAACAGTTTCAAAATCAACAGAACTTCTAACTGCAACAGTTATTTTTTCAGTTTCATTATTTCCTTTTTTGGTTGTAACTATAATCGCTCCATTTGAACCGTCAGAACCGTAAAGAGCGGCTCCGTTAGCACCTTTAATTACATTCACAGACTCAATTGAGTTTGGATCTAAAGATTGTAATAAAGAGGCCGTAGAAATAGTACCATCAATAACAATCAGCGCTTGATTGTTTCCAGAGATAGAACGGTTACCACGTAAAACAATTCTAGTTCTGTCGTTTACACCATTACCATTGGCAATTACTTGTAAACCACTAACTTTACCAGATAATCCTTTTACTACGTTTGGATTGTTTGCTTTAACAAGTTCATCAGCTTTTACTACTTGATTAGCTGTTGTTATCTCATCTTGCTTTCTTTTAATACCAAGAGCAGTTACAACAACTTCATCTAAAGTGTTGTCTGGTTGTAAAGTTACATCTATTGTATTAGATGCACCTACTGTTTGAGATTGTGTAGCATAACCTACATAACTAAAATCTAAGACATCACCTACATTGGCATTAATTGAATAATTACCATCAAAATCGGTTGATGTTCCAGTAGTAGTATTCTGGATGATTACTGTAGCCGTTGGTAAAGGCAGTCCGTTTTCATCAGAAACTGTTCCTGAAATTGTTTTTTCTTGTGCAAACGTAAATTGCACAACAAACGCCAGTAATAGCGTTAAAATTCCACTAAACTTTGTTTTCATTTTATATTTTATTTGAATTAGTCTGCCCCAAAAATCATAATAAAAAGTTAATTAAACAATAATTATTGGTTAAAATTTTCATTTTTTTTTCAAACTCATGCTTTTAAACTTATTATTATGTTAAAAAACAGCTGTTAAACTTAAATGTATTTTCGAGTTTGAAAACTTAAATTTCTGATTTTCAGTTTTTCCATTTGCATAGTTGAACTTTAATAATCCAGCCTTGGTTAATAAACCAAAACCAAAGCCAAAACCATAAAGCTTTTCTTTTTGAACCAACAGTTTGTTTTCTAAATAGGCAAAATCTATTATAGAGTGTATATATATTGAGTTGCTAAGCTGGTATCTATATTCAGTATTTAATAAACCGTAAAGCGATGCAATAATACTGTTTTCTTCAAACCCTCTTATAGTATTTATACCACCAAAACGGTATAATTCATTTTCTAAATATGTATCAGAAAATATACCCGAACCATTAAGTCTTAGGTATGCACTATTTTTCGGATTGAGATTGAAAATTTTAAAGGCATTAAATAGGAAGAGTGTTTGGTTTTCAGACTGACTTAAAAAATCACGTTTACCAGCGCCTACTTCAATGTCGAATAACAAGTTTTTACTAAAAAGTCTACTATTTTGTCGTTTACTATAAATAAACCTTACATTATATGTGTTTGAATTATAATCTTGTATTTCTAATGGAGAAGTATCTTCTTCTAGTAAATTGTTAGATTTAGTATTGCTGATTCCAAAATAGACATTAGTTTGTGGATTGATTTGATAAAATAATTTAGCTTTTTGATTTACTGTAGTGAATGATGAATCTTTTTTGAAAATATTTAAGCCAACTTCTACGCCTAATGGGGAATTGAATAAATAGGGCAAACTTAAATTAGCATTAAATGTTTTTAATTCGTTTTCATCACTTTTATAAATCAAACTAAAAGACTCACCATAATTAAGGTTGTTATTTAAGTCTAAGTTTAAATAGCCTGTTAAATCAACTTTCTTAGTTTCTTCGTTGGTGCCAAAACCAAGAAAGCCATCAAAGCTATTACTTTTTGATTTTTCTAAATAAAGATATAGAATGGTAGAGTCTTTGGTAAATAAAACTTCAGGCTCTTTTATTTGATTAGCAAACTTTAGTTCGTTTAATGTTTCGGTTTTACTTTTTACTTGCGAAAGATTAAAAATGGTTTTTGGTTTAATCTTTAAATAATGTTTTAAGTACGATTTAGGAAACTTTTCATAACCTTTCAAAATTATTTTATCAATGGTTCTTTTTTCTAAAACATCTTTAGTCTCTAATTTAGCTTGTAATGTATTTTGATCTTTTGCTGAAATATCCTGAAGCCGAATTTCACTAAAGGGAAAGCCTAGATCACTAATTTTCGAGTTAATTGTATAAAGCGCAGCTTCAATAGTATGAAAAGGTAAAATGAAATAATTTTCATACACTTGGTTTGAAACCAGTTGAATGATGTCTTTAGCGACAATAGCTTCATTGTAATAAATGTGAATATCTTGGTATTTGTTTTTTAAATTAAAAACAACTTGAAACGTAGAATCATTTTTGGGTGTTAAAGGTTGGTGTTCACTTTCAACATACCCAATATGAAATAATTTTTTTTGAAGCGTATTTACTTCTTGCGTAATAGCATTTATGTCTGGGTGGAATTTTTTATATGAAATTGAATCTATGACTGCTGTTTCAATGAGATTTTCACCTTTAATGTCAAGTTGAAGATTTTGGCAAATTCCTTCAGAAGAAAATAGTATATATATAATAAGGTATAAGAGGAAAAGTTTTTGCACTGCTTTTTTAGCTTTTTTATGTTGTAAATCTAACGGAAAAACTGCACTAATAATATAGTTTAAAACCCAAATTTTAAATTCTGTAAAAAATTAATGTTTTGGCGTTTGATTTTTTCAAATTAATTCCTACATTTGCAGCCCTCTAAGAAGAGGATTTAAAAAATTATATATAACATATATGCCAACAATTTCACAATTAGTACGAAAAGGAAGAGCCAAAATAACCAAGAAGAGTAAATCGGCTGCTTTAAATTCGTGTCCACAAAGACGTGGTGTGTGTACTCGTGTTTATACAACGACACCTAAAAAACCTAACTCAGCAATGCGTAAGGTGGCAAGGGTTCGTTTAACAAACGGAAACGAGGTTAATGCATACATTGGTGGAGAAGGACACAACTTGCAAGAGCACTCGATAGTATTGGTTAGAGGTGGAAGGGTTAAAGATTTACCAGGAGTTAGATATCACATCGTTCGTGGTGCCTTAGACACAGCAGGTGTTGCAGGTAGAACACAACGTAGATCTAAGTATGGTGCAAAACGCCCTAAGAAGTAATTTAAAACTTTAAGAAGAAGACATGAGAAAAAGAGCAGCGAAAAAAAGACCGCTTTTACCAGATCCAAAATTTAACGATCAGTTAGTAACGCGTTTCGTTAATATGATGATGTGGGATGGTAAAAAGTCAGTAGCTTTTAAAGTATTTTATGATGCTATTGCCATTGTAGAAGAAAAGAAAACAGACGACGAAAAAACAGCTTTAGAAACTTGGAAAGATGCCTTGTCTAACGTTATGCCTCACGTAGAAGTACGTAGTCGTAGAGTTGGTGGAGCGACATTTCAAATTCCTATGCAAATCCGCCCAGATAGAAAAGTATCTACAGCAATGAAATGGTTAATTAGCTATTCTCGTAAAAGAAACGAGAAATCAATGGCTCAACGTTTAGCTTCAGAAATTTTAGCTGCTGCTAAAGAAGAAGGAGCTGCTGTAAAGAAAAGAGTAGATACGCATAAAATGGCAGAAGCAAATAAAGCATTCTCTCACTTTAGATTTTAATAAGACATGGCAAGAGATTTAAAATTCACAAGAAATATAGGTATTGCTGCTCATATTGATGCAGGAAAAACCACAACTACAGAGCGTATTCTTTATTATACTGGAGTTTCTCATAAAATTGGTGAAGTACATGATGGTGCTGCAACAATGGATTGGATGGAGCAAGAGCAAGAAAGAGGTATTACAATTACTTCGGCAGCGACGACTTGTACATGGCAATTTCCAATTGAAAATGGAAACCCAACACCAGATACTAAAGGATATCATTTCAATATTATTGATACTCCTGGTCACGTAGATTTTACAGTTGAAGTTAACCGTTCATTACGTGTACTTGATGGTTTAGTGTTCTTGTTTAGTGCTGTTGATGGTGTTGAGCCACAATCAGAAACTAACTGGAGATTAGCAGATAACTATAAAGTACCTAGAATCGGTTTTGTTAACAAAATGGACCGTCAAGGATCTAACTTTTTAGGTGTTTGCCAACAGGTAAAAGATATGTTAAAGTCTAATGCAGTACCGATTGTTTTAAATATTGGTGATGAGGCTGACTTTAAAGGAATTATTGATTTAGTAAAGAATAGAGCTATCGTTTGGCATGATGAAACACAAGGGGCAACTTTTGATGTTATTGACATTCCAGAAGAACTGAAAGCTGAAGCTAAAAAATATAGAGCATTACTTATTGAAGAAGTAGCCACTTACGATGAAAATCTTTTAGAAAAATTCATGGAAGATGAAGATTCTATTACAGAAGACGAAGTGCATGCTGCACTTAGAGCTGCTGTAATGGATATGGCTATTATTCCAATGATTTGCGGTTCTGCATTCAAAAATAAAGGTGTACAATTCTTGTTAGATGCAGTATGTCGTTATTTACCATCTCCTACTGATAAAGAGGGTATTGTTGGTGTGAATCCAGAAACTGAAAAAGAAGAAATTCGTAAGCCAGATGTTAAGGAGCCGTTTTCGGCCTTGGCATTTAAAATTGCAACAGACCCATTTGTAGGACGTTTAGCATTTTTCCGTGCTTATTCTGGACGTTTAGATGCTGGATCTTATATTTTGAACAATCGTTCAGGTAAAAAAGAACGTATCTCACGTATCTATCAAATGCATTCTAATAAACAAAATGCTATCGATTATATCGAAGCAGGAGATATTGGAGCAGCAGTAGGATTTAAAGACATTAAGACAGGTGATACCATGTCTGATGAAAAACATCCTATTGTTTTAGAATCTATGGATTTTCCAGATCCAGTAATTGGTATAGCTGTAGAGCCTAAGACTAAAGCTGATGTTGATAAACTAGGTATGTCTTTAGCAAAATTAGCTGAAGAGGACCCAACATTTACAGTAAGAACAGATGAAGCTTCAGGACAGACTATCATTTCTGGAATGGGAGAGCTTCACTTAGATATTATTGTTGACCGTTTACGTCGCGAGTTTAAAGTTGAAGTGAACCAAGGACAGCCACAAGTAGAGTACAAGGAAGCTATTACTCAAGCTGCTGACCATAGAGAGGTTTACAAGAAACAATCTGGTGGTCGTGGTAAGTTTGCGGATATCGTATTTACTATTGAACCAGCTGATGAAGGTGTTGTAGGACTACAATTTGAATCTACAATTAAAGGTGGTAACGTTCCTAAAGAATTTATCCCTTCAATTGAAAAAGGATTTAAAATGGCAATGGTTAATGGTCCATTAGCAGGTTACGAAGTTGATTCTATGAAAGTGACATTAAAAGATGGATCTTACCATGATGTGGATTCAGATCAACTATCTTTCGAATTAGCTGCTAAACTTGGATTTAAAAACTCAGCAAAAGCTGCAAAGGCAGTAATTATGGAACCTATTATGAAACTTGAGGTAATTACTCCTGAAGAAAATATGGGTGATATCGTTGGGGATTTAAATAGAAGAAGAGGTCAAGTAAGTGATATGGGAGATAGAGCAGGTGCAAAAACAGTGAAAGCTACTGTGCCATTATCTGAAATGTTTGGATATGTAACGACTTTAAGAACGTTATCTTCTGGTCGTGCAACATCAACTATGGAGTTTTCACATTATGCAGAAACACCTTCAAATATATCTGAAGAAGTAATTAAAGCTGCTAAAGGCGTTGAATCGTAAATCTTAATAAAATGAGTCAAAAAATCAGAATAAAATTAAAATCTTACGATCACAATTTAGTAGATAAGTCTGCTGAAAAGATTGTAAAAACAGTAAAAAGTACAGGTGCTGTAGTCACTGGACCAATTCCATTACCAACACACAAGAAAATTTTCACTGTATTACGTTCACCACACGTAAATAAGAAGTCAAGAGAACAATTTCAATTAAGCTCTTATAAGAGATTATTAGATATTTACTCTTCATCTTCTAAAACAATTGATGCTCTAATGAAATTAGAGTTGCCAAGTGGTGTAGAAGTAGAGATCAAAGTTTAATTTTTAAACTTACATGTCCTAAGCTGCGAGCGAAGGAAAAACGGTAAAAAATACAATTCAAGGCTGAAACGTATTTTCAGCCTTGAATTTTAATAAATAGTAACAATAAATAAATAATAATTATGTCTGGGTTAATTGGAAAAAAAATCGGTATGACCAGCATCTTTGATGAAAATGGAAAGAATATTCCATGTACAGTAATCGAAGCTGGACCATGTATCGTTACCCAAGTCAGAACTGAAGAAGTAGATGGTTATGAAGCCATTCAATTAGGTTTCGATGACGCGACAGAGAAAAGTGCTACTAAAGCTGACTTAGGTCATGCTAAAAAAGCAGGTACTTCTGTAAAACGCAAAGTTGTTGAGTTTAAAGGTTTTGATGAGGAGTACAAATTAGGAGATGCTATTACAGTAGAACACTTTACTGAAGGTGAATTTGTTGATGTAGCAGGAACTTCAAAAGGAAAAGGATTTCAAGGTGTTGTAAAACGTCATGGATTTGGTGGAGTTGGTCAAGCAACGCATGGTCAACATAACCGTTTAAGAGCTCCAGGTTCTATTGGTGCTGCTTCATATCCTGCGAGAGTATTCAAAGGAATGAAAATGGCAGGTAGAATGGGTGGAGACACAGTAAAAGTTCAAAATTTAAGAGTTTTAAAAGTAGTTGCTGAAAAGAATCTACTTGTGGTAAAAGGATGTGTTCCTGGCCATAAAAACGCTTATGTAATTATTAGAAAATAATGAAAGTAGCAGTTGTAGATATTAACGGAAAAGACACAGGTAGAAAGGTAGACCTTTCTAAAGATGTGTTTGCTATTGAGCCTAATAATCATGCTGTGTATTTGGATGTTAAACAATATTTAGCAAACCAAAGACAAGGTACTCATAAAGCTAAAGAAAGAGCTGAGATTGCTGGAAGTACACGTAAGATTAAAAAACAAAAAGGAACTGGTACAGCTAGAGCTGGATCAATTAAGTCTGGTGTATTTAAAGGTGGTGGACGTATGTTCGGGCCAAGACCAAGAAACTACAGTTTTAAATTGAATAAAAACCTTAAGCGTTTAGCACGTAAATCTGCTTTAAGTATTAAGGCAAGTGAAAAGTCAATTGTTGTATTAGAAGATTTAAATTTTGATACACCAAAGACTAAAAACTTCACATCAGTTTTAAAAGCTTTAGGGCTAGAAAACAAAAAATCTCTCTTTGTGTTGGGGGCTTCAAATAATAATGTATATTTGTCGTCACGCAATTTAAAAGGCTCTGAAGTTGTAATGAACTCAGAATTAAGTACTTACAAGATTTTAAATGCAAATCAAGTAGTGCTTTTAGAGAGCTCTTTAGAAGGAATTGAAACGAATTTAAGTAAATAAGAAACAGAATGAATATCTTAATTAAACCGATAATCACAGAAAAAGCGACAGCTAGTAGCGAGTTAAATAACTGCTATACTTTTCAAGTGAATACAAAGGCGAACAAGGTAGAAATCAAAAAAGCAGTTGAAGCTGCTTATGGCGTTTCTGTTGAAAAAGTTCGTACTATAAATGTCCGTCCAGATCGTAGTACTAAGTTTACAAAAACTGGTATTCAACATGGTAAAACAAATGCTGTTAAAAAAGCAATTGTACAACTGGCGGAAGGTGAAATGATTGATTTATACAGTAACATGTAATTAGACTAAAATGTCAGTAAGAAAATTAAAACCAATCACACCAGGACAGCGATTTAGAGTAGTAAATGGTTACGATGCCATAACTACTGATAAGCCGGAGAAAAGTTTATTAGCTCCGAAAAAAAGGTCTGGTGGTAGAAACAATCGAGGAAAAATGACCATGCGCTATATTGGTGGAGGTCATAAGAAAAAGTATCGTATTATCGATTTTAAACGTAACAAAACTGGAATTCCAGCAGAAGTTAAGTCTATTGAGTATGATCCAAACAGAACTGCTTTTATCGCTTTATTGAATTATCAAGATGGCGAAAAAAGATACATCATTGCACAAAATGGCTTACAAGTAGGTCAAACAGTTGTCTCTGGTGAAACTGCAGGTCCAGAAATTGGAAATGCAATGCCTTTAAGTCAAATTCCATTAGGAACTATTATTTCTTGTGTAGAATTACGACCAGGACAAGGAGCTGTAATGGCTCGTAGTGCTGGTGCTTTTGCACAATTAATGGCAAGAGACGGTAAGTTTGCAACTATTAAATTGCCTTCAGGTGAAACGCGTCTAGTGTTAGTAACGTGTATGGCAACTATAGGAGTTGTATCTAATTCAGATCATCAATTGTTAGTGTCAGGAAAAGCTGGTAGAACAAGATGGTTAGGAAGACGTCCTCGTACTAGACCAGTAGTAATGAATCCTGTAGATCACCCAATGGGAGGTGGTGAAGGAAAATCAGCTGGTGGTCACCCACGTTCTAGAAATGGTATACCTGCTAAAGGTTATAGAACCCGTTCTAAAACAAAAGCGAGTAATAAATATATTGTAGAACGTAGAAAGAAATAAGACATGGCAAGATCATTAAAAAAAGGACCTTACGTTCATTATAAATTAGAGAAAAAAGTAGCTGCAAATGTTGAAGCTAATAAAAAAGCAGTAATTAAAACTTGGTCAAGAGCAAGTATGATTACTCCAGATTTTGTTGGGCAAACTATAGCAGTACATAACGGACGTCAATTTGTACCAGTTTACGTTACAGAAAACATGGTAGGACATAAATTAGGCGAATTTTCACCAACACGATCTTTTAGAGGTCATGCAGGTGCTAAAAATAAAGGTAAAAAGTAGTAAGCTATGGGAAGTCGTAAAAAACAAATGGCAGACGCTATTAAGGAAGCAAAGAAGGAAGTTGCTTTTGCAAAACTTAATAACTGTCCTACATCACCAAGAAAAATGCGTTTAGTAGCTGATTTAGTAAGAGGCGAACGCGTAGAAAAAGCTTTAAATATCTTAAAATTCAATCAGAAGGAAGCTTCTAATCGTTTAGAGAAATTATTGTTGTCTGCAATCGCAAACTGGCAAGCTAAAAACGAAGATGCAAGCATTGAAGAGGCTGAATTATTTATTAAGGAAATTAGAGTCGATGGCGGATCTATGTTAAAAAGATTACGTCCTGCACCACAAGGTCGTGCACACAGAATTAGAAAACGTTCTAACCATGTAACATTAGTGGTTGGAGCTAACAATAACACACAAAGCTAAGATAGATATGGGACAAAAAACAAATCCAATCGGAAATCGCTTAGGAATTATCAGAGGATGGGAGTCTAACTGGTATGGAGGAAACGATTATGGTGATAAACTTGCCGAAGACGATAAGATTAGAAAATACGTTCATGCACGTTTATCTAAGGCTAGTGTTTCAAGAGTAATCATTGAGAGAACTTTAAAACTTGTAACCGTTACTATCACTACTGCTAGACCTGGTATTATTATCGGAAAAGGTGGACAAGAGGTAGACAAGTTAAAAGAAGAACTTAAAAAGATTACAGGTAAAGAGGTTCAAATCAACATATTTGAAATCAAAAGACCAGAACTTGACGCATTTTTAGTAGGATCAAGTATTGCTCGTCAAATTGAAAACCGTATTTCATACAGACGTGCAATCAAGATGGCTATTGCTGCTACTATGCGAATGAATGCAGAAGGAATTAAAATCCAAATTAGTGGTCGTTTAAATGGAGCTGAAATGGCACGTTCAGAACACTACAAAGAAGGACGTATTCCTTTATCAACCTTTAGAGCTGATATTGACTATGCTTTAGTTGAAGCACATACTACATATGGTAGATTAGGTGTGAAAGTATGGATCATGAAAGGCGAAGTATATGGTAAAAGAGAACTTTCTCCGCTTGTTGGTTTATCTAAGAAGCAAGGAAAAGGTGGACGTGGTGGAAATAATAAGAACCAATCTCGTCGTAGAAAGTAATTTTTTAAAGAACAGAAAAAATGTTACAGCCTAAAAGAACAAAATTTAGAAAAATGCAAAAAGGACGTATGAAGGGGAACTCTGGTAGAGGTCACCAATTATCGTACGGAACTTTTGGAATAAAATCACTCGATTCAAACTTTTTAACGTCACGTCAAATTGAAGCTGCTCGTATTGCTGCTACGCGTTACATGAAAAGAGAAGGGTCTTTATGGATTAAAATCTTTCCAGATAAACCAATCACAAAGAAACCTCTTGAAGTACGTATGGGTAAAGGAAAAGGAGCTGTAGAATATTGGGCAGCTGTTGTTAAACCAGGAAGAATCTTGTTTGAAGTAGGAGGTGTGCCATTAGACGTAGCTAAAGAAGCATTACGTTTGGCTGCACAAAAACTACCTGTTAAAACTAAGTTTGTAATTGCTAGAGATTATCAAGCATAATAATTTAAGATGATGAAACAATCAGAAATTAAAGAATTATCTACTGCTGAGTTACAAGAAAAACTTAGTGAGACAAGAAAAAGTTATTCAGACCTTAAAATGGCTCATGTAATTTCTCCTTTAGAGAATCCAATTCAATTACGTTCTGTAAGAAGAACAGTAGCTAGAATTGCGACTGAATTAACAAAAAGAGAATTACAATAATTCGGCTTAAAAGATGGAAAAAAGAAACTTAAGAAAAGAACGTATAGGAATCGTTACTAGTAACAAAATGATGAAATCAATTGTTGTTGCTGAAGTAAAAAAAGTTAAACATCCTATGTATGGAAAGTTCGTGTTGAAAACTAAAAAATATGTTGCACACGATGAAACAAACGATTGTAACATTGGAGATACTGTAAAGATCATGGAAACAAGACCTTTAAGTAAATCTAAATGTTGGAGATTAGTTGAAATAATTGAAAGAGCTAAGTAATTATGGTACAAACAGAATCAAGATTAAAAGTAGCTGATAACACTGGAGCAAAAGAGGTTTTAACCATTCGTGTTCTAGGTGGTACAAAAAGAAGATACGCTTCTGTAGGTGACAAAATTGTTGTGACCGTAAAAGATGCAACACCTAATGGAAACATTAAAAAAGGTGCTGTTTCTACAGCAGTTGTTGTGCGTACTAAAAAAGAAGTAAGAAGACCAGACGGATCTTATATTAGATTTGATGATAATGCTTGCGTATTATTGAACCCAACGGGTGAAATGAGAGGTACACGTGTATTTGGTCCTGTTGCTAGAGAACTTCGTGATAAACAATTCATGAAAATTGTATCATTAGCACCAGAAGTGCTTTAATACATTTATAAAAGATGACAAAGCTTAAAATAAAATCAGGAGATACAGTAAAAGTTATTGCTGGAGATCATAAAGGATCAGAAGGTAAAGTACTACAGGTATTAATAGATAAGAACAAAGCGATCGTTGAAGGCGTGAACATGGTAAAGAAACATACTAAACCAAGTGCACAAAACCCTCAAGGTGGAATCGTAGAAAAGGAAGCTTCAATTCAAATATCAAACTTATCATTGTTAACTTCTAAAGGAGAAACAACAAGAGTTGGATATAGAATGGAAGGTGATAAGAAAGTAAGGTTTTCAAAAAAATCTAATGAAGTAATATAGTTATGGCATATTCACCTAGACTTAAAGAAGAGTATAAAAGCAAAGTAATTGCAGCTCTTACAGAAGAATTCGGTTATAAAAATGTAATGCAAGTACCTAAACTTAAAAAGATAGTATTATCTAAAGGTGTTGGTGCAGCTGTTGCAGATAAAAAACTAATTGACTACGCAGTAGAAGAATTAGCAACAATAACTGGACAAAAAGCTATAGCAACTATGTCTAAAAAAGATGTTGCTACATTTAAATTACGTAAAGGAATGCCAATTGGCGCTAAAGTAACTTTACGTGGAGAAAGAATGTATGAGTTTTTAGATCGTTTAATTACAACAGCCTTACCTCGTGTAAGAGATTTTAACGGAATTAAAGCTACAGGATTTGATGGAAGAGGTAACTACAATTTAGGTGTTACTGAACAAATTATTTTTCCAGAGATTGATATTGATAAGGTAAACAAAATATCAGGAATGGATATTACATTTGTAACTTCTGCAGAAACTGACAAAGAAGCAAAATCATTATTAACAGAACTAGGGTTACCTTTTCAAAAGAACTAAGTTATGGCTAAAGAATCAATGAAAGCCCGCGAGGTTAAAAGAGCAAAAACAGTAGCAAAATATGCTGAAAAACGTAAGGCTTTAAAAGAAGCTGGAGATTATGAAGCATTACAAAAGCTGCCAAAAAATGCTTCACCTGTGCGTATGCATAATAGATGTAAATTAACAGGAAGACCTAAAGGATACATGCGTACCTTTGGAATTTCACGTGTTACATTTCGTGAAATGGCAAACCAAGGTTTAATCCCTGGTGTTAAAAAAGCAAGTTGGTAAAATTATTATAATCAGATTTCAGGTTCAACACCAACGTTGAAAACCAAAATCACAAAATCAATTAGTTATGTACACAGATCCAATAGCGGATTATTTAACTAGAGTTAGAAATGCAGTAAGAGCCAATCATAGAGTGGTTGAGATTCCTGCATCTAACTTGAAAAAAGAAATCACTAAAATATTATTCGATCAAGGATATATTTTAAGTTACAAGTTTGAAGATGATTCTGTACAAGGAACAATTAAAATTGCTCTTAAGTACAACAAGGAAACTAAAGAACCTGTAATTAAGAAAATTCAAAGAATAAGTAAACCAGGTTTACGTAAGTATGCAAGTTCAAAAGAACTACCTAGAATATTAAATGGTCTTGGTATTGCCATAGTTTCAACTTCTCATGGAGTTATGACTGGTAAACAAGCTCAAAGAGATAATGTAGGTGGTGAAGTACTTTGTTACGTTTACTAATTTAAAGCCCAAAAGAAATGTCAAGAATAGGAAATAATCCAGTAGCCATTCCAGAAGGCGTAACAGTAGACATTAAAGATAATGTTGTTACTGTAAAAGGTAAATTAGGAGAATTAACACAAAACTTTGATACTATTGAAATCAAAGTAGAAGATGGTAATGTTATGGTTACTCGTTCTTCTGACTCTAAAGATCAAAAAGCAAAACATGGTTTATACAGATCATTAATGCATAACATGATTGAAGGTGTATCTAAAGGATGGACTAAAGAATTAGAGTTAGTTGGTGTAGGATATAGAGCGTCAAACCAAGGGCAAAAATTAGATTTAGCTTTAGGTTTTTCTCATAATATAATATTGGATGTTGCTCCTGAAGTGAAAATTGAAACCATTTCAGAAAAAGGAAAAAATCCAATTGTAAAATTAACCTCTTTCGACAAACAATTAGTTGGTCAAGTTGCAGCGAAAATTCGTGGCTTCCGTAAACCAGAACCTTACAAAGGTAAAGGTGTTAAGTTTGTTGGTGAAGAAATAAGAAGAAAAGCAGGTAAATCAGCTTAATAAATAAGTTATGGCACTATCAAAGTACGAAAGAAGAATAAGAATAAAAAACAGAATACGTAAGATTGTATCTGGTACAGAAACTAGACCAAGATTATCTGTTTTTAGAAGTAATAAAGAAATTTATGCTCAATTAGTTGATGATGTAACTGGTAAAACTATCAGTGCTGCATCTTCAAGAGATAAAGACATTAGTTCTGCTAAAGGCAGCAAATCAGAAAAAGCAACTTTAGTTGGTAAAGCTGTTGCCGAAAAAGCATTAAAAGCTGGTATAGATACAATCTCTTTTGACAGAGGTGGATATTTATATCATGGTAGAGTAAAATCATTAGCTGAAGGAGCTAGAGAAGCAGGACTTAAATTCTAAGAAATTATGTATCAAAAATACAAAAGCGCAGAGTTAGTAAAACCAAGTGGATTAGATCTTAAAGATCGTTTAGTTGGTGTACAAAGAGTTACTAAAGTAACAAAAGGTGGTAGAGCATTTGGCTTTTCAGCAATCGTAGTAGTTGGTGATGAAACAGGTGTTGTAGGACATGGTTTAGGAAAATCTAAAGACGTAGCTAGCGCTATTGCAAAAGCAGTAGAAGATGCTAAGAAAAACCTTGTTCGTATTCCTCTAGTTAAAGGAACTTTACCTCATGAACAAAAAGGAAAATTTGGTGGAGCAAGAGTAAACATCATTCCTGCAGCTCCTGGTACAGGAGTAATTGCTGGTGGAGCTGTAAGAACAGTTTTAGAAGCAGTTGGAGTACATGATGTATTATCAAAATCTCAAGGTTCTTCTAATCCTCATAATGTGGTTAAAGCTACATTTGATGCATTATTACAATTAAGAGATGCAAGAACAATTGCTCGTGATAGAGGAGTTTCTCTTGAAAAAGTTTTTAAAGGATAATAACGATGGCAAAGATAAAAGTAAAAAAAGTTAAAAGTGCGATCAATCGTACACTAAGACAAAAGCGTACATTAGAAGCCCTAGGCCTTAGAAAGATTGGACAAGTAGTAGAGCACGATGCCACACCAAATATCCTTGGTATGGTCGCTAAAGTTTCACATTTAGTTTCTGTAGAAGAAACAAAATAATAACACTGAAAAATGGATTTAAGTAATTTAAAACCTGCAGAAGGTTCAGTAAAAAATCAAGGTAAACGTGTAGGACGTGGACAAGGTTCTGGAAAAGGTGGTACTGCAACTCGTGGTCACAAAGGAGCTAAATCTCGTTCTGGTTACTCTAAGAAAGTTGGTTTTGAAGGTGGTCAAATGCCTTTACAACGTCGTGTACCTAAGTTTGGTTTTACTAATATTAACAGAGTTGAATACCAAGGATTAAACCTTGATACATTACAACAGTTAATTGACGATAAGAAAATTAAAGATACTATCGATTTAGATACAATGATAGCGTTACGCTTAGCTGGAAAAAATGATCTAGTTAAAATATTAGGACGTGGAGAATTAAAGTCTAAATTAAAAGTAACAGCTCATAAATTTACAGCTTCAGCAAAAGCAGCTATAGAAGCAGCTGGAGGAGAAGCAGTAACTTTATAATTAAAACAAGCGCATGAAATTTATAGAGACATTAAAAAATGTTTGGAAAATTGAAGAACTAAGAAACCGAATCATCTTAACACTTGGTTTACTATTAGTATATCGTTTTGGTGCACAAGTCGTACTTCCTGGTATTGATGCAGCGCAATTAGAAGGATTACAAGGTAATACCGAAGAAGGATTATTAGGTCTTTTAAACGCATTCACAGGTGGAGCTTTTGCTAACGCATCTGTTTTTGCTCTTGGTATTATGCCTTACATTTCTGCTTCTATTGTTGTTCAGTTAATGGGAATTGCTATTCCTTATTTACAGAAATTACAAAAAGAAGGCGCAAGTGGTCAAAAGAAAATCACGCAAATTACACGTTGGTTAACTATTGCAATCTGTTTGGTTCAAGCACCAGGATATTTAGCAAGTTTACCAGCTTTAGGTATTCCACAATCAGCCTTTTTATTAGGTCAAGGTGGACTGTTCTATTTTTCTTCTGTTATCATATTAGTAACAGGATGTATTTTTGCGATGTGGTTAGGAGAAAAAATAACCGACAAAGGTATTGGTAATGGTATTTCATTATTAATTATGGTTGGTATTATTGCAACCTTACCTAAAAACTTCTTGTTAAACGCTTCTTCTAGATTAGAAGGAAATAATGTGATGTTAATTCTTTTTGAACTTGTAATTTGGTTAGCTATCATATTAGCATCAGTTATGCTTGTTATGGCTGTTAGAAAGATTGCAGTACAATACGCAAGAAGAACAGCTTCTGGTGGTTATGAGAAAAATGTATTCGGTTCTAGACAGTATATTCCATTAAAGCTTAATGCTTCAGGAGTAATGCCAATTATATTTGCTCAAGCTATTATGTTTGTTCCAGGTTTAATAGGTGGATCTTCATTCTTAAAAGATACAGTCGCTGGACAGTGGATGCAAACAAATTTTTCTGATATATTCGGATTTTGGTACAATTTAATATTTGCTTTATTAATTATAGTATTTACTTACTTCTATACTGCAATTACTGTACCTACAAATAAAATGGCTGACGATTTAAAACGTAGTGGTGGATTTATTCCTGGCATTCGCCCTGGAACTGAAACTTCTGAATATTTAGATAAAATCATGTCACAAATAACATTACCTGGTTCTATATTCTTAGCACTAATTGCTGTGTTCCCAGCTTTTATAGTAAAACTAATGAATGTGCAATCTGGTTGGGCCTTATTTTTTGGTGGTACATCACTATTAATTATGGTTGGAGTTGCAATCGACACTATGCAACAAGTAAATTCATACTTGTTAAATAGACACTATGATGGCTTGATGAAAACTGGTAAAAATAGAAAAGCAGTAGCTTAATTATAATACTATGGCAAAACAAGCAGCAATAGAACAAGACGGAACAATTATTGAAGCATTATCAAATGCTATGTTTCGTGTTGAATTAGAAAATGGTCACATTGTGACTGCACATATTTCTGGAAAAATGCGTATGCATTATATCAAATTATTACCAGGAGACAAAGTAAAATTAGAAATGAGTCCTTACGATTTGTCAAAGGCTCGAATAACCTATAGATACTAATACGATGAAAGTAAGAGCATCAATTAAAAAGAGAAGTGCAGATTGTAAAATCGTGCGTAGAAAAGGTAGACTTTACGTAATTAACAAAAAGAATCCTAGATTCAAACAAAGACAAGGATAGTTATGGCAAGAATTGCAGGTGTAGACATACCAAAACAAAAAAGAGGAGTAATCTCTTTAACTTATATCTACGGAGTAGGTAGAAGTAGAGCAAAAGAAATTTTAGCTACAGCTAAAGTTGACGAAAGTATTAAAGTTCAAGATTGGACAGATGATCAAATAGCAGGCATTCGTGATGCTGTTGGATCGTACACGATCGAAGGTGAATTACGTTCTGAAACACAATTAAACATTAAACGATTAATGGATATTGGATGTTACAGAGGAATTCGTCATAGATCTGGTCTTCCTTTAAGAGGACAACGTACTAAAAACAACTCTAGAACGAGAAAAGGTAGAAGAAAAACTGTTGCTAACAAGAAAAAAGCAACTAAATAATAATTAGTAATATGGCAAAGTCAAGTACTAAAAAACGTAAAGTTATAGTAGATGCTGTTGGAGAAGCGCACATTACTGCGTCTTTTAATAACATTATCGTTTCACTTACCAACAAAAAAGGAGATGTTATTTCATGGTCTTCTGCTGGTAAAATGGGATTTAGAGGATCTAAAAAGAACACACCTTATGCTGCGCAATTAGCTGCAGAAGATGCTGCTGCAGTAGCTCAAGAGGCTGGTTTAAAGAAAGTAAAAGTTTACGTTAAAGGTCCAGGTAATGGTAGAGAATCTGCTATTCGTTCAATACATAATGCTGGGATTGAAGTTACAGAAATTATTGATGTTACTCCATTACCACATAATGGATGTAGACCTCCTAAACGTAGAAGAGTTTAATCTGAATAATAATTCAGAAACTTTAAATAAAAAATTAATAACAAGTATCAACTAGAGATCAACGATTATCGAAGGATAAGATTAAGACCTTAATTCATAATCACTCTAAAAAACAATTAAAATGGCAAGATATACTGGTCCTAAAACTAAAATAGCACGTAAATTTGGCGAAGCTATTTTTGGAGAAGATAAATCTTTTGAAAAAAGAAATTACCCTCCTGGTCAACACGGAAACAATAGAAGACGTGGAAAAAAATCTGAATACGCAATCCAATTAATGGAAAAACAAAAAGCTAAATATACTTACGGTATTTTAGAGCGTCAATTTAGAGGTTTATTTAAAAAAGCAACAGCTGCTCAAGGTATTACAGGTGAAGTTTTATTACAACTTTGTGAGTCTAGATTAGACAACGTAGTTTATAGAATGGGTATTTCTCCTTCTAGAAGTGGCGCAAGACAATTAGTATCTCACAGACACATCACTGTAAATGGTCAGTTGGTAAACGTACCTTCTTATTCTTTAAAAGCTGGTGATGTTGTTGCAGTAAGAGAAAAATCTAAATCTCTTGAGGCTATTGAAAGATCACTTTCTAACTCAAGTCACATTTACGAATGGATTACATGGAATAACGATAAAAAGGAAGGAACTTATGTGTCTATTCCTGCTAGAATCCAAATTCCTGAGAACATCAACGAACAGTTTATCGTTGAATTATATTCTAAATAATAAATTAATCATATTGGGATTTAGCCAAAGGATTTATTTGTCTTCTTCAAACTTATAAATCGCGCAACTAAATAACAATTAAAACGAAGAAATATATGGCAGTATTTAATTTTCAAAAACCGGACAAAGTAATCATGATTGATTCTACTGACTTCGAAGGTAAATTCGAATTCAGACCTTTAGAACCTGGTTATGGATTAACAGTTGGAAACGCACTAAGAAGAGTTTTACTTTCTTCTTTAGAAGGATTTGCAATCACATCAGTTAGAATTGAAGGTGTAGATCATGAATTTTCAACTATTGCTGGTGTTGTTGAAGACGTTACAGAAATAATTTTAAATTTAAAACAAATGCGTTTTAAGCGTCAAATTGAAGACGTTGATAACGAATCTGTTTCAATCTCAATTTCTGGTCAAGAACAAATTACAGCTGGAGATTTTCAAAAGTTTATCTCAGGATTTCAAGTTCTAAATTCAGATTTAGTCATCTGTAACTTAGATCCTAAAGTAAACATTAACGTGGAAATTACTATTGAAAAAGGTAGAGGATATGTGCCTGCAGAAGAAAATAAAAAATCATCTGCACCAATAGGAACAATCTTTACAGATTCAATTTACACACCAATAAAAAATGTTAAATATAGCATCGAGAATTTTCGTGTAGAACAAAAAACAGATTACGAAAAATTAGTTTTCGAAATCATTACTGATGGTTCTATCAATCCTCAAGATGCTTTAACCGAAGCAGCAAAAACATTAATTCACCACTTCATGTTATTCTCTGATGAGCGTATCACTTTAGAAGCTGATGAAATTGCTCAAACTGAAACTTATGATGAAGAATCACTTCACATGAGACAGTTACTTAAAACAAAATTAGTTGATATGGACTTATCTGTTCGTGCACTAAACTGTTTAAAAGCTGCTGAAGTAGATACTCTTGGTGACTTAGTATCGTTTAATAAAAACGACTTAATGAAGTTCCGTAACTTCGGTAAAAAATCATTAACAGAGCTTGAAGAGCTTGTCAATGTTAAAGGTTTAAACTTTGGAATGGACCTTTCAAAATATAAATTAGATAAAGATTAATGACTTCATAATTTGCTCCTCAATAGTGAGTCGAGCAAGATGAAGCTAAAACAAAAATGTCATGAGACACGGAAAAAAAGTAAACCACTTAGGTAGACAAACAGCACACAGAAAAGCAATGCTTGCTAATATGGCTTGTTCTCTTATTGAACACAAACGTATTAACACAACTGTAGCGAAAGCTAAAGCTTTAAAACAATTTGTAGAACCTATGATTACAAAATCAAAGGAAGATACAACGCACAACAGACGTATTGTTTTCTCTCGTTTAAGACAAAAAGAAGCTGTGACTGAATTGTTTAGAGAAGTAGCAACTAAAGTTGGCGATCGTCCTGGAGGGTATACTCGTATTATCAAATTAGGAAATCGTTTAGGTGATAATGCTGATATGGCAATGATAGAACTTGTCGATTATAACGAGATCTACAATGCAGATAAGAAAGCGAAGAAAACAACGCGTAGAAGCCGAAGAGGAGGTGCGAAAGCAGTAACACCACCAGTTGAAACTAAAGCGACTAACGAAGAAGAATAAATGTTAATAAGCATTAATAACATAAAGGATAAACTATTTTAGTTTATCCTTTTTTTTATGCAATTTTGTAAAAATTATGGCGTGACCTTTTTTCGCTAAGGCTACAAAAGGTCGGGCTTTCGGCAGTCGCTTTTATAATTTTCAATTATAAAGAGCTTCAACAAAGCCTTAATCCCTCACGCAAAAGCACACAACACAACAACCTAATAACAATGAAATACCAATCCAGAAGAAAAGCATTAATACTCTTAGCAGATGGCACCATTTTTCATGGTAAAGCTGTAGGAAATAAAGAAGGAACAGCCTTTGGCGAAGTTTGCTTTAATACAGGAATGACTGGCTATCAAGAAATTTTTACAGACCCTTCTTATTTTGGCCAACTTATGGTTACCACCAATGCACATATTGGAAACTACGGAACACATAAAGACGAAAATGAATCTAATAATATTAAAATATCTGGACTCATCTGTAGAAATTTTAGCTACGATTATTCTCGTGATGCAGCAGATAGCTCTTTAGAAGACTTTCTAAACGATAATAACCTGTTCGCCATTTCTGATGTCGATACCAGAGCATTGGTAAGCTATATTAGAGATCATGGCGCTATGAATGCTGTAATCTCTTCAGATGTAGAGCATGTAGAAGATTTAAAAAAACAGCTTGCAGACATTCCACAAATGAATGGTTTAGAATTAGCCTCTAAAGTTTCGACTAAAACACCTTACTATTTCGGAAATGAAAAGGCTTCAATTAAAATTGCAGCTTTAGATATTGGCATCAAAAAAAATATCCTTCGTAATTTATCTCAACGTGATGCTTATATTAAAGTGTTTCCATACAATTCTAAATTTGAAGACCTAGAAGCCTTCAATCCCGATGGTTATTTTTTATCTAATGGTCCTGGAGATCCAGAACCTTTAATAGAAGCACAAGAAGTCGCTAAAGAAATCATTAAAAGAGATTTACCCTTATTTGGTATTTGTTTAGGCCATCAAGTGATTGCTTTGGCTAACGGAGTGTCCACTTACAAAATGCATAATGGACATCGAGGAATTAATCATCCTGTGAAAAATTTAATCACAGGAAAAGGAGAAATTACTTCACAAAATCACGGTTTTGCTATTAATAGAGAAGATGCCGAAGCACATCCTGATTTAGAAATTACGCACGTACATTTAAATGATAATACTGTTGCTGGTATTAAAATGAAAAATAAAAATTGTTTTTCTGTACAATACCATCCAGAAGCCAGTCCTGGACCACATGATTCATCATATTTATTTGATGAATTTATTAATAATATTAAATCAAACTAATACAAAGTAAAAAAAGCATGAGCATAATAATAGATATTCGAGCAAGACAAATTTTTGATTCAAGAGGTAACCCAACTGTCGAAGTTGATGTCGTTACAGAAAATGGTGTTATGGGAAGAGCTGCTGTGCCTTCTGGAGCTTCAACAGGTGAACATGAAGCTGTTGAATTACGCGATGGTGGAAACGCTTATATGGGCAAAGGTGTAATCAAAGCAGTAAGCAATGTAAACACCATTATTGCTCAAGAATTATTAGGGGTTTCTGTATTTGACCAAAATGATATCGATCAAATTATGATTGACTTAGATGGCACACCAAACAAATCTAAGTTAGGTGCAAATGCCATTTTAGGCGTGTCTTTGGCGACTGCAAAGGCTGCTGCTAATGAGTTAGGTTTACCCTTGTATCGTTATGTTGGTGGTGTGTCTGCCAATACCTTGCCTGTGCCAATGATGAATATCATTAATGGTGGTTCACATAGTGACGCACCAATTGCATTTCAAGAATTTATGGTAATGCCTGTTAAAGCAGAAAACTTTACTCATGCGATGCAAATGGGAAGTGAGATTTTTCACCATTTAAAAAAAGTATTACACGATAGAGGCCTGAGCACAGCTGTTGGTGATGAAGGCGGATTTGCACCAACTTTAGAAGGTGGAACCGAAGATGCGTTAGAAACAATTGCTAAAGCTGTTACAAACGCAGGTTATAAATTAGGCGACGATGTCATGATTGCCCTAGATTGCGCTGCTGCAGAATTCTATATTGATGGAAAATACGACTATACCAAGTTCGAAGGCGCTTCAGGACAAGTAAGAACAAGCCATGAACAGGCGGATTATTTAGCGGAGTTAGCTTCTAAATATCCTATCATCTCTATTGAAGATGGTATGGATGAAAACGATTGGGAGGGTTGGAAATATTTAACCGAAAAAATTGGTGATAAAGTACAATTGGTAGGTGACGATTTATTTGTAACGAATGTTGAAAGACTGTCTAAAGGAATTAACGAAAACATTGCCAATTCTATCCTAATTAAAGTCAATCAAATAGGAACCTTAACCGAAACAATTGCTGCTGTAAATATGGCTCACAATGCAGGTTATACCTCAGTGATGTCGCATCGTTCTGGTGAAACAGAAGATAATACCATTGCCGATTTAGCTGTGGCTTTAAACACTGGACAAATCAAAACAGGCTCTGCCTCGCGTTCAGATCGTATGGCTAAGTATAACCAGTTATTACGTATTGAAGAAGAGTTAGGAACTGTGGCTTTTTATCCTAAAGAAAAAGCATTTAAAATTTAAAAAAATATATTATATTTTATAACTTGTCAAATAAAAATAACAGCAATGAAAGGAAAATTATTTACATTAATACTAATTTTTATACTTAGCTTCCCAAAGGCTAATGCGCAAGTATTACCTACAGGTTTTTCTATTGTAGAAGTAGTAAACAATATTGAAAATGTATCTTGCTTTACTTTTGTAGATGCAGATAACATTCTAATAGCAAAACAAAGTGGTGAAATTTATCTTTTAAGCAATGGTGTGCTTTCTAGTGAGCCTATAGTTGAAATTCCAACAATTGTCACTTCTGTTGGAGGTGATAAAGGGTTAGTTGGGTTGAAAATGGATCCAGATTACCCTACTTCTCCGTATGTTTATGTTACTTACACTGTTGAATCAGCAGTATATAATAGAATCTCAAGATTTCAGTTTGTAGATTCTGATATAGAACTGAGTTCGGAAGAAGTATTGTTAGATTTACAGCCAATACCAAACAGATGGCATACAGGAGGATCTATAGTTATTGATGATGAAGGGCATCTGTTTAGTTCTACAGGAGATAATAGTAGCCCTGGGAGAGCTCAATTAATGAACTATACGCATGGGAAAATTGTAAGAATCAATAAAGATGGTACCATACCTATTGATAATCCTTTTTATGTCGGAGATGGTAACCCTGAAGATATAATTTGGTCTATGGGATTAAGGAATCCTTATACAATGGCAATTCATAAACCAACTAATACAATTTTTGTAAATGATGTTGGACAGCACCTATGGGAAGAAGTTAATGACGCAAGTATTGGTGGGCGTAATTTTGGTTGGCCCCTAGAAGAAGGTTATAATAGTGAAGGGTCTATATACGACCCCCCTTCTTATGCTTATGGGCATACGGTTGATGATTCTGACAGGCTTGGAAATGCAATTACAGGAGGAGATTTTTACGACCCAATAGACCCAAAATATCCTAGTGAGTATGTTGGAAAGTATTTTTTTCTAGAGTATGATAAACAATGGATTAATTATATAGACCCTGTACTAGATGGACATGATCATATTCATGATTTAACTAACTCAAGAGAAACATTAGGTACCGAAATACCAAGAGGCGGAATTTATTTAACAACAAGCCCAGATGGGTATTTATATTACTTTAGTAGAATTGAAAATACGTTGTATAAAATAGTCTATTATGATGGTGATGAGCCAATAATATTAGAACATCAAGAAGATACTACTACAATGATTGGAGAGCGCACAAGATTTGAAATTACAGCGGTTGGAGCTCCAGAATTAATATATGATTGGTATAAGGATGGAAGTTTAATTAATAGACCAGTAAACACAAATATATATAGCTTTCCTGATACTCAGGTTACTAGAGCTGGCACTTATCAAGTTAAGGTTTCAAATTCTTTTGGTGAAGTTTGGACTAATGAGTGGGAACTTACTGTTATACCTTTTAATGAAGCTCCAGAATGTACAATTGTTTCACCAGAGCCAACTTTAACATATCAAGCAGGAGATATTATTTCATTTGAAGCTACAGCATCAGACACAGAACAAGGTGTTTTGCCTCCCGAGAACTTTGAGTGGTATGTTAATTTTCATCATGATGACCATGTCCATGATGGACCTCCAATTGCCATTGACTTATCTAGTGGGAATTTCACTATACCTGATGTTGGAGAATCATCTTCAAACGTATATTATGAGTTTATTGTTAGAGTTCATGATGATATTGGTCAGGAAACAGAGTCTTCAGTAAATATTTATCCTCAAATATCTTCAGTGAGTTTTGTAACATCACCTCCAGATTTAGAAGTTACAATTGATGGACCTCGTTATCAAACTCCCTTAACAGAAGATTTTGTTGAACATTTAAAGTTGCCAATAGGAGCACCACCATATCAAACATTACCTGGTGTAGGTGCTATTTATAGACTAAGCCATTGGTCTGAAACTGTCGTTGATGATTTATATACTATTCCAGATGATGATATAGAAATTACAGCTCATTTTGCAGAGTGTACTTATCCTGATAATATTGCATTTTTGGCTTTTGAAGAAACGCCTTTTGGTGTTTCATTTAATTGGCCAGCGACAACACTTCCATGTAATCAGGGCTTTACACTTGAAAATTTGAATTCAGCTGAACTATTTGATGTTTTGGCTTTTAGAGATGTTAGCGAATATGATTATTTAGTTGGCGGACTTGAAGAAGGAGTAGAATATCAATTTAGAGTACAGGCTTATAACGAATATGGTGTGTCTGATTATACGTATGTTAGTTTCACATTAGGTGTAGACGATACAAATCAATTAAGTCATGTATCTGTATTTCCAAATCCAGTACAAAATTATTTTGTTCTTGACGGATTAAAAGTTGAAGCACCTTATGAAATTAATATGTATTCAATTCTTGGTCAGTCTGTCAATCGCCTACTTGTTAGTAATTTAGATGGAAATCAACTTCAGTATGATGTGTCAAAACTATCTAAAGGAGTCTATTTCTTAAGATTGTCTTCTGAAGGCAAAGAAAAGACATTTAAGATTATAAAAAACTAACATCAAGTTGATTAAGTAAACTCATTTATTTTAAATAAAAAAAACCTGTAAAAAATATTTTACAGGTTTTTTGTTTTTCACACGCAACCTTTTACTAATTATTGCATCTATAAAGTAAACTACCAACTATGAAAAAATTAATCCTCCTCCTTATACTTTGTTCTTTTGGATATACACAAGCGCAAATAGTAAATGTTCCAGATGAGAATTTTAAAGCCGCTTTGTTAGAAGCATCTCCAGATAATATTATTGCGAGTAATCTAAGCGGGAGTTACTATAAAATTGATGCCAATGACGATGGTGAAATTCAAGAAAGTGAAGCTTTGAATACTTCTTCATTGATAGTTTATGGTAGAAATATAAATAACTTAGAAGGATTACAAGCATTTACGAACCTTCTTAGTTTGGATTGTAGTAGTAACAATTTAACTGAGATAGATTTGCCAAAATATAAACTTAATAACTCTAAGGGTTGAAATTAACCAGTTAACAGGTTTGGATTTATCCCAAAATACAAATTTAACTAATTTAAGATGCAGTGAGAATAGTTTAAATTCGTTAGACCTTTCAAACAATGTATTACTTGAATATGTAACGGGTTTTTTCAATAACATCACGCATTTAGATCTTTCACAGAATGGATTGTTAAATGTCGCGTCATTTGGTTATAATGATTTAATAGAAGTTAATGCTAAAAATGGTAAAAATGAAAGAATATATTTAGATCCCAATGCTAACCTTGCTTATCTCTGTATAGATGAAAATGACTTGAATTCCTTAGATCAAGTTCCAGAAAATGTAGTAATCAGTTCTTATTGTAATTTTACGCCAGGAGGGAATTACAATACCATTACTGGTCAAGTGTTTTTTGATGTTGATAGTGATGGTTGTAATATAGGCGATGTACCAGCTTTAAATACAAAAGTAGAAATTTACGATGGAACTGAATATGGCGTAACGTATGTTGATGAATATGGTAATTATACTTTTTATGTAGACAGCGGAAGTTTTACAGTTGTTGCAAAAAATGAAAATTATGGTTGTTTTGATAATATTCCTACATTATCTACAGTTAACTTTGAAAATAATTTTAACAATTCAATTTCTAGAGATTTCTGCCTCTCGTCAAATACGAGTTGCATTGATGTAGAAATAGTAATCATTCCAAATATTCTTCCTCGTCCGGGATTTGATGCTAGTTACCAATTAGTTTATCATAATAAAAGTAACGAAACAGTTTCTGGAAATATAGAATTTAATTTTGACGACTCCATTTTAGATTATATATCTTCTTCTATACCATTAGATAATCAAGTCGAAGGAGGTTTATTTTGGAACTATAGTGATTTAACTCCTTTTGAAACTAGAGTTATTGAAGTCACATTAAATGTGAATGGCCCAACTGAAACTCCACCAGTAGATATTGACGATACTTTGGTTTTTTTAGCTACTATTGAGCCTATTGAAGAAGACCAAACGCCAATTGACAATTTTTTTAAATTGGATCAATTAATTAGAGGTTCTTTCGACCCAAATGATAAAACCTGTTTAGAAGGTGAGTCGCTCGAACCAGAGATGATTGGTGAGTATTTACATTATAATATCAATTTTGAAAATACAGGAACAGCAGCAGCAACCTTTGTGGTTGTTAAAGATGTGATTGATGAAAGTATGTTTGATATGAATACCTTACAAGTCATGTTTGCATCACATGAAATGGTAACAAACATAACAGGAAATAAAGTTGAATTCATCTTCGATAATATTAACCTAGAACCAGAAGACAAAGGCAATGTACTGTTTAAAATAAAAACCTTAAATAGTTTAGCGATAGATGATTCGGTGACTAATAGCGCAGAAATTTTCTTCGATTACAATTTTCCAATAGAAACTAACACCACAACCACAACTTTTGAAACCTTATCTGTTGATGAATTTGAATGGAGTAATGCCATTAGTATGTTTCCAAATCCAGTAAGAGATGTTCTTGAAATTAAGGCAGAAGCACTAATGGAATTGATATCAGTTTACGATGTACAAGGCAGAAAAGTGTTTTCAAAAATCATAAACGCGTCTAACACGTCTATTAATGTTTCTAATTTTACGAGTGGTATTTATTTTTTAAACATTCAAACCAATCGTGGTGAACAGGTGGAGAAAATAATAAAAAATTAAAAGGACAGGACAACAATTTAAAGGGAATATGATGTTTTTATATTCCCTTTTTTTATACTATCAATTTTAATAATCATATTATTGAAAATTCCTTGGTCACTTCGCTTTAAAAATCGTGTGATTTTTCGTAATTTAGCCTTCCGAAAAATAAAACAATAGTCAAGAATACGTATGTCAAAAACAGCTACACTAGAAATTGATGGAAATAAGTATGAGTTCCCTTTAACTGTAGGAACAGAAAACGAAGTTGCCATAGATATTAAAACCTTAAGAGGCGTAACAGGAGGAGTAACCACTATAGACCCAGGATATAAAAACACAGGTGCTTGCGAAAGTGCTATAACGTTTTTAAATGGAGAAGAAGGTATTTTAAGATATCGAGGCTATTCTATTGAAGAGTTAGCTGAAAAAGCAGACTTTTTAGAAGTAGCGTTCTTACTTATATTTGGTGAATTACCAACCAAAGAGCAACTTGAAAAATTCCATTCAGATATTAAAGCACAATCTGTTGTTGATGATGATGTTCGAAAAATCATAGATGCATTTCCAAAGTCGGCACATCCAATGGGTGTTATCTCATCTTTAACCAGTGCCTTAACTGCGTTTAACCCTTCTTCTGTGAATGTAGATTCTGAAGAGGAAATGTATAATGCTATTGTTAGAATTTTAGGAAAATTCCCAGTGCTTGTAGCTTGGACCATGCGTAAAAAACATGGATTGCCATTAGACTATGGTGATAATACCTTAGGTTATGTAGAAAACATCTTAAAAATGATGTTTAAAAAACCTAATGAAGAGTATAAGCAAAACCCAATTCTAGTGGATGCTTTAGATAAATTATTAATCTTACATGCCGATCATGAGCAAAACTGCTCTACATCTACAGTACGTATTGTAGGATCTGCACATACTGGTTTATTTGCTTCGGTTTCTTCTGGTATTTCTGCACTTTGGGGACCATTACATGGTGGAGCCAATCAAGCCGTTTTAGAAATGCTTAGCGCCATTCAAGAAGATGATGGCGATACAAAAAAATATATGGCAAAAGCCAAAGACAAAGAAGATCCTTTCCGTTTAATGGGCTTTGGACATCGTGTCTATAAAAACTTTGACCCAAGAGCAAGAATCATTAAAGTCGCTGCAGATGAGGTGTTAGCAGATTTAGGTGTTGAAGATCCTATTTTGGGCATTGCAAAAGGTTTAGAGCAAGAAGCCTTAAACGATGATTACTTTGTGAAACGTAAATTGTATCCAAATGTAGATTTTTATTCAGGAATTATATATAGAGCAATGGGTATTCCAACAGAAATGTTTACCGTTATGTTTGCACTTGGTCGTTTACCAGGATGGATTGCACAATGGCGTGAAATGCGTTTAAGAAAAGAGCCTATTGGACGTCCAAGACAAGTTTATATTGGCGAAAATAGTCGTTCATTTAAAGATATAAAGAACAGGTAAGTATAATTAATACTATTGAAGCTTCATAAGTCATTATGAAGCTTTTTTTTTATATTTACAGCATGCTAAAACTAAACGTCAAAAACGAAACATCACGATTAAGAGCTGTTGTACTTGGTACTGCAGAAAGCAATGGACCAACACCAACTGTAGAGGAAGCGTACGACCCAAAATCTTTAGAGCATATCAAAGCAGGAACCTATCCTGTTGAAGCTGATATGATTCCTGAAATGGAAGCTGTGGCTGCTGTGTTTAAGAAGTATGATGTACAAGTGTTTCGACCAGAAATAATTAAAGAGTGTAACCAAATCTTTACACGTGATATTGCTTTTGTGATAGATGATAAGTTTGTAAAAGCGAATATGCTTCCCGATAGAGAACAAGAGTTTGAAGCTATTGAACATGTCTGGACACAAGTACCAAAAGAACAAAGAATTAAACTGCCTGAGTATTGCCATATTGAAGGTGGCGATGTCATGCTTTATAACGACCACATTTTTATAGGTACCTATTCAGGAGAAGATTATGCCGATTATATTATAGCGCGAACAAATATGGATGCCGTAATAGCGATTCAAGAATTGTTTCCGCATAAAATTGTGAAATCGTTCGAATTGCGCAAATCCAACACCAATCCTAGAGAAAACGCGTTGCACTTAGATTGTTGTTTTCAGCCTGTTGGTAAAGACAAAGCCATTTTGCATCGCAATGGGTTTTTAGTTGAAAGTGAATATGAATGGTTAGTCAATTTCTTCGGAAAGGAAAATATTTTTGAAATCACTAAAGATGAAATGTATAACATGAACAGTAATATTTTTTCTATTGCTGAAGATGTAGTGATTTCTGAACAAAATTTTACACGTTTAAACACCTGGTTACGCGACAATGGTTTTACAGTAGAAGAAGTACCTTATGCCGAAATAGCAAAACAGGAAGGCTTATTACGCTGTAGCACTTTACCTTTAATAAGAGATTAATAAGCACATGCAACAAACAACAAATACCATACTCATGATTCGTCCTATTAACTTTAGGAGAAATGAGCAAACAGCAATAAATAATTATTATCAAAAAGAATCAGATAACGTCTTACCTGAAACTGAAAATGCTAAAGCACAACAGGAATTTGATGCTTATGTAGAAAAGTTACGTGCAATTGGAGTTGATGTTATTGTGGTAAATGATACAGATGAGTTTGATACGCCAGATTCTATATTCCCAAATAATTGGATTTCTTTTCACGAAAAAGGAACCGTTGGACTTTATCCTATGTTTGCTGAAAATAGAAGGCTAGAACGAAGAGAAGATGTTCTTGAAGCTGTTGAAGCTCACGGATTTAAAATTAATAATATTGTCGATTATACAAGTGCTGAAGAAGAAAATGTATTCTTAGAAGGTACTGGGAGTTTATTATTAGATAGAGCAAATGGCATCGCTTATTGCGCTTTGTCTCCTAGAGCAAATGAAGATTTGTTTATTGAATTTTGTGAAGATTTTGAATATACTCCTGTAATTTTTACGGCCAATCAAACTGTGAATGGAAAGCGTGAAGCTATATATCATACTAATGTTATGATGTGTTTAGGTGAAACTTTTGCTGTCATCTGTTTAGATTGTATTGATGATAAAAAGGAACGTAAGAATGTTATGAAGCACCTTCAGGATAGTGGAAAAGAAATCATTAGAATAACTGAAGCACAAGTCAATAATTTTGCAGGAAATATGCTTCAAGTTAAAGCTAAAGATGATAAGCGTTATTTAATTATGAGCCAAGCGGCTTACGATTGTTTGTCGGAAGCTCAAATAAAAATCATTGAAAAACACTGCGCAATTTTAAGTAGTAGTCTTGAAACTATTGAAGCTTGTGGAGGTGGAAGTGCACGTTGTATGATGGCTGAGGTATTCCTGCCAAAAACTTAATGTATTAGATTAAGCTTGCGGATTAGATTTTGGCAATTCAACATAAAAAGTACTTCCAACATGTTCGGTACTTTCTACCCAAATCTTTCCATGATTAAGTTCAACTAATTCTTTGCAAATAGTTAATCCTAAACCAGTTCCTTTTTCATTTTTTGTACCAATGGTCGTGAATGAATTATTTTTAAATAATTGATCTTGATTTTCTTTAGAAATACCAACGCCTGTATCAGTTATACTAATTAACGAATTACCATTGCTTATATGATTTGCTATGGTTATAGTGTCGCCAGCTTTGCAGAACTTAACCGCATTAGTTAAAAGGTTTTGTATAATAATTTCAACCATACTTCTGTCTGCATAAACAAAATCACGCAAAGACAAATCTTCTATTTTAATGCCTTTCTTCTCTGTCTTTTGTTCGATAAGCTTTATTTTTTCACTAAAAACTTCTTGAACATCAAATAAACTTGGTTTAGACTCCAATGATTGCATTTGAGATTTAGACCAATTCAATAAATTAAATAATAGTAAAGAAGCATTATTCGCATTTTCACTTAACTCAGGAATTAAATGATTAAATTCTTCTTGTGAAAGCGAACCATCTTTTAATAAGTCAATAAACCCTTTTATTGAAGTCAATGAATCTTTTAAATCATGTGAAACAATAGAAAACAATTTATCTTTAACCTGATTAATGTCTTCTAAATTTTTTGATTGATCTAAGATGGCTTCATTTTGAAGGTTAATTTGTCTGTTTTTATCTTCAAGTTCTTTGGTGTATTTGATACTATTGTTACGTTTCAAGTAAATAAGAATCAAAAAGGTAGAGGTTATAGCAAGAGCTATGAGTAAAAGATAAAAGATAAACTTTAAACGGTCAATTTCATCTTGACTAGCTTTCTTTTCTTTTTCATGTTGGCTTATAAGTGCTTTGTTTTCTTCTCTAGCACTTACACTTAAATCTTTAGTGTTTTCAATGGTAGAAATAGACTGATTTTGTAAGCTTTCAGATTCTGCGATACGTCTTCTTTCAACCTGATTCTTTAAATCGAAGTGCCTTTTTTGCCAGATATACGCTAATCTGAAATCATTTTCAAGTGAATCTAATTTTGCTCTTAATCTGTAGTTGTTAATTAACTCGTCATTATTTTTTAATGTTCGACCAAGGTCAGTGGCTTCAGAAAGTAAGCGTTCTGCAATAATAGATTTACGTTCTCTTAAATATAAATCTCCTGTAGCATTAAGTGCTGTAAGAACTCCTTGATGATTATTTAGCCTTCTGTTTAACCTTAAGCCTTGTGTTAAGTATTCTTTAGCATCTTCTAAATTATTTAACTGTAAGTACGAATACCCTAGTTTTGTTAACACATCACCTCGTAAGATACTATCACTATCATCAATATTTAAAAGCACATTATCATAATAATATATTGCTCTTTGATAGTCATTTTGGCTAGCGTATAAATCACCTAAACTTTTATTTGCTTCTATGATGCCTTCTTTATTAGAAAGTTCATCTTCTAAGTCTAATGTTTTTTCAAAAAATTCAATAGCCTGATTATCGGCTTTCATATTATTATAAGCAGTAGCTAGGTTTTTATACGAATCGCGAAGTTCTTTTTTAAGACCTCTTTTTTCTAGTTCTTTCATAGCTGAAAGAGAAAGCTGAAGCCCTTTGTCGTAGTTGCCTCGTTCAATTTCAATTAAAGCTAGACTATTATTAATTCTGGCAACACCTAAAGTGTCTGCTAAAGTGGTGTATAATTCTTTAGATTTCACATAACTGTCAACAGCATTGATATAGTCCTCCTTTTTAGAAAAAATAAGTCCTTTGTAGTACGCAATTTCTGCAATTCCAGTAGTGTATTTTAAATCGTTAGAAAGCTTTTCACTTTCTCTAATATACTTTAAAGCTTTATCGTAATCATTTTCCTTATAAAGAATCTTAATAATACGTATAGAAGTATTGACCTTGGTTGTGTCTGGATCTTGGAATGCAACCTGTATATATAAACTCTCTAGTTCCTCGGTTTGGGAATAACCAAGAAAAATAGTAAAAAAGCATATAAGAGTAATTAGTTTCCTCATTTAATACAATTACGTCAGTAAGGTATCAACTTAGAGTTTTTTTTGAGGGAATCAAAAACACTTTGTTAGATTATGTTTAGTTTATTATTTAGTAAAGATTTATCAGATCTTGGGGACTTGATAAAAATTCTTTGAATAACAAAACTCAATAAAAGAGATTAAATAAACTAATTAAAGCGATTTAAAGCAGAAAAATCAGATAAAGTGATGAATTGAAATTTGTGAAATAATATGCAATCGATTAAAGGCATAAAATGATAGAATAAATGCAAGTCTTAGAGTGATTTTTTTTCATTTTGTAATAACTTTCTTATTATTTTTAGCTTAAAAAGAACCTAAAAACCGAAGTGATGACCTTATTTAGCTCATTTTAAAAATAGCAAACTTTAATAAAAACACTATCTTTGCACACTTATAATAAGATGAATAAATGAGCCTTCAAAACACCTTATCAAATCATGTAAAACAAGCAGTAATGTCTATATACAATGTAGCGATAGATACTGTTGAGTTTCAAGCCACACGTAAAGAATTTGCTGGAGATATTACTATCGTAGTGTTTCCTATGTTACGCGTTGTTAAAGGAAATCCAATGCAAATTGGCGAAGGTATTGGTGCTTATTTAGTCGATAAAGTCGAAGAAGTCAAGGCTTTTAATGTGGTTAAAGGCTTTTTAAATATAGAAATAGATGATCATTATTATGTTAATTATTTCAATACGATAAAGACTAACAATGATTATGGTTTTATAAAGCCTGAAGAGAATTCTAAAGCTGTAATGGTTGAGTATTCTTCGCCAAACACCAATAAACCTTTGCATTTAGGGCATATACGTAATAACTTGTTAGGTTATAGTGTCGCTGAAATTATTAAAGCTTCTGGACAAAAAGTCTATAAAACCCAAATTATTAATGATCGAGGGATTCATATTTGTAAAAGCATGTTAGCTTGGAAACGCTTTGGAAATAATGAAACGCCAGAATCTACAGGTCTTAAAGGTGATAAATTAGTAGGAAATTACTACGTTAAATTTGATCAAGAATATAAAAAGGAAATAGCGCATTTAATGGCCAAAGGGCAAACTGAAGATGAAGCAAAAAAGAATGCGCCAATTATTGTCGAAGCGCAGAATATGTTGCGTCTTTGGGAGTCAGGAGATACTGAAGTCGTCGCGCTTTGGGAAAAAATGAATGCTTGGGTATATGAAGGCTTTGATATTACTTATAAAAACCTAGGTGTTGATTTTGATGCCTTATATTATGAAAGTCAGACCTATCTCTTAGGAAAAGAGTTTGTTGTTGAAGGCTTAAAAACAGGCGTTTTCTTTAAAAAAGACGATGGCTCAGTTTGGTGTGATTTAACAGATGAAGGTTTAGATGAAAAAATCGTACTTCGTAGTGATGGTACTGCAGTCTATATGACACAAGATATTGGTACTGCCATTCAACGTGTTAAAGATTATCCTGATGTTGGCGGCATGGTTTATACTGTTGGAAATGAACAAGAGTATCACTTTCAAGTACTGTTTTTAATAATTAAAAAATTAGGTTTCGATTGGGCTAAAAATTTATACCATCTAAGTTATGGTATGGTAGATTTACCTTCTGGAAAAATGAAAAGTAGAGAAGGAACGGTTGTAGATGCCGACGATTTAATAGTAGAGATGGCTGATACAGCTGGCGACATTTCACAAGAATTAGGAAAATTAGAAGGCTATTCTGAAGCTGAAAAGCAAGAGTTGTACAAAATTATTGGTCTAGGAGCATTAAAATATTATATCTTAAAAGTGGATCCTAAAAAACGTATTTTGTTTGATCCTAAAGAGTCTATAGATTTTCAAGGAAATACAGGCCCTTTTATTCAATATACTTATGCTAGAATACAATCTATCTTACGAAAAGCTAATGTAGATAATACAATTAAGCTTGATGCCTCTGATATATCTTTACATGAAAAAGAAAAAGAGCTTATAAAGCAAATATTAAACTTTCCTGAAGTTATTCAAAACGCAGCAAATCATCATAGTCCTGCATTAGTTGCTAATTATACATACGATTTAGTGAAAGAATTTAATTCCTTTTACCAAAATGTATCTATTCTTGGCGCAGATACAGAAAATGAAAAACGATTCCGTGTTCAGTTATCACAAGTGGTTGCTAATACCATAAAGAATGCTTTTGGACTACTTGGTATTCAGGTGCCTGAAAGAATGTAGAAATAATTTCTTAATCTTATTTACTCAAAATTTCAGCAAGCTCAATAGCACAGCCCCAAGCTAGAGTAAAACCAGCACCTCCATGGCCATAATTATGAAAAACATTAGGGTGTGTTTTATCAAACTCAAAACGAACGCTATGTCTTCGTGGACGCAATCCAACTAAGGTCTCTATTATTTTAGGGTCTTCTTGACACAAGCCTTTTAATCTGTTTAAAATGAGTTTAGTGTCTGCTGGTTCATTATTTTTATTCCAGTCGTTTTCGTAGTCTGTACCTCCAACGATACAGTCTTCACTTCTGTTAATGACATAACTTAAGGCTCCTTTTTGGGTAGAATCAGCACAAGAAACAATTGCCATTTTTTCACATCGTAAAATTTGCCCTCGCATAGGATGTAATTCTTTATCATTACACAATGTTTTTGCACCTAAACCAGTACAATTAACAACGTATGTATCTAAACTTGCTAGTTCTTCTAAAGATGAGATTTCACGTTCTTTAAAAGTACCACCATTGGCTAAAAATTGTTCAAATAAATGGGGTAAATACAAATGAGGTTCAGCTAATGGCACATTAGATATAAAAGCCATTTGCATGCCTCTTGGTAATTCTTCTTTTGTAGCTTTTCTAACGGTTCCTTCTGGTAATTGTTTTGTCCAACCTGTGTTGCTTTTTGGTGTGTAAGCTGTTATAAATGGAATAAATATAATTCCGTTTCCTACACTTTCTTCAGTTTTATAATGCATGTAAGTCATAGTAGCCCATGTATTTGTTTTCTTTTTTGGACCAACTTCAAAAGGAAACCATATCGCACCAACTTTACTAGATAAGGTTTTGTCGTAGCGTTCTTTGGCAATCAAATTTACCTGAAAACCAGATTTTTGGAGTTGTAAAGCAGAGGTTAATCCTATAATTCCTGAGCCTATAATAGTCACTGATTTCATAGTGTAATATGATATTTTTTCAGAAAATGATTTTTTATTGTAGTTTTTTGAAGTTAGTTGTTTTTTTATTAAAAATCAAAATAGAAAAAGTATTTTTGTATTATGCAAAACACGCTTCAAAATTATATTCCAGAACCTGCAATACCTTATGTTTTAGACCTATTAAAACAGGATGGTTTAATGGTTAAAATCAAAAATGAGCGTAAAACACGTCATGGTGATTATAGGAAATTGCCAAACGGAAAACACCAAATTACTATCAATGCAAATTTAAATGTGTACAGGTTTTTATTGACCTTAATCCATGAAATAGCTCATTTGGAAGCGTATAAGAATTATGGACGTTTTATTAAGCCGCATGGCAAAGAGTGGAAGCGAACCTTTCAGCATCTCATGTTGCCTGTTATAAATCCGCAAGTCTTTCCAGAACAGTTATTGCCCTTATTAGCTAAGCATTTTATGAATCCTAAGGCTTCTAGCGATACAGATGCTCCATTAGCTTTAGCATTAAAACAATTTGATGCGCCTAATGATAAAACCTTTATTTTTGAAGTACCCTTTGGAAGTGTCTTTAAACTTTATAATGGACGCGTCTTTAAAAAAGGGCAGAAGCGTGTTAAACGATATGAAGCCATTGAAGTTAATTCAGGAAAGTTGTATCTTTTCAACCCAAATGCAGAAGTTGAAATATTAAAAAAAGCTGTTAATGAATAAAAATTATTACGCCATTTTAATGGCAGGAGGAGTAGGTTCAAGATTTTGGCCTGTAAGTACGCAAGATTTTCCTAAGCAATTTCACGATATGCTTGGCACAGGCGATACTTTAATTCAAAAAACGTTTAATCGTTTAGCAAAACTTATTCCGCAAGAGAATATTTTTATTTTAACTAATGAGCGTTATAACGATTTAGTCTTTGAACAATTACCACAAGTGACTAAACGTCAAGTAGTTTTAGAGCCTGCAATGCGTAATACTGCACCATGTATTTTGTATGCTGCATTAAAAATCCAAAAGGAAAATAAAGATGCTGTAATGATTGTGGCTCCAAGTGATCACTGGATAGAAGATGAAAGCACTTTCACGCAAAATGTGCAGCAAGCTTTCGATTTCTGTGAAGAAAATGATGCACTTATGACGCTAGGTATAAAACCAACGTTTCCAAATACAGGTTATGGTTATATCGAGTATGATAAAACAGCGAATAAGAGCATAAAGGCTGTGAATCAATTTAGAGAAAAACCAGATTATGAGACTGCTAAAGAGTTTATTGCTCAAGGTAATTTTTTATGGAATGCAGGCATTTTTATGTGGAGTGTAAATGCGGTTGTAAGGGCTTTTCAAAACAATCAACCTGATTTGTTTGCTTTATTTAAACAAGGCTATGACGTGTATAATACCGATTTAGAAGATGATTTTATACTTGAGAATTATGCTAAAGCTGAAAATATTTCTGTCGATTATGCCATTATGGAAAAGTCAACGAATGTTTTTGTATTACCTGCTGAGTTTGATTGGAATGACCTTGGAACCTGGGGAAGTTTGTATGACAAGTTAGATAAAGACGATAATAATAATGCCGTTGTAAACGCAAGAACGTTGACCGAAGATGCTTCTGGAAACATGATTAGAACTAAGAATGAAAAAATTGTTGTTGTTGATGGTTTGAATGATTATATAATTGTAGATAAAGACGAAGTTTTGCTTATCTTTCCTAAAACAAAAGAACAAGATATTAAAAAAGTACTCCAAAATGTTAAAAATAAATTTGGAGAGAATTACGGATAATTATGAGTGAAGAAAATAAATTTAACTTTTCTGAAGATGAAAATGCAGCTAAAGAACAAGCTGTTGAACAATCTAAAGAAGCTGTAAAGCAAGATGCTAAAGGGCTTTTTCATAGTATTAAGGTCTTTATGGTTGAGCTTTTAGATTTTCGTGATGACACAGATCGTGATGCAACAATTAATGCCATTAAAGGCGATATTTCTTTTAAAGGCGCAACAGCATGGATCTTAATTTGCTCTATTTTTGTCGCCTCTGTTGGTTTAAATGCAGATTCTACTGCAGTTGTAATTGGTGCCATGCTTATTTCACCTTTAATGGGACCAATTTTAGGAATAGGTATGTCTATTGCCTTAAATGATATTGATACGCTCAGAAAATCGCTAATAAATTTAACAATCATGATTGTGTTAAGTTTACTTACTGCGTTTTTGTTTTTTAAATTTTTCCCAACAGCAGATTTAGTGACTAATGAACTTTTTGGACGTACAAAGCCTGATGTGAGAGATGTGCTTATTGCCTTTTTTGGAGGCATGGCCTTAATAATTGCCAGAACTAAAAAAGGAACCATCGCATCTGTTATTTTTGGAGTCGCTATTGCGACAGCTTTAATGCCACCATTATGTACTGCAGGATATGGTTTAGCTCATAATTGGGATTATTTTGTTGGTGCGATGTATTTATTTACAATCAATACCATTTTTATCGCGCTTGCAACATTTATTGTGTTGAAGCTTTTACGTTTTCCAATGCTAAAATATGCGAACTCAAAAAAAAGAAAGCGTATCGCACAGTTTGCTTCTGTTCTAGCCATTTTAGTGATGGCTCCTGCAATTTGGACATTTGTGATTTTCATAAGAGAAAGCGGATTGCAAAGTGATTATAATCAGTATGTAGAAAATGAAATAAAATCGAATAGAGATTTGTGGTTTCAAAATGGAACACTAAACGCTAACGATAAAAAAATCACGCTCTATTTTAATGGCGAAATAAGTGAAGCTACAGAAACTGATTTAAGAAATGAATTAAAAGGCTATGAAAAAATTAGTGATTTTGATTTAGATATTAATGGAAATAAGAATAGAAGTTTTGATAAAATATCTGATGCCTACGACAGAGCTATTAAAGCACTAGATGAGAAAGATTTTATTATTGCTGGTTTACAAGATAAAATAGATAATTTATTAGATGAGATCAGTATTGTTAATCAAAAAAACAATACCATTTCTTTTAGTAATTTATCAAAGGATGCTAAAATAAAATTTAGTGACTTAGAGTATTTTGGATATTCTAAAATGCTTGTTTCTGCTGACTTTATTAAAGTCGATACAATTAATGTGGCTTCTGCTAAATGGAACTCTAAATTAAATGATAGTGTTGTAAAAGTAAGAGATGAAGAGTTAGTGAACTGGTTAAAAACGCAAGTGAAAGCAGATACTATTGTTTTAAAAAGACAGTAAGTTTGTCTTAGGTATTCTCATCAATATACATTTTACGTACTTTTTTAAACAATTCAGAAGAATAGACAAAGTCGGTTACAACAGCATTATCGGTTTTAAAAATGGTTTCTTTTGAGCCTTCCCAAGCTTTTAAGCCATCTTTTAAGAACACAATTTTTTCACCAATTTCCATTACAGAATTCATGTCATGAGAGTTGATGATGGTTGTAATATTATATTCATCTGTAATTTCCTGAATTAAATTATCAATAACAATTGCAGTTTTTGGATCTAATCCAGAATTAGGTTCGTCGCAAAATAAATACTTAGGATTGTTTACTATCGCTCTAGCTATAGCAACTCGTTTTTGCATACCACCAGAAGCTTCACTAGGCATTTTGTTATGCGCATCTGTTAGATTGACGCGATTTAATACAAAATCAACACGATCTTGCATTTCGCTTTTACTTTGTTTAGTAAACATACGTAATGGAAACATGACATTTTCAGCAATAGTCATAGAGTCAAAAAGGGCTGAACCTTGAAAAACCATACCCATTTCACTTCTTAAATCACGTTTTTGATCATCATCTAACTCAGAGTAAATTTTTCCATCATAAGAAATTGTGCCTTCTTCAGGAGTAAATAGCCCTAACAAACATTTTAAAAATACAGTTTTTCCAGAACCACTTTGTCCAATGACTAAACTTGTTTTCCCTTTTTCAAAAGTAGTGCTAATACCTTTTAAAACATGAGCTTCTCCAAATGATTTGTGTACGTTTTTAACTTCTATCATTAGCTTAACAACATTTGAGTTAGTATATAGTTTAAAAGAATAATAACGACACTGGTCCAAACAAAAGCGGTCGTACTAGCTTTACCTACTTCTAGTGCACCACCTTTCATGAAGAATCCGTGAAAAGAAGGAATCGTAGCTAAAACAAATGCAAAAACAAAGGTTTTGATAAAGGCATAGGTGATATGAAATGGAATAAAATCAGTCTGAACACCAATAATAAAATCTTCTAATGAGCTATAGCCACCATAGATACAAGCAGCCATTCCTCCTAATATACCAAGAAACATGGCTATAGAAATGACAAATGGGTATAACATAAGTGCAATAAATTTTGGGAAAACTAAATAGTTTATGGCGTTTATTCCCATTACTTCTAAAGCATCAATTTGTTCTGTAACTCGCATAGTTCCAATACTTGAGGTTATAAAGGAGCCAACTTTTCCAGCCATGATAATAGAAATAAAAGTTGGAGCGAATTCTAAAACAATTGATTGTCGTGTTGCAAAACCAACTAAATATTTTGGAATTAAAGGATTGCTAATATTTAATGCAGTTTGAATTGTAACCACTCCACCAACAAAAAAGGAAATAAAAGCAACAATACCTAATGATCCCATGATGAGGTCATCAATATCCTTAAAGATTAATGTTTTCATTACAGACCATTTTGTAGGCTTGCGAAACATATCTTTAATCATTATAAAGTAAGCTCCTATATTATGAAGGTAAGTCATAAGCAATTTTGTTATGCTAAAGTATAAAAAACTACGAGGTATTTAATGATAAATTAATCTAAAAAGGAAAAATTTCACACATAAAAATCTGTACTTTTGAAAACTGTATTAAATCATCTTATTATGAAGTCTTTATTTTATGTTTTAGTTTTTACTGCTTTCTTTAGTTGTAAAGCGCAAACAATAAGTTCAACACAAGTTGTTAAAACAACAGAAAATGTAATTCATACAAATCCTAAACTTGTAGTTGGTATTGTTATCGATCAAATGCGTTATGATTATTTAACCCGTTTTAACGCTAAGTTTAGCGATGGTGGTTTTAAACGTATGATGCGTGAAGGCTTTAATTGTAAAAACAATCACTTTAATTACATTCCTACCAAAACAGGTCCTGGACATGCTTCAGTATTTACAGGAACGACACCAAAATATCATGGTGTTATTGGCAATAACTGGTTTGATAAAATTTTAAAACGTAGAGTTAATTGTGTAGAAGATAATACAGTAGAACCTATAGGAACAGAAAGTAAAGATGGTAAAAAATCGCCTATAATGCTATTGTCAACAACATTTGCTGATGAAAACAGATTGTTTACACAAATGCAAGGTAAAACGATTGGAATCTCTATTAAACATAGAGGTGCTATTTTACCAGCTGGACATTCTGCAAATGCAGCTTATTGGTGGGATTATGATCATGATGGCAATGGGAATTGGATAACGAGTTCTTTTTATATGAACGACCTTCCTCAATGGGTTAAAGATTTTAATGCTTCCAATGTGGCCGAATCTTATTTTAAAAACTGGGAGCCTTTATATGATATCGATACTTATACTGAAAGCGGGAGTGATTTAAACACCTTCGAGCGTATCTTTGAAGGTAAGGAAACGGCTACTTTTCCTTATAATTTAGAAGAATTAAGACATCAAAACGGAAATTTTAAAATCATTGCAGAATCTCCTTTTGGAAATACATTAACCACAGATTTTGCCTTAAAAGCGATTGATGCTGAAGCCTTAGGGAAAGATGATATTACTGATGTGTTAACCATTAGTTACTCAAGTACAGATAAAGTCGGACATGATTTTGGTGTGAATGCTATTGAAACTCAAGATACTTACTTGCGCTTAGATTTAGATTTAGAACGTCTTTTTAATGCTCTAGATGATAAAGTAGGAAAAGGCGAGTACACTGTGTTTTTAACTTCAGATCATGGTGCTCCTTATACGCCTAGTTATTTAAAATCAAGAAGAATACCTTCAGGTCTTTTTGACTTAAGCCAACTATTTGATGAATTAAATGAGATGCTTTTTAAGCATTATAAAGTTTCAGATTTAGTTTTAAGTAGAATAAATAATCAAATCTTTTTTGACCACGAAAAAATTGAGCAACATAAGTTGGATTTGAAAGCACTAAAAGATAAAGTTGGAAAGCAATTATTGACTTATGATTTGATTGATAAAGTGTATTTGACTTCTGAAATTAACCAGTTTGAAGGAAGCTCAGGCTATTTAGAGGATTTATTAAACAATGGCCATCACCAAAAACGTTCAGGTGATATTTTGTTTGTATTTAATCCTTCGGTTTTTAAAGATACACCATGGAATAGAACAGGAACAGACCATCATTCTGGAATGGTATATGACACACATGTTCCATTATTGTTTTTTGGTAAAGGCATTAAGCAAGGAAGTACTTTTAAGAAAACAAGAATTATTGATATAGCTCCAACTATTTCAGCACTCTTAGGAATTAGCTTTCCAAATGCTGCTACAGGAATTCCACTTGAATTTGTATTAGAATAGTATATTGCTGTTGTTTTTTAGAAAGAAAAAACACTAAAGTTTGTGATGTTATTTTTTATACAAAAAATAGTTATTAACGAGCTCGATATAGGTTTTCTTGGCTTCGTCTTCTGTGATGTCTTGAATTTGAAATAAAGCATTAGTTTTAAATGCATTTATAATTTGTTTTTTGCTGCTAGGCCTTGAGTAATTGTTAGTTGCTTTTTTATAATACGCATATAAGCGTAATAAAAAATCGGCAGGAAAAGGCTCTTGGTGTTCGTTAACTCGAGCAACTGCTTCAGTAAAGGCGATATGTAATTCTTCAGCAGTCATTTATATTTCAGCAATAATACTTTCTCCACCGCGAACTTTTTCATTTAAAGCAACTTTAATTTTGGTGTCTAAGGGTAAAAATAAATCAACTCTTGATCCAAATTTTATAAATCCAGAATCATCACCTTGAATTGCAGAATCACCTTCTTTAGCATAGTTTACAATACGTTTGGCTAATGCTCCAGCAATTTGTCGGTATAAAACTTTTCCATATGTAGAGTTTTCAACAACCACAGTAGTGCGTTCGTTTTCTTCACTCGCTTTTGGGTGCCAAGCAACTAAATACTTTCCTGGATGATATTTGCTAAATAAAACTTTACCGTTAATTGGATAACGCGTTACATGTACATTTAAAGGTGACATAAATACACTGACCTGCAGTCTATTTTCTTTAAAATATTCACTTTCATAAACTTCTTCAATAACAACAACTTTACCATCTACAGGAGACAATACATGTTGGTCATTGTTAATTGTGTTCCTTTTAGGGTTTCTAAAAAACTGAAGGATTAAAAATAAGAAGACACCTAGAGCTATAAACAGTAAAATTTGAAGCCAGTTTATACTCACAAATTTATCAATAAGTAAATAACTAGCAATTACGAGTATAAATGTAATTAGGATGATTTTATGACCTTCTTTATGAAACATAATGTAAAATTCTTAAAAATAAATAAATAAATGGTGCTGCAAATATAATACTATCAAACCTGTCTAATAATCCACCATGACCAGGCATAATAGTGCCACTATCTTTAACATTGGCCTGACGTTTAAATTTTGATTCAATTAAATCACCTAGCGTGCCAAAAACACTTACAATAATACTTAAAATTAACCATTGTGTAAAACTTAAAGTCTGTGTAAAATACGAAATAAAATAACTAGCAATACAGGCAAAAAATAAACCACCAAGAAACCCTTCAACTGTTTTTTTAGGAGAGATGCTAGGAAATAACTTTTGTTTACCAAATTTAGAACCTACTAGATAAGCAAAGGTGTCATTTACCCAAACTAAAATAAAAGCTCCTAATAAAATATTGGGGTTATATGCTTCATAATAGTTTGCAATAAGAATTAAAAAGACAAAAGCACTAGAAAGGTAAAAAGTAGTAATTATAAAGCGTTTAGAACTAAAAAGTGGGATTGTTTTTTCTGAAAACAAATCCTTGATTAAAAAAAGCTGAACAAAAATAGTAATAACTTGAAGGATTTGTGTCGCTTCATATAGACCTACATTAGAGTTCATAAATAGTTGCCAATATCCAAAAACAAAATACAGAACTGTAAAAAGTAGATAAGGAATAAAGCTTTTTAATTGGATGAGTTTTTTAAATTCATGCAAACAGATAAGACCAAAAAGAAAAAACAAAATGATTAGCGCATGCTTGTTATATAAACTAAAAATAAGTAGCAACACATAGAGTAATCCTGAAAATGCGCGAATAGCAATGTCCTTCATTTGTTGGTTATTGTTATTTTAGAAATAAGATGCAATAAATAGATTCACGTTTTATCTTAAAGATCTTCTAAAAGCAACAAATATAAGTTTTTTGAACTACTACCATAAGTTAAGAAGTCTTTTTCATCAGAAGATTTAAAGTGCTTTATAGTTGTAATGTTCGTAGGAATCTTTTGTTTGTTTTTGTTTTTAATGCCTTTTAAGCCTTCTCCAATATTCTCGACAATTTGGCTAGTTGTTGCAAATACGACACAATTAGAAGGTAGTTCTGTTAATTTTTTTTCTGCAATTTGATTAGAGGAAATAAGTAAAGAACCATCATTTGCGATAAGGTTTTCACAGGTAGTAAGCATATATTCGGCTTCAGATATAACTCTAGTAGTTGTTAATTGAGAATTTGAAAACTTGTTTTTTAAGTTTTCGTCTAATAGAAGTACGGAAGATTCATGCCAACTGTTTTCATCAATAATGTTTTGTAAACAATCAAATACTTCGTTTAAATTTTCGCAATACAGGAATTTTCCACCATTAGCTTTAAAGTTTATCGTAAACCTTTCGTCTATTGGCAGCTTTAAGTCTGGCATATATTTACCACGATCGTCTGATTGAAATTCATCTTCTGAATGATCAGATTTGGAACCAAAAATTTTTCTAAAAAGACTCATTTAAATTATAGCAATTTATATCTGTGCTATAGGTTTTTTCAAATATAAAAAATCTTAAACTAACCATAGGGTTAATTTAAGATTTTAAATTAATGTTAACAAAATTCTAAAATATTTTATTAGTCTAATAGTGGGTGTTCTTCGACTTCAAAAGGGCGTTCACCAAAAATTTTCTCTAGGTTATCTTTAAAAATAACTTCTTTTTCAAGCAATACTTCTGCAAGTTCAGTAAGCTTGTCTTTATTTTCTTCTAAGAGCTTAATGGCTCTTTGATATTGCTTTTCAATAATATTAGATATTTCTTTATCAATCAATTCTGCGGTCTGCTCACTATAAGGCTTTGTAAAGCCGTATTCGCTTTGGCCAGAAGAATCATAATAGGTTAAATTTCCAACTTTATCACTTAAACCATAAATCGTTACCATGGCTCTTGCTTGCTTTGTAACTTTCTCTAAATCACTTAAAGCTCCTGTAGAAATTTTATCAAAAATCACTTTTTCTGCTGCACGACCACCAAGTGCTGCACACATTTCGTCTAGCATTTGTTCTGGTCTAACAATTAAACGTTCTTCAGGCAAATACCAAGCAGCACCTAAAGAACGACCTCTAGGTACAATGGTTACTTTGACTAAAGGCGCAGCATGTTCTAGCATCCAGCTTACAGTAGCATGTCCAGCTTCATGAAAAGCAACAGCTCTTTTTTCACTTGGAGTAATAATTTTATTTTTCTTTTCTAATCCACCTACAATTCGATCTACAGCATCTAAGAAATCTTGTTTGTCAACAGCTTTTTTACCTTGTCGAGCTGCAATTAATGCAGCTTCATTACACACGTTAGCAATATCTGCTCCAGAAAATCCTGGGGTTTGTTTAGAAAGGAAGTCGATATCTAAACCATCAGCTTTTTTAAGAGGCCTTAGGTGGACTTCAAAAATTTCTTTACGTTCTCTAACATCTGGAAGATCTACAAAAATTTGTCTATCAAAACGTCCAGCTCTCATTAAGGCTTTATCTAAAATATCTGCTCTGTTGGTTGCTGCAATAACAATAACGTTTGTATTGGTTCCAAAACCATCCATTTCGGTAAGCAGTTGATTTAAGGTGTTTTCGCGTTCATCATTACTTCCTGACATGGCATTTTTTCCTCTAGCACGACCAATGGCATCAATTTCATCAATAAAGATAATAGCAGGAGATTTTTCTTTAGCTTGTTTGAATAAATCACGAACACGCGATGCTCCTACACCTACAAACATTTCAACAAAATCTGAACCAGATAATGAGAAGAAAGGCACTTTAGCTTCGCCAGCTACAGCTTTAGCTAACAATGTTTTTCCAGTTCCTGGAGGTCCTACAAGTAATGCGCCTTTTGGTATTTTTCCTCCTAAAGAGGTATACTTTTCTGGGTTTTTCAAGAAGTCTACAATTTCTTGAACTTCTTCTTTAGCACCTTCTAATCCAGCAACATCTTTAAATGAAGTTTTTACTTCTGTATTTTGGTCAAAAAGCTTGGCTTTAGATTTTCCAATATTAAAAATCTGTCCGCCAGCGCCTCCACCTCCACCACCAGACATACGTCTCATGATAAAAATCCAAACACCTATTAAAAGAATAAAAGGAATAAGTCCAATAAGCAAGTCGCCCCAAGCATTAGATTCGGTTTTATTAACTAAAATATTAGATTTACCAATTGCTTTTAAATCATTTTCAAAATTTGATTGATCTCCAATTTCAAAAGTATAATTAGGAAGTCTTGATGAAGTAGGTAAAAAACTTGAAGGCTTAGATTTTTTATGAATTTCTTTAGCTTCAGCTTCTTTTGTTAAATAAACTTTTGCTAAGCGTTTATTAATTATTTCTACTTTTTCAACATCATTGTTTTCAGCGTATTCAAAAAACTCATAAGGTGTTATGATTTTGGTGTCTTGAAAACCACTTCCGTTTAAAAATTGCATAGCAATAAAAATTGCCAGAATTCCGCCATAAATCCAGTAAGGACTAAATTTAGGTTTTTTACTATTTGTATTTTTTTCGTTTGCCATTAACTTGTTTAATAGTTTGATTCAATTACTGTGGTTTTAGCGTCTCCCCAAAGACTCTCAATGTCATAATACTCTCTAATGTGTTTTTGAAAAACATGTACCACAACGTTAACATAATCCATTAAAACCCATTCTGCGTTGTCCATGCCTTCAATATGCCAAGGTTTATCTTTAAGATTTTTGCTAACTTTTTTCTGAATAGAATTAACAATGGCGTTGACTTGTGTGTTTGAAGTACCTTCACAAACTATAAAATAGTCACATACTGTATTTTCAATCTCTCGTAAATCTAATATATTTATATCTTTCCCTTTTACATCTTCAATTCCAGCTAGTATTGTTGTTATAAGTTGGTCTGGATTCGTTTGTTTTATCGCCATTAATTTGATTTAAATTTGTGCAAAGTTATTATTTTTTTAGTTCTTTATACTGTTAAAAATCTATAAGATTTCACAGAATGAATATAATTAATCCATAATGCGTATAATCAAACTTAATGCCACCAATTCAACTAATACTTATTTAAAACAATTAAGTGGTAAAGAGGTGATTTCTGATTATACAGTTGTGCAGACTCAATTTCAAACTCAAGGTCGTGGTCAAATGGGTACAAAATGGTCCGCAAATTCTGGTGAAAACCTTATGTTTAGTGTATTTAAGGAAGTTTCTTTTTTAAAGTTTGATCAGCATTTTTGTATTAGTATGGTGACTGCTTTGGCAATTATAAAGACTTTAAAATCTTTTAACGTTCCTAAATTGAGTGTGAAATGGCCAAACGACATTTTGTCAGAAGACAAAAAGATTTGTGGTGTTTTAATAGAAAATAGCATTAAGCAAAATAAATTTAAGGACTCTATTATTGGTGTTGGTATTAATGTAAATCAAACTCATTTTGAAAATTTGCCAAAAGCCTCTTCATTACGGATTATTACTGGCAGAACCTTTCATTTTGATGAACTATTAATCAGGCTAATAGAGCATTTAAAACAATATTTTTCTTTATTAGAAGCTCAAAATTTTGAAGCCATAAAAAACGAATACGAATCTTATTTGTTTCGAAAAAATAAGCCTTCTACATTTAAAGATAAAACAGGTAATATGTTTTCGGGTTTTATTCAATCCGTATCAGAAACAGGTAATCTGCAAGTACGCCTTGAAGATGCTATTTTAAAAGAATATGATTTAAAAGAAATTACCCTATTGTACTAGATGTTATTTGGCATGTTAGATGTTAAGGTTTCAATAAATTTGCTAATTGGACCTTTGATCATCATAGCCATCATGGCGTTAAATTCGCCTTCAAAAGCTAATTGTACTTCGCTTGAATTTTCGGAGGTTTCACTAATGTTAGCCGTTAATGAAAAATCTATTTTCCCACCTGCAGCACCTAACACAATTTTATTAGGAGCTATGGCTTCTTTCTTTTTTAGTACAATTTCTGGCATGCCTTTTAAAGCAAACAAAAACGTGTCGTTATCAATCACTTCAAACTTGCTAATGTTTTCAGGCATTAAGTTTTCAAAGTTTTTAACGTCACTTAAAAAATTGAACGTGTCTTGTGCAGATTTATCAATGATTACTTTTGGAGATTCTAATTTCATAGTACTGTTATGTTGTTGTTTATTACTTGTTTAGTTGCGCAACTAAACAGCTATACAACTAATCATCATATGTTTTATATCAAATTGCGTTCCATTCACTCGGATTTGAATTCCAATCTGACAAAGTTTGTAATTGATCTTCAGAAATATATTTAGTTTCTAAAGCCTGTTCAAGCAAATTTTTATAATTACTTAAAGTGTGTAGTGCGATGCCTTCTTTTTTGAAATTATCATCAGCAATAGCAAATCCATAAGAAAAAATAGCAACCATGCCTTTTACATTGGCTTTAGCTTCTTTAAGCGCTCTTACAGCATTTAAACTGCTCTTCCCAGTACTTATTAAATCTTCAACAACCACTACATTTTGTCCGCTTTCTAAGAAACCTTCAATTTGATTTTGGCGACCATGTTTTTTAGCTTCGGGTCTTACATATATAAAAGGTAAACCTAAATATTCTGCAACCAACATACCAATGCCAATAGCTCCAGTCGCTACACCAGCAATAACATCTGGTTTGCCATATTGTGCTTCAATATGTTTACCCATTGTTTCTCTTATGTAATTTCTAACCAGCGGAAAAGATAAAACAATTCTGTTGTCACAATATATAGGCGATTTCCAGCCTGAAGCCCAAGTAAAAGGGGTTTTCGGACTTAATTTTATAGCATTAATTTGCAGTAAAACTTCAGCCGTTTTTTTAGCAGTGTCTTTATCAAAAATCATAGACACAAAATTACACATAAATTTAATTTTAATGCTATTTGTTTTGTGCAAAAAAATGATAAATTTACAAAACCAATCTAGACCTAAAAGATGTATCACGTTTTTGTAAACGATAAACCTATTGTACTTACCTCTGTTGTAGAAAAAGAATCTGGCTTTAAAAACTATTTACTAGATACGGTTAATATAGGTAAAGTTATAAGAGAGTTAAATACCACATCGCTAAAAGAAGCTAGACTCATCCATAAGAATCCTGAAAAATTAATCAAAAAATTTTTAAAGCTTCTACCTAATGTTATTGCAGGAGGTGGAAAGGTGTATAATTCTCAGCGCGATATTTTATTTATTTACAGAAATGATAAATGGGATTTGCCGAAAGGAAAAACAGAAGCACATGAAACCATTGAAGAAACAGCACTTCGCGAAGTTGCCGAAGAAACTGGTGTCGCTGGATTAGAAATTACTAAACCGTTACAAACCACTTATCATATTTTTAAACGTAATGGTAAGCATAAGATTAAAATTACCTACTGGTTTGAAATGAAAACGACATTTAAGGGCAAGCTCTATCCTCAAGAAAACGAAGGAATTACTAAGGTAGAATGGCTTAATGCTAAAGCGCGTACCAAGGCCTTAGAGAATAGTTATGCCAATATAAAAGTATTACTTTAGTTTTTTTGGGCAAGTTTACCTTTGGTAAAACACGCTTTCCGCTATATCTTTTTATGCAACTATTCAGCATAAAAAGGATGCCGCTGCAATCGTTCTTGCGAGATGCATTATTTTATTCGATACACAGGATATTGTAAATGCGCTTTTTCATAATGCGCACTTTTCTTGTGTAACCAATCTAATTGTGCATACCAATTATTAGCAAAGTCTTTATCGTAAGATTTTTTTACATTCAATTCTATTTGAAGCTCTGGATGTTGAACTAATAACTGTTTCGCTTGATCTTCCCAAACATAGGGCGAAAATCCTTCTTTTTGTTGTAAAATAGGATCAAAGAAATTCCAGTTAAAAAACGAATCTGGTGCTTGAGGCTCAAGCGTTTCTAATAAATAACGTAGCCCTTTTTGATTGGTTCTAATAAGGTAATCGCCTTCTCTAAATGCAATACGCTCTGTACTAGATGTTATCGTGGTATTGTAATGCTGGTAATGACCTTCATAGGCTTGCTTACTTGTTTCGTAAGTAGCAATCTTATAAGACTCGACATCAATTACAGTTTGCTTTTCAAGAGTAGTCATTTCTATTTTATTTAAAGCTAATAATTCAATAACATGATGCCAAGCTTGAGGAATTACATAAGCAGATGGTATAGTTACCGAATCTGTAGGTTTAAAGTAATTCTGATAACTGACATCTTTAGTAAATGGTTGGCTTCTGTCAAACTTTAAACGGTCCTTTCCAGTAATACTACTTGGTATCATGCTGCCTTCATACCCTTTAAAAGCTATAGTCGATACTTTTGAAGTATCTATTTGCCAGTTTAGCGGATAGGTTTTATCATTAAACAATTTTTGACTATAACTTTCACGTAAAGTTTTAATTTTATGATGATCTTTCTCAACTATTTCAATCATGCTTTTCATTAGCTCGTAAGTGCCTTCAGCTCTTTGTTTGTAAGGTTTTAACATGTGTGTTTCAACCATCATGCCTAAGGTGTTCCAAAGGGTTGTATAACCAGTCGAATAACGAGGCGAATCCATAAATTGTGAAAAACCTTGTTCAGGTGTTTTGTTAAAGACATTGACATAAGGTGTGATGTCCCATTTCTTGACCGCTAATTTCTGCTCTAATCTCGGCATCATTTCTTGATGTAAATAATTACCTAAAACACCTCCTAATTTATTGTGTTGTGTAAATAAATGTGTTAAAGTATATTGGTAATCTGCACCATTACTCACATGATTATCTATAAATACATCGGGTTGAACTAGATGAAAAATTTCAGCAAATGTTCTTGCGTTTTTTGTGTCGCTTTTTATAAAATCTCGATTTAAATCGTAATTACGCGCATTACCTCTAAAACCATATTCTTTTGGTCCATTTTGATTGGTCCTAGTTGTAGAATTCCGATTTAAACTTCCGCCTACATTATAGATAGGAATCGTTACTAAAATTGTGTTTTTTGGCGCTTCTATTGTTCCTTGTGCCATATCGCGAAACAATAGCATGGTGGCATCAATACCATCCGATTCTCCTGGATGAATACCATTATTAATTAAGATAATACGTTTGTCTTTTCTGATTTCTGAAAAATTAAAAACACCATCAGGATTTAAAGTGACAATATGTAAAGGCTTACCAGAATCTGTTTCACCAATGGCTTGAATGTTAATTTCAGAATACTTATCTGCAAGTTCAGTATAATAGTTAATAACTTCTTGATAGGTCGCAGTTTCAGTACCTTCACTTTTTTCAAAAGTTGTTGTGAAATCAAAGTCGATTTTATTGTGCTCTGATTGACACGCACTTAATAAAATTAATAACAAAACTAATTTCTTCATTTCTAAGGCTTTTAGTAATTCACTAGTTCACAAATATAGCAATATACTCTTGTGTTTTTATTAATTAACTGTACTTTTGCTGCTCCAAAAAAAAGACATGACTGAGTTTATTAGAAGACGTACTAAGAATGCCAAAAACGATATTTTATCAGGTTTAACTGTAGCTTTAGCTTTGGTACCTGAAGCGGTAGCTTTTGCTTTTGTAGCAGGCGTAGATCCTTTAGTTGGTTTATACGCAGCATTTATGATTGGTTTAATCACATCAATTTTTGGAGGACGACCAGGAATGATAAGTGGGGCAACTGGCGCTTTAGCAGTAGTTATGGTGGCACTTGTTGCTAAAGGTAATGCTATGGGAGCTCCTGGAGAACAATTAGGGTTGTACTATTTATTTGCTACCGTTATTTTAATGGGAATTATACAAATGCTGGCAGGTATTTTTAAGTTAGGAAAGTTTGTACGATTGATTCCGCATCCTGTAATGATGGGATTTGTAAATGGTTTAGCAATTGTTATTTTCTTATCGCAGTTAGGCATGTTTAGAGATGCTAATGGCGATTGGTTTTCGGGGTCGCAACTATGGATTATGGTAGGACTTGTTGTTTTAACTATGGCAATTATGTTTGGTTTGCCAAAAATCACCAAAAAATTGCCTGAAGCTTTATTGGCTATTCTAGTGGTTTCGGCGATTGTTATTTTTGGAAATTTAGATGTCGCAACCGTTGGAAGTTTTATTCGTGATGGAGGAGGAGAGGGTCTTAAAGGAGGCTTGCCTACTTTTCAATGGGATATTTTTAATAAAGTGCCTTTTAACTTAGAAACCTTAAAATTTATAGGACCTTATGCTTTAATTCTTGCTGCTATTGGTTTAATAGAGTCTTTAATGACTTTAAATTTAATTGATGATTTAACTGAAACTAGAGGGAATTCTAATAGAGAGTGTTTGGCTCAAGGTGGAGCGAATATTGTTACTGGACTCTTCGGAGGAATGGGTGGTTGTGCCATGATTGGTCAGTCATTAATCAATATAAAAGGAGGAGGACGAGGTAGATTATCTGGTATTGTCGCAGCATTAGCGTTATTAGCTTTTATCTTATTTGCTTCTGGACTTATTGAACAAGTACCTATTGCAGCATTAGTAGGTGTTATGTTTATGGTGGTAATAGGGACCTTTGCGTGGTCAAGTTTTAGAATAATGAATAAAATTCCTAAATCCGATTTATTTGTTTTGTTTTTAGTTTCGGCATTAACGGTTATTTTCGATTTAGCCATTGCAGTTATTGCAGGTGTTATTGTTAGTGCTTTGGTGTTTTCTTGGGAAAATGCGAAGCGTATTAGAGCACGTAAACGTATGAAAGATGATGGCACAAAAGTTTATGAAATTTGGGGCCCATTATTCTTCGGAAGTATCTCTGCATTCAATGAAAAATTCGATGCTAAAAATGATCCTGAAAATGTGGAAATCGATTTTGTTGAAGCACGTATAAGCGATCATTCTGCTATTGAAGCGATATTTAATTTGGTCGAAAAGTATGAAGCTGAAGGTAAGCATATCACACTAAAACATTTAAGCGAAGATTGTAAAGTGCTATTGTATAAAGCCAGTCCTAAGTTTAAACATGTTATTGTGGAAGCTGTAGATGATCCACGTTATCACTTGGCTGCAAATCCTGAAGATTTCCCGAAACCTCTTTCTGAGTATAAACTCTAAGTTATTCTAGGTTTCTTGATTGCCCACTTAATAATTTCCATCCCGCTTTTCTTTTAATTAAAGTGCCAGATTCTATGATTCTAAAAGTCGTATTTGCATTGCTGGTGTCTATCATCGTGCCTTTTACTATTCCTGAATAATTAGCAATAGTATTTTTTAAAGGAAATATTTCAATAGATTCAAATGAAAACTCAATAGATTTTATAAACTTTGAGTTCTGTGTTAATATGGTTTTTACCGAATCTATTGTTAATGCGCTATTATATCCTGGAGGAACCCAATAAAAATCAGAAGAATCATCTAAATAATCAAATTCTGCAACTAAGCCTTCTGTCTTTATAGCCTCGTGATAATCATTAAACATCTCAATAATTTCAGAAGAAATTTTTTGTTTTTCAGTTTCAGAAAGCGGATTGTTATTTTGGCTACAAGCAATTAAGCTACAACTAAGAATAAATAATATAAATGATTTAAGATTCATAACTTTATTTCACTCTTACACTTTTTGGAACTAGCTTGGTATAATCACCATCATTTCTTATAACGTCACGAACTATAGAGGAAGCAATATAACTAGTTTTTGCAGCCGTTAGCAAAAACACGGTTTCAATAGGCGCTAAGTCACGATTAGTATGAGCAATGGCTTTTTCAAATTCAAAATCGGCTGGATTTCTTAAGCCACGAAGTATAAATTCAACATTGTGTTTTAAACAAAAATCAACAGTTAAGCCTTTGTAAGTAACAACTGTTACTTTTGGTTCATCTTTAAAGGCGTCTTCAATAAATTTTTTACGTTGCTCTAAAGAGAACATGTATTTTTTTTCAGCATTCACACCAATTGCAACAATAACTTCGTCAAATAAGGTTACTCCGCGTTTTATAATATCATAGTGCCCTAATGTAATTGGATCAAAGGATCCTGGAAATATAGCTCGTTTCATAATTTAAAATTACGGATTTTATTTTAATGCCTCTTCTATGGCATTGTCAAATAATTCAGAAAGTGATATTCCAGCTTTTGCAGCTTGTTGTGGTAAAATGCTTTCTTTGGTTAATCCAGGAACAGTATTTACTTCTAATAAATGTGGTTCATCATTTTTAAAAATATATTCACTTCGTGAAAACCCTTTCATTTTTAAAATCTCATAAACCTGTTGAGCTACTTTTGTGACTTTGTCTTCTTGAGATTTACTAAGTCTTGCTGGTGTAATTTCTTGTGATTCGCCTAAATATTTTGCTTTGTAATCAAAAAAATCGTTTTGACTAACAATCTCAGTAATAGGAAGTACTTTAGTTGCTCCTTTATAAGTAATTACTCCAACAGAAACCTCTGTTCCGTCTAAAAAAGATTCTATAATAATTTCATCATCTTCTTTAAAAGCAACGTCTATCGCATGTTGTATGTCTTCTTTTTTATATACTTTAGTGATACCATAACTACTTCCTGCTTTGTTGGCTTTAACAAAACAAGGCAAACCGACTTTAGTAATAATGGCATCCTCATTTATAGTATCTCCAAGATTGATATAATAGCTTTCAGCAGTTTTAATGCCATAAGGTTTTAAAACACTTAAACAGTCTCTTTTATTAAAAGTTAAACTGGCTTGATACATGTCGCAACTGGTTTGTGGCATACCTATTAATTTAAAATAGCTCTGCATAAAACCGTCTTCTCCTGGCGAACCATGAATGGCATTAAATACACAATCAAATTTTATTTTTTTGTTGGCAACTGTAACAGAAAAATCATTTTTATCAATAGGGAATTCGCCGTTGTTTGCATCAACATAAACCCATTTGTCTTTAAAAATGTGAATACGATAAGCATTGTATTTGTTTTTGTCAAGAACTTCGAATACAACATTTCCGCTTTTTAAAGAGATTTCATATTCACTAGAAAACCCTCCCATGATAATGGCAATATTTTTCTTCATATTCATAAGAAACGATGGAATAAATCGTTTAGCTAAAATATCATTAATTAATCAAAAGTAAAAACACTTTGGTTTTTATATATTTGCTTATCTAAAACAACAACATGAGTATTGTTAAATTTCTTTCAAGTAAAATATTTTTAAAACAGCTTTTGTTAGCTTTTGTGGCCATTTTTGTATTGTGTTTTATTATGCTTAAGTGGCTTAATATTACGACTAATCATGGAGACTTTGAAACTGTTCCCGAACTAAAAGGGAAGTCTATTGAAGTGGCTAAAATTGAATTAGAAGACAATAATCTAGTCATGCAGATTCAAGATTCTGCAAATTATAACCCTAACTATCCAAAATTTTCTGTTATCGATCAAGATCCTCCTTCTGGAGAAAAAGTAAAAGAAAATAGAAAAATTTATTTAACATTAAATCCGTCAGGTTATAGAAAAATTCAAGTTCCAGATTTAAGAGAACGTACATTTAGACAAGCAAAACCAATGTTAGAAGCTCTTGGTTTTAACATTGGAAACATTACTTATATTGATTACCTTGGTAAGGATGAAGTGGTTAGATTGCGTTTTAATGGCGAGACTTTAAAAGCAGGAGACTTACTACCAAAAACCTCTAAGATTGATTTGGTTTTAGGGAATGGCAATAGACCTTCTTCAAATTAGTTATGACAGAAGATTATACACCCGAAAATCAAAACGATAGCGACGAGTTATACGAACATTATGCGTTTACTGTAGAGAAAGGTCAAAATCCACTTCGTATCGATAAATACCTCATGAATTTCGTCGAAAACGCTACGCGAAATAAAATACAAGCAGCAGCCAAATCAGGCCATATATTCGTTAATGGAGACGCTGTTAAATCAAGTTATAAAGTAAAAGGGAATGATCAAATCAAAGTGTTATTTGAGCATCCACCTCACGAAAATTTGTTGGTCGGCGAAGATATTCCGTTAGATATTGTTTATGAAGATGACCAGCTTCTTGTCGTGAATAAACCTGCAGGTATGGTTGTGCATCCTGGTCATGGTAATTATTCAGGAACCCTTATAAACGCACTTATTTACAGATTTGAAAACCTTCCAAACAATTCTAGCGAACGTCCTGGTTTAGTACATAGAATTGATAAAGATACCAGCGGACTTCTAGTGGTTGCAAAAACCGAAGACGCCATGACTAAACTAGCACTTCAGTTTGCCGAAAAAACAAGCGAGCGTGAATATGTGGCTTTGGTTTGGGGAAATATTGAAGACGAACAAGGCACCATTGAAGGAAATATTGGAAGACATCCTAAAAACAGATTACAAAATACCGTGTATTTAAACGATGAGGAAGATAAAGGCAAACCCGCTGTAACACACTACAAAGTGTTAGAGCGCTTAGGCTATGTCACCTTAGTATCCTGTAAGTTAGAAACAGGTCGAACGCATCAAATTCGCGTGCACATGAAACATATTGGTCACACGCTTTTTAATGACGAACGCTATGGTGGAAATCTCATTTTAAAAGGCACCACATTTACCAAGTACAAACAATTTGTAGACAATTGTTTTAAAGTATTGCCTCGCCAAGCTTTACATGCAAAAACCTTAGGGTTTGTACATCCAAAAACAAACGAATTTATGCGTTTTAATACTGAAATCCCAGAAGATATGCAGCAGTGTATCGAAAAATGGAAGCAGTATTCTAAGCATCAAAATAATTAGTTGGGCGTTTCACGACTTCGCTAAAGCGTCGTCATGTCAGGCTCTCGCAAGTCGCTCTCTTCAAGGAGCTCCAACAAATGCTCCATCCTTAACGCGAATCTGTTTTCATAATAAACATTTATAGAAGCATAGAATATTTCAGTTTGTATAATTAAAAATATCAAGAAGTAAATTGTAAATTTGAGGTATAAGAATGGCAAATATGAAACTAGTATTATCTCCAGCAAAATCTTTAGATTTTGAAAGTCAATTACCAACTATAAAAAGTACTGAAGCTTGTTTTTTAAAGGAAGCTGAGCGTTTAAATAAGTTGCTAAAAAAGAAATCGGCAAGAAGTTTGTCTAAACTGATGCATATTTCAGACAATTTAGGACAACTCAATTACGAGCGCAACCAAGCGTGGACTTTACCTTTTACATCTTCAAATGCAAGACCTGCAGCTTATACTTTTAGTGGCGATGTGTATCGAGGTTTAGATGTGTATAGCTTGCCTTCAGAAAAAATGGCAAAGCTGCAAGAAACTGTTCGTATTCTTTCTGGATTATATGGTGTTTTAAAACCCTTAGATTTAATGCAAGCCTATCGCCTAGAAATGGGCACAAAATTTCCAGTTGGCAAAAACAAGAACCTTTACGAATTTTGGAGAAAAAAAGTAACCCAAGCTTTAAACGAGGAATTGAAAGAAAACGAACTCTTTTTAAATCTAGCCAGTAATGAGTATTTTAAAGCAGTAGATAAAAAAGCATTGAAAGTTCCTGTGATTACCGCAAATTTTAAGGATTTGAAAAATGGTGAGTACAAAATGATTTCCTTTTTTGCGAAATATGCACGTGGTTTAATGGCGCGATATATTATTGATACGAATGCTAATACTTTAGACGATATAAAAGGCTTTAACTACGAAGGTTATGGTTTTAGCGAAGCCATGTCTACAAACACAGAATTAGTTTTTATTAGGTAATTAAGCTTTTGCTTTTTTATCGATACTAATTTTAGTTTCAGGTTTTATACGTTTTTTAATTTTTGGTCTTCTTGCACCAAAAGTCCCTCGATGTATTTTACCTCGTTTTGTTTTTTTATCTCCTTTTCCCATAATTTTGGTTTAATTTGTTTACTTATAGTATAAGGAATTTAATCAACAAAATCAAGTAAACGTGTTTCTACATAAGCATCCATATCAACCGTTTATTCAAAAAGACACCAAGAAACTAATTGTGGGCACATTACCTCCACCACGCTTTAGTGTTGGTGCACTTTTAGAAAAAGATGTGGACTTTTGCTACGGAAGTTATTACAATTCTTTATGGCTTTATATAGATAAAATTCATAATCTTAATTTGCGATATGATAATTCTCAAGCAGCTATTGAAGAACGAAAAGCTTTTTTAATTCAGCACCAAATAGGTGTTTGCGATATTGTCTCAAGTGCAGAACGCGATAAAATAGATGCATCGGACTTAGGAATGAAAAACATAAAGCTTCGCAATCTTATTAATTATATTAAGCAATTTCCAAGTATTGAAACGCTTTTGTTTATTGGTGGAAATAGTAAAAATGGTCCAGAGTATTTCTTCAGAAAACAAATAAAAGAACACCAGATAAAATTAGAAATTGTTTCTAATGAAATTCCTAGAATACATGAGTTTGCTCTAGGAAATAGAACGATTAAAACCGTGTCTTTAACCTCGTCCTCAGGCTCAGCAAATAGAGCAATTGGGAGCATGCTTTTGTATAAACAGCTAAAGCAAAGCAACCCTAAATTTAACACCTTCGATTTTAGAGTTTTGCAGTATCAGGATTTTTTTTAGTTGCAAACAGAAGCAATTTCTTCTGGCGTAATCTGTAATGCTCTTTCATTGGTGTTTAAATTTGAAAGCAGTAACGCTTCGCCATACATTGTAAAGTTTTTAAATCGATGCTCTAGTTTTAAAATCATTCCACCATCAACTTTCTCTCCATAAAATTTCCAGTTATAAGCTTCATGTTTACGGTAAGTGCTAGGTGCAATCTTCACATCTTTACTTACATAATATTTATTCCAAAAATACTTGCCTTGAAATTCTAAAACCTGACAATTATGTCCTAGAATTTTTTCATCTGTATCATATACTTTGAAGTGAAGAATAGAGTCGGTAGATAAACTGTAGTCTTCACATTCTTGCTGTAAATTTGAGTTAATTTTGATTAGACATTTATTAATCTTACTAATATAAAAATAGGTTGTAGTATCGTTATCTATAAAGGTGCTTTGATAATTATTTAAATTAAATTGAAAGATGCTTTTTCTTATTCTATTAAGGTTTAATGAATCGGCATTTAATGAATCACTAGTGTAATGGTATTTATAGATAATCTTTCCTTGAAAGTATTCCTCATCATTCTTGTTACAATGAAATAAAGTAACGCAAAAGCAGAGGAATGAAGTTTTAAAAAAAATAGAGCGCATTTTAATAAAAAAGTTTGTTCTATAAAAATACTAAAATTAAAAATTCATACGAAAACTAACATTTGGCGTGATGCCAAGCGATTGATTTTCGACTTTAGAAATCGTCTCATCTGGACCTAAAGTATAATACGTGTTTATGATATTTTTAGTGTTAAATAGATTCCAAACTGATGCGCCAACTTCGGCCTTGACATTTTTAAAGATATTAAAGTCATGCGTAGCAGATACATCTACACGTAAATAATCATCTAAATGACTGCTATTTGGTGCGCTATAATTTATATTACCATTTACAACTGGAAGCGTATAATCTGGTTGAGTATAGGGTTTGCCAGAATGCCAATTGACACCTAATGCCAATTTTAATTGATTTAAGGTGAAGATGTTAGAAAACGTAATAGCATGAGTAATGTCTGTGTTGTTTGGAAATGTTTGGCCATTATTTAAACTGTTAAAAAGGTAGTTATTTTTACTAAATGAATAACTGAGCCAAGTGTTGAATTTTTCAAACTGTTTGTTAATTAAAAAATCGATGCCTTTAACGTTAAAACTTCCAATTGTTTTTACAAATTGGTACTGATTTTGAAACCCTTGGCTTCTGGTCGTAATTCCATCTACATCTTTATAAAAAGCTTCAGCACTAATGAGGAGGTTGTTTTTATTATAGTGTAATCCAATAGAGGCTTGCTTGCTTTTAATAATTGGAATGTCCTCATCATTGGCTAAAATCCATCGACGTTTTTCAATGCCTAAAAAATCATTCTGTAAATCGATGATTTGTGAAGTCGTTTGACTTTTATATTCTCCTAGTAATTCAAATCTAAAATGATTTGCAAAGCGTTGACTAAAGCTTAATCGTGGTTCGACTAAGACTGCATCAAATTTTGAAATATAGTTGAGCCGTAATCCAGCTTTAATATTAGTGTTGAGCTTATTTGTTAATAATTGACCTTCGGCAAAAACAGAATGCGTTCTAATGACTTCCTTTATATAACTTCTAAATACAGGATTATTAACATCTTCTAAGTTACTAATACCAACTTCAAAAAATTGATAACCCATATTGAAGTTAATGTTTTCATCGATTAACCATGCTGTGTTTAGTTTAAAGGCATTATCAATAACTTCGTTTTCTTGAATTAATCGTTGATTGTTGGTAATATCGAAATTTTTAGCGTCTAAGTCATAATTTGATAAATACATTTGAGCAGTCGTGGTTAATGCAGGATTCCAATGTCTTGTGTAGCTAATTCCTCCAGCTAAATTACGTTGAATGAGCTTACTGTTTAAAGACTCGTTAATATTGTTTATGGTAGATTGCTCTTCGTAATTTAAGTTGTTATAAATGGTTAGGAAACTAATTCGAAGTTTGTCTTTTTTTGAAATGTCAAACAAGAGTTTTCCAGTAAAATCATAGAAATAAAACGTTTCGTTTTTAGAAATGGTGTTATTTTGATTTTCTTGATTGTTCGTAAAATCTGAATCTTGGAAAATACGCTTAAAATACTGGTCATATGTTGGAGCAGTCATGAAATCTGTAAATGAACGTCTGGCAGATAATTGGAGTTCGGCATGTTTACCAATAGGAGCTTTAGTAAATACATCGGCATGTACTAAATTAAAACCAGCTCCAACCTTAAGATGCTCTTGCAAGGTGTTGGAAAGTTTCATATCTATAACACTAGAAACGCCATCTCCATATTGCGCTGAGGTTCCGTTTTTAGATACATTCACTTTACTTGTAAGGTAAGGGTTAAAGGCAGAAATTAATCCGAAGAAATGACCAGATTGATACATTTTTATACCATCCCAAAGGATCAGGTTTTGATCATGTGTTCCACCTCTAACGTTAATGTTAGAAACTGTTTCGTCAACACTTATAATTCCTGGAAGTGCTTGAATAGTTTGTAAAATGTCAGGTTCAATAAGACCAGGAAGAATGTCTAATTGCTCAGGTTGAATAGTAACCATTCCTGAGTTGTTTCTAGAAATACCTGAAGCTAAATATTTAGTAATTACAACCTCATTTAAAAACTGAGTAGTCATTTCATTAGTTGTAGTATTACGCGTTTTTATCACTATAAACCGTTCGTTTAGAACTTCAAAAACTAAAGACGTTTCATCTTCTAAAATTCGTAATATATCCTTAAAAGGAAGTGTGAAATCAGGAGCTTTAATATAAGAATCAGCTATCGTTTCATCTGTATAAGAAAAACTAATCTCATGAGTATTTTCAAGAGTTTTTAAAATTTGCGCAAGCGGTTGCTTTTCATTTTGTGAGCTTTGAGAGAACATCGTCAAAACACTCAAAAAAAAATTAAAAAAAATTAAAAAAGCAATACCTTTTTTATTCACGCATTAATGTTACAGTACTATTATTTCTACTATAGGTTAAATGTAAAGGTAAAGTTACAGATTGTATAGCAACTTGAAAATTATCATGTGTAAAATTACCAGTAAATAACTTGTCTAAATCTATGCCTTTTGTAATGAATTTTATATGATATTGTCTTTCAAATTCATCAAGAACATATTTGTATGGTATACTTTTAAACGTACTTTCATTAATCATCCAGCTTGGTTGCTTTAGTTGTACTTTTTCGTTAGTTATTGTTTTTTCGTCTATAACTAAAAAGCTCTCGCCAGGGCTTAGCTGAAGTTGTTGATTATGATGTGCAACACTTACTAAACCTTCATAACAAACCACCTCAAAAAACTGATTGCGCTGTTTTACATTAAACTCTGTGCCTAAAACTGTGACTGTACCTTCGCTAGTTTTAACCTCAAAAGTAGAGCCTTTAGCCACTTTAAAAAATGCCTCGCCATCTAGAGTGACCACTCTTTTGTCTTTCCATGAGCTTTTATTATAAGTTAAATTAGAAGCAGCATTTAATGTGACTATAGAATTGTCTGGTAATTCAAAATTAGTTTTTTGAGCATCTATGGTTGCAATAGTAATATCTGAATTTGTATTAAAGAACCAAAAACCACCTAAGGTAATAATCGCAATAGCAGCAATACGTAACAAAGGCTTTAACCAACGTTGTGTTTTTGGTTTAAGGCGATTGTTAATTAAATTAAGTTCAGATTTTTCATCAAAATCTGGAGCTTTAAAATGATCTAAACCCTGAGATAATTTCATTAATGCATTGTAGTCTTCAAGGGCTTTAAAAGCCTCAAGTTCTTCAGCATTAAGATCATGCTCTAACCATTTTTGTATTAAATATTCTCTTTTCATAATCTGTATTACAATAATATAACAGCTTTCATTAAAAAACTCCTACCTATAATTCGTCAATCTCTTCTCTTAACTTTTTTAAAGCACCATAAATACGTTTTTCTACAGCTTTTGTAGAGATGTCTAATAGTGATGCGATTTCTTTAAATTTTTTGCCTTCAACTCTATTTAATAAAAATGCTGTGCGCTGAGCTTCGGTTAATTTGCTAATCGCATTTTGTAGTTTTTTCATATACTCTTGTTCTTGCATCACAAATTCTGGCGATTCATTAGTATAAGATTTAGGCTTATTTTGATTATACTTTAAAACTACTTTTTGATGCGCAACTTCATTCAGCATTAAATTATTAGCGACCGTAAATAAATAGCTTTTGGCTTTGTCAGGAGTAACCTTACTGCAGTTTTGCCAAAGCTTTATAAATGCTTCTTGTACTTTATCTTTAGGGTTTAGGTGATCGCCAAATTTGTAGTATAAAAAATTATTCAGGTCTTTAGCATACTTATTAAATATAGCATTAAAACTAATTTCATTACAAACATTATTATTTATTGGTTTTGACATAAAAGCTGATAAAGTATAATACAAAGAAGATACAATATTTTTAAAAAATCAAGGTAGGAGTTTTTTAAAGTTAAATGTTATAGAAGTATATAGCACTAAAAATTGCTATGAAAAGAAAAATTACTTTTAACTAATAAATCAAACTATGAAAGCTTTCAATTTTAAGAAACTCCTTTTTCTACCTCTATTTTTTTTATTGCTCTTTGCGTCTTGTCAAGAGGAAGCAGTAGAAGTAACCAGTCCTGATGACGAAGAAACAATTGCTCCAGATTCTAATTTGGCAAATTTAATGCGTAACACTGCAGCTAATGATGGCTCGTTTGATAATATTATTGATTTTGCAAGTTGTTTAGAAGTTGAACTGCCTGTTACTGTTGTTGTAGATGGTGTTGAAATTATTATAAATTCAGAAGATGATTTTGATTTAATTGAAGCCATTTTCGATGAATTTGATGGTGATGAAGATACTCTTGAAATACTTTTTCCGATTACTATTATTTTAAGTGATTATACTGAAATTGTTATTGAAAATCAAGATGCTTTAGAAGAGTATATTAGAGCGTGTGGCGATGAAAATGAATACGATGATGATATAGAATGTATCGACTTTCAATACCCAATTAGCATATCAATTTATAATACAGACTTTGAAATTATTGATACTGTAACGATAACTAGCGATGCAGGTTTGTATGCTTTTATTGAAAGTTTAGAAGGTGGCGTCCTTGCTAGTATTAATTTCCCAGTGACTATGATTTTAGCCAATGGAGACGTTATTGAAGTGGCAAATAATACCGAATTAGAAAATGTAATTTCTGAAGCTGAAGATGATTGTGATGAAGATGATGACAACGATTGGGATGATGATGATATAGAAGATTGTGATGTCAATTTAGCAGGACTTGAATCTCTGTTATTAGAATGTAATATAATTGCCTCTGTTTATGATAATAGTGGGAATATAATCGATATGAATTATCTGGATTTTAATTCAGATGGTGAAGTGATTGTTAACGGAACGCCTGCAGTAACAGAAGTTGGGACTTGGGGTTTATCAGAGTTTGCTTCAGGATACGTCTTAACGATTAGTGGCTTAGTTACTTTTGATTTATTGAATGGAGAATGGTTGCTTGATGGGTGTGATGGTGATAATATTATCCTTTCACTAGGAACAGGCTCAACCATGATGACTATGCAATTAGAACAAGATTGTAGAGATGTTCCTGATTGTTCAGAATCATTTGTTGTCGCTTCTTTAACAGAATGTTACTGGTATGCAGAAACTAACCTGTTTGATATATTTGTTCCAGAAGAACTTTATTTTTCAATAGATGGAACTGTAGATGTATATAACTCTGAAACTAATGAATTAACAACTTCTGGAACTTGGTCTATTAATTCAGACCCAGGCACAGGTAATCTTTATTTAATTCCTATGTTTAATGAAGAACCATTTTCAATGTTAACAGCATCATGGGAAATGATAGAATGTGATGAAAATAGATTCGAATTTGTAAACGGAGATAATACATTAGTACTTGAACAAGTGTGTGAAGATTGTGATAACCCTGGCACACTAACTAATGATTTAATAATTTATATGCCATTTTCAAATGAAGCTAATGATTTAATTTCGGGAAGAGTAGAAGAGGTCTCAAATGACTTTGTAGAAGATAGAGCTGGAAATTCAACTTGCGCTATAGCATTTTCTGGAAGTGATAATTTCTCGATTCCTGTAACCGATCAAAATCAGTTAATACAAGGTGATAGTTTCACAATAAGTCTTTGGTTTAAAATGCAAAATAGTGAAGTAGGTGATTTAGAAATTTTCTTTAGGTCTCCAGGAGATGCAACTCAAGGTTTTAATCTAGGAGTATACGACTTAAACTCGCCACTGTTCTTTGATAATTTGGGCTTCTCGGTTTGGGATAACGACTGGAATTCTGAAGTAGATGTAGTATGGGATAATACAGATTGGCACCATTTAGTTGCAACAGTTGATAGCGATAATACTGTACGATTATATAGAGATGGAATTTTAAGAAATGTTATTGAAGATTCTGACTTTAGTGTTGGATCAGAACCTTCTAGTATGTATATTATAGGTGAAGATTTTGTTGGACACCTAGATGATTTAAGAGTGTATAAAAGAACTATAAGCTCAAGTGAAGTAGAACAATTGTATGAATTAGAAGGTGATTGCTACACCTGTCTATAGTTTGTTAAATATATGTGCTGCAGATAAATACTAGTAAATACTTTGATAACATCGAGATACTATTTATAAATAACTTTAGTTATATTTAATAATCAATTAATCTAAAACAAAAAATTATGAAAAAAGCACTTATTTTAGCTTGGCTACTCGTATTGTCATTCTCACTTATGTCTGGAATGTGTTCTTCAGATGATCATGATGACGATGACGATGGTGGTCACAGCAATGCTGCAGAAATAGCAGCTTTAGAGAATACAATGGAATCAGGGAACTGGAAAATAACCTATTTCTTTGATACAGATAGTGATGAAACTAGTGACTATACTAGTTATATATTCAGTTTCGAAACAGATGGAACTTTAGTCGCTTCTAATGTCCTAAACACTTATACAGGAAGTTGGTCAATTACAGATAGTAGCAGTAGTGATGACGATGATGATGATAGTAGCGATGATATTGATTTCAACATTAACTTTAGCACACCAGCTGATTTTGTAGAACTTAGTGATGATTGGGATATTATTTTATATTCATCCACAAAAATTGAACTCATTGATGTTAGTGGCGGAGGTGGAGGAACTGACTACCTCACTTTTGAAAAACTTTAGTTTTAGTTGGTTAGTAAATAAAGGAAAAACATAATTTGTTTTTTAGCATGTAATCATTGGTTTTTCCTAAATTTCAAATAGCTGTTTATGAAAATAAGCAGCTATTTTTTTGTTATTATTATTAAATTCTTACTTTTTATTACAGGACAAATCCGTAAATTTGCATCTTTCAAAAGCAAATGATTTATGTTTAATAATTTAAGTGAAAAGTTAGATAAAGCACTACACGTATTAAAAGGACATGGTAGTATTACTGAAGTTAATGTTGCAGAAACCTTAAAAGAAGTACGTCGCGCCTTGCTAGATGCAGATGTTAACTTTAAAATTGCAAAAGAATTTACTAATAAAGTAAAACAAAAAGCTTTAGGACAAAATGTTTTAACAAGTCTACAACCTGGGCAACTCATGGTTAAGATTGTTAAAGATGAATTGACTGAGTTAATGGGTGGAGATGCCGAAGGACTTAATTTATCTGCGACACCAAGTGTAATTTTAATGTCTGGTTTACAAGGTTCTGGTAAAACAACCTTTTCTGGAAAATTAGCCAACTTTCTAAAAAATAAAAAAACTAAAAAACCTTTATTAGTCGCTTGTGATGTGTATCGTCCAGCAGCAATAGATCAATTACATGTTGTAGGAGATCAAATTAATGTTGAGGTGTTTAGTGATAAAGGAAATCAAGATCCAGTAGCCATAGCTCAAGCAGGTATTGCGCATGCCAAAGCTAATGGACATAACATTGTGATTATTGATACAGCTGGTCGATTGGCTGTTGATGAGGCTATGATGACTGAAATTTCTAATATTCACAAAGCTATTCAGCCTCAAGAGACCTTGTTTGTCGTCGATTCTATGACTGGGCAAGATGCAGTAAATACAGCAAAAGCGTTTAATGATATTTTAAATTTTGATGGAGTTATCCTAACCAAACTGGATGGTGATACTCGTGGTGGTGCAGCGATTTCTATTAAATCTGTCGTTAATAAACCTATTAAATTTATTGGAACAGGAGAGAAGATGGAAGCTATTGATGTCTTCTATCCTTCACGTATGGCAGATCGTATTCTTGGAATGGGAGATGTCGTGTCACTTGTTGAAAGAGCTCAAGAACAATTTGATGAAGAAGAAGCGCGTAAGCTTCAAAAGAAAATCGCTAAAAATCAATTTGGATTTGATGATTTCTTAAAGCAAATTCAGCAAATTAAGAAAATGGGGAATATGAAAGACCTTGTTGGAATGATTCCAGGTGCTGGAAAAATGATGAAAGATATAGATATAGATGATGATGCTTTTAAAGGTATTGAGGCTATTATTCATTCAATGACGCCAAAAGAAAGATCACAACCAGCCATTATAAATGCAAGTCGGAAAAAACGTATTGGAAAGGGTTCTGGAACTTCTGTTCAAGAAGTTAATCAATTATTAAAGCAATTCAACCAAATGAGCAAGATGATGAAAATGATGCAAGGTGGTGGCGGAAAACGTATGATGCAAGCTATGAAAAACATGAGATAACCTCATGTTTTTTTATTATGATAAAAAATCAGTGTCACCTCGAGCGCAGTCGAGAGGTCGCATAAACAATTTAGTTTTTATAAGGTCTCGACTGCGCTCGACCTGACATAATAATTTTATTATCAATGACAATTCTAGACGGAAAAAAAGTAAGTAACGACATTAAAGATGAAATTACTGAACAAGTAAAAAAAATGAAAGCCAAAGGCGAAAAAGTGCCTCATTTAGCTGCAATTATTGTTGGTAATGATGGCGCTAGTTTGACTTATGTTGCTAGTAAAGTTCGCGCTTGTGAACGCGTTGGCTTTGAATCAACCATGGTGAGAATGTCTAACACAACGAGCGAGATAGAGTTGTTAGATAGAATTGAAGAATTAAATGAGAATGATGATATCGATGGTTTTATTATTCAACTGCCATTACCTCCTCAAATAAATACGCAAAAGGTATTAATGGCTGTTCATCCTGATAAAGATGTTGATGGTTTTCACCCTACCAATTTTGGAAAAATGGCTTTAGATATGTCCACATTTATTCCAGCAACACCTTTCGGTATTTTAGAATTATTAGATCGCTATGGTGTGCAAACTAAAGGGAAACATACTGTGGTTATAGGACGTTCACATATTGTAGGACGACCAATGAGTATCTTAATGGGAAGGAAAGGGTTTCCAGGAAACTCTACTGTAACCTTAACACATAGTCACACCAAAAATATTACTCAAATTACAAGCCAAGCAGATATCATTATTACAGCTTTAGGTCATCCAAATTATTTAAAAGCTGAAATGGTTAAAGATGATGTCGTAATAATTGATGTTGGTATTACGCGTGTTCCTGATGAAAGCAATGCCAAAGGATATGTTATTACTGGCGATGTCGATTTTGAAAATGTAAGTAAAAAGGCTAGTTATATTACGCCAGTTCCTGGAGGTGTTGGTCCAATGACGATTGCAATGCTATTAAAAAACACCTTATTAGCTAGAGAGCGTCATATGCAATAAAGAACTTATATTGCAGTATGATTTTTAATCTACTAGCTTCTTCAATAAGTTTAGAACGTGTTACTATTGGTAGTGCACAACATGTAGTGCCTATATGTATTGCCTTGCTATGTTGTGTGGTGCTAATTCGTGTTTCTAACCGTAAATTTAACCAGCAACAAAAAGAAAAAACCTTTCAATGGTTAGGGGCTTTTGTGTCTTTAACGGTTCTTGTCTTTCATGGCTATTATATGAGCCTTGGAACATATAATTTTTCTGAAGACTTGCCTTTATTTTTATGCAGTTTCTTGGCTTTAATAATTCCAGTTTTCACACACTTTAGAAAATATTGGATGTATGAGATACTCTTGTTTTGGATTATTGCTGGGACATCTCAAGGTGTAATTACACCAGATATAGCTGAAGGTTTTCCTAGTTTTGATTATTTTAGATATTGGATTGTTCATTTAGGCTTACTCATCATTATATTTTATGCAACTTTAGTTTTGAAGATGCGTCCACAATTTAAAAGCGTCTTTAAATCCTTTTTAGCACTGCAAGTATATGCTATTGTTTTAATGGGTGTTAATTATTTGCTTGATGCAAATTATTCCTATTTAAACAGAAAACCAGAATCGGCTTCAGCACTTGATTATTTAGGTGATTGGCCTTATTATTTGTTGGTCATGGAAGCGATTCTGATTCCGTTTTTCTTATTGATTTATTTGCTGTTTTATCTTACAAGAAAAAAAGCTTTTCTGTAAGTCATTTATTATTGTATTCTTCACTAGAAAGAAAATAATTAATTAATGAAATCACTTTTTTACTTTCGTCATGATGTACAAAATGTCCAGCATTTGAAAGCACGTTTATAGTTAAATCATTGTCAACATGCTCCCAAGTATTATTATGATCTTTGGTAATTAAAAATTGATCTTTTTTGCCATGAATAATAAGTACTGGCATTTTAATATTTTGAAGGTTATCATTTCTTCTTAAAAAGTATTCTTTATTGTAATTTTCAGAGTTTTGAACATTTGCCTTATAGTAGTTTATCATGGCATTTTTATCAGATTTTTCGAAGGCAGTATTATAGAGTTGTTTGTCATAATCGTTAGTCACTTTATTTGAAAACCAATTTTCATTTAAATTTTGCTTAAACTCCTCACTTATAAATGTATCAACATAGCTTGTTTCTTTTTCATTAAAAGGGACTTCCACTTTTTTATCTCCTGCTTTAGGATGAGGCACACTTAAAATGACAAGTTTTTTAATAAGGCGTGGATTTCTAGCGGCTAAGCGCCATGAGATAGCAGCTCCCCAATCATGTGCGACAAGGTATATGGATTTGTTTCCAATATCTCTTATGACTGCTAATAAATCGTTAATTAAAATGTCAAAAGTATAGTTGTCAACACCTTTGGGTTTATCACTTAAATTATAACCTCTTAAGTCTATTGAAGCAACATAATAGTCTTTTGAGAAAAATTCCATTTGGTCTTTCCATGAATACCAAAAATCTGGAAAACCATGTACAAATAATATTAAAGGTTTTTCCTTTTTTCCAGTTGTAACGTAATGAATGTTAATCCCATCATTATTAGCATAATGATGTTCTACTGTATTGTAAAAGCTTTTTTCTTGAGCATATAAAATATTGACGGTTAATAGAAAAACAGCTATAAATGCAATATTTTTTGAGCCTTTTAGTGCGACTATTTTTTTTGATGTTAATGGACTTATTTTAGACATATTTAGAACCACTTTTATAAGAGATTTACTATTCTCTTACACATTCAATCTTCCAAAAAGGAAAGGTTATTGTTCCAGATTTATCCACCCATTCGCCAATCCATTTATAGCCAGATTCACTAATATCGTAAAACGTTAATCTGCTAAAACCTTCAGTCCCACTTGGAGCATTTTGAGCTTTAAATAAAACTATATTTCCATCATCGTTTTTATTGCCTTCCCAAGTACCTAAAGAAGTTGTAGGTCCAGCTGATGAATAATAATGAACATACCATTTACTGCTATCAGCAATAAATTGACGAATGCTTCCAGAATGATTTCCATCGGCTTTTAAAGTTTCATCTTGTACTGCTTTTCCATTCATGATGTATCTCCATTTCCAAGTCATATCTACTGGTTCTGCCCAAGTTTGATCTGGGTTTCTAGAGGTTGATTTACAATTGCATAAGCCAATTAAATCTTGATAGTCTTTAATTTGTTTTGGGGCTTCTGGGTTGGGTTGTCCATAAGGAAAAGCTTTAGAGGCTTCATATTCGTTTTGAGCATAGGTAAATACTGTTGCTAATACTAGAAGAATAGATAATTGAATTGTCTTTTTCATGATAATGATTTTTAGTTACATCAAATCAAATGAAAAAATAAGGATTTAAAAGGATAATTGCAGAGAGTAGTTGCTTATTTGCAGTAAGCTTGGTTAAAGAAAATATAAAGGGTTATGATAAAAAGTCTTTAACTGTTTTTAAATTGCTTTTAGATACTGAGATCTCTATGTTGTTATTGAGTATAAGGTTTGGCGAATTTGAAAGATTGAGTTCTTTAGCCATAGTCATGTTTACTATAGCCTTTCTGTGTACACGTAAAAAATTAGTGCTTAGTTTTTCTTCAAGTGCTTTTAATGAACTTCGCATAGTATAAGAATCATTATTTATAGTGTGCACTTTAACACAGTAATCATCAGCTTCAATCCAGCTAATTGTTTCTACAGGTATTATTTTTCGTTTGTTACCAATTTTTATATTCAGTATAGTTGCTTTTTCATCAATATCTTTAACAAGGTCATTATAAGTATGACTGTCTGTTTTTTTTATTTCTGATAGCTTTTGAACTTGTATTTGAAGTTTTTCGTTTGCAAAATAAAGCTGTAAAATAATAGTTATGGCTATATAGCCTAAAGTATAAACTGGCGCTTTTTGAAAGGCAAAAAAGGTCATGTATTCACCAACTAAATTGCTAAATGAAAAGGAGTCGTTAGTAAGCCATATTTGACTTATAGATATAATAAGAATATTTGTAAAAACTAAACTAAAAATTAAAACGGCATTTTTTAAGACTAAAGAGCTCTTTTGTTTATGTGATGCGTTTTTTTTGGAAAACCAGACTAAAAAAGTAGAGAGTAATAACCATATTAACCATCTGTAAGACTGAGTTTTTAAGACGCTGAAAAAGGAGACGTCCTGAGCTAAATTAAAGCGTTTTATATAAAAAAGCTGTTGTAAGGTTTCAAACGTAATCGCCATAATTAATATAGTGATTATCATCATAATGATTCGTTTTGTGTGCGATATTTTTGTAGCGAAACTAAACATTATTGTCTTTGCGTTTTACTTAGGTTTTTTGCTAGTGTGATAGGTTTTGGTTGAAGTTTCTAAAAGCTGATTAAGTGCTTTTAATTCTTCAGCTGTAAATTCACGATATTCACCAACAGGAACATCTAAAACGATATTCATAATTCGTACTCGCTTTAATGTTTGTACTTCATAGGTTAAGTATTCACACATGCGCCTAATTTGACGATTAAGTCCTTGGGTTAAAATAATTTTGAACTCGTAAGTTCCAAGTTTTTCAACAACACAAGGCTTTGTCGTTCGGTCTAAGTCCTCTAAATAAATGCCTTTAGACATGCGTTCAACAAAAGTTTGAGAAATAGGTTTGTCAACCGTTACAAGATATTCCTTTTCGTGATTATTACTAGCTCGAAGTATTTTGTTAACAATGTCACCATCATCTGTCATAAAAATTAAGCCTTCACTAGGTTTGTCAAGTCTTCCAATAGGGAAAATACGTTTTGGGTAATTTATAAAATCAATGATGTTATCTTTTTCAACTCGAGTGTCTGTCGTACAAACAATACCAACAGGCTTGTTGAATGCGAGGTAAGTAAAAGCCTCTTTGGAGTTTATAACAGGTTTGCCATCTACATGAATTTCATCATTAGGACTGACTTTAGTTCCCATTTCAGGAACCACACCATTAACCGTCACTCTACCTGCATCTATAAGTCGGTCTGCTTCTCTGCGAGAGCAATAGCCAACTTCACTTAAATATTTGTTGAGACGTTTAAGAGGTGTTTCCATAGTACAAAGGTAGGATAACTTTATTCAGCAATAAAAGTTTTTATATGTTCTATAACAGTATCATTATTTAATGAATGTCCGAACCCTTGTGTGGTGATTAATTTTGCGTTTTTAAATTCCTGCTCATACTGTTTAGCATCAGAGTAAGGAATTACCTTGTCTTTTTCATCATGTATAATAAGTCCAGAAGCTGTAATGCTTTTTGAAAATCTGGCTGCTGAAAAATAAGAAGGTAATTGACCGAGTTTATTTAATACAATCTGATCAATTTGTCTGTTCACTTTAGCGTTGTATCCCATCATTTTGGAATAACGATTAAAAACACCTGTGAAATTAGAAGGTGATCCAAGTAAAACTAATTTTTCAAGTTCTGGGTTTTGGTATTTATATTGATAAAAAATTGAAGCCATTCCGCCAACAGAATGCCCAATTATAACATCTGGGTTAAATTTTTTAACAGCCACGTTAATGAATTCTGAGTATAAGATGGCATTAAACCTTTTGCTTCCAGAGCGTCCATGTGCAGGTGCATCTAGAGCAATAATATTATAATCCTGTTTTTTTAATTTTTCAATTAAAGTTTTCCACCTTGCAGCATTGCTTTCCCATCCATGAGCAAGAAGGATGGTTTTGTTTTTACCAACCCATCTATAGGTCATTACAGGAAATACTTCGTAGGATAACTCTTCCTTAAAAGCAGTGTCTAAAAAGTCAAAATCTTTTTCATTGATTCTTCCTCTGAAAGGCGTAGAAAATAAAGTTATTGCTAAATGTCCAGCAAATTTTTTAGATATAAAACTTAATGTATTTATTTTAAAACCAATTATTTTAGCAATAATACTCATTCATTTTCTCTGTTAACTAAATCCATTGAAAATGCAGGTAAACAAATAGCAATGTATTCACAAGCTAATGTAAATGGATTTGAATATTGTACTCTGGTGTTTTTATTTATTTTGATAGATTGTCCAGCTTCTAAAATTATAACTTCATCTTCAATAATAAATTGCTTTTTACCTTTAATTATATAGGTGTATTCGTCAAAATCTGGTGTTTGAAAGGGTTCGCTCCAACCAGCAGGAGCTATCATATGAGCTATGCTTAGTTGTTTGTTATTATTACTTGCAAGCCCAAAATGTTCTTCAATAACTTTGCCGTCTGTAGTAGGAAATACAAAAGGAGAGGTTTGAATGGTATATTTTTTTGTAGTCACTAATTCTATAATTTATTTTAAAGGTTTCTTTTTAATCATTCCACCTTTTAAATCTTTAACAATGCCTATAACGACAAAAGCATTTTTATCAATTTTATCGATTTCAGTGTATAGCTTAGCTAATTCTAATCTCGTCATAACTGTATAAATAATATCTTTATCGTAGCTTTTTCCGTTTTTACCATAACCTCCTTTTCCAGCATAAATTGTGCAGGCGCGCTGTAGTTTTTCTGTAACCATAATTCTCATGGCATCGTGTTTTTCAGAAATAATTGTGATTCCAACATATTCTTCAACACCATCAACAACAAAATCTACTGTTTTTGCTGCAGATAAATAGGTGAGTATCGCATAAAGTGCAGTTTCAACAGACAGAACATAAGCACCAAAAGAAAATATGACAATATTGATAAGTAATAATACATCTCCTACAGTTATAGAAAGCTTACGACTTAAGAAAATAGCGAGTACTTCAGTGCCATCTATAACACTTCCACCTCTCATAGCCATTCCAATTCCTAGTCCTAAAAAGAAACCACCAAATATTGAGATTAAAAGTTTGTCTTCAGTAATTGTTGGGTAATCTAGATAATGCACTACTATGGCTAGAAAAGCAATGGCAACAACACTTCTTATAGCAAATTTAGCTCCAATAGTGCGTATAGCTAATAATAAAAAAGGCGTATTAACAAGAAGTAATAAGATACCAAGATTTATAGGTGTAATATTCTGTAATAATAATGAAATACCAGTGGCTCCACCATCAATAAATTGATTTGGTAACAAGAATCCTTTAAGTCCAAATCCTGCTGAAAACACACCAATAATAATAAAAATATATTCTTTTATAGCATGCGTCCATTCGACTTGAATATTTTTTATAATTGGAGTAATTTGTTTTTCGGTATATGGTGCTGTTGCATGCTTAGACTTAAGGCGTCTACGTGCTGCATCTGCTAATAATTTACCGAAAAATGGATTCATAAGTTTTTAATTATTGTGGTTAATTCCAACCAAACATGAAATACTTAATCTTAGCTTGGTCAGGAATTTGAATCGCTTCAATTTGTTTAGACATATCAAAACGTAATTCAGCAGGTAATTCTTTTTTGTCGATAGTAAAAAAGCCATTAATATCGTTGACAAATACAACCACATTCTTTATTGTATTTTGGATGCTTGATATTTTATAATTCTTTTTTATATCTCCAAAAGTACTTTCTACATTTAAGCCTTTTTCTGTTTTGTATTTAGAATCTATAATCTTAATTGTAGATATTGTAGTTAATGAATCTAAAGCTTGCTGAGGTGTTAAAACAAGTAATGGGTTTCCCGCTTTATCAAAGATTTCTATGTCATTGATGCTGCCTGTAAATTCATCACCTCCAATACGTTTTACGACACTGTCATTAATAAATATGGACTCGATGTCTTTAACTTTAGTTGAGTCGGTTAAAAGACCAATGCTGTTTTTTGTTATTAAATATGGATTGGCTTCTTTTTTACAAGAGGTCAATACTAGTGCAAATATGCAAAGTGAAAAAAATGTGTTTTTCATTAAAATGATATTAATTATTTATAGTTTGAATCTTCCTGAAATTATATGACTTTCTTTAAAATCCCAAAAACAGCACGAATAAACGTAGCGCTTGTTAATACTTTAACAACAGGATTTTGTCTTGTGCTTTTTCTTGAGCTGCTTGTACGAGTCGTAATCCTGCGTTCTTTTTCTTTGGCCTCTCGTTCTTTTTCTTTAGCTTTTACAAGTTCTGCTTTTTCAATTTTCTTGTTTAGCATTTCATAAGCACTTTCCCTATCTATAGTTTCATTGTATTTTAAAACCAATTTAGAATCGTCTAAAAGAGAATTTAATTCTGCATCTGTAAGCACATCCATGCGACTCATAGGAGCGCGCATCATGGTTGCAGCAAGTGGTGTTGGTCTTCCTTTTTCGTCTAAAGCAGAAACTAAGGCTTCTCCAATTCCTAAAGAAGTTAAAACTTCAGTAGTATCATAATAATCAGTATCAGGGTAATTTTGAGCAGTTAATTTAATAGCTTTTCTGTCTTTAGCAGTAAATGCTCTTAGTGCATGTTGTACCTTTAAACCTAGTTGGCTTAATACTGCTTCTGGAACATCTGTAGGATTTTGTGTCACAAAATACAAGCCAATACCTTTACTTCGAATTAATTTTACGATACTTTCAATTTGATTTAAAAGTGCTTTTGAAGCTTCATTGAAAATTAAATGCGCTTCGTCAATAAACATGATAAGTTCAGGTCTTCCAGAGTCACCTTGTTCTGGAAAGGTTTCATAAATTTCAGCTAATAAACTCAGCATAAATGTTGAGAATAATTTAGGCTTATCTTGAATGTCTGTTAAACGAATAATGTTTATATAGCCACGACCATCACGAGTAGTTCGAACTAAATCTTCAACTTCAAAACTTTTTTCGCCAAAGAAAAGATCGCCACCTTGTTGTTCAATTTCTACAACTTTACGAAGAATAGCACCAGTAGAAGCCGATGATATGCGTCCATAAGCATCTTCAAATTCTTTCTTGCCTTCTTGAGTAGCATATTGAAGCACTTTTTTGAAATCTTTTAAATCTAAAATAGGTAACTTATTGTCGTCACAATATTTAAAAATAACGGCAACGACTCCAGATTGAGTATCAGATAAATCTAAAATACGCGATAATAAAACAGGCCCAAATTCACTTACTGTGGCACGAAGGCGAACACCATCTTGCTCAGATAAAGACATGATTTCTACGGGGAATTTTTTAGGGTTAAAAGGGAGGCCTATTTTAGCATGACGTTCATCAATTTTAGCATGACCAGGACTTGGTTGTGCTAATCCGCTTAAATCTCCTTTAATATCCATGAGTAAAACAGGAATACCTTGCTCACTTAAATTTTCGGATAAAACTTGTAAGGTTTTTGTTTTACCAGTTCCAGTGGCACCAGCAATTAAACCGTGTCTGTTCATGGTTTTTAAAGGCACTTTTACAAAAGCATCTTTAATAGTTTCTCCATCTAACATGGCAGAGCCTAAGGTGATAAATTCGCCTTTAGTTTTATTGCCTTCTGTAATGTGATTAAAAAATTCTTCCTTTCTACTCATAATCATCAAAAATTTGGATAAAAATAGTGTAAATTTAGTCAACAATAAAATGGAAATATTAAAACTTATACCTTAAAAAACTATCTTTGCAGACTATGACAAGAAGTGAACGACAAGAGTTAATAGATAAAGGGTTATTATTACCATTAATGGAAGAGTTTTATACCATACAAGGTGAAGGCTATTATAAAGGTACTGCGGCTTATTTTGTTCGTATAGGAGGCTGTGATGTGGGTTGCCATTGGTGTGATGTAAAAGAAAGTTGGTTGCCAGAGTTACATCCTGCAACCGAAACATCTAAAATAGTTGCCAATGCAGCCAAGTATAGTAAGACTATTGTTGTCACTGGTGGCGAACCATTAATGTGGAATATGAACGAGCTAACAGGTCAATTAAAAGCTGAAGGCTTACAAGTGCATATAGAAACTTCTGGTGCATATCCTTTATCTGGAACTTGGGATTGGATTTGCCTTTCACCAAAAAAGAATAAACTTCCAACTGAAGCTGTTTATAATAAAGCACATGAACTAAAAGTGATTGTTTATAATAAGGATGATTTTCGTTTTGCTGAAGAGCAAGCTGCAAAAGTGAATGCCAATTGCATTTTGTATTTACAACCAGAATGGAGTAAAAGAGATAAAATGGTTCCTGAAATTGTAGACTACGTAATGGCTAATCCTAAATGGAAAGTGTCTTTACAAACACATAAATATCTAAATATTCCATAATAAAAAAAGCCTTCATCATGAAGGCTTTTTATTTTAGTCGCTATTAGATACTTTAATTATTTTATATTCATAGGTAAAGCTACTCTAGTATTTCCCCAGCCTAAATGCATGGTTCCTCCATCATCAAAAGCAATAGAAAACGCTTCTAGAGAAGTATCACTATTAGTCACATTTCCTTTTACTCTTGCAACATCATTAGCTTCGTTATAAAAATAAGTGCCCCAAACATTTAAGTCTGAGCTAAAAATGAAAGTCCATTCTGTTTCCCCAGGAATGGTAGATAAAGTATATGTTCCAGCTTTTATTAGTGTTCCAGCGACATCTGTGTCTTTGTAAAATGTGATTTCTGCAGCTTCATTTGCGCCAGTTCTCCATTGTTTGCCGTTTGGAGCTAAAGTTTCTAAAGATCTCCCTTTTAATTGTGGTCTGCTGTAAATGATTTTCACCGATTTGTTAGATTCTTTATAGTGGCTAGGAAAAGATGCAGCATCCATTGGACTTTTGTTTAAATCAGGAAATTCTTGCGCAGTAACAGTCAATGATAATAGCATTATAAATGCCATAGTTAGTGTTGAAATAAGTGTTGGTTTTTTCATGTTGATTTTATTTAGTGTTGATTAAAGTTATTGAATATTTGATTTAAAAGTCGCAAGCTTTTGTTAAAGTTTACACTTTGTAAAAAAAATAAAAAAATGTAGTGTATTATGTTTTGTATTTATATAAAAACAGAATATATAGTATCAAATTATAAGTAAAAAATGATTTATGGTTTAATTTTAATACAATAGTATGCATATTTGAATTATAATTTAAAGTAAAATATATTATGTGTGGAATTGTATGTGCGTTTGATTTAAAGCAAAAAGTAACAAAATTAAGGCCTCAAGTTTTAGAAATGGCAAAAAAAATACGTCATCGTGGTCCAGACTGGAGTGGTATTTATAGTGACGATAGCGCTATAATGGCGCATGAGCGTTTGGCGATTGTAGATCCAGCTTCTGGAAAACAACCCTTATTTAGTGAAGACCAAAAATTAGTTTTAGCTGCCAATGGTGAAATTTATAACCATCGTGAATTGCGTCAACAATTTGATGGTAGGTACAACTTTCAAACACAAAGTGATTGTGAAGTTATTTTAGCTTTATACCAAGAAAAAGGATATGAGTTTATAGATGATTTAAACGGTATTTTTGGATTTGCGATTTATGATGTTGAAAAAGATGAATACTTTATTGCTCGAGATCATATAGGTGTAATTCCTTTATATATAGGTTGGGATCAACATGGAACGTTTTATGTTGCTTCAGAGTTAAAAGCTTTAGAAGGTACGTGCACAAAAATAGAGCTATTTCCTCCAGGACATTATATGTCAAGTAAGGATGGCGAATTTGTGAAATGGTATAAGAGAGATTGGAGTGATTATGAGGCAGTAAAAGCGAATACTACAGAAATAGCTGAAGTACGTCAGGCTTTAGAAGATGCTGTGCACAGACAACTAATGAGTGATGTGCCTTATGGTGTATTACTCTCAGGAGGATTGGATTCTTCAATTACTTCAGCCATTGCTAAAAAATATGCACAACGTCGCATAGAAGACGATGATAAGGCAGAAGCCTGGTGGCCTCAGTTGCATTCTTTTTCTGTAGGATTAGAAGGCTCGCCAGATTTGGCGGCTGCAAAGAAAGTCGCAGATCATATTGGTACTGTGCATCATGAAATTAAATTCACGATTCAGGAAGGTTTAGATGCAATTAAAGATGTGATTTATAATATCGAAACCTATGATATTACTACAATACGTTCTTCGACGCCTATGTATTTAATGGCACGTGTGATTAAATCCATGGGTATAAAAATGGTGCTGTCTGGGGAAGGTGCAGACGAATTATTTGGAGGTTATTTATACTTTCATAAAGCACCTAACGCTAAAGAATTTCATGAAGAAACGGTTCGTAAATTAGACAAGTTACACATGTACGATTGTTTACGCGCCAACAAAAGCTTAGCGGCTTGGGGCATTGAAGGTCGTGTGCCTTTTTTAGATAAAGAGTTTATGGATGTGGCGATGCGCATCAACCCGCAAGATAAAATGATTAATGGAGAACGCATGGAAAAATGGGTCATTCGTAAAGCGTTTGAAGATATGCTTCCTGAAAGCGTAGCTTGGCGACAAAAAGAACAATTCTCTGATGGAGTAGGTTATAGTTGGATTGATACTTTGAAAATATTGGTGGACAAAGAAATTACAGATGAGCAAATGGAGAATGCGAAGTACAGATTTCCAATTCAAACACCACAAAACAAAGAAGAGTTTTATTATCGTTCTATTTTTGAAGAGCATTTTCCAAGTGATACCGCAGCTTATAGTGTACCACAAGAACCTAGTGTTGCTTGTAGTACTAAAATAGCCTTAGAATGGGACGAGGCCTTTAAAAACATGAATGAACCTTCAGGTAGAGCTATAGCAAATGTGCATGATGACTCCTACTAAATTTAATTTAGATTGATTATTTAAAACCAGCTTATTAGCTGGTTTTTCTATTTAAAAAATAGTTATCTTTAGGCATTAACCAAGCTATCAAATGATTAAGTTCTTCAAACGTATTCGTCAAAACCTCGTTACTGAAAACAAAACATCCAAATATTTTAAATACGCAATTGGCGAAATAGTGCTTGTGGTTATTGGAATTCTTATTGCGCTTCAAATCAATAATTGGAATGAAAAGCGTATAAACTCTAACAAAGAAACTGCTGTTTTAGCTAACATTCATAAAGAGTTTATGAAAAACAAAAAACAGTTAGATTCAGTTGTTGGTACGCATAAAAAAGTACATCGTAGTTGTAATGAAATTATTAATCTATTTCCCATACGCTCAAAACCAGAACCTAAAGTTTTAGATTCATTATCTGTTTGGTTATGGGATTCTTATGGAGGTGTCACTTTTAATCCATCTCAAACAAGTATTAATGCATTGGCGAGCACTTCTTCCTTTAATATTATAAAAAATGACACTTTACGCGATTTGTTAATTTCTTGGAACGATTTGATTACAGATTACCAAGAAGAGGAAGAGCGCTCCAGAGATCATATATGGGATGTCTATGATCCCTACTTTTCTAAACATTTTGATTGGAATATGAATTTTAAAGATGAACGGAACAATTTTGATGCCTTACAAACTTTAGAATTTGAATTTCTGGTAAAAAGCAGATACGATTTTAACGACCAAATTTTATATTCTAGTGGCGAATTGCAAATCGTTCAAAAGACGCTTGATAAAATCATTGAACTCACTCAACTGAAAAACAACTAGAATTTTATGATTAAATTCTTTAGGCAAATCCGTCAAAACTTACTCATGGAAAACAAAACAGGCAAATATTTCAAATACGCTATTGGCGAAATAATCCTCGTAGTTATTGGTATACTCTTAGCACTTCAAATTAATAATTGGAATGATGTACGGAAGAATCAAAACTACGAGCAAGAAATTTTGTATTTAATTAGCCAAAATTTGACAAATGATTCAATCGCATTGTCCAAAGAATTGTTTAAATCAAAAGAAGCTAATGAATTAACAAATCGATTAATTAAACAAGTTGCCTTAAAGAATTATAGTGATAGTTTAAATTTTTGGATGGGAAAAATTATTTCATTTGAAAGATTCAAATCTCAATCCAGTGCTTTCGAAGTATTAAAATCTAAAGGGATAGAGACGGTTTCAAATAATGACCTTCAATTGGCATTAATATCGTATTATGATGAAATGTTATATAATGTGTACCAGTCTCTTAATGATGTAGAACATGCCTTTAAAGTAGATTGGCAGCCAGTAATAAAACAAGAGTTTTCGGATTTTAAATGGAGAGAATATTGTGTGCCTATTGATTCAAAAGCATTTTTTGAGAATCCGTCTAACCCCACTTTTTTTAAACTCTATAAGGATAATAGATCTGGTTCAGTTAGAAATATAGGATTAGCATTAGAAAGGATATCTGAAATCAAAAGGCTTATTAAAAAAGAACAGCAATGATTAAGGTTTTCAGAAAAATACGATACGATCTCATGAAACAAAATAAAAAGGGTAAGTACTTTAAATATGCCATTGGTGAAATCATTCTTGTGGTTATAGGAATCCTGATTGCGCTTCAGATTAATAACTGGAATGAAAACCGCAAATTGCAACAACGCGAAGTTCAAATTTTAAAGGAAATAAAGAGTGATTTATATCAGACCAAAAAAGATATTGAAAGGGCTGTAACCATGCATAAAGAAGTATTGGTTACAAATAAATATGTATTAGATGCCATTCATCTTAAAATACCTTATTCAGATTCAATTTATGGCGGATTTGCAGATGCTAGTCAGGAATTTGAAATAGTACCAAAAACGAGTGGTTTTGAAAATTTGAAAACTATTGGACTCAATACCATATCAAACGATAGCTTACGTATTGCCATTTCTAATATCTTTCAATTACGATTTACACGTTTACAGAACGACATGCGATCAAAAGGCACAGAATTTAATATTCAAAGTATGTTATTTCCTCATCAAGATAAATACTTTGAGGTTGATTTCTCTAAAGCTCGTAAGATTCCACGAAAATATTCAGATACTCTTAAGATGTTTAGTCTCAAAATAAGAAATTATGACGATTTTTTAAAAGATACTGAATTGTTTAAATTTCTACAGCTAACCACGATTATTAGAAGTTCTATAGTAGAAGATGAAATGGAAGTTGTTGGAGAAATAGACCAAGTTATTGAAAGTATAGACCAAGAACTTAAGAGAAAAAATTAATCAATGATTAAATTCTTTAGTGCTTTCAAAAGGCGACTCCTACAGGTTGTCTATGCGTTATTTGCCACAGGTTTTAGAAAAAACAAATGCCTTGTTGGTTAAACTTCGAAAACTATAATCATGATCAAGTTTTTTAGACCTATTAGAAGATCAAGAATTAAATGTAAAATTAGATAAGTCATAAATCAGTTAAAGTTGTTAATTTGATGAAATTTAGCATGAAAACTCCTATAAAACCTATAAATGTCTGATAGGTGACATTTAAATGACGTGAAAAAATCAAAGACAACATTGTAGATTTGTACCAACAAAATGATACAAAATGAAAAAGCAATCGCTTAAAGACAATTTAGTTTATCAACGAAAGTTAAAAGGGCTTACTCAAGATGAACTTGCGGAAAAAACAACTGTTGGTGTTAGAACAATTCAACGTATTGAAAAAGGCGAAGTACAGCCGCATTTACAAACGATAAAATTATTAGCTGTAGGCTTAGATATAGAAGTCGATGATTTAATCGTGCTTAATAACCCAAAAGAAGAAACGATACAGCGCAAATGGATGCTTTTATTACATGCGTCGCCGTTTTTCGGATTAATTATTCCTTTTGCTAATGTGTTGTTCCCGCTTTTTACATGGATGGGTAAAGCCGAAGACAATAAAATATACGATACACATGGTCGTGCAGTGGTTAATTTTCATTGTACTATAAATCTTATGCTAATAATCTCATTATTGTTGTTTTTTCCTTTTCCAGGATATAATTTCATTATAACGGGACTTGTTTTTCTTTTTGGAATTGTATTTAGTCTTAAAAATGTGATGTCTGCTTTGGGTTCTGGCACATGTAATTATCCATTGTCTATTCCTTTTTTGAAACCTAAAATAAATAAATAATAACTTTAAATTGTATTGAAATATGTTAGGATTATTAGTCATAATAATAATCTCATGGATACTTTTGTATTTTATTGAGAAGAAAAATATAGATGTTTTAGGAATTGTCCCTAATAAAAAACGCGGATTACAATTTGTAATCGGATTTGTCTTTATAGTATTAATTACCCTTTCACTAGTTTATATAGAAACAATGATAAACTCAATTGTTTGGGAACAGAAATCTGTTGACTTCAGATTAATTTGTGATGCATTTGTGTATCATGTGAGATCTGCACTGACGGAAGATTTAGTCTTTAGAGGTGCTATTTTATACATACTCATTCGCAGGTTAGGTGCTAATTGGGGAATTTTGATTTCGGCTTTGTGCTTCGGAGTATATCATGTGTTTTCTTATGGCATGACTTCAGAAAGAATTGTACCTATTGTATATGTTATTCTGGTTACTGGTTTTACAGGATACGTTTGGGCCTATGCATTTGATAAAACCAAATCTATTCTCTTTGCACTCGGTTTGCATATAGGCTCTAATATGATTTTGACACTTTTCTTCCCATCACAAAATTACGGTGAGATCCTATTTACGGAACTGTCAAGAGTTCATCTTACAGAATGGAATGAGTTTTATTTCTCTTTATTTAAAGGGTTCTACGCTTCAGCAATGACCTTCTTGTTTTTGAGATTAATCTTGAAATCAAATTTTAAAATTTTTAAAACACCTCAAGAAACTGTATAATGAAATCACTCTTAAAAATGTATTCAACAGGTTTGTGAGTTAATTGTTATAACTAAAACTGTAAACTATTCAAGTGTTTTTTACACAGTAAAAATACTACTTTTGATGCAAGGTCATCATTTATAGGTTTTATTCTTGTCTTTAATAGTGTCTTTTTGTTGGTGACGTTTTTTGTTTGAAAATGGAATGGTTTTGGAGGTCAAAAATGAACATAAAATAGGCTGTTTTCGCTTCTAATAAAATTGTAAAATTTGAGTTTTAAGACGATTTGTAAATATAGCATTATCAAAAAGAATAAAAATACGTCTAAATCAATTTTAAGGTGTTTTTTAGTCGATTTAAGAGACTTTTAAGTAATTAACAATTGTTGATAATTTTCGTTCACCGCGTTTAAAATCCTTTTAAAAAGCGTTAAAAAGCCGTATATTTGTAAGTAATGAAAAATGATGCATTATGCGTCATTTTTTTATGCCAATAAAAACAAAATTTTAATACTAAGAATTAAATAATATGAGTCAAGAGAAAGAAGAGTTTAATAAACATAATTATTCCGCAGATAGTATTCAAGCACTTGAAGGTATGGAGCATGTTCGTATGCGTCCTTCCATGTATATTGGTGATGTTGGAACAAGAGGTTTGCATCATTTAGTATATGAGGTTGTAGATAACTCAATTGATGAGGCTTTAGCTGGTCACTGCGACAATATTACGGTAACGATAAATGAAGACAATTCCATAACAACAGAAGATGATGGTCGTGGAATTCCTGTAGATATCCATAAAAAAGAAGGTGTTTCTGCTTTAGAAGTCGTTATGACTAAAATTGGTGCTGGTGGTAAGTTCGATAAAGATTCTTATAAAGTATCAGGTGGTCTGCATGGTGTTGGGGTATCTTGTGTAAATGCCTTATCCGAACATTTAAAAGCAACAGTATATCGAGGTGGAAAAATTTACGAGCAAGAGTACGAACGTGGTAAAACTATGTATCCAGTAAAGCAAGTAGGCGATACGGATAAGAGAGGTACAACCGTAACTTTTAAGCCAGATCCTACAATTTTTACTCAAACCTTAGAGTATAGTTATGATACGTTAGCAAGTCGTTTACGTGAATTAGCGTATTTAAATAAAGGCATTACAGTTCATTTAATTGATAGACGACACAAAAAAGAGGATGGTGAATTTGAAGGAGAAACATTCCATTCTAAAGAAGGACTTAAAGAGTTTATAAAATTCTTAGATGGTAATAGAGAGCCTCTAATGAAAGATGTCATTGCTTTTGAAGGTGAAAAAAATGGTGTTCCTGTTGAAGTGGCAATGATTTATAATACATCTTATGCCGAAAACTTACACTCGTATGTTAATAACATTAATACGCATGAAGGTGGAACTCATTTGTCTGGTTTTCGTCGTGGATTAACACATACGCTTAAAAAATATGCAGACGAATCTGGAATGTTAGACAAGTTGAAATTTGACATTGCAGGAGATGATTTTCGTGAAGGCCTTACAGCTATTATCTCAGTAAAAGTTCAAGAACCACAATTTGAAGGACAAACAAAAACAAAGCTAGGTAATAGAGAAGTGTCTGCTTCTGTGAGTCAGGCTGTTTCTGAAATGTTAACGGATTATTTAGAAGAACATCCAGATGATGCTAAAACGATCGTACAAAAAGTAATTCTTGCTGCTCAAGCACGTCATGCTGCTCAGAAAGCTCGTGAAATGGTACAGCGCAAAACGGTTATGAGTATTGGTGGCTTGCCTGGAAAATTATCAGATTGCTCTGAGCAAGACCCAACAAAATGTGAGGTATTCTTAGTCGAGGGAGATTCGGCAGGTGGAACTGCAAAACAAGGTCGTGATCGTGCTTTTCAAGCAATTTTACCATTACGTGGTAAAATATTAAATGTGGAGAAAGCAATGACACATAAAGTATTTGAAAATGAAGAAATAAAAAATATCTTCACAGCTTTAGGTGTTACTATTGGAACAGAAGAAGATAGTAAAGCGTTAAATCTATCAAAATTGAGATATCACAAAGTAGTCATCATGTGTGATGCCGATATTGATGGTAGCCACATTGAGACATTAATTTTAACATTCTTCTTTAGATACATGAAGGAGCTTATCGAAAATGGACATATTTATATTGCAACTCCTCCATTGTACTTAGTAAAACGAGGTGCTAAAAAACAATATGCATGGAATGATGAGGAACGTGCTAAGATCATGGAAGAGTTTGGAGATGGAAGTAAGATACAACGTTATAAAGGTCTGGGAGAAATGAATGCGGAACAGCTTTGGGATACAACTATGAATCCTGGTTTTAGAACTTTACGTCAGGTTCAAATTGAAAATGGCGCTGAAGCAGATCGAATTTTCTCTATGTTAATGGGAGATGAGGTTCCTCCTCGTAGAGAATTTATTGAGAAGAATGCTGTTTATGCTAATATAGATGCGTAGCGTTCTCTTCCTAGTTGTGATGCTTCCATTTAGTGTAGCAGCTCAAGATGATCTTGCAAATGTTGCTGGAGATCTTATCTCGTTAACACAACAATACGTCTCGCCAGCTGTAGAAGCAACCACTTACCAATCATCTAGTGGTTGGTTTACAAGTGCTAAAAAAAAGAAGCTTTGGGAAGTAGAAGTCTCTGTACAAGGAAATTGGTTGTTTATTTCAAGTGGCAAAAAAACATTTGAAGTCAATGAAGCCAATCTTGTTAATATAGAAATTCAAGGCGCTGCCACTACAGCGACTATACCTACAGCTTTAGGAGGAGAAAGCGATGTGGTTTTACAAGGACAAATAGAAGGTGAAGCATTCGAGTTTGATGCACCTGAAGGTTTAGATGAATCTTATGTAAATCATTATCAAATGCAATTTGGTTTAGGACTTTGGAAAGGAACGACCCTAATTGGTAGATTTTCTCCAAAAATTAAAATTAATAGCACTTATTATCAGGTTGTTGGTGCTGGTGTACAACATAGTATTTCGCAATGGATTCCTAAATTAGAAGCTTCTTCTTTTGATGTGGCTGCTTTAGTGTCTTACGCGTCTTATAATGTAAGTGATGAATTTGATGCTGCAGATCTTACCTTAGGAACTATTAATTCAATTGATGTCGATGGCGATTCTTTCTTGTTTAATATTTTAGCTTCTAAAACAATCAAACAGTTTGATGTTTCTGCTGGTCTAGGCGTTAATGTGAGTAGTTTTTCCTATAAAATAGGTGGAGATGGTGAGCTTTTACTCGATGTATTAAATCAATCTTTACAATCGCTTGACAAAAGCACAACAAATTTTAATGCAGACCTAGGTGTGAATTACAATATTAAAAACTTTTCAGTTAATACAATGCTAACCTTTGGGAAGTATACAAATATTATTTTCGGATTAAATTACAATTTTAATAGGAAGAATTAGTCCTAAATTATCTTAGTTGAAATTTACTCAAAAGTGATTTATAAATATTAATTTTGTATTTCAATTAAATCAACACAAATAAAAAACAAACAAATGAAAGTAACAGTAGTAGGAGCAGGAGCAGTAGGAGCAAGTTGTGCAGAATATATTGCAATTAAAGACTTTGCTTCAGAAGTCGTTTTATTAGACATTAAAGAAGGCTTTGCAGAAGGTAAAGCTATGGATTTAATGCAAACAGCATCATTAAATGGCTTTGATACAAAAATCACAGGAGTAACAAATGATTATTCTAAAACAGCAAATAGTGATATTTGCGTGATTACTTCTGGAATACCTCGTAAACCAGGAATGACTCGTGAAGAATTAATTGGAATTAATGCAGGTATTGTAAAAATGGTGTCATCTAGTTTAATAGAACACTCTCCTAATACCATCATTATAGTCGTAAGTAATCCAATGGATACCATGACGTATTTAGTTCACAAAACAACTAACCTTCCTAAAAATAGAATTATTGGAATGGGAGGTGCTTTAGATTCTGCACGTTTTAAATTTAGACTCGCAGAAGCTTTAGGTGCACCAATATCTGATGTAGATGGAATGGTTATTGGAGGTCATAGTGATACAGGAATGGTGCCTTTAACTCGTCTTGCGACTAGAAATTCTGTGCCTGTTTCTAAATTTATTTCAGAAGATAGATTAGAACAAGTTTTACAAGATACTAAAGTAGGTGGAGCAACATTAACAAAATTATTAGGAACCTCTGCTTGGTATGCTCCTGGAGCTGCAGTTTCTGGTTTAGTACAGGCTATCGCTTGCGATCAAAAGAAAATGTTTCCATGCTCAACCTTATTAGAAGGAGAATATGGTTTAAACGATTTATGTATTGGAGCGCCTGTAATTTTAGGACGAAACGGAATTGAAAAAATTGTAGAAATTGAATTAAGCGATGCTGAAAAAACTCATCTAAACGCTAGCGCAGAAGGGGTTAAGAAAACAAATGGCTTATTAGATTTATAATAGTGAATTTTATTGTTTCTGTAGTTATGGCAAGATATTTGTCTTAATCACTGAAAAAAAACAAATATTTAACCTTAATAATTTTAACAATGAAAAAAATTTTATGCATCTTATTATTAGCTTTTAGTTTTAATACTATAGCCCAAGAGAAATTAACTGAAGGCGTTGTAACTTCTAAAATGACACTATCTTCAACGAATCCTGCAGCGCAATCGCAGTTTGATATGATCGGAGAAATTTTATCAACGACCTATTTTAAAGATAATAAAACGCGTTCTGAAGTTCAGAGCATGATGACTGGAGAAACGACTAACATTATTGATAATGACGAGAAGAAAATGTTAGTGTACATGAACAACCAAGCAGGAAAAGTTTATGCTGAAAGCACTTTTGATTCTTCTGAAGATGATTCAAAAAATGTAACAATTACTAAAGGTGAAGAAACTAAAACTGTAATGGGTTACGAATGTACTAAGTATAATGTTGTTGTAGAAAATGAAGGAACAGAAGTTAAGATGAATATTTTTGCAACAGATAAAATATCTGCCATTAGCCAACAAACAGTTACTTTTGGTGAAGAGTTTAAAGGATTTCCAATGTACATGGAAATTGAGATGAACCAAATGGGAATAGATATGACTATGACTATGGAGGTCACTAAAATTGAACCTCAAACAGTAAGTGAAGATAAGTTTGATATGACTCCTCCTGAAGGATACAAAAAAGTCGAGAGCTTACAACAAGGCATGTAATCTTAGCCATATTATAGTTAAAAAAAATGAGCAGCTTTTAAGTTGCTCATTTTTTTTAAGTGAACTTTGTATTCAACGTACTAATAATTATATAAAGACTTTAGTAATACAGTCTTTATTTTTTATATTAGCCACATGAAAACGAGATGGTACTTTAGTGCTCTAATTATTCTTGCCTTATTTGGTGCTTTAAGTCAGCAGCAAAATACAGTACCTAATCAAGAAATTGTATTGCAATTTGTTGATGCCAACATCTCCTCTCCTCAAGCTCAAAAAACAATTGCAAATGTAAAAGCGCAATTGCAAACCTTAGGAGTTCATAATATTCAAGTTGTTGAGAATATAGACGCTGGGACGCTAAAAATCACTTATTATAGCGATGCAGATGTTACTCATGTTAAAAGTATTCTTTCTAATGATGAAAAGCTTGAACTCGGTTTTGCTACAACAAATCAACATGAAGACCCAATAAGATTTCCTTCAGAAAAAGAAGCTGCAACATATAATTTTGATGTCTACAAAATCGCAGATACCAATGATTCTAATTCAGGTTTTGGTGGAAAATATGCCATACAACTCAATCAAGAATTTGATCGATTTTTTAATCCTACGATATACCCTTTAGGGAATCTAATTAAGACTTCAATTGAAAGTAATAATGTAAAAGTAGCTTATACTGTTAATAATGAAATTGCTGTAGCAATAAATAATATTCCTCATCAAATACCTGAAGGTCGAGCTGGACCTTCAGCTTAATTCATTAAGACTATCATATTAAATAGCTGTCATTATTCAATGAGTAAAGCTATAAATCGTATTTAAACATAAATAATTGTCAAATTATACCGTAAGTTTTATATTTGCGCGTTAAAAAATTTGACCACAAAAAAATAAAACATGCAAAATAAAGGATTAGTAAAATTATTTGCACTATTGTTTGGATTGGTAAGTATTTACCAATTGTCTTTCACTTTTAAAAATAATAGTATTGAAAGCCAAGCAAAAGCAATTGCAAATAGCGATACCGTAAAAGAAGCAAAGTACTTAGATTCATTATCTAATCAAGACGTTTATAACTTAGGAATAGCAAAATATACTTATAACGAAGTAAAAGAAAATGCTATGAACTTAGGACTTGACCTAAAAGGTGGAGTTAACGTGATTTTACAAGTGTCTGTAAAGGATATCTTAAAAGGGTTAGCAAATCAAACTTCAGACCCAACATTTAATAAAGCTTTAGACGATGCTTCAGAGCTTCAAAAAAACGGACAAAACACTTATTTAGAAGACTTTTTCATAGCTTTTGATGCCATAAAAGGAGATTCTAAATTAGCCTCTCCAGATATATTTTATACACGAGCATTAGATGGTGAGATCGATGGTAACATGACAGACGATGAAGTGAAGCCAGTTATCGAAAGAAAAATTGATGAATCTATTGTTTCTGCTTTTGAAGTATTGCGTAAACGTATTGATGAGTTTGGTGTGACATCACCTAATATTCAACGTTTAGGGAACTCTGGACGTATTCTTGTAGAATTACCGGGAGTTAAAGATGCTGAACGTGCTACAAAATTATTACAAAGTACTGCTCAATTAGAGTTTTGGGATGTATATAATAAAGCCCTTTTTAACGACTTTTTAATTCAAGCTAATGAGACCTTAAAAAATATAGCTAAAGCTAGTGAAACTACAACTATCGAAAACGTAGAAGAAGCCTCTACAGAAGATGATAAAATTTCTGACCTTTTAGGTGATGATCCAGATTCAACAGCTGTAGAGAAAAATCCATTAAGAGATTTACTGTTTCAAGCACAAGACCCTGCAGCTCTTGCCTTACTTAATATAAAAGACAAAGAAACGGTTAGTGAGTATTTAAATATGCCGCAAATCAGACATTTATTACCTGCAGAACAACGTAATGTTATATTTGCTTTTGGTAAACCTAAAAAAGATAGTGAGTTAATTGACTTATATGCTTTAAAAGGTAACAGAGAAGGTGTGCCAGAATTAGGTGGAGGTGTTGTTGTTGATGCTCGACAAGATTATGATCCAATGGGAAAACCATTAGTGTCAATGCAAATGAATAGTAAAGGAGCAAAAATCTGGGAAGAAATGACTGGACGTGCTTATACCCAAGGGAGTCAAATTGCCATTGTACTTGATAATATTGTGTATTCTGCACCTGGAGTAACTACTGGTGCTATTGCTGGTGGTAACTCACAAATTTCTGGTAGCTTCACACTTAACGAAGCAACAGATTTAGCTAACGTATTACGTGCTGGTAAATTACCAGCTAAAGCAGACATCATTCAAAGTGATGTGGTTGGACCATCGTTAGGACAAGAAGCAATCGATAGTGGTAAAATGTCATTTTTAATCGCATTAGGATTAGTGTTATTATGGATGATTTTCTATTATGGAAAAGCAGGTCTATTCGCAGATATAGCAATGCTATTTAATATCGTATTATTATTTGGTGTCTTGTCTGGTTTAGGCGCAGTATTAACGCTTCCAGGTATTGCTGGTATTGTATTAACCATTGGTATGTCGGTAGATGCCAACGTACTTATCTTTGAACGTGTTCGAGAAGAATTAGCTAAAGGTAAAGACCAAAAAACAGCTATTAAAGATGGTTTCGCTAATGCATTGTCTTCTATTTTAGATGCCAACGTGACTACAGGTTTAACAGCTCTTATCCTATTTGTATTCGGAACAGGTCCAATTAAAGGATTCGCTACTACCTTATTAATTGGTATTGGGACTTCTTTATTTACAGCTATCTTTATTACTAGATTGTTAGTAGATTGGTATGTGAATAAAGGTGGGAAACTAGAATTCTCAACAGGACTAACCAAAAACTTATTTAGAAATATCAGTATCAATTTCTTGAAGAAACGTAAAATCGCTTATGTGATTTCTGCGGTATTCATTCTTGTAAGTTTAGGTTCTTTGTTTACAAACAAATTAGATCAAGGTGTAGATTTTGTTGGAGGAAGAACATATCAAGTACGTTTTGCTGAGCCAGTAAGTGCTTCAGAAATCGCAGGTGTTTTATCTGCTGAAGATGTTTTTGGTTCTGCAGATGTGAAATCTATTGGAGCGAGTAATGATTTAAAAATTACAACAAAATATAAAATTAATGAAACTTCTGGCGAGGTCGATGAAGAAATAAGATCAAAGCTTTATAATGCTTTACAACCTCACTTAACTAATATTAGCTATGATGAGTTTAAAGATTTAAACGATGTCACTAAACAAATCGGTGTCATGGAGTCTTATAAGGTAAGTCCTTCTATTGCAGATGATATTAAACAAGCTTCATTCTGGGCCATTTTAGGATCTTTAATTGTTGTATTCTTATATATCTTATTCCGTTTTAAAAGATGGCAATTCTCACTTGGTGCAGTGGCAGCAGTATTCCATGATGTATTAATCGTTCTAGGAATCTTCTCTCTAACGTACAAGTTTATGCCTTTTACAATGGAAATTGACCAAGCGTTTATTGCAGCGATCTTAACTGTAATTGGATATTCGTTAAATGATACTGTGGTTGTGTTTGATAGAATTCGTGAATTCTTTAACGAACACACCTCTTGGCCATTTGATAAAGTCATCAATGCCTCATTAAGCAGTACATTAAGTAGAACTTTAAACACCTCTTTAACCACATTAGTGGTATTATTAGCCATTTTCATTTTTGGTGGAGATTCTATTAGAGGCTTTATGTTCGCCTTAATTGTAGGTGTAATTGTAGGGACATACTCATCGTTGTTTATTGCAACGCCAATCATGTACGATTCAGTAAAGAAAGCTGGCGATGCTACAGATGCTTTAAAAGTGAAAGAAAAAGAAGTTGAAGAAGACGCTAAAGCTTAAACCTTAACTTCATTAAAATATAAAACCTTTCAGTATCCTGCTGAAAGGTTTTTTTATGTCTTTATTTTGGGCGTTCCCAAGACTATAAGTCTTGGTCAGGCTTTCCGCAGTCGCTTTTTTTGATTTGTCCTTCTGCACTACACTGCAGAATCCATAAAAAAGAGCTCCAACAAATGCGTCAATCCTTAACGCAAAATAGCATTGAAATTAAATAGACATTATTTATTAAACCTTAAGGTATAAATGTTGTTTGCAAAGCAGTGCTTTATTATACTAACACCTCAACAACAAACAACCCAACAACAAACACCTCAACAACAAAACCTACTCTTTACGATATTCCATTCTGTCACCAACTTCTAAACGCCATTTTTCAGCAAGTCCAGCATTAACTTCTAGTACATATTGAGCAGGCACTTTAGAAGGTAACGACGACTCATCTAACGGATTTGCATTTTCTTGAAAACTCACAATAAATTGGTTGTCATCTAAATAGATTAAATCTAATGGAATTCGCGTGTTTTTCATATAAAAGAAACGTTCACGCATTGTAGGAAACACAAACAACATGCCTTGGTTGTCTTGCATAGAATTTCTATACATTAAACCCGTTTGCACATCGTAATCAGTATCCGCAATTTCTATATCTAATTTAGAAACAATAGAGTCTGTTATCGCTTTGTAAAGGGTTAACTCACCTTCTTTTTTAAAGGTGATTTCAATAGGCTTTATGACCTTTTTTTCTTCTTTACAGGAAGTCAGTAATAGTGAAGCGCAAAAAAGTGTAGTTGTAAGTAAGTGTATTTTTTTCATGATAAATGTCAGGTCGAGCGCAGTCAAGACCTACTTTTTAAATGGTAATTTTTAAGCTCTCGACTGCACTCGAGAAGGCCTTTTATTTTAATGAACTGCATTTTTAGGTTTGTAAACAAACATAAAGTACAATCCAATAGCAATAAAAGGAAGGCTTAGCCACTGTCCTGTGTTTAAAGCCCAAGTGGCACGTTCGTCAACTTGTGCTTCTTTAACAAATTCTACAAAGAATCTAACCGTCCATAAAAGGACTAAAAACAGACCAAATAAAAACCCTGTTTGATTGCCTTTATTGGTTTTTGTGTAGAAATACCATAAAATTAAAAAGACAAAGATATAACTGACAGATTCGTATAATTGTGCAGGATGCCTAAAAGGCACAGCATCTAATAAATTTTGAAATTGCGGATTACTAGCAATGGCGTTATAGGCTTCTTTTGGGTCTTGAATACCAGTAAGTTTTACCGCTTCTCTAGGGTTATATTCTTCTTGAATAAAACGAACACCAAAATTAGAATTTGTTTCTTTTCCAATAATTTCTGAGTTAATAAAATTCCCTAAACGTATAAAAATGGCACCAGAAGCGACAGGAATGACTACGCGATCTAGAATCCACATTAAAGATTTGTACTTGTATTTTCTTCGGTATAAATACATGCCAATAATTATCCCAATAGCTGCACCATGACTTGCTAAACCTTGAAAGCCAGTAAATTCAAATTCTGGCACAAAACGGAAGGGTAAAAAGATGCTAAAAAAATCTTGTGAAATTAATTCAGATTGGTAAAATAACACATGACCTAAGCGTGCGCCAAGCATAGTGGCAATAATAGTATATAAAAAAAGAGGATCGAGATAGTCTAGACTTACTTGCTCTCTTTTAAAAATGCGTTTCATGATTTGTAACCCTAATAGAAAGGCAATAATCCACATGACACTATAAAAGTGAAGTTTAAAGTTGCCAACAATGTCAATGCCTGTTAACGGATTCCAATCAAATATTAATGAATACATAGTTTTTATTTTCTGATGGTAAATATAGCACTTATGCTGAATTTAAATGAAACTCTTTTATAGGATTAACGTTATTTTATTATTTAGCGCGTTAAGGATTGACGCATTTGTTGGAGCTCTTTTTTGTGGATTCTGCAGTGTAGTGCAGAAGGACAAATCAAAAAAAGCGACTGCGGAAAGCCTGGCGCTACGCAGCTTGGCGAAGTAGGGAAACGCCCCAAAAGAAATTAATCTTCCTTTTCAGGAACAGGGTCGTAACCACTTTTTCCCCAGGGATGACAGCTAAAGATCCGTTTGAGTGCTAACTTTCCACCTTTAAGTAAACCGTGTTTTTCTAGGGCTTCTTTTGAATAATGCGAACAGGTTGGTTGAAATCGACACGTCGCAGGTGTTAATGGAGAAATTAGCGTTTGATAGATTTTGATGAGAATTAGAAATGGATATATTAAAATTTTTTTCACGAATTGTTGATTTGTCTGTTGTTGGGTTGTTAAGTTTTTAAAAAATGATTCCGTAAAGCGTTAATTTTATTTGTGATAGATTCTATTTCTTTTCTAAGATCAAGATAACTCTCGTTTGTTATTAAACTTAATTCTTTAGAAATAATTGCTTGATTTAACAACTCAATCGCGGAACCATAAGCAATAGTCATAAAGTGTGCTTTGTCTTTTGATGTCAACCTAGAGGTGCCTTCTGCAATATTTGAAGAAATTGAAACAGAGCATCTTCGCATTTGAGAAGACAAACCAAATTTTTCTCTACTAGGAAAGAGACCACTTATTTTATAAATTTTAATAGCAAGTTGAGTACTTTCTTTCCAAACTTCTAATTTTTCAAAAGAATATTTGTGCATTGTGTTTTATTTAATCACAAATATAGAATATTTTCTAAACACCTAAACACCTAAACACCTAAACACCTAAACACCTTTACAATTTTATACTAATTAGTCGAAAAAGTAGTCCCTTCTTTACCATCTTTAAGTTGAATGCCTGCAGCTGCTAATTCGTTTCTAATTTTATCAGACATCGCAAAGTCTTTATTTGCTCTGGCTTCCTGACGTAATTGAATTAAAAGTTCTACAGCGCTAGAAAGTTTATCAGTTCCTGAGTCTTCTTTAGTCACATTTTCGAGGCCTAAAATATCGAAAACAAAACTGTGCATAGTTGATTTTAATTCAGATAAATCATCTTTAGAAATAGTGGCCGATTCATCTTTGACTTGATTAATAAATTTAACAGCCTCAAATAAAGTGGCAATTAAAATAGGTGTGTTAAAGTCGTCGTTCATGGCATCATAACATCTTTGCTTCCAATCAGAAACAAGAAATGTAGAAGTAGAAGCCGTTGGCAAGCCATCCATTAAATTAATTGCATCTAGAAGTTTGAAGAAGCCTTTTTCGCTAGCTAAGAGACCATCATTAGTGAAATCTAAAATGCTTCTGTAATGCGCTTGAAGCATAAAGAATCTTGCGACACTTGGCGAATAGGCTTTAGTGATATGAGGATTCTTTCCAGAGAAAATCTCATTAGGTAAAATAAAATTACCAGTAGATTTTGCCATTTTTTTGCCATTCATAATAAGCATATTGGCATGCATCCAATAATTTACTGGCGATTGGTTTTTAGCAGCTTCATTTTGTGCAATTTCACATTCGTGATGCGGAAATTTTAAATCCATTCCACCACCATGAATATCAAAACGATCGCCTAAATATTTAGTGCTCATGGCTGTACATTCTAAGTGCCAGCCAGGAAAACCATCGCTCCAAGGAGAAGGCCAACGCATAATGTGTTGTGGTTCGGCTTTTTTCCAAAGAGCAAAATCTTGAGGGTTCTTCTTATCGCTTTGGCCATCAAGTTCACGTGTGTTATGAATAAGATCTTCTAATTTACGCTTGCTTAAAATGCCATAATTTTTAGATTCGTTATACTTGTGAACATCAAAATAAACGGAACCATTAACTTCGTAAGCAAAACCATTTTCAATTATAGTTTTTATAAGTTCTATTTGTTCAATAATATGACCAGTTGCAGTTGGCTCTATGCTAGGTGGTAAAAAGTTGAATGTATTTAAGATATTATGAAAGTCTACTGTGTAGCGTTGCACGACTTCCATTGGTTCAATTTCTTCTAAACGTGCTTTTTTTGCAATACGATCTTCACCAACATCGGCATCATTTTCTAGATGTCCAGCATCAGTAATATTTCTTACATAACGGACTTTGTAGCCTAAATGAAGAAGATAGCGATAAATGACATCAAAAGACATAAACGTTCTTACATTACCCAAATGCACATTACTATACACTGTTGGTCCGCAAACATACATGCCAACATATCCAGCATTTATGGATTTAAAAATGTCCTTTTCTCCTGAGAGTGTATTGTATATCTTTATGTTTTGATGATCGTATAGTGGCATACCAATAAATAATTACTATTTACATTAAAATTTAGTCTCTAATTTTATATAATCTAAGAATTCTCTACGGGTTTCTTTTTCTTTAAATTTCCCTCCAAATTCGCTAGTTACAGTACTGCTTTCAATATCTCTAATTCCTCTAGAATTAACACATAAATGCTTGGCGTCAATCACACAGGCAACATCTTTAGTATTTAATACAGTTTGTAATTCTTTAACAATTTGAATAGTTAAACGTTCTTGTACTTGAGGGCGTTTAGCAAAATAATCAACAATACGATTCATTTTGGAAAGGCCGACAACTGTGCCATTTGAAATATAAGCTACGTGTGCTTTACCTACAATGGGAAGTAAATGATGTTCGCAAGTTGAATATAAAGTGATATTCTTTTCAACCAGCATTTCACCATATTTATATTTATTTTCAAAAGTGGATGCGTTAGGTTTGTTCTTTGGGTTTAGTCCTCCAAAGAGTTCTTTAACAAACATTTTAGCAACTCGATTAGGCGTGCCATTAAGGCTGTCGTCTTTTAAGTCAAGCCCTAAAGTTTCCATGATATGTCTTACGTCATCCTTTATGATATCAATTTTTTCTTCATTTGTTAATGCGAAAGCATCTTTACGCATAGGTGTATTTGAAGAAGTTCCAATATGATCATCTCCTAGTGAATCAAATTCGTCCAATTGGCTTTCTAATTTCATTATATTAAATAATATTATTATAGTCTGCAAAGATAAGTAATTCCATTCTGTTATAGTTTGAAATTTTCATACATTTAATTTCATTGCATTTTAACTTATTTTCTGCTATTTTTTTCTTAATTTTCAAGACTATTTATATATAGTGCAAATTTCTATATATTCATAAGTATTAAATTGTAGTTATTATTATTAATAAAAATTCTTTTCATGAAAAGATTATTAACACTAGCCTCCCTACTTTTTATCAATTTTATATATGCTCAAGGTCCAGGTTGTCCCAATGTTAATGCTGGTCCGTCACAAGTTGATTTAGATTGTAATACACTATGTACAAACTTATCTGCAACTTTTTTAGAGACAGGTGAAACCACCTCTTATAGTGTGTCTTCAATTCCTTTTAATCCACCATCAAATTTTAATGGATTAGCGAATCAATTATTTGTTAGTACAGATGATATTTGGAGTGGAATCGTGAATTTGCCTTTTGAGTTCTGTTTTTTTGGTGTCAATTATAATCAAATTGTGGTAGGTTCAAATGGTGTACTTAGTTTTGATGTTTCCAATGCAAATACAGGAAATGAATGGGCGTTTACACAATCTTTACCTAATAATACTAATCCAACTTTGGCTGAGGCAAATATTTTTGGAGCAGGACACGATATAGATCCTGCCGCAAGTGCAGGAACGCATGAAATTGGTTGGGAAGTAAAAGGAACTGCACCATGTAGAACATTTGTTGTGAGCTATTTCAACGTTGCTAATTTTTCATGTAATGCACTAAAGAATTTTCAACAAATGGTGTTGTATGAAGGTACAAATACTATAGAAGTTTATATATTAGACAAACCAACATGTTTTACTTGGAATAGTGGAAATGCAGTAATTGGAATCCAAAATCCAGCAGGAACAGTTGCTTATACGCCACCTGGTAGAAATACAGGAAACTGGTCAGCTTCTGTTGAAGCTTGGCGTTTTACACCAAATGGATTGCCTAACTATGCAGTCACTTGGTACGATGGAAGTGGTAGTGTGATTAGTAATTCACCAACAGTAAACGTTTGCCCTTCAGCAGATGAGAGTTTTACAGTTGAAGTAGAATATACGAACTGTGATGGAAGCACATTTACAGATAGTGATTCTGTATTAGTAACGGTTGATGATCCAACAGATCCTTCTTTTAATATGACAGCAACTTGTGATGGTGGAACAGCTACTATTACTGGTGATGGAGGCGGAATGTTTAGTTTTAATCCTCCACCTGGAGATGGTGCAGTTATTGATCCGATTACAGGAACCGTAACAGGAGGAACCTCTGGTACGACTTATTCTATACAATATTCAACACCTGGAAATTGTGATAACAGTATCGAAACTGTAACTGCATTATCAACTGGAGATGCATCATTTACGATGACTGCAACTTGCGATGGAGGAACAGCAACAATTACAGGTGATTTAGGCGGAACGTTTTCTTTTAACCCTGCACCAGGTGATGGAGCAGTGATAGATCCGACTACTGGAACGGTAACGGGCGGAACTTCCGGAACAACGTATACAATAGAATATGCCACCTCAGGAGCGTGTGCTGATGATAGTACCGAAACAGTGACTGCGTTATCTACTGGAGATGCCTCATTTACGATGACTGCAACTTGCGACGGAGGAACAGCAACAATTACAGGTGATTTAGGCGGAACATTTTCTTTTAACCCTGCACCAGGTGATGGAGCAGTGATAGATCCGACGACTGGAACGGTAACAGGCGGAACTTCCGGAACAACGTATACAATAGAATATGCCACCTCAGGAGCGTGTGCTGATGATAGTACCGAAACAGTAACTGCGTTATCTACTGGTGATGCCTCATTTAATATGACTGCAACTTGTGATGGTGGAACAGCAACAATAACGGGTGATACAGGAGGGGCTTTTACTTTTAACCCTGTGCCAGGCGATGGGGCTTCAATAGATCCTACGACTGGAACGGTAACAGGAGGAACTTCAGGAACAACTTATACAATAGAATATGCCACTACAGGTTCATGTGCAGCAGATAGCACTGAAACAGTAACCGTACTTGCTTCTGAAGATGCAACATTTAACATGACAGCAACTTGTGATGGAGGAACAGCGACAATTACCGGTGATTTAGGTGGAACCTTTGCTTTTAATCCAGCGCCAGGAGATGGGGCTTCAATAGATACTGCAACAGGAACGGTAACAGGCGGAACCTCAGGATCAAGTTATACAATAGAATATACAACCTCAGGCACTTGCCCAGAAACAACTACAGAGAATGTTACTGTGTTATCCACAGATGATGCATCATTTACAATGAATCCAACTTGTGATGGAGGAACAGCAACAATAACCGGAACAGTTGGCGGAACCTTTGCTTTTAATCCGGCACCAGGAGATGGAGCTTCAATAGATACCGCAACAGGAACGGTAACAGGCGGAATCTCAGGTTCAACTTATACTATAGAGTATACAACATTAGGAACATGTCCAGATACTAGCACCGAAATGGTGACCGTACTATCTACTGGTGATGCCTCATTTAATATGACCGCAACTTGTGATGGAGGGACAGCAACAATAACTGGAACTACAGGAGGGGCTTTTACTTTTAACCCTGTGCCAGGTGATGGGGCAGTTATAGACCCTACGACTGGAACGGTAACAGGCGGAACTTCCGGAACAACTTATACAATAGAATATGCCACTACAGGTTCATGTGCAGCAGATAGCACAGAAACAGTAACCGTACTTGCTTCTGAAGATGCAACATTTAACATGACCGCAACTTGTGATGGAGGAACAGCGACAATTACCGGTGATTTAGGCGGAACCTTTGCTTTTAATCCAGCGCCAGGCGATGGGGCTTCAATAGATACCGCAACAGGAACGGTAACAGGCGGAACCTCAGGATCAAGTTATACAATAGAATATACAACCTCAGGCACTTGCCCAGAAACAACTACAGAGAATGTTACTGTGTTATCCACAGATGACGCTTCATTTACAATGAATCCAACTTGTGATGGAGGAACAGCAACAATAACCGGAACAGTTGGCGGAACCTTTGCTTTTAATCCGGCACCAGGAGATGGAGCTTCAATAGATACTGCAACAGGAACGGTAACAGGCGGAACTTCCGGAACAACTTATACAATAGAGTATACAACATTAGGAACATGTCCAGATACTAGCACCGAAATGGTGACCGTACTATCTACTGGTGATGCCTCATTTAATATGACCGCAACTTGTGATGGAGGAACAGCAACAATAACTGGAACTACAGGAGGGACTTTTACTTTTAACCCTGTGCCAGGTGATGGGGCAGTTATAGATCCTACGACTGGAACGGTAACAGGCGGAACCGCAGGAACAACTTATACAATAGAATATGCCACTACAGGTTCATGTGCAGCAGATAGCACAGAAACAGTAACAGTACTTGCTTCTGAAGATGCAACATTTAGTATGACCGCAACTTGTGATGGAGGAACAGCGACAATTACCGGTGATTTAGGTGGAACCTTTGCTTTTAATCCAGCGCCAGGCGATGGGGCTTCAATAGATACCGCAACAGGAACGGTAACAGGCGGAACCTCAGGATCAAGTTATACAATAGAATATACAACCTCAGGCACTTGCCCAGAAACAACTACAGAGAATGTTACTGTGTTATCCACAGATGACGCTTCATTTACAATGAATCCAACTTGTGATGGAGGAACAGCGACAATTACCGGTGATTTAGGCGGAACCTTTGCGTTTAATCCGGCACCAGGAGATGGAGCTTCAATAGATACTGCAACAGGAACGGTAACAGGCGGAACTTCCGGAACAACTTATACAATAGAGTATACAACATTAGGCACTTGCCCAGAAACAACTACAGAGAATGTTACTGTGTTATCCACAGATGACGCTTCATTTAATATGACAGCAACTTGTGATGGAGGGACAGCAACAATAACTGGAACGACAGGAGGAACCTTTACCTTTAATCCAGCGCCAGGTGATGGCGCAATGATAGATGGAGTAACAGGAACCATAACGGGAGGAACTTCCGGGGCAACCTACACTATAGAATATATAACTTCTGGGACATGTTTTGCAAATAGTACAGAAAACGTAACAGTGTACCCTTCAGAAGATGCTTCTTTTTCAGTCCTTGAAAATTGTGATGGTGGTACAATGACTATTCTTGGAGATGTAGGTGGTACCTTTGCTTTTAATCCAGTACCAAGTGATGGTGCGTCAATAGACGTTGTCACTGGAGAAGTAACGGGAGGGGTTTCCGGAGTTACTTATGTTGTAGAATATACAACTGCTGGTCCTTGTGCTGTAGCTACAGCTCAAAATGTTACTGTATTAACAACTGATGATGCATCATTTACTATGACCGCAACTTGTGATGGAGGAACAGCAACTATAACTGGAACAGTCGGCGGAACCTTTGCTTTTAATCCAGCACCAGGAGATGGGGCTTCGATTGATATGGCTACAGGAACCGTGACAGGTGGAACATCTGGAGCAAGTTATACTATTGAGTATACGACCTCAGGAGTTTGTCCGTCAGTATCAACACAAGGGTTAACTGTTTTAACAACTGATGATGCTTCATTTACTTTAGCCCCTACATGTGATGGAGGGACAGCAACAATAACCGGAACGGCAGGAGGAACCTTTACCTTTAGTCCAGCGCCAGGTGATGGCGCGATGATAGATGGAGTAACAGGAACCATAACGGGCGGAACTTCCGGGGCAACCTACACTATAGAATATACAACTTCGGGGACATGTTTTGCAAATAGCACAGAAACCGTAACAGTATTTCCTTCAGAAGATGCTTCATTTACAATGGACCCTACATGTGATGGAGGAACAGCAACAATAACAGGAGATATAGGTGGAACCTTTGCTTTTAACCCAGTGCCTAGTGATGGAGCTTCAATAAATTCTACTACAGGATTGGTTACTGGAGGAGTCTCAGGTGAAACATATTCTGTTGAATATACAACTGCAGGTCCTTGTGCTGTAACTACAACTCAAAATGTTACTGTAATTATTACTGATGATGCTTCATTTACAATGGATCCTACATGTGATGGAGGAACCGCTACAATAACCGGAACAGTCGGCGGAACCTTTGCTTTTAATCCAGCACCTGGAGATGGGGCTTCGATTGATATGGCTACAGGAACCGTGACAGGTGGAACATCTGGAGCAAGTTATACTATTGAGTATACGACCTCTGGAGTTTGTCCATCAGTATCAACACAAGGGTTAACTGTTTTAACAACTGATGATGCTTCATTTACTTTAGACCCTACATGTGATGGAGGGACAGCAACAATAACCGGAACGGCAGGAGGAACTTTTACCTTTAATCCAGTGCCAGGTGATGGCGCGATGATAGATGGTGCGACTGGGACAATAACCAACGGAACGTCTAATGTAACTTATACAGTAGAGTATACAACTCCTGGAGTTTGTCCTGCTAGCAGTATAGAAATGGTTACAGTTTTTCCATCTGAAGATGCTTCATTTACAATGAATCCAGGATGTGGTGGTGGAACTGCTAATATCATTGGAGATATAGGAGGAACCTTTGCTTTTAACCCAGTACCTAGTGATGGCGCAATGATTGATCCAGTAACTGGAACTGTGACTAATGGAGGTTCGGGAGAAACTTATACTGTTGAATATACAACATCTGGACCATGTCCTGAAAGTACTACTGAAAATGTGTTTATCTTTTTTGAAGATGATGCCTCATTTACGATGACGCCTAATTGCGATGGAGCAACAGCTACAGTTACAGGAACTTTTGGAGGTGTGTTTACGTTTGATATAGATCCTGCTGATGGATCAATAATTGATAGTGTTACTGGTGAAGTTACTAATGCTACACCGGAAACCACTTACTCAATATTGTATACAACTGCTGGAACATGTATGGCTTCAAGCGTGGAAACTTTTACTGTATATCCATTACCTTTTGTTGATTTAGAAGATTATGTGTTATGTATAGATAATGATGGTAACACTGTTAATACACCAATTATAGAAACTGGATTGTCAACTATAGATTATAGTTTTGAGTGGACAGAAGTTAGTAACCCAGGTGTGGTTTTAGGAACGGATTCGACCTATGAGCCTACACAAGCAGGAACATATAGTGTTGTGGTTACTGATAATATAACAGGATGTTCAACTGTTTTAGGAGACCCTAATACAATATCTATTGTCACAAATAGTCTTCCACCTTCAGGATTGATTGCGCAAGTAATTTCTGAAACTTTTGCTGATGTAAATGTCATTCAAGCTAGTGTGGATGATAATGGAGCAACATATGAGTTTAGTATTGATGGAGGTCCTTTTGAAGGTAATGGTACTAATTCATTTATATTTACAGATGTGATGCCAGGAGAGCATATTATAACTGTAAGAGATGCGAATGGTTGTGGTGATGATAGTACTGTTGTTCTTGTTGTAGATTACCCCTTATTCTTTACACCAAACAATGATGGTTTTAATGATACATGGCAAGTTGTAGGGATTGATAACCAGTTGGATGCAAAAATATATATATTCGATAGATATGGTAAACTTTTAAAGCAACTTAGTCCAAATGGAGCAGGTTGGGATGGTACATTTAATGGCTATCCATTACCATCAAGTGATTATTGGTTTTCATTAGAATATAGAGAGCCAAATAATTTGACAGATAGTTCTAAAAAAGAATTTAAAGCACATTTCACCTTAAAGCGATAATATAAAACCTATATAAAAAAAGCCTGAACTTTGTTCAGGCTTTTTTTATATTATGTCCAACTATTTTTATAAGTTAAAACTTAAGGACATAGTGATGTTGGAGTTTTTTACATCTAAATTTGCTGCATCAGTTAATCCTACTTGATATAATTGATAGTTCTGTTCTCTTTCAGAGTGATCATAAGTTAAATCTAATTTAATTTTCCCAAAACTGTAACCTAAACCTAATGAGTATCCAGTTAAATCACCAACAGTTTTCGAATCCTTATAAGGACTTTCTTCCATTCTATAACCACCTCTTAGGCTAAACTGTCTAATTTTATATTCACCGCCTATTTTATAGGTTGCTGCTGTAGTCAGGTTGTTATTGATGATATTATTTTGGCTAGAAAGATAATTGTCTGAAGTTGGTTTAAATTTAATATTACTATAATCTTTTAAAGAGTAGTCAAAACTAATCAAACCATAATTTCCGAAGATGTAAGCTAAACTTCCGGTTAATTTTCCTGGGGTTTGAAGTTTATATCGAGGAAATATATTTATAACTTGAGGATTTATGACTTGGGTAATCATCGTTCCAGAATCATCTCTTGTTGTTGCGATGTTTTGAGTGGTTTCCTCTTCTATGGTATACCATGTTGGAGTGTCATAAGCTAGACCTATTCTAAATTGTTCTGTAACTTTAAAAATACCTCCTAGCTGTATTGAAATTCCTGAGCCAATAGTAGATAAGTTATTTTCAAAACCAACTTCATTTATTAATGAGCCTTCATTATTATTACTCTCATATAAATAGGTTGAACGCTCATAATTGATAAAATGTGTGTTTAAATTTAAACCAAGAAACAAGTTGTCTCCATATTGTGTAGAAGCATTTATAGTGAATTTGCCATTATATCCTGTAGCAGAGTAGTTATATTCTTGATTGTACGTTCCATCAGCGATGTTAGACGTATAAACTGTATTTGCATCTTCATTTGTTTCTGGTTCTAATATATATGATTCATAACCTAAAAATGCTTGTTGGTTTCCATAGCCAAAGGCAGTTCCTATATCAATATAAGCGTCTGCATAAGACTCGCCTTCAAAAGCAGAAATCTCGTCTAATCTAATTCCATTCGCATAATTTAAAAAATAACTATCTATCGAGTTTCTGGTATTTGTTCCATAAGCAAACCAGTCATTATCATAATCCTCAACCTTATTATAGGTAATCCCTAAGGTGAATTTTTTCCAACTTGATTCCTCATTCCTGTTTTTAAATATAAAGGCAGCTCCAATTTGATTTAAGTCTACGTTAGAGTTTGAAGAATCATCTGATCCATTAAAATAATTAGTGTCACTTTTACTATTTAAATTAGACAAGGACAATGAGATATGACTTGAGTTAAAAATGGAAGAACCAGCTGGATTTATACTAACCGCACTCATATCTCCTCCAAGAGCTCCAAAGGCTCCACTTAAAGCTTTGTATCTAGCGGTTCCGTGAATATCATCTTTAGAATATCGTAGCGCATCAGTAATATCCTGCGCTTGTGTTAAAGACATAGATAGAATACCTATGCAAATTAAGATTCCTTTTTTCATATTTAATTTTAATTAATAATAAATAAAACGAGCTAACACCTAAAGAAATATAGTTTGGTTGTTAGCTCGTATTTATAATCGTTTTTTTTTTTATTTTATTTATTACCTTCTTCCTCTTCTACTAGATGAACTAGCTCTTGGTGTGCTAGAAGGTCTTGAGCTTGTGTTGCTTCTAACTGTTCTTGGCTTAGTTGTATTAGTTCTAGGTCTTGGAGTAGATGTATTTACTCTTGGTCTAGGAGTAGACGTATTAGTTCTTGGTCTTGGAGTAGAAGTTGTATTTGATCTTGGCTTCACTTTTGGTTTAGAAGTCTCTGAATTATTAGTTCTAGGTCTAGGTTGCTGAGTAGTGACGTTTGAGTTTCCTCTTCTAGGTTGAATATTTGGTCTTGTACTTGAGCTATTGCCACGAGTAATTAAATTCGTATTGCTTCTTCTTCCCAAAGTATTCATTCGACCTAGACTTGTTCCTCGCCTAGAATTGTGATAAGCAACTCTATTTCTTCCGTAGTAGGGATTATTGTAATACCCATTGTGGTAAGGATAGCCATAATAACCACCATAACCATAAAATCCGCCATAGCCATAATAATTACCGTAACCATAATATGGAGAACCCCAGAATGGATCATAAAAACCATAACCCCAACCAGTATTCCAGAAAGGTGAATAACCCCAGCCTATCCTGTAAGGTCTGTACATCCAATTGTTATAAGCAAAACCACCACCATAAACATTAATTGTCACATCATTATTTTCTTGTCCCCAACCAGCATAAGATTCTTGTTCAACAGTATCTTGTTCAACATATTGACCCTCATAGGAGTCTATATCAGTAAAAATTTCGCTTTCTTGAGTAATGTAATCGTACTCGGTAGATTTTTCTTTGAAATAATTTTTGTAATATGAATTACTATTATTTTGAACTTCTCCTACTTGCTGTTCAACAGGTTCTTCTGAAGCACCGTAAATTCCATCATTATCATCACCAGCATATTGGTATGAGCCACATGAAGATAGAACAAATACAATTGTAGTTAGCGCTAAAAATGGCATTTGTGCTTTTAAGTGTGTTTTTAATTGCATATCTCTTAAGATTTAATTGTTGAACAATACAAAAATAGTTAGTTTTGCTGAACTATTTTATTATTTAACATAGTCACAATATTTGTGCCAAAACACTGTGTATGAGCAAAAAACTTACAAGTAGAGAAGAAGATTACTCTAAATGGTATAACGAACTAGTTGTAAAAGCAGATTTAGCCGAGAACTCAGCGGTTAGAGGTTGTATGGTTATCAAGCCTTATGGATATGCAATTTGGGAAAAAATGCAAGCCGAATTAGATAAAATGTTTAAAGAGACAGGTCATCAAAACGCGTATTTTCCTCTTTTTGTACCGAAGAGCTTGTTTGAAGCTGAAGAAAAAAATGCAGAAGGCTTTGCTAAAGAATGTGCTGTAGTTACTCATTACAGATTACAAAACGATCCTGACAATGAAGGCAAACTTCGTGTAGATCCTGAAGCTAAATTAGAAGAAGAGCTAGTTGTTAGACCAACAAGTGAAGCGATTATTTGGAATACATATAAAGGTTGGATTCAATCTTATAGAGATTTACCATTATTGATTAATCAATGGGCCAATGTTGTTCGTTGGGAAATGCGAACACGTTTATTTTTGAGAACTGCAGAATTTTTATGGCAAGAAGGTCATACTGCTCATGCCACTAAAGATGAAGCTTTAAAAGAAGCGGAATTAATGAATAACGTATATGCTACGTTTGCTGAAAATTTCATGGCTATTCCTGTGGTAAAAGGTGTTAAAACAGAAAGTGAACGCTTTGCTGGAGCTGATGAAACCTATTGTATTGAAGCTTTGATGCAAGATGGAAAAGCATTACAAGCTGGAACGTCTCATTTTCTTGGTCAGAACTTTGCTAAAGCGTTTGATGTAAAATTCACCTCAAAAGAAGGAAAACAAGATTATGTTTGGGCAACATCTTGGGGTGTTTCTACACGTTTAATGGGTGCTTTAATCATGACTCATAGTGATGATCAGGGATTAGTTCTACCTCCAAGTTTAGCGCCAAATCAAGTTGTTATCGTGCCAATTTATAAAACTGATGAGCAATTCGAGGCGATAAATAAGGTTGTTAATTTAATAAAAACAGACTTACAAGCTAAAGGGATTTCTGTAAAATATGATGATAGAGATACATTCAGGCCTGGAGCAAAATTCGCGCAACATGAATTGCAAGGTGTACCATTGCGTATCGCTATAGGTCCTAAAGATTTAGAAAATGGAACTGTAGAAATAGCTAGAAGAGATACTAAAACGAAAGCGATAGTTGCTATAGATAATTTAACATCTACTGTAGAAAATCTTTTAGAAGAAATACAAAAAAGCCTCTATCAGAAAGCATTAGATTATAGGGATTCTCATATCACTAGGGTTGATGATTTTGAAGAATTTAAAAATGTTTTAGAAAATAAAGGTGGTTTTATTTCTGCTCATTGGGATGGTACAATTGAAACAGAAGATAAAATTAAAGAATTGACTAAAGCTACGATTCGTTGCATACCTATGGATACAAAAGACGAAGAAGGGAAATGTGTGCTTACAGGAAACCTTTCAAAACGTAGAGTATTGTTTGCAAAAGCGTATTAATTAAAATTATTTTTAAAAAATATACTTAAGGTATTGCAACATTTAAAAATAGTTGTATTTTTGCATCCGCAATGGAAACATTGAATGTTATTTGAAAAGTATTGTAAGTTATAATGATAACCTATATATTTGCAATCTCAAAAAACTAAAATGGCCCGTTCGTCTATCGGCTAGGACGCCAGGTTTTCATCCTGGTAAGAGGGGTTCGATTCCCCTACGGGCTACAATTTTTTAATAAAAAAAAGAACAAATGGCAAATCATAAGTCAGCGTTAAAAAGAATTAGAAGTAACGAATCTAAAAGATTAAGAAACAGATATCAGCATAAAACGACTCGTAATGCGATTAAGAAATTACGTGAGTTAACTGATAAGAAAGAAGCAGAGGCTTTATTTCCTTCTGTAGTTTCTATGTTAGATCGTTTAGCTAAAAAAAATGTAATACATGCTAACAAAGCTGCTAACCTTAAATCTGGTTTAGCTAAGCATGTTGCTGCACTATAAGCTATAATTCTTTATCTTTATACAACTAAGCTTCTCCATTGGAGGGGCTTTTTTTGTTTTCTTTATGTCGCGTTAGCGATTGCAGTGGCATCCTTTTTAATTGGGTTAAAAGCCGCTTTGATTATATTGTAAGTGTGTGCAATTAAAAAGATATAACGGAAAGCGCGACCACTTGTGGTAACGCCCAAATAAGTATTAAGATAGTGTATAAAAAAAGCCTTGAGAAATCAAGGCTTTAATTTTATGAGTTGAAAAGTTTCTAACCATTCATTGAGATTAAAAATTCTTCGTTGTTTTTAGTTTGTTTAAAACGTTCGTTAATAAACTCCATCGCTTCAACTGGGTTCATGTCTGCAAGATACTTACGCATTACCCACATACGTTGGATCGTGTTTTCATCTAATAGGATGTCATCTCTACGAGTACTAGAAGAAGTAAGATCGATTGCAGGGAAAATTCTACGGTTAGATATTTTTCTATCTAATTGTAGTTCCATGTTACCTGTTCCTTTAAATTCTTCAAAAATAACTTCGTCCATTTTAGAGCCTGTTTCTGTTAAAGCGGTTGCAATAATAGAAAGTGAACCTCCATTTTCGATATTACGTGCTGCACCAAAGAAACGTTTTGGTTTGTGCAAAGCATTGGCATCTACACCACCACTTAATATTTTACCAGATGCAGGTTGTACAGTATTATATGCTCTTGCTAAACGTGTAATAGAATCTAAAAGAATAACGACATCATGTCCACATTCTACTAAACGCTTTGCTTTTTCTAAAACAATATTTGCAATTTTAACATGCTCATGCGCTTCTTTGTCAAAGGTCGATGCAATAACTTCACCACGTACATTACGTTGCATATCTGTGACCTCTTCAGGTCTTTCATCAATTAGTAAAATCATTTGATATACTTCAGGATGGTTTGCTGCAATTGCGTTAGCAACGTCCTTTAGTAACATGGTTTTACCAGTTTTCGGTTGTGATACAATCATACCACGTTGTCCTTTTCCAATAGGAGAGAACAAATCCATGATACGTGTAGAAATCGTACTTTGTTTTTCAGCAAGATTAAATTTTTCTTGTGGAAAAAGAGGTGTTAAGTGTTCAAAAGAAACTCTATCTCGAACCACATTTGGATCTTGACCATTTATTTTACTGACTTTAATTAATGGGAAATATTTTTCACCTTCTTTTGGAGGTCTAACATGCCCAAGAACAGTATCTCCTGTTTTTAGACCAAATAATCGTATTTGCGATTGTGATACATAAATATCATCTGGCGAGGACAAATAATTGTAATCTGATGATCGTAAGAAACCATAGCCATCTTGCATGATGTCTAGAACACCTTCACTTTCTATAATGGCATCAAATTCAAAGTCTGGCTCTCTATAACGATTTCTCGTATCCTTATTTCCATTGTTGCCAGAGTTTCTTTGATTTTTGTGCTGAGGTTTAGATCTGTTTTGATTATTGTCTCGAGCTTTGTCGTTCTTTTCTTTAGGCGCAGGTTTTTCTGCTTGAGCTTTTTGAGTCTCTTTTTTAGCTTGAGGTTTTGGTTGGTGTTTTGGCTTGTTTTCTACTTTAGAATCTGTAGTTGCAGGCTCTTCACTTTTTTGAGTGTCTTTAGGTGTAGGTTTTGGTGTTCTAGGTTTTTGAACACGTTGTCTAGGTTGTTTGTTTTCTGTTTTTTCAGTTGGTACAGGAACTGCAGCAACCGCTTTTGGGTTAGCTGCTTGATGATCTAGTATTTGATATACTAAGTCTAATTTTTTTAAAGTACGATACTTAGAAACTTTTAACGTTTTACCTATTTCCTGTAACTCAGGAAGTTTCATTTCTTTTAATTGTGAGATTTCAAACATTATGTTGAATTAAATATTTGGGTTAAATATAGAATTTGAATTATTCCGAAAAAAAATTGATTTATTCTGAAGAATTAACAACTTATAACTGTGAGTGTTATCTTTTGTTACTGCAATTATACAACTTTATTTTAATTTTTTCCGTTAATTTTATAAAAGAACTATTATTTTTGCACTCTATATATAAGGAAATTTATGATTCAACGTATACAAACGATTTATCTATTATTATCGGCTGCTGTTTCTGGAGGCTTAATTTTTGTATTCCATTTATGGTCTACTTTAAATGATGTCTTAGTTTTTGCAAAAGATAATATGCTGTACTTTGGCTTGTTTTTAGGTTCTGCTGCGTTGTCTTTATTATCTATATTTTTGTTTAAAAACAGGAAGTCTCAATTTATGTTGGGACGACTTAACATCATATTAAACTTTATTTTACTAGGATTATTTGTGTATCAATCACTAAATGTATCTGGAGAAACTAACGTTTCTGAGAAAGGTATTGGGATTTTTCTTCCTATTATTTCTATCGTGTTGTTAGCTTTAGCTAATAAGGCCATTAAGAAGGATGAAGATCTTGTAAAATCTGTTGATAGATTACGATAAACCTATCATCTTAGTAGTATTAGTGCGTGAGCCCAAGGTGAAGATCTTGGGCTTTTTTATTTTTTAAATTCTATAACTTCTAGATTTTTAATTGTAGAACCATCAATAATAAAACGAAGCATTGTTCTTACTTTTTGAAACCCATGTTTACCAACGGCTCCAGGATTCATGTGTAATAAGTTTAGTTTTTTGTCCTGCATAACTTTTAAAATATGGGAATGTCCTGAAATAAATAGTTTTGGTGGATTCTTTTTGATTTCCTCTCTTACTCTTTGGTTATATTTCTCTGGATAACCACCAATATGTGTTATCCATACATCAACATCTTCACAAAAAAATCGGTTATTTTCTGGAAATTCCATTCTTGCTTTATCATTATCGATATTCCCAAATACTGCGCGAAGTGGTTTTAGGGTTTTGATGGCATCTGTAACACTTAAATCACCAATGTCTCCAGCATGCCATACTTCATCTGCTTGTTTAACATGTTTTATAATGGAGTCGTCAATATAGCTGTGGGTGTCAGAAAGGAGTAATATTTTTTTCATTTTTATTTTCCGCGAAAGCGAAAACACTATATTAATTAACTTTTATTTGAAATTTATAGACCGATAAAATCTTATCTTTGCCTTTTACAAAAATACAATTTTAGCTTGAGATATTTTTTAGAACTTTCATATAATGGAACAGCTTATCATGGTTGGCAAAATCAGCCTAATGCTATTTCGGTACAAGAAGTTATAGAAAAGAATTTATCAATTTTATTGAAAGAAAATATTGCTATTGTAGGTGCAGGGCGTACAGATGCTGGCGTACATGCTTCACAAATGTTTGCGCATTTTGAAACTCAAGTTGTTTTTTTTGAAACCGATTTAGTGTATAGATTAAATTCAATTTTACCTAAAGATATTGCAATACATGATATATATAAGGTTAAATTAGATGCACATGCTAGATTTCATGCTGTTAGCAGAACGTATTTATATAGAATTGCACTTCAAAAGAATGTCTTTACTTTTAATGACGCTTTTTATGTAAAGCAAGACCTAGAGCTGTCAAAAATGAATGATGCTGCACAAATTTTATTACAGTATAAAGACTTTCAAAGTTTTTCTAAAAGCAATACAGATGTAAAAACATATCATTGTAAAATTATGCATGCTGAATGGGAAATTGTAAATCAAGAATTGCAATTTACAATTAAAGCCGACCGCTTCCTGCGAAATATGGTTAGAGCTATTGTGGGAACACTAGTAAACATAGGTTTAGGTAAGATTGAGGTAGAAAACATACATGACATTATAAAATCTAAAGATAGAAGTGAAGCTGGGTTTTCTGTTCCTGCACATGCTTTATATTTAAAACAAATAGAATACCCTGAGGCTATAAAATATAATGAGTAAAACACGAGATAAAATAATAGATGTAGGCTTATTTAAGCGGCTTTCAAGATTTATTAAACCTTATAAATGGGTTTTTGTGGCTGTGTTTTTAGCCGTTATTTTTTTGGCCATATCGACCGCTGCAAGACCATATATTCTGCAACAAGCAATAGATCATAATATTGCAACACGTACCCTTGAAGGTTTTCTGCCTTACATTATTGTTATGGGTGTTTTGCTTTTATTTGAAGTGGTTTGTCAGCTCGTTTTTATTTTCTATGCAGGCTGGTTAGGCCAAAATGTGGTTAAAGATATACGTGTAAAGCTCTTTAATCATATGCTAAAGTTTAAGATGAAGTATTATGATAATTCTTCTGTTGGAGTACTTATTACACGTGCAGTAACCGATATGGAGCGTATAGCAGATATTTTCGGGCAAGGTTTGTTTATGATCTTTAGAGACCTACTTACAATGTTTGTAGTCTCTGCAGTGATGGCATTTATGAATTGGAAATTAAGTCTTATTGTTTTTGCGATGTTACCATTAGTGTTGTATGCTACTCGAATTTTTCAAAAGTATATGAAACGTGCTTTTGAAGAAGTTAGAACAGAAGTTTCTAATTTGAATTCATTTGTCCAAGAGCGTGTGACAGGTATGAAGATCCTTCAACTGTTTACTCGTGAAGATACCGAATACAAAAAATTTAAAGCCATTAACGAAAGACACAAAAAAGGATGGCTCAAAACGGTTTGGTATAACTCGATTTTCTTTCCTATTGCCGAATTGTCTTCGTCTATTACTATTGGACTTATCGCTTGGTATGGCGGATTAAACACTGTTGTAGATGAATCTGCTTCTTTAGGTGATTTAACTGCTTTTATTATGATGATTCCGATGTTATTTCGACCATTACGTCAGATAGCTGATAAGTTTAATACCTTACAAATGGGAATGGTTGCTGCAAACAGAGTCTTTAAAGTTTTAGATACAACTTCTCAAATTAATGATACAGGAACACAAGAGGTTTCTCAATTTAAAGGAAATATAGCGTTTAACGATGTGCATTTTGGTTATGTTGAAGATGAAGAAGTGCTTAAAGGCATTTCATTTAAAGTCAATGCAGGAGAGACTGTTGCTATTGTTGGATCAACTGGAGCTGGGAAGTCCACAATTATCAACTTATTAAATCGTTTTTATGAAATTAATAAAGGTGTTATTACTATTGATTATTCTGATATAAAAGAACTAACATTAACGTCTTTACGCTCACAGATTGCTGTCGTATTACAAGATGTGTTTTTGTTTGCAGATACTATTTTGAATAATATTACTTTAAACCATTCAGAAATTACAGAAGCTCAAGTACAACAGGCTGCTAAAGATATAGGAATTCATGAGTTTATTATGAGTTTGCCAAATGGCTATCATTATAATGTAAAAGAACGTGGTGTGATGCTCTCATCTGGTCAACGACAATTGATTTCCTTTTTAAGAGCTTATGTTACAAACCCTAGTATTTTAGTTTTAGATGAAGCGACGTCTTCAGTCGATTCATATTCAGAACAACTCATCCAAAATGCAACCGATAAGATTACTAGAAATAGAACCTCAATTGTTATTGCTCATAGATTAGCAACCATAAAAAAAGCAGATAAAATTATTGTGATGGATGCTGGACAAATTGTTGAAGAAGGGACACATCAAGAGCTGCTTAAAAAACAAGATGGTTACTACCGAAACTTATACGAAGTGCAATTTATGAAAGAAGAAGTCGCTTAAGTTCCTGAAGCTTCTCGTGCTGCTTTTTGCGCTTCCATGACTTCTTGCATATCGCCAGTTAAAAACATTAAGACTGCTGATAAAATAGAGAATAATATAAAAAAGACACATAAAACAAGTAGGAAAAATAATGTTCGGAATATGATTTTCTTTACACTAATTTTAAATAAACGTTTTAAACAATAAGCAGAATAAATGATTTGCAGTGGAATAGAAATCATTGCTCCAACACCTGCAATGGTTTCTCCGAAATTGGCAGAAATAATCATAATAACTGCACCAACGATTGTCATTTGAGATAATATATACATGAATATAACAAGCAATTCAGTATAATTAAATTTCTTATTATCAAAAAACACAATCCTAGCCATTAACGCGTATATAGGTACAAAAAGCATCATAATTATAGACTGGTACTCTTGTACAAATTGCATGTTTTTTTGCTGTAAGGCAGCGGTCGCTTCATTAGTTCCTGTACCTGAGAATGCAATATCTAATGCCTCAGGAAAAAATTTATTGAGAATGTACATTTGTAACCCTGAGACGGTAATAGCTATAGCAAAATAACTAATAACATTTACGTATTTCTTTCTCGTGCCATTAATATATGAGCCAATTACAGCTTCAGGTTTGGTAAATAATTGAATAAACGTTTGAAAAAATTTATTGTCGTAATTTAAAAACTGTTCACTAAAATGCGCAAAAAGGTTGCTAACAGTCAATCGGTTTCTAATCACTTTTGCACCACATGCATTACAAAAATCATCTGTATCTTTTAAGATTGTATTACAATTTTTGCAATCCATTAGGTAAGGTCTTGTTTGATGATTTCAGAAAGTTCTTCAGTGTCTTTAAACATGACGAATTCGCCATTCTTAAAATATGAAATCTGTCCAGTTTCTTCGCTTACTGCTAATGCTAAAGCATCAGTTTTTTCGGTAATGCCAACTGCTGCTCGATGGCGTAGGCCAAAACGTTGTGGTAATGTTTTTTCATTATTCACGGGAAGTATAACGCGTGTTGCTTTAACCACATTGTTTTCAATAATGATAGCGCCATCGTGTAACGGGCTGTTCTTAAAAAAGATACTTTCTATAATAGGTTGTGTGACTTCAATATTCATTTCGTCTCCAGTCGCTTTTAAAAAATCTAAACTATTATTATGTTCTAAAACAATTAGTGCTCCAGTTTTAGTAGTTCCCATTTTAGTGCAAGCTGCAATTATAGCGTCAATGTTGGTGTCGTCGCTAGTTTCAGTCTTTAAAAATTTAAGCTGTTTAAAAAACTTGCGTTTGCTTCCAAAGTTGGTTGAACCAATCATCAATAAAAACTTCCTTATTTCTTGTTGAAAAACAACAATTAAAGCAAACATTCCTACACTTATAAATCCACCTAATATATTACTTAAAAGTTGCATTTGTAAAGCTTGAGTGACTTTCCAAATGATATAAATGATGACAATGCCAATAAAAATATTAATCGCTACAGTGCCTTTAACCAATTTGTAAACATAGTAGAGTAGTAGCGCCACAAGAATAACATCAATAATATCTACTGCAGTGAATTTTAGTAAGTCGTCAAATATTTCCAAAGGCAAAGGGTTTGTGTAAATTTAACAAAATTAGATTAATAAATAAATTCGTTATTATTTATAGTAATGCTTGGGTTTTTGATTGCGCTTAGTTTAGATTTAATAGTGATATATTCTTGAAAAGACATGGTCTTGTCAAAATTCAAAAGGAGTTGAGTTTCTTTAGAGAGAACCTCAATAGCATCAAGAGCAGATTTGTCTATGTCAAGTATTACTTCATCTAAATTATTTAAGCCTTGAGAAAAATTAAGTATGACATGGTCTGAAGCTTTATCCTTCAAGTAATTTTCTGCGGTTTGATCTAATTGAAAAACAACATCAGTAAACTCTATAAATCCTAAGTTTTTAATACGAGTATTATTGCAGGTGTAATAGTTTTTAGCCGCTTCATTTTTATGCATTTTTGCATTTCTTTTTTTCTCTTGAAGAAATATAATCGATGGAATAGCTTGCTCTAATGTTAATCGTTTATCAACATTAATTAACCAATTTGTAGTGCTAATTAAGTTTTTACGATTCAACTCTAAACTATCAGGTTTGGTTTCATCATAAAATAAATATGCAGGTGAAACATCTAAGACTTCATTTGTGTCTGAATGTATTATTTCTGGGAGTTGAACGACTTTTTTGTCTTGGCAAGAAGACAAAAAACAAAGGGTTATAATTGTAAACAAATATTTCATTATGCGTTAAGTTGTGAGATTAGTTTTATAGCTTCATTGGCTTCTTTCACATCATGTACACGTAAAATATTCGCTCCTTTTTGTAATGCAATCGTATTTAAAACAGTGGTGCCATTTAAAGCCTCTTGAGCAGAGAGCTCTAAAGTTTTATAGATCATAGATTTTCTAGAAAGTCCAACTAAAAGCGGTAACTCTAAGTGTTTAAAATGCTCTAATTGTTTGAGTAGTTCGAAGTTTTGAGCCACATCTTTTGCGAAACCAAAACCAGGATCTACAATAATATCTTTAAGACCTAAATGTTTCGCTTCAGCAATACGTTCAGAAAAATAAAAAAAGACTTCTTTTAACAAGTCGTTGTAATGCGCATGATTTTTCATGTTTTGTGGTGTGCCTTTCATATGCATCATAATATATGGCACTTGTAAGTCTGCTACAGTTTGCATCATATTGCTGTCGAGTTGTCCAGATGAAATATCATTAATCAAAGCAGCTCCATGGTTCACAGATTTTTTAGCAACATTACTTCTAAAGGTGTCTGTTGAAATGATAATTTCAGGAAATGTTTTTACTATTAAATCAACAATAGGAAGTAATCGTTTTAACTCTTCAGTTTCACTAATATGCTCAGCATTAGGCCGAGAACTATAAGCGCCAACATCTACAAATGTAGCTTCGTTTTTTAGCATCATATAAACTTGAGATAAGATCTCACTATCATTTTTATACTTGCCTCCATCGTAAAAAGAATCAGGAGTCAGATTTAAAATACCCATAACTTTTGGAGTCGATAAATCGATGAGTTGGCCTTTGCAGTTTATTGTCATTTGTACCTTGTAAATGGTTGTTGATTTAAGTATTGAAAACTTTAAACCCTAAACTTTGAACTTTAAAATTATTTATGCGAAATTTACGCAAAATTCATTTTAATTTATGCAAGATACTTCAAAACAATATGATGCTGCAATAAATACTTGTAGAAGCTTATTTATTAAAAAAATGTCAGATTATGGAAGCGCATGGAGAATACTGCGTTTACCTTCTTTAACCGATCAAATTTTTATAAAAGCACAACGTATTAGAGGGTTGCAACAAAATGCTGTTAGAAAAGTTGATGAAGGAGAAGTAAGTGAATTTATAGGTATTATAAACTATTGCGTCATGGCTTTAATTCAAATTGATAAAGGCGTCGTAGAACAGCCAGATTTGTCTACCGAAGAAGCTACAGTGCTTTATGATGAAAAAGTAGCAATCACGAAACAGCTCATGCAAGATAAAAACCATGATTATGGTGAAGCTTGGCGAGATATGCGTGTGAGTTCTTTAACCGATTTAATTTTGCAAAAATTATTACGCGTTAAGCAAATTGAAGACAATGCAGGAAAAACGATTGTGAGTGAAGGTATTGATGCTAATTATCAAGATATGATTAATTATGCTGTCTTCGCTTTAATACATTTAAAAGAATAATATGAAATACATCACACATCTTTGTAGATTACTCGTTGGAGGATTATTTATTTTTTCAGGACTTATAAAATTAAACGACCCTTTAGGGTTTTCTTATAAATTACAAGAATATTTTAGCGCAGATGTTTTAAATCTCCCTTTTTTAGAACCTTATGCTTTAGCGATTTCTGTCTTTGTTGTAGTTTTAGAAGTTGTCTTAGGTGTGTTTTTACTCATTGGATATAAACAAAAATTTACAGTTTGGAGCTTATTCGCTATGATTGTGTTTTTTACCTTCTTAACGTTTTATGCGTGGTATTTTGATAAGGTTAAAGATTGTGGTTGTTTTGGCGATTTCTTACCTATGAAGCCAATAGAAAGCTTTATAAAAGACCTTATTTTATTAGCCTTAATAGTGGTTTTACTAATTGGTTTAAGGTATATAAAACCGTTATTCAGTAAATTAGGAACCACGCTCTTAGCCCTTTTAGGGTTTGTAGGTAGTTTGTGGTTTGGATATCATGTATTGATGCATTTGCCAACTTGGGATTTTAGAGCTTATAAGGTTGGAGCAAATATACAAGAAGGCATGTTAACACCTGATGATGCTGCGGTTGCCGTAGTCGAATATGCTTGGAAATTTAAAGTGAATGGTGAAGAAAAAATTATTACCACAAACGGAAGCTATCCAACGGTTGATGGTGAATATATTGGTGTAGAAACGAAAGTCATTGAAGAAGGTTACGATCCACCAATCAAAGATTTTTCTATTGAGAGTAATGATGAAGATTTAACCGAACACTTTTTGAGTGTCGAACACCTTATCATGATTGTTTCATATAACTTAGATACTGCTGAAGCTGATGGTGTTGCTTCATTAAAAGCGACGACAGATGAAGCCATTAAAAATGGATACACCGTTATTGGTTTAACAGCTTCAGGTGCTGATGAAAAACAAAAAATTAAAACAGATTATAACTTGAATTTCGATTGGTATTTGTGTGATGAAAAAGCATTAAAAACTATCATTCGTGCTAATCCTGGAATTGTAAAACTGGAGAAGGGTACAGTAACTCAAAAACTACATTGGAATGATATTAATGATTTAGAGTTGCCAGAAGTAGAACGAACGCCTGAACCTGAACCATTAAAAGAAGTTACGATACTTTATTTTGTTGATGGTGAAGTGTCTTCAAAAGAAATAGTTGATGCTATAGATCCTGAAACTATTGAATCTGTTAATGTTATTAACGATTCAACTCTACTAAAAGACATAAGTGGCTACAATGAAAAAATATTAGAAGCTGTTGAAGTGACTTTAAAAAAGCAATAATCTGATTAAATACTTATTAAATAAAGCCTTTTACACCTTACTCACATTATTTGGAGTAGTCACTGTAATATTCTTTTTGTTTAATGTGCTTCCTGGAGATCCTGCTCAAATGATGTTAGGTCAAAACGATGATAGTGAACAACTGGCATTAGTCAAACAAAAATATGGTTTCGATAAACCCATCAGTACACAATACTTTTACTATTTAAACGATTTATCTCCAATCTCATTTCATTCCAAAAGGGCAACCGATTATACGTTTTTAAGTAAAAATAAATATACAGCAATACAACTGTTCTCTATAGGACAAACAACCACAGTGTTAAAGTTTCCGTATTTAAGAGAGTCCTTTACTAAACAAGGTAAAAAAGTGAGTCAAGTCTTAGCAGAGACACTTCCAAATACTTTTGTGTTAGCAGTTTCAGCAATTGTAATCGCCATGTTGTTGGGTATTTTTTTAGGGATCATTTCTGCATTAAAAAAGGACTCTTTTTTAGATAAGGCTATTCAGATTTTTAGCACTATTGGTATGAGTGTGCCGTCTTTCTTTTCAGCAATTTTATTCGCCTGGCTATTTGGTTATGTGTTGCATAATTATACGAATCTTGAAATGACAGGTAGCTTATACGAACTTGATGATTATGGCGAAAACATGCATGTCAAATGGAAAAACCTTATTCTTCCTGCTATTGTTTTAGGCATTCGACCTTTGGCTGTAATTATTCAACTCATGCGAAATTCATTACTAGAAGTGTTTAATCAAGATTATATTCGTACTGCTCGTGCTAAGGGTTTAAGTGCGTTTCAAATCATTAAAAATCACGCCATTAAAAATGCACTTAATCCTGTGGTAACAGCTGTTTCTGGCTGGTTTGCTTCAATGCTTGCTGGTGCAGTTTTTGTGGAGTATATTTTTGGATGGAACGGCTTAGGGAAAGAAATTGTAAATGCTCTAAATACTTTAGATTTACCAGTAATTATGGGTTCTGTTTTAATTATTGCAACGCTCTTTGTAATGATTAATATTTTTGTCGACATAATCTATACTTGGTTAGATCCAAAAGTGAAATTAGAATAATTCAATCCCAATCATTTCAAATGAAAAAACTAGCATACTTAACCACTATTTGTTTACTTGCTTTTAATTGTATAGCTCAAGAACCATTTACAGAGTTTCCCCAAGAGGCTCTAAATGATACTTTTATAACTTTAGAAGACGAAAATATAGCCTTTAAACAGATATTAGAACAACATAAAGGCAAAACTATTTTAATTGACGTTTGGGCGTCTTGGTGTGGCGATTGTATTAAAGGCTTGCCTAAAGTTAAAGCTCTTCAAGAAGTGCATAAAGATGTTGTTTTCTTGTTTTTATCTGCCGATAGGTCTCTAGAACGTTGGAAAAGAGGATTGAAAAAATATAATATTAAAGGAGAGCATTATTTTATGCCAAAAGGCATGAAAAGTGTGTTTAGTAAAACTATAGGTTTAAATTGGATTCCTCGTTACATGATTATAGACCCAGAAGGCCAAATAAAATTATTTAAAGCCATAAAAGCTGACGATAGTCAGCTAATTAAAGCGCTAAATTAATTACTTTTGCATAACGCTAAACATATATTATGAGAAAAAATATTGTTGCAGGAAACTGGAAAATGAATAACGACCTTCCGCAAACTGAAGTCTTAATTTCTAATTTAAAAAAGCAAACACAAACGTCTAATGCTGAGGTTATGATTGCGCCAACATTTACGAACCTTTGGCATGCTTTTGAAGCGTTAAGACAATCCAATATTGAAGTCATTGCACAGAACATGCACTTTGCAGAACATGGTGCTTATACTGGAGAAGTTAGCGCAAGCATGTTGCAAAGCGTAGGTGTGCAAACCGTTATTTTAGGACATAGCGAACGTCGTGCGTATTTTAATGAAACCGACGAGTTGCTCGCAAAAAAAGTAGATCAAGCTTTAAAAAGTAACCTGCGTGTTATTTTCTGCTTTGGTGAAGAATTAGCAGATCGAAAATCTAATAAGCATGAAGCTGTTGTGGCTTCTCAAATACAAAATGCACTATTTCATTTAGAGGCTTCGGCGTTTAAAAATATCGTTCTTGCTTATGAACCAGTTTGGGCCATTGGTACTGGTGAAACAGCTAGCCCAGAACAAGCACAAGATATGCACGCTTTTATAAGAAGGACTCTAGAAAGTAAGTATGGCCATATTGCTTCCAATAATGTATCAATTCTTTATGGAGGAAGTGTAAAACCAGGAAATGCTAAAGAAATTTTCTCTAAACCAGATGTCGATGGTGGATTAATTGGTGGTGCAGCTTTAAAAGCGGAAGATTTTTATGCAATCGTAAATGCGTTTTAAAATGCTTATCTTTTAGCATTGTAAACACTATGCTTATTGAATTTTAATATTTATAACAGTTTAATTTTAGCTGGAGTTATTCAAGGAATAATTTTCACTCTTGTTGTGCTTTTAACTAAAAGGTATAAAAGCAAAAGTGTTTACTTTTTAGCAGCACTAATCCTAACATATTCATTTAGTAATCTACAATATTATCTTCAAGATATTAGATATGTTGATTACACAGAATTGTTTAGTACTTTTTATGTGCCTTGGTCAGACTTAACACCTGCATTATTGTACTGTTATGTAATCTCATATTTATATCCTTCAAGAAAAATAACGAAGAAAGAGTTGCTTTTTTTTAGTCTTTTTGTATTTACTTTTATAATTAGTACAATCTATAAAATTAGCGTAAGAATAGAACCTAAAAGTGAAACTCTTGAAAATATAACGCTCCATTTAAGGTATTATATTGCTTATTATGCTGATTTGATTGCTGCGACTTTTAGTATCATTACTCTTGTGATAGTATTTACTATCATTAATAAATATATAAAGGAAACCGCCGAATTTAAATACAATTTTGTAAAACTGCAGCTTAATTGGCTAAAAAAAACCCTGTACATCTTAATGGTTTTAATTGCTATATGGGTGTTGCTTGTGGTTATGGATATGATATCTTTAGACGATGTTTCATTCTATCCTATTTGGCTCGGAATTGCGATTCTTATTTATTGGTTGGGACATGTTGGTATTTATAAGTATGGCATTGATGAAGAACGCCAAAAAATTCAACAAAAACGTAAAAGCAAAAAACAGCTTCTTGTTAAAAATAAAACAAAGCATATTATTATTGAAAGATTAAAACTATACTTAGTAGATGAAAAACGCTTCTTAGACTCATCACTTACATTAGAAAAAACAGCACAAGCGTTAGAATTAAGCCAAGGGCATTTATCCAAAATCATCAATACCGAATTACAGATTAGCTTTTCAGATTATATAAATTCTTTACGTGTTGAAGAAGCAAAATCTTATCTCGAAGACTCAGAGTTTTCAAACTATACATTAGTTGCTATTGGACTTGAAGCTGGTTTTAACTCAAAATCTGCATTTAATGCTTCTTTTAAAAAACATACAGGAAAGACACCCTCAGAATACAAGCAACAGCATGTAAAGTAGTCCTACTTTTTCATAATCACATAAAATAGCACTTTCATAATTGTTCTCATCGGTAGCTTTATCAATCTAAATGTTTAAAACAAAAACGATGAAACGATTTTTATTATTAGGTCTACTATTATTTATTTCAAACATATTAAACGCCCAAGGTTGGGGCGAAACTCAAAAAATTGTAAGTCAAGATAGATCTATTGCAGATTTTTTTGGATGGTCTGTCGCAATTGATGGAGATTATGCAGTAGTTGGAGCTAGAGGAGGAGGTCCTACAGGCACATTTAGAGGTATTGCTTATGTTTTTCACAACGATGGGAGTGGTGTTTGGATCGAAGTCGATCAATTAACAAATATTGATAATTCTAATTTTGATGGTTTTGGGTATTCGGTTGCTATTAGTGGAGACTATATTTTTATTGGAGCTACAGGGCAAGATTATATAGGAAATGGTGCGGGGAATTATTTGTCAGGAGCAGGAGCTGTTTATGTTTATGAAAATGATGGAGTTGGAAACTGGAATCAAGTTCAAAAAATCGTCGCATCAGATAGAGATACCGAAAATGGGTTTGGTAATGCATTAGCAATTCAGGGTAATTATGCTGTTGTAGGTGTTGTGAAACAATCTTATGATGTAACTGGTTCCAATTTTTTAGATAGTGCAGGAGCGGTCTATATTTTTGAACGCGATGAGAGTGGAGAATGGAATGAGGTTCAAAAAATTGTGGCTTCAGATCGAGCTGTTTTTGACTATTTTGGTAGAAATGCTGTTGCTATAGACGCTGATTTTTTAGTTGTTGGAGCAAATTATGAAGATGAAGATGTTTCTGGGATGAATACGATTTCTAGTGCAGGTTCTGCTTATGTTTTTGAGCGAGATGGTAGTGGAACATGGAATGAGGTTCAAAAAATTGTGGCTTCAGATAGAGAACAAGGAGAATGGTTTGGTGTCGCTGTGGATATTTACGGAGAAACTATAGCTGTAGGGTCTAGTCAGGAATATATTTCTGGAAATACAAGTGCTCAATATGGAGCGGTATATATGTATGAAAAAGATGGAGCAGGTATTTGGAATGAAACTCAGAAAATTAGACCTAGTAATTTAGACTATCAATCTGGATTCGGACAAGCTTTAGACTTAGTTGAAAACCATTTAATTATAGGTGCTTCTGGAATGGAAATAGGAAGTGTGCCTAATGGCGGAGCTGCGTTTATGTTTGAGAAAGATGGAGCAGATGTATGGAATCAAGTTGCTGTCATGTATGATACAAATGCTGCTGCTGCAGACTTTTTTGGTATTGATGTTGCTATAAGTGAAAATTATGCCATGGTTGGCTCGTATCAAGAAGATGAGGATGAATTGGGTGTAAACACTTTAGGTGAAGCAGGTTCAGTATATGTTTTTGAAATTAATGAGCCTAATACTTTAGAGCCTTTAGAAACCTTAAGTGTTTTTGAAAATACATTAGAGAGCACTATTAATGCCTATCCTAATCCAGTTGATAATATACTTCATCTTGATTTTAAAATTCATATAAATTTTATAACTGTTAAAGTTAGTAATGTCTTAGGACAAGTTGTTTTTTCTGAAAAATACTATAACTCTAAATCAATTGAATTACCCTTCGATATGTCAAAAGGAATGTATTTAGTTGAAGTCAAAATAAATAATAATGAAACCTCAGTTTTAAAGATTATTAAACATTAAGTTGAGAAAATTACATGTAACTTTGTTGTTTAAATTATTGACATGTCAAATACAATATATATTGGTTACTATTTTAAAGTAGAACCATTACAACCAGGCGTTGAAATTTTAATTGCGGAATTAGGTTATGCTGGTTTCGAAAGCTTTGTTGAAACTCAAGAAGGTGTCACGGCTTATATTCAAAAGGAAGAATGGCATGGCGATATTTTAAATGATATTCGTATTCTAAATGCTGAAGAATTTAAAATTTCTTATTCGTTTGAAGATATTGTTCAAACAAATTGGAATGCAGAATGGGAAAAAAACTTCCAACCTATTATTGTTGATGATTTATGTGCTGTTCGCGCACCTTTTCATGATCGTTTAAATACCAAATACGATATCATTATTGAACCAAAAATGAGCTTTGGGACTGGTCATCATGAAACCACACACATGATGATTCAACATATTTTACAAAATGACTTTCAAGATAAATCAGTTTTAGATATGGGTTGTGGTACAGGTGTGCTTGCTATTCTTGCCGAAAAAAAAGGAGCTACTCAGTTAGATGCGATAGATATCGATAACTGGTGCTATGTAAATAGTATAGAAAATGTAGAACGCAATAATTGTAGTAAGATTTCTGTTATTGAAGGTGATGCCACTTTATTAAAAGGAAAAAAGTACGATATCATAATTGCAAATATTAATAGGAATATCTTACTTCATGACCTAAGAACGTATTCAGAAAGTTTAAACCAAAACGGAATGCTATTCTTAAGTGGATTTTATAACAATGACATTCCGATTATAGAAGCTGAATGCAATAAGTATATGTTAAAATTGAGCGAAAAAATCGAAAAAAATAATTGGGTTGCTCTAAAATTTTTAAATTAGTAGAAGAATAAAGCTTTGAAGATGAGTACTAAAGAAAAAATAAAAGAAGAAGTCCTTGTTGAGACTTTAGAGCAAAACCTAAATGAAATTGTACTGTATAACGATGATGTTAATACGTTCGATCATGTTATAGATACACTCATTTACGCTTGCGATCATACTCCAGAACAAGCCGAACAATGCTCTATTTTAGTGCATTATAAAGGTCAGTGTACTGTTAAAACAGGAGTTTATGACGAGCTTGAACCTCGTTGTACAATCTTGCTTGATGCTGGATTAAGTGCAGAAATTATTTAGATTGTCGTTCACAAATCATCAAATCCCCTATTTTTTAACAATTAATACGTGTATTTTTGCACTATGGTAGAAGAACAAGTTATACTTGTAAACGAAAATAATGAGCAAATTGGTTTAATGCCTAAGCTTGAAGCGCATGAAAAAGCTGTATTGCATCGTGCGTTTTCAGTATTCGTGTTTAATGATGCTAATGAACTCATGTTGCAGCAACGTGCTCATCATAAATACCATTCACCTGGACTATGGACAAATACTTGCTGTAGTCATCAGCGCGATGGAGAAAGTAATATAGAAGCAGGTAAAAGACGACTTCAAGAAGAAATGGGTTTTGTTACACAACTTGAAGAGTCAATTTCTTTTATTTACAAAGCACCATTTGATAATGGTTTAACAGAACATGAATATGACCATATTCTTATTGGTAGATATAATGATGCGCCAATAATAAACGTAGAAGAAGTTGAAGATTGGAAATGGATGCCTCTCGAAGCAGTAAAAAAAGAAATCGAATCACAGCCTGAATTATATACAGCGTGGTTTAAGATTATTTTTGATAAATTCTATCTGCATATTAATATAACTCAAGATGCAAGTAACCGTTAGTAGAAAAGCACATTTTAATGCAGCGCACAGGTTGTACAGAAAGGAATGGAGCGATGAAAAAAATGCAGAAGTTTTTGGGAAATGCAGTAACCCTAATTTTCATGGGCATAACTACGAACTTATTGTAAGTGCTACAGGAACCATAAATCCAGAAACGGGTTTTGTTATAGATATTGAAGACTTAAAAACGATAATTAAAACAGAAGTTGAAGATGCTTTTGACCATAAAAACCTTAACGTAGAAGTTCCAGAATTTAAAGATTTAAATCCTACAGCTGAAAATATTGTCGTCGTTATCTACAATAAAATAAAACAGCATTTAGCTTCAGATTTAAAACTAGAAGTCACACTTTATGAAACACCACGTAATTTTGTAAGCTATTCAGGACAATAATTTCATGACAAAACCACTATATCCATTCAAATTTACACCCATTTTAAAAGATAAAATTTGGGGCGGACAAAAACTTAAAACTTTATTACATAAGGAGAGCGATTTACCAAATATTGGTGAAAGCTGGGAGATTAGTGATGTAGAAGGTGATACTTCAATAGTGAGTAATGGAGAATTAAATGGGACGTCTTTACAAGTGCTTTTAGAGACCTATAAAGCGGAGTTAATAGGTGAAAAAAATTATAAACATTTCGGCAACAAATTTCCTTTGTTAATTAAATTTATTGATGCTAAGGAAGATTTATCCATCCAGTTACATCCAAATGATGAATTGGCAGCAAAACGTCATAATTCGTTCGGAAAAACAGAAATGTGGTATGTCATGCAAGCTGATCAAGATGCAAACTTAATTGTAGGATTTAATCAGAAAATGACCGCTAAAACCTATTTAGAACACCTTGAAGCTAAAACTTTAACTCAAATTCTAAATTTCGATAAAGTAAAAGAAGGTGATACTTATTTTATAGAAGTCGGACGTGTGCATGCCATTGGCGCAGGTGTTTTACTTGCCGAAATACAACAGACTAGCGATATAACCTATAGAGTTTATGATTGGGATCGTGTAGATGACGAAGGTAAAGAAAGAGATTTACATAACGATTTGGCTATAGATGCTTTTAATTTTGATATGGACGACGATTTTAGAATCGCTTATTCTAAGACCGACAATCAATCGAATCCAATGGTAAGTTGTCCTTATTTTACAACCAACTATTTAGAAGTAACAAAAAGCTTAAACAAAACAAATGATTTAGATTCATTTATTATATATATTTGTGTTGAAGGCGAAGTAGAAATTATAACAAATCAAACTTCTGAAATTATTAAAAAAGGAGAAACATTATTGTTGCCAGCCGCAATAAAGTCTTATCAAATTACTTCTAAAAAAGCTAGACTATTAGAAGTTTATGTTTAATTTTGCAGGAAAATAAATTAAGAAATTATGGCAAATAAAAGAATCCTAAAAAAAGACATTAATTATGTGTTAGGAGATATTATTGAAGCGGTTTATGTTTGGCAATTCGCTAATCCTGAAAAAGATGATAAAGAAAGTGAAAAAATAATTGATGAAGCTATTGCAGTTTTTGACGAGTTAATTGCTAAAGTAAACGACAGAAATGTTGAAGATAAGAAAGCACATTTTAAAGCTATTAACCAAGAGTTAGAAGCTAAAGGACGTTCGCTTATTGAAAAAATCAACAAGTTAAAATAAGTATTGAAATATATTTCGCCGATGTAGCTCAGCTGGCTAGAGCAGCTGATTTGTAATCAGCAGGTCGTGGGTTCGAGTCCCTCCATCGGCTCAAAAAAAATCCCAAACTTAAGTTTGGGATTTTTTTTGTTTTAGCTCTATCTGATGGCTTATTTTTTTCTTTCAGCAATCAATAGTTCGAGTTCTTTACCATATTTGGATGCTTTTATTTTAGGAGTTAGAATATTGTTTATAGTATCTAACCATTTAGTTTGAGCATTAGGAATTTCAGTAAGCGCTATATATGGAGCAACTTCACTATCATTATTCTGCATGGCAAAGTTTACTGTTTGTAAATATTTTGTTTTTAAAAGACTGTTAAAAGAGGCTTCATTTTCTGCAATTTTAATAGAGTCATTATCTTTTTTGGCTTCAAATTCTTCTTTAATTAAATCGAGGTGTTTGTCATTAATACGTGACATTAATAATAGGTAATTCTCTAAAGTTTGCTGTTGTTTAGAACCCTTTATTTTTGCATCTATTACAAAGTTTTTTAAACTTGTGTTTATTTCTGTGATGCCTTTATCCGCAAAAAATGTAATGCCTTCATCTTCTTTTGAGTTTTTATCCAATTGAATAAAAAATATTTCAGGAGAATCTAAATCACTATGCAATTCAATAGGATCTTCTCCATTAATATCTACAGAGTCAACAGTAACAATAATGCTGTCTTGTGCTTTTTTAAGATAAATTGTTCCTTTTTTTAAACCTTTTACTGAAACTTTTACTGTTAAGTCAGAAGCTTCTTTTCCGCAAGAAAATATAAACGTTAATAGAAGTAGAGCGACTATTTTTTTCATTGATGTCATTTTTTTTGAAGCGCAAATATCTTATAAATAATTATGAATTGCTAGCTTACTGCTGCTAATTCCATAAGAATAGTACAACCTATAGCTGCAATGGTTCCAATCGCATATCCAAAGACTGCTAAGAGGACTCCAACTGTTGCCAATGAAGGGTGAAAAGCAGAAGCCACAATAGGAGCTGAAGCAGCACCACCAACATTAGCTTGACTTCCTACAGCTAAAAAGAAATATGGCGCTCTTATGAGTTTGGCTACTCCAATTAATAAAACTGCATGAATTGTCATCCAAACCATACCAATAGCAATTAAGCCAAGGTTGTCAAAAATCATGGTTAAGTCCATTTTCATTCCAATAGAGGCGACTAAAATGTAAATAAAAACACTACCAATTTTACTTGCACCAGCACCTTCATAATTTTTTGCTTTTGTATAAGATAGGAGTATTGCTATTAATGTGGCAATGCTAATCATCCAAAAGAAGCTTGACCCTAAAAATGTAAATATATTTCGTGTTGTAGGAGATTCAATTCCAGATACCATGTTTTCAAAAAATGGAGCCAAATAGCCAGAACATAAATGTGCTATGCTTACAGTGCCAAAAGCAATGGCTAGGATAAGCATAAAATCGGTTAAAGAAGGATTTCTTTTAACACTTTCGGTAAATGTAGAGACTTTATTTTTTAGTTCTTCTATAGACGAAGTGTCAGCTTTTAACCATTTATTTATTCTATTACGTTTTCCAATTCCAATAAGTAGTATGGCCATCCAGATGTTAGCGACTACAATATCCACAAACACCATTCCACCATAAAGCTTTTGATTATAACCATAAATTTCAAGCATAGCAGTTTGGTTGGCACCACCACCAATCCAGCTTCCTGCAAGCGTTGATAAGCCTCTCCATACAGCATCTGGTCCTACGCCACCAACAGTTTCTGGTGACACCATTGAGATTAATAAAATAGCAATTGGACCACCAATAATAATGCCTACTGTTCCTGTAAAAAACATGATTAGAGCTTTCCACCCTAAATTAAAAACAGCTTTTAAATCAATACTGAGTGTCATAAGCACTAAAGCTGCTGGTAGTAAAAAACGGCTAGCAACATAATAAATACTTGACTTTTGACTAATAATTTCACCAGTATCTCCAGTAATTTCCCATTCAGGAGCAATAAGGCCTAAAGAGGTTAAAACGGCTGGAACCATGTACGCCATAAAAAGTCCTGGAACTATTTTATAAAATTTAGACCAAAAGCCTGTTTTAATATTTTCAGTATAAAAGACAAAGCCTAAAGCAAGCATTAGTAGTCCAAAAACAATAGCATCATTTGTAAATAGCGGTTGGTTTTCCATTTGTAGTAATTTAGAGATGCAAAATACCAAAATTAAAGTTCATAAAAAAAGCGACTTTTTTCAAGTCGCTTTTAGATTAATCTTTTTTAGGTTTTGGTGCTCTATTTTTATCTTTTAGGTATTGCATGAGCATCCATTCAATCTGACCATTGGTGCTTCTAAACTCATCAGAAGCCCATTTCTCAATGGCTTTGAGCATTTCTTCATTTATTCGTAGTGCAAAGGCTTTCTTTTTTGACATTTGCTTTTAAGATTGGTCTTTATTTTTTTTAAATATAACTAAAGCTAGAATAACTCCAATTATTGTTCCTATAAACGAACCATAAATAATTCCCATAGCTACGTTTCCAATAATAGCACCTATTGTTGTTCCAAAACTTGAGCCCAGAGCTACACCAAGAGCTATACTATATGTTTGGTTTTTATTCATTTTTAATGGTTTAAAGTTCCTGTGTTTAAAACAGGAGAAGCATCTTTATCTCCACATAGAATAACCATAAGATTGCTTACCATTGCAGCTTTGCGTTCTTCATCTAAGTTAACAATTTCTTTCTTGCCTAATTCTGCTAAAGCCATTTCTACCATACTTACAGCGCCTTCAACAATTTTATGCCTTGCAGCAACAATAGCAGTAGCTTGTTGGCGTTTTAGCATGGCATTTGCAATTTCTTGTGCATAAGCCAAGTAGCCAATACGAGCTTCTAGAACTTCAATTCCTGCAATGGATAAGCGTTCATCGATTTCTTTTTCTAAAGCTTCGCTAACTTCATTAACGCTTGAGCGTAAAGTAATGTCTTCAACATGACCTTCATCTGCAAAATTATCATAAGGGTACATGCTTGCCAGTTTTCTTACAGCAGCATCGGTTTGTACACGTACAAAATTTTCAAAATTATCAACATCAAAAGCAGCTTTGTAGGTGTCTTGAACACGCCAAACTAAAATTGTACTAATCATAACAGGGTTTCCTAGTTTATCATTCACTTTTAAGCGCTCACTATCAAAATTACTTGCCCTAAGTGAAATTTTCTTTTTCGTATAAAAAGGATTTACCCAATAGAATCCATTTTTTTTAACTGTGCCTACATATTTTCCAAATAGCAACAGCACTCTTGAATTGTTTGGCTGTACCATTATAAAACCAATGGCGATTATAATTGCTATTGGAATGATCAAGATATATTTGGGACTTTTAGTAGAAACAGCCATAACTATTGGTCCAAAGAATAATATAAGAAATACCAATAACATTAAATAACCGTTAGCTGGGATAATAATTTTCTCTTCTTTCATAAGTGTTTAATTTAAAATGATATTAAAATGATATCATAAAGATATAATTAAAGTTTGGGATTAACATACTACTTTACACTAAAAATGAAAATTTTAACATTTTTCACTATATTTGAACTCTCCCTATTTTTTATTTAACTAAATCTTTACAATTTGGAAGCATTTTTAACGTTTTTAGAAAGTGTCAACGACTTTTTTATATATAATATGATTGGGAGAATAATTCTAACTATTTTTTCTTCATTCCTGTTTATTTTATTATTATTAAGGTTTTTGAGACCGAATTTAAAAATATCAAAACATATTTGTTATACAGATATAGAGGGTAAAATGTATTACGTTTTTAAAGTTGTTAATATGTCAAAAAATGATTTATATGATATTCAATTTAATTTAGTTAAGAAAATACCATATATGGTAAATAAAGGCAAAAAAATTAATAATAGAATCATTCCTATATCTTTAAGCACCAACCATAAGGATCATTTTGCAAAATATAAAAAGGAAAAAGATTATGGCGATCATGCAATGCTTTTAAGAACTGAACATGATTTAAGTGGAGATATAAAGAATAAAAAAGTTCAAGTCAAATTGACAGTTACTGGAAGGCATGGTTTTAGTAATCTTACACGTATTGTATCTATGGAATTTTTAGACTCCGATGCGATAAAAGAAAATAAAGAATTTAAGTTTGGCAAGAGTCTTGATGTAATGTAGTATAATCGATAATTTGGAATATAATTAGAATATTTAAAATAATATATATATATTTAAATCATTAACACATGAAAAAACACTTTAAAAACAATAATATGGCAAATGATATTGTTACTTGGTAATCAGGAAATTACCAATATAATATTGCATATAACCCTCTATAAATAGTTTTTTTTATTCTTTCTTATCCTTTTTAGGATTGTAATGAATACTCTTTATTAGTGACTGATTAAATTCTGATAGTTGGTCTTTTCTAAAATAGCCTCTGTCAATATTTAATTGCCTAAAAGTCATAAACAAGTCAAAAGTGTTTCCGCCTTCTTGAACCCATTTTAATAGTGCGTTTAATGCAACTTCTAAATGGGTAGAAATATATGCTTGCCTACTATCTGCGCCTCTTTTACCGGTTTCGTCTTTTTTCATTCCACCAGTTAAGAAGATTATTTTTTCTTCTCTTACGAAGTCTCTAACCTCCTTGTATTTATCTCCTTTTGGTAAATGAGTTCTTAATATACCTTCGATAGCATAATAAACTTTATAGGACTTATCTGGGTTCTGAATATCATCTACAATGTCTAATTGTAAAATATTATCTTCAAATTCTGTTTCAAAGCCTAATTGAAAATTTTTATTCTTATCAGCTTCTGCTGCTAACTTTTTAATTTCTTCAAGGTCAATCTCGTTCTTTTTTAAATCTTTATCTTTTGCCATAATTTTAACTAGATATATTTTCTATTATTTGTTTAATTTCTTCTTTTGGATTTTCTGATGTCCAAATGTTACTTTTCATAGATTTTAAGGCAACTTCTGAACTGATTAAATGTTTGCTGAACTTCTTGTATAGATTTCTCTTTATGCTCTCGTCTTGATCGTGTATGTAGAAACCATAAATAATTGATGGATGGATTCCGTGTTCTTCTGCATACATAGAAACTGCATAAGGATTGTTTATATTAGATTCTATATATTTTAGCTTTTCATCAGAAAATAACATTGCTCTTGCAAAAAGATTTGCTCTATCTTCATTAAGCAATAATAAATCAGATGCACCAGATAAATGCAATTGATTCCGTTTTAAATCCTCTAAGTCATAATACACATGGCATAACTCATGAAAAAGAGTGAACCACATCATGTCATATTTCCCATAATAATCAGTAATTATAATACATGGGTTTCCATTAACAATAAATGTAGCGCCTTTAACAGATGTTTTAGAAACGTATTTCTGAACGATTACAGTTACTCCCACAACATATAATGCTCTTACAACCGTTTGGAAGCCTACTGATTCTAACCTTGTATATGGTCTTATTTTTGGAATTAATTTTTTAAAATCTTGAAAGTTAAATTCATTAGGATTATCTATTTTTTCTAACTGACTATAAGCAGACTTAACCCAAAAATCGTTCATCAAATCACTAGAAGCCCTTTTACCTTTACTAAATAAAGGAGCGGCAACCTTATCACTATAATCAAAAACTGATTCAATATCAAAAAAATCTAATATTCTTTTCTCAATATATTTAAAATCAGTTTTAGTTTTAATAAACCCAATTTTCTTTAAACCATCTAAATCAAAATTTTTAACTATATAATTAGCTTTTTTAGTTTCCTCAATTTGCGCTAACGCTTCTGGTTTTAATGTAGAGATATAAACTTTTACTGTTTCTTCAATATTTAATTCTAAAAAACTACTAATTTTAATAATTGATATTAAATCTACTTTTTGATTTTCACCATTTAAAATTCTATTAAGAGTATCATTATTTATCCCCAAAAGAGTAGATAGTTGTCTGTCTGAACTTATTGATAGTTCCTCTTTTTTATCTTCTATTAAATCATTTAAACTCTTGTTGCTACTTATGCCTAAAATCTGGTAAATAGAAGTCAATTCCTGTTCCGAACCCATAGTGTCTCATTTTTAAGACACAAAAATAGTCTATTTTAGGCAAATAAACAAACAGTGTCTCAAAAATAAGATTAATTTATTAAATTCTTGTAAGTTAGTCTGTTTTCAATATTTGAAAGAAGTAAGTTAAACCTTTCGTTTTCTGTTCCTTGACGTGTATTGTATCTAAATACAAATTCATCTACATAGAAGTGTAAGTGTTTTCTTGAAGTAAAATGGTAGATTCCATATATACCTCTTTTTAATATTGCCCAGAAGCTTTCAATAGTATTTGTTGTAACTCGACCTCTAACATATTCGCCTTTATTATGCCTTACTGTTTGGTGGTCGTAAACTCTTTGTAATTTATTATATGCTTTTAATTCATCAGTATAAATCGTAGCATCAAATGCTATGTTATTAAGGATTGGTGGTAACAAAGAATGCTCAGTAGAGTTTCCAACGTGTTTAGCTACTAATTTTCCATCACGCTGAACCATTCCTAAAACCGTTGATTTTCTAAATCTATCTTTAGTTTCAAAAGTCTTATCTTTTCTAATTGCAGCACGCCTGTTTTTAGCCTTACCACCTATATAAGTTTCATCAATTTCTACTTCGCCTTGTAATTGGTCGTTATCTTCTAAACCAAAGCAGTTTCTAATACGTTGTAACATAAACCAAGCTGATTTTTGAGTTATGTTTAAATCTCTACCTAATTGATGCGAAGAGATACCTTTTTTATGCGAAGTCACTAACCAAATACCAACAAACCAAGTTTGTAAATTTATTTTAGTATTGTCAAATATAGTGTTAGTCTTTACATTGAAGTACTTTCCTGTCTCTTTACACTTATACTTATTGCCTTTGCAGTTATACACTTTAGAATTTGGATCAAAAGGGCTTACAACGTTACCATTCCAACGTAGTATCTCTAAATGTTCTATGCAATCCTGTTCAGTAGGAAAGGCTTTAATAAGGTCTAAAATTGATTTTACTTCTTTGTTAAACATAACTGTTGTAATTAGTTATGTAAATATAAGTAGTTTATTACACTAATGCAAATTTATTTAGTGTAAAGTTGTATATTAATCCGTAAAGTTTTTAATATCAAAATAAACTTTGGCACGATGATTGAATAGTATATAACAGTTACTACAATAAAGCTTTTTAAAGTGTGGTTACTTTTAATAAAAGTGTAGTAACTAATTTTTGGTTGGTTAGTTAAGAAAAGCGTCTTTTTAGACGCTTTTCTTTTTTAGTATATGTTGTGTTTTTTTTATTTTATGAAATTAACAATGCGTTCTATGACTTCAGGGTTTATTTTTCTGAAAGCTTCATTATATGATTTTGAATTTTCTAAATCATCACCTTCGATAGTAAAAAGAATATGGTTCATATTTTCTATAATAACTAATTCTGCATTATTTGACGCTTCTTTTAACAGATTAGCTTCAGCGACACTTACTTGTAAATCTTTTGTTCCATTAATTAGTAGAATAGGCATATCAAGCTCTTTAATTAAACTCTGCGGATTGTATTTCATCCAGTTACTCATAAAGGGTTGAATAGAAACATCAAAAATTGAAGCAAGTGCAGGAGGAAAATCTGTTGTTGTTTTATGCTGTTTTAAGATGTCAAAAACTTTTTTTGAATCTTCAGTATACATTGGTGCTGTTTTTTCTATTTGTTCTAGTATAACGGCATCAATAGATTGACCAGCACCTGCTAACGAGATAAAACCATTAGCTCTAGCTTTAGCAGCTAACATTCCTACTAAACTCCCTTGACTATGTCCAATAATATATATTTTGGAAAAGCTGTTTTTTTCTTTGAAATGGTCAATTATTGAAATTGCATCAGTGACAAAATCATCAAACATCATGTTTTTGTCTACTTTACCCTTTCGTATTTGTTTGACAATACGCTTATCATACCTAAACGTAGCTATTCCTTGATTTGATAAGCCTTCTGCTAATTTTTTAAGGGAATTGTTTTTTAAAAAATTTTGATTTCCATCTCTATTAGTAGGGCCAGAACCAGCTATAATTATAGCTAGAACCGACTTAGAATGATCAAGAGGAGTTAATAACGTACCATCAATTAAATCATTAATAGCGATTTCTTCTGAACTAAAAACCTTGTCTTGTGCACAGACAGAAAGACTAAATAAGAAAGTAATAATTATAAATTTAAGCTTCATATAATTTATTTTTATTATAAAGTTAATCAAACAAAATGCCAACCCATTATTTACGTAAAATTAGATTATTTAAATTTTATAAAGATCATTTAAAGGCTGTTTTTTTATGTTAATAAACGTGCATTTCATCGATAATATTGATTATTTTGACTTTAAATGTTAAAAAAACGTGCATTTCATCGAAAATAAATACACTTAAACGTTATTTTTCAAATATAATTTTACATTTGAAGTGTACTAGAAATTTACTTTTTAGTTCAATGGATTAATTAATTAATATTTGCATTATGTTGATGATACTAGAGACCCTAAATCTGACCCATAATAAAAATGCAAATTATAAGAACCGAGGTTGAGGGACCTCGGTTTTTTTTATGTTATAATTTCACATTTTATATGTTAATGCTTATTTGATTAACGGTAACTTTATCAGATAATTATATTTTTCTCTAAATTAGCATTTAAAGAACTCACAATGAAATTTAAGAATTTGCTTTTATTGTTCCTGATGCATTTAACAGCATTTGCTCAGCTACCTGACGGATTTGTGTACGTTGAGGATGAGATTTTAGATATTCAATTGGAAATGCGTTACTGTTTGAATAATAATTTCGTTGGTCAACCTATTGATGGATATCATGCTGAAGTTTGTATTTTAACTAAAGAAGCCACTCATGCTTTAAAAAAGGTTCAAGAGGCCCTGAAAAAACAAAACTTAGGGCTTAAAATTTTTGATGCTTACAGACCACAACGTGCAGTAAATCATTTTTCTAAATGGGCCAAGAATGTGAATGACACCTTAATGAAACAAGAATTCTATCCTGAAGTTGATAAGCGTAATTTGTTTAATGAAGGTTATATTGCTTCGCGTTCTAGACATAGTAGTGGAAGTACGCTAGATCTAACTATAGTTGATTTATTAACAGGAGAAGAGCTTGATATGGGAACACCTTACGATTATTTTGGAAAAGCTTCTTGGTTGTTACATGAGGCGTTAACTGAAACTCAAAAGTCCAATAGAATGTTGCTACACAACACCATGATTAAATTTGGGTTTAGGCATTATCCCCAAGAGTGGTGGCACTTTACATTGCGAGGAGAACCTTTTAAAAATCAATATTTTGATTTTCCTGTAGAGTAATTATTCTTCTTCTTTGTAGACCTGTAAGCCTAAGCCAATACCATAATTATTTAAACCAGCTTTTAATAAATTAGAGTTGTCTATATTTTTTTCGTCAAACAAAACCCATTGATTATTATTTAAAAAGATGCGTTTTACATAGGTTTTTGGCGTATCAATGGCATCAGTAAATGGAAGTAAAGGTCTAAATGTGGTTGAAATCTTAACAATACCTTGTTTCGTTTTTATTTCTCTGTATTTTTTATTGGGTAATAATTTGCCAGTTTTATCTGTATAACCTAAAACTTGAAGTGATACAAATAGGCCTTCCTTTGGTATAAAAATGTCAGAGTTAGATACATCTAGTTCAAAAACACTTTCACTCGCTTCAGTAACTCGAAAAACAATTTCATCATAAGTAATAACATCACCAGGAAGTCCATTATTGTTTTCATAAAAATGAACTCTAAATAAAGTCGAAAACGGAATTTTATTAGAGGTCTTTGTTTTGCGTTTACTCCAATCTTTGGCTTCAACCTTAATAGGAAGAAACAAGGTGCTTATTTTTTTTGCTTTTGAAGGATTTTCGTTATTGAAAAATACAGCAATTTCACTCTCTATAGTTGGTAACCAGCACTTATAATAATCGTCATGTAACGTAGGTTTTAATTTTTCAACTTTAGATTTCCCTTTAGGTTTAAATCTTAATAATACTTCATCTAAAGCATCTTGAAATGGAGTTAATTCTATTTCTTTTGAAAGGTTTTCAGTAGGAATATCAAGACTTTTATAGCCTAAAGCCGAAATGTAAATAGTATCAATATCTGAATATAGTTTTTTTGTAAAAATAAACTGACCTTCATCATCTGCAAAGATGCCATTTCCATTTCCAAATGAAATTGTGGCATAAGAAACGGGTTCACCATTCTTTTGATCTAGAATTGTAGTTTGACTAAAAATACTAAGACTCGTAAAAAGTAGGATTATAAATCCAATATAAAGCTTCATTAATAATGAAATTTAATGTTTGAATGCTAAAGATACATTATTAAATAAAAAAAACTGCTAATGATGAGTTAGCAGTTTTAATGATTGATTGGTTGTTAAGTGCTATTCCTTGTCTAAATCTTTGGTCATTTTAAAGCCGATGAATAGTCCAATTCCAGCCATAAAGAAAATGGTAGCAGGGTAAACAGCTTCTTCATCTAAACTGGTATAGCTGTCTAATAAAGAGGCTATAAAAACACCAATTCCAATTCCCATTAATAATAAGGCTGCATTTAGTATTAGCACTTTCCAGATAGGAGCTGTATGGCCTTTTCCCTTCATGAAAATACTAGCGTCAGCACCTTTTTCAATAAGGGCTAAGCGTTCTTTATTGCGTGTTGAGAAGTATAAATAAAATACTCCAAAGATTGCACCAAATATAATTGGTATAATTATTAATTCTGATCCCATAATTGTTAGTTTTTAATTGATTATTTTTAATGTGTTCTTAGCTTAAGACGATAACTTTTAAATGATGGTTACAACTTTTCCAAAATATTTTCTTTTCTCGTTTGTAACCAAGCCTAATGATTGGTCGTCAAATGCACAAATGACCACCAACAGCGACCAAATATTAATTCATAGGATAATGAATGGCGATACACAAGTATTCGCTGTATTGGTTGATCGTTATAAGGATTTAGTATTTACTCTAGCGTTGAGAATGATGAAAAATAGGGAAGAAGCTGAGGAAGTGTCTCAAGATACTTTTATAAAAGTTTTTAAATCATTAAAAAAATTTAAAGGCGACTCTAAGTTTTCAACGTGGATTTATCGCATTGCTTATAACACGAGTTTAGATCGATTAAAAAGTCATAAACGTAAGCAGCAAACCGTTGAAATTAATGAATTTACAGAACATCAAGTCAAAACCATAGATGATGCTTTAAACATGATGGAAGTACAAGAACGTCAGCAAGCAATTCAAGACTGTTTGCAATTATTGCCATCTGAAGATTGTGCTTTATTAACCTTATATTATTTTGAAGAATTATCGTTAGAGGAAATATCTAAAGTGGTTAATTTGAAAGCAAACAATGTAAAAGTGAAATTATTTAGAAGCCGTAAAAAGCTGGCCGAAATTTTAAGAGTAAAGTTAGAACCAGAAATAATAGAGAGTTATGAAAGCACACGAAGATAAAGCAATAGAACGATTAGTGAGAAAAGTGATGCAAGACACTGAATTAAAATCACCATCAGAAGATTTTACAAGTCAGATAATGTCTCAAATTGAAGCTATAGAATCTAATACGATTACAACATACAAACCTTTGATTTCTAAGCGTGTTTGGAGTGTTATTGGTTTTGCTATTTTGGCGATTAGTGTTTATTTGTTTATAATAACACCTTCTAATGAAACAAGCTGGTTTAGTCATGTTAATTTTGAAAGCCTAACTAATAATAGTATTATACATACTGTTTCTAGTTTTAAAATGTCAAAAACATTAATGTATGCCCTTGTCTTTTTGTCAATAATGATTTGTGTGCAGATTCCTTTATTAAAAAATCATTTTGATAAACGATTTGAAGTTTAGTCTAAATAATACCAAAACGGAATTTTCGAGACTTCCCTAGTCGTTGTGTCATTTTTTTCAACAATTAACCTATTAATTTCTAGAAGGTGTTTTCCTTCTAGAAGTCTTTTAGTACTTATGTAGGTTTCAAAGCCAAGGTTTCCTTTTTTACTTTTTGAAATGATAAAATTAGAGTCAAATGATAAAGTGTCAATATTAATTTTATAAATAGCATTGAAAGTCTTTAAATACTCTCTACGTAAGCTATCTCTTTTATTAGTGCTCACCATTTTGTTGCTAAAGGTAATATCTGATAATAACCCTCTTTTGTCTTTTTCGGGTTCTAAATCAGGGTTAAAATCAAAAATTCTATCTTCAATATTATCATTAAAAGCCACAAATATTTTAATAAATGGATCAGTTATAATTTTAGATTGAATAACAACATCTTCAATAAGACCATTATTTACTTCAACTAAATCTTCATAATTATCATTGTTTGATATAAAATCATTAGACGATGCAGTTTCACTTAAGTAATTAGAATAGTTATAGCGAACAGAAGTCATTAATAAAATAATAAAATAAATAGGGACAAGGGTGAAACTTAATCGTCTTCCAAATTTATTATCTAAGAAATTATAAACTAGTGGTCGATATAAAAATGATAAAGTTATAAAGCCAAAAACCCAATAAACAGGGAAGTAGAGTTTTGATAACCATTTTTTCTTTTTTAAGAACCCTTGCGTTACAAAATCAATAAAACTAATGAGCATGCCAAGAATTATAAAAATCATCAGTGTAATACCAACACCTTTAGATAACCAAGTAGGTAAATCTTCATTACCAATAATAAAATTGCCTATCAAGCCAATGGCAATTATCGTAAAAGTAATGGCTAAAACATAAAATATAAGGAGAAAGGAAATGGCAAAAATAATACTACAATAGTTTTCTAAGGTCCCGATATATTTGTCAAAAGACCCTACTTTCTTTTTGAGGTAATTCGTGAATTTTGCGCTGTAATTTAATTCGTCATATTCAATATCTCCAGAGACATATCTTAAGCCTAGTGCTCCAATCCATAGTCCACGCAAGAGTACATGAAGTAATAAATTAAAAATAAGAATAGCGCAAGAAATCTGTGCGACTATCGATATCACAAACTTATACATTTGTTGCGTGTTCTTTGATTCAAGAACGCTTTCTGAAATGGCTGGAAATGCAGTGAAAAGCCCAAAAATGGCAAATCCAGAAATTAGAAGTTCTAATTGCCAGCTTTCTTCTTGAAGTTTTGAAAGTAGTTTTTTGAATGCTGGATTGTTATAATCTTGACTCATAATGCGTTGATTTCATCAGAAAGATATAACTTTTTTTAGAATTTATAAATGTCTAATACCAACGCTTCTTTTTCTTTTTAGAGGCTTCACTTTTTCGTCCTTTTTTATGTTTGCTGCCTGTTTTTTTAGATTTATGTTGAATGGGTTTTGCTTTCGGATCTAAAGGATAAGGATGCTCTTCCTCTATAGGAATTTGAATATTAATTAATTGCTGAATACTTTTAACATAAGTCTTTTCATCTGCAGAACATAAAGAATATGCGTTTCCAAAGTTTCCAGCACGACCAGTTCTGCCTATACGATGTACATAAGTTTCAGGTACGTTAGGTAAATCGAAATTCACAACAGCATCTAACTCATTTATATCTATACCTCGTGCAGCAACATCTGTAGCAATAAGTATATTAACGTAGCCACTTTTAAATTTATTTAAGGCATCCTGGCGTAAGTTTTGTGCTTTGTCACCATGAATGGTATCTACCTTATATCCATTTTTGAGCAGTGTTTGCTCTAATTTATCTACACCGAATTTAGTACGTCTAAAAATTAAAATATTACCTTTTATAGTATTACGAAGCAAGTGCAGACATAATTCTATTTTATTGCGCTTAGGCACGTAATATAAGGCCTGACTAACATTTTTTGCTGCTGAAGATGTTGGCGTGACTTCAATACGTTTAGGGTCTTTTAAGATTGTATTTGCAAGTTGCTCTACCTTATAAGGCATTGTTGCAGAAAATAATAATATCTGTTTGCCTTCTGGACATAAACGTTCTATTTTTTTTACATCGTCTATAAATCCCATATCAAGCATTAAATCGGCTTCATCCAAAACAAGCGTTTCAATATAATCGAGATTAATACAGTCCTGTTTATGTAAATCTAACAAACGACCAGGAGTTGCAATAAGAATATCGACGCCTTTTTTTAGCACATCTTTTTGTGGTTCTATGCTTGTACCACCAAAAATAACTGTACTGCGTAAGTTGGTGTTTTTAGCATAGGTTTTAAAATTTTCTAGTATCTGTATAGCGAGTTCTCTAGTTGGACTTACAATTAGTGCACGAATTTTTTTTCCTTTTTTTGGAGCATCTTGTTTGTCAAATAGCAATTGAAGTATTGGCAATGCAAAAGCAGCCGTTTTTCCAGTTCCTGTTTGAGCCGAGCAAATCACATCTTTTTTGTCTAAAACAAAAGGAATCGTTTTTTCTTGAACCAAAGTCGGATTATCATAACCTGCTTCAGCAATGGCACGAAGTAAAGGTTTATTAATTTGTAAGTCTTTAAATGACATGTGCTTTATTTGTAACAAAGGTAAGTTTTTTAGTTGCATTTTACTTCAAATTAATAGTATATACTACTAATTAAGCACAAGTAGTTGTCTTTTGTCCTTAGTGACGTTTATAGTATAAGTAGCAACAATGTCGTTGCCAATTTTTAGGTGGACATCATAAAGCCCTTTATGTTTAAACTGATGTTTAAAGCTGATGATTCCATGTTCAGTTTTAAGATCATAAATTTTTAAGGATATTTCTTTAATTCCTAAATATTGTATTAAAGCAATTTGACCTAAAGACGTCTGTTTTAAGGGTTTAAAGCTAAAGTTAATTTCTTCGTTTGTTGTTGCTGAAGAGTTTAGCTCTTTTGGGCTAATAGGTATTATTTTATGCAAAAAAGTTTCGCCATAAACTATTGGTGATGCTACAAATTCAGTATTTATTAAAGCCTCATCTAATAACCATTTTTTTTGAATTGGATAATGACTTTGCGCAAATAAAACTGGATCTGTTAAAAAATAACCATCATTATAATCCTGTACAAAATCATCCGTTTCAGTCGAATATCCACTAGACCAAGTCGCATCACATAAATACCATTTGTTATTTAATTTTACGGCGTTCCATGAATGATTTGCTAATTCGAGTTTCTCAATATTGCTATTTACAGTTCTTCCATAACCATTAACAATTTCACAATCTATATTAGCCAAAAAACACAATTCTTTGATGAGGTAGGCATAACCAGTGCACATGGTTTTTTTATGTTTCACTAATTTTTTAAAAGCTACTTTTTTATATTGATTACTCCACTTTATATAAGCTAGACTATCATTTTTAAGTTTTATAAGCTTTTTTTCTACTTTGTGATCTTGGCTAGCATCTCCTTTTATGTTATTACAAACCCAAGAATAAATAGCCCTAAATTTTTCAACTTTTGTTGGAAGATTAAACGTCAAGTTGTGTACTAGTAATGGCAAATTATTTAAAGGAGCACCTTCATTTAATTTAGCAATATTATCAGCTCTTGTAAAATCTATAGTTTTAAAATCTGATACTTGAGCATTTGAGCTATTTATAATTAGAATTGATATGAAAAGGAATATCTTTTTCATTTAATTTCTGTTAGATGAATATACTTTTTTTGTTGCCATTTTAGTCATGATAACAACTTCGGTCATATTCATATCTATTTTTAGTTCAATTTTTGAAGTTGAATCTTCATCATTGATAGCTACTTTTTGAGGTTTTAAGCCAATATAGCTAAAGATTAAAACATCTCCTTTTTTAAGTTTTTGAGGAAATTCAAAATTTCCATCTATGTCTGTAACGGTTCCTATTCGCGTACCTTCTAAAACAATATTAACACCCAAAAGAGGAGCGTTTTCATCTGAAACATTCCCTTTAACAATAATATTTTTATCACTTTCAGGAGTTTTTTTGGTGTCTTGTGCCTGTGTTGTAGAAACAGAAAAAAGCATTAAGCATAAAAAGGCAATAGCTGTTAAATATTGAATTGATTTACTTTTTTGAGATTTTGTGTTATAATTTTTCATAATATATAGTATTAATGTTATTATGCATCAAACCTAAATATCTATTGCGAATAAAAAAAGGTGCATTTAGTTAAAGCTGCTTTTCAATGAGTAAAGCTAGATTATAATTTAGCCATGTATAGTCTCTTTTTTACCATAACTTTTAATAAGTTCACCTTCAAATTGTAGAAATTCTTCCCAGCGTTTATCAACATTGACATTTTGTCCATACTGCCTTGCAAAACCAATAAATGTGGTATAATGCCCAGCTTCACTAATCATGAGTTCATGGTAAAATTTAGCGAGTTCCTTGTCTTTTATCGTTGTAGATAATAGCTTGAAACGTTCACAGCTTCGGGCTTCAATCATTGCCGAAAATAGAAGTCTATCAACTAAGCTTTGATGTTTATTACCTCCTTTAATAATGAATTTAAAAAGCTCATTAACATAACTGTCTTTGCGTTCTGGACCTAGTTTGTATCCTCTTGCTTTAATAATGTTATGCACCATTTGAAAATGTTCCAATTCTTCTTGAGCGATAATGAGAAGTTCAGTAACTAAATCGACATGTTCAGAATTTAAGGATACCAATTTTATGGCATTAGTTGCAGCTTTTTGTTCACACCAAGCATGGTCTGTTAAAATTTCTTCTAAATTAGATTCAGCAATATTAGCCCAACGTGGATCAGTTTCTAATTTTAAACCTAGCATTTTTGTGTTTTAATTTTATCTATTTATTCTGTTGCTTTTTTAAAAGCCTCAATTCCGCCAACAACAGGAAGTGTTATGCTTGTTTTGTCTAAGTCTGTAGTTAATTCTGTTCCTGGTTTAGGATGAAGTGTAAATTCTTTATCACTTGAAAAAATAATTAAACCAATTTGCTGCCCAGTTCTAATAATTTGGTCGTCAGGTTGAAGTTTAAAAGTCAAGTCGTAAAACTCACCAGGTTTTAAAGGTGAACTTTCTGTTAATGACTTAGAATTTTGTGGATCTGCCCAACCACGAGTAATAATATTGTCTGTTATAATTTTTGAATCGTTTTCCCATGGTAAAGATACAAGCCACACAGATAAATTTACTGCAGGCTTATTGCTTGATACACTAATGGTTATTGAAGCTTCACCAGATAGATGTAAGTCTTGGGTTAGTGTTGGCGTTACAAATAGCAATCTGTTTTTAGAGTTTTCGGCTTGCGCATGTTCTTTTCCAGAGATATTAAAATCGTCTATTAGTGTCTCTCTCCCTTGGTTCTTATTTTGTTTTGTTGTTAATGCGCCAATTTTATTTTCACTTTTATTTAAATGAAGTGTTACAGGTTGCGCCTTAGTGTTTGGATACGCATCATAAGCTGTTGGGTTGTCGTGATTATCATTTTCTCTAACAATCCAAGCTTGAGGATCTTTTTCAACACCATTTTCAATACCATGAAGATATCTAGTAAACCAACGGTTCATCATTGTTATTGGAGGTGGTCCACCATGTCCATTTTGATGGTAATAAATTTGAGTAGGCAGGCCTTGTTTTTTTGCTTGTTCGTAAATTCTGTAACTATGTTCTGGCATCACATTCCAATCATTAAATCCGTGAGACATTAATAAAGCGGCTTTCATGTTTTTCATATGATTTAAATAATCGCGTCCAGCCCAAAAATCATTATAATCTCCAGTAAGTCTATCCATGCCATTCATCATTTCAGTATCTCTAACTGTTTTATTGTTGTATGGACGTTTACTTTCATCTCCACTATGAATAAAATCATATAAAACATCAATGTCTTCACCTAAATAACCACCAGGAGAGCGCACTAAACCATTTGACCTATAGTAGTGATAATATGAGGTGTTAGGTGCAATAGGTATAATAGCTTCTAAGCCCTCTACACCTGTGGTTGCCGCAGCTAGAGGAAGGGTTCCGTTATATGAAGTTCCTGTCATTCCAACTTTTCCAGTAGTCCAAGTAGCTTCAACAGTTTCATTGCCATCAGGAGATGTGTACCCTTTTGCATGACCATTTAACCAATCTATAACAGCTTTAGGAGCAAGTGATTCATTTTCTCCACCAACCGTAGGTGCGCCTTGAGATAAACCTGTTCCTGGAGAAGAAGAATGGACTACAATATAACCACGAGGCACCCATTTCATAAGATGAGAGTTAGAAATTATAGGACGTTTACCAGTGCGAACAACTTCAGGGTGTACTCGTTCTTCATTAGCGGGTTCACCTAGTTCATGTTCTACATTCCACATCACACCATTTACATCTCCAGCTACACCTGCGAAATATGGACTAGTTACATAAATGACAGGAAGTTTCAAGCCTTCGGTATCTGTTTGACTTGGTCTTGTTACAGATACATGCATGCGATCGAGTTTATCATCACCATCTGTATTAAATGTGGTTTCGACCCAAAGGTCGTGTCTTATCCATTCTTTATAATCACTAAAACCTTCTACTATTTGAGCTTCTCCATTTTCAAAAATAGGAACTGTTTTTTCTTGTGCTATTGTGGTTGTAATGCATACCGTAAATAAAAATAAAGCGAAAAATTGATGTTTTTTTGTCATGTTATAAGGTGATAGTTATAAGCTAACAAGTTAATAATTTTTTGTGAGATGGTTGTGATAAAAATAGGGTTAAAAAAAGCGCAAGTTGAAGAACTTGCGCTTAATTAGCTATTAATAGGGATTAAGTTTATAGTGTTTATAACACTTATAAGGAACTGCAAAATTACAGGAGTAACTCTGAAAAAAAATTGATGTATGTTAATAAATTTAATTGTTAACTAATTCCTTTCTAATTCTACTTAGACTTTCTGTAGTGATTCCTAAATAGGAAGCGATATGATAATTTTTTAAATGAACTTCAATGTTTGGATAGGTATTAATAAAATTAGTGTAACGCTCAGCAGCAGATTGTGATAAATTTATTATCGTTCTTTTTTGAAATGAAGCAAATGCTCTTTCTAGTTTTTTTCTAAAGAAAGACTCAATTTTAGGGATTTGTTTATATAAAGCATCTCGATCTTTTTTTGATAGTTCATACACAATTGTATTGCTAATGGCTTCAATATTAAGAATTGCTTTCGTGTTATTAAAAAAGGCAGTTGCATCACTAATCCACCAATCATTAACTGCAAATTGTACTGTATGGTCTTTTCCATTTGAATCTACATAATATAATCTTAAGCAGCCTTCTAAAACATAATACTGAATGTTTCCTTTCTCATTTGCTTTTAGAAGCTGTTCCCCTTTTTTATATTCTACTTTATGAAATACAGATTCTATATTTTTTATTTCTTCTTTGGAAAAAGAAAGGTTTTTAAAAATAGCTTTAACTATAGAACTGTCGAGTTGCACTTAAATGTAAAATTGGTTAGCTTAAAGTACATAATGCTTTCTAGATGATGGTAGTGTAGCCGATGTTCTCTTTATAAATTAGATTATCGGTTTTAGAGGTAAGAAAAAAACCACTTCAATTGCGAAGTGGTTTTGACTTTTAAAAGGTGTTAATATATTATTCCATAGTTAATATTAAATCGTCTTGTTTTACCATGCTGCCTTCTTTTAAAGTAATAGATTTAATGGTTCCTGATTTAAATGCGGTTACAGTTGTTTCCATTTTCATTGCTTCAATAACAAATAAAGCATCATTTTCATTTACTTCTTGTCCTTTTTTGACCAAAATTTTATACAAAGAACCTTGTAAAGGAGCTCCAATTTGATTACTATCTGCAGGATCTATTTTAGTGTTTTCTTCAATTTTGATATTTAAAGATTTGTCTAAAACTTCAACAAATCTATTTTCGCCATTAACCTTAAAAAAAACAGTTCTCAAACCTAATTCATTAGGAACACTTATCGAAAGAAGCTTGATTATGACTGTTTTTCCAGGCTCTAATTCTACTAATATTTCCTCGCCAGGCTTCATGCCATAAAAGAAATTTTTGGTAGGAATTAAAGCGAGGTTCCCATAAAGTTTATAATTTTCATGAGCTTGCTCAAACACTTTTGGATATAATGTATAAGATAAAAAGTCCTCAATTTCTATAGCTCTTGTAAATCCTTTTTGAAATTTCTTTTTAAAAGCTGAATACGCTTCAGTAAAATCAATTGGTTTTAAATGTGCATTTGGCCTATTTGTATAAGCTTTTTTATTCTTTAAGATTATTTTTTGAAGTGCCTTAGGGAAGCCACCAACAGGCTGGCCTAAATCGCCTTTAAAGAAATTAATAACAGATTCTGGAAATGAAATTCCTTCACCTTGCGTCATAACATCTTCTGGGCTAAGGTTGTTGGTTACCATGAAAATAGCCATATCTCCAACAACTTTAGAACTAGGTGTTACTTTTACTAAATTACCAAACATGGTATTTACTTGCGCATACATTTTTTTGACCTCATCAAAACGGTCTCCTAAACCTAAAGCTGTTGCTTGAGGTCTTAAATTAGAATACTGTCCTCCAGGAATTTCATGTTGAAATACTTCAGCAGTACCAGCTTTTAAGCCTGACTCAAAAGGATAATACATCTCACGTGTGTCTTCCCAAAAATTAGAAAATTGATTGAGCGTATCCATATCAAAATCATGAGCACGTTCATGGTGTTTTACCATTTCTATTACAGCATTGAAGTTAGGTTGAGACGTTAAACCAGACAAACCACCAAGCGCAACATCAACCACATCCACACCAGCTTCAATAGCTTTTAAATAAGTTGCTGTTTGTAAAGAAGAGGTGTCGTGTGTGTGTAAATGTATTGGTAGATTGACAGTATCTTTTAACGCTGTTACTAATTCTGTAGCTGCATAAGGTTTTAGTAATCCTGCCATGTCTTTAATGGCTATCATATGTGCTCCAGCGTTTTCTAAATCTTTAGCTAATTGTGTATAATAGTTTAGGCTGTATTTAGTTTGTTTAGGATCTAAAATATCTCCAGTATAGCTAATAGCTGCTTCTGCAATACCACCTGTTTTATTACGTACATAATTTATACTTGGCTCCATTGCTTTGACCCAATTTAGGGAGTCGAAAATTCTAAAAATATCAACCCCATTTTCCCAAGATTTTTCAACAAACTTTTCAATTAAATTGTCTGGATAAGCTTTGTAACCAACACCATTTGAACCACGTAAAAGCATTTGGAATAAGATATTAGGAATTGCCTTTCTTAGCTCTCTTAAACGTGTCCATGGACTTTCGTGTAAAAAGCGTAAACAAACATCAAAAGTTGCTCCTCCCCAGACTTCCATACTAAACGTATTTGGGTGATTTTTAGCAAAGCTTTCAGCAACCTTTAACATATCATAACTTCTCATGCGAGTGGCAAGAAGTGATTGATGTGCATCACGCATGGTAGTGTCTGTATAATGTATTTTTTTGTCTTCTTTTAACCATTTGCAAAAGGCTTCTGGACCAAGTTCCGTTAATAAATCTTTGGTGCCTTTTGGGAATGGAGATGATTTACTAAATTTTGGGGATTTAGCATTTCTAAAGACTTTGGTGTTGTCTGTGAATTTAACATCAGAATTTCCGTTAACACTAACTTCTGCAAGAAATTTCACAGCTTTTGAAGTTCGGTCTTGTGGTAATTTAATTTTGAAAAGACTAGGAGTATTTTGAATAAAATTTACAGACACTTTTCCATTTAAAAAGTCTTCATGTTGGATTACATTTTGTAAAAAGTGAATATTCGTTTTTACACCTCTGATTCTAAATTCTTTAAGGGCTCTTACCATTTTGCGAGTAGCGCCATCTAGAGTTCTGCCATGTGCTGAAACTTTTACTAGCATGGAATCAAAAAACGGACTGACATTATATCCTTGATAAATGCTTCCTGCATCTAAACGAATTCCCATTCCTGCTGCAGATCGATATGTTGTTATGTTGCCATAATCTGGAGTGAAATTATTTCCAGGATCTTCAGTGGTTAATCTGCATTGTAATGCAAAACCATAAGTTGCAATTGTTTCTTGACCATAAATTTTTATTTGTTCATCAGATAATTTGTAACCTCCAGCAATAAAAATTTGCGTTTTTACCAAGTCGAATCCTGTAACCATTTCGGTTACTGTGTGTTCTACTTGAATTCTTGGGTTGACTTCAATAAAATAAATATTATCATCGGCATCGACCAAAAATTCTACTGTACCAATATTATTGTAATTAACTTCGGAAGTTATCGCGACAGCATATTTATATAAATTTTGTTTAACAGCATCTGAAATATTAAAGGAAGGTGCAATCTCTACGACCTTTTGGTGGCGGCGTTGCACCGAACAATCTCTTTCATGTAAATGACGAATATTACCATGTCTGTCGGCAACGATTTGGACTTCTATATGTTTTGGGTTTTCAACATATTTTTCTAAAAACATAGTGTCATCACCAAAAGCATTTAAGGCTTCATTTCGAGCTGAGTCAAAAAAATGTTCTAGGTCTTCTGTGTTTCTAATAATTCGCATCCCACGACCACCTCCACCAGAAGCAGCTTTAAGCATTAATGGATAACCAATAGTTTTAGCTTCTGAGATTGCGACTTTTAGCGAACTTAATTTTTTCTTATTACTTTCTATAATTGGCACTTTACATTTTACTGCTATTTTTTTAGCTGTAATTTTGTCTCCAAGCGCATCCATAACTTCAGGATCTGGTCCAATAAAGATAATGTTGTTTTCAGCGCATTTTCTGGCAAATTCTGAATTTTCAGATAGAAAACCATAACCAGGATGAATAGCATCAACATTTTTAGATTTTGCTAAATCTATAATAGCATCAATATCTAAATAAGGCTTTAAAGGCTGATTCTCTTCACCAATTTGATACGATTCATCGGCTTTGTTTCTATGTTGTGAATACCTATCTTCATAGGTGTAAATAGCTACTGTTACAATATTTAATTCAGTGCAAGCGCGTAGAATCCTAATAGCAATTTCACCTCTATTGGCAACCAGAATTTTTTTGATTTTCATTTGTTGTGTTATTTAATGATATATGGGTTTTCGTTTTTATAGTTTCTGATAATAAAATCTAAGGCTGTATTTAACAATTCGCCCATGTTTTTAGATTTTTTAAACTTCACATCACCTGTGAGTTTGAATAAACCTGATTTTAATTCTTTAATTTTTTCTGGAAATGAAATATGGTCTTCCTTCATACATTTAAGAAGATCAAATAACCTTTCATGTTCGCTAGTGGCTCGTTTTGCTAAAAGAGAACGTTCTTCCTTTTCATATTGCTCAATAGATTCTGAAGTTAATACTTTTAAGCTCATTTTTACTAAAGCATTATTTTCTTTAAGAAATTGAGGTTTGTAAACCTTAGGGTTACCTTCAAAGCTTTGTTGGTCAAAATCTATTGCACGAATTCTGTACTGAATGCGATCAAAATCATGAGTAATAACAATGACATAATTATACGATCTCATATCAGCTAGAAGTCTAACGAAACAACGTTCGTTAAATTTTACAAATTCTTTTGCTAAAGCACGTTTGTCTTGTTCAGGTAAAGCTTCTAAATGACGACTTATAAAAGTGTCTCCAGGAATTCCAGAGATGTGTTCTTCAATAAGAGTGTCTTTATGGACTAAAAAATTGATGTGATTTGGAGAGAGTAAATGCTCTAATTCTAATCCGTAAATTCTAGAAGCATCTGCTTTTTTGATATACAAGAAAATATAATTGTCGTTAATAATATTTCTGACTTTAACTCGGAAAGGTTTAGTATTGCCAAAAGTGCAAAAGTCAATACTATCAATATTAAGATAAGGCAAAATAGAATCACTACCATCAGAATGTAAAATTGAATACATCTGTTTTAAGCTGAGTTCTATTTCATCACGTTCATGTTCTGCGAAATAGCAACTAATCCAAAGTGTATCATTTCCTTGATCATCAAAAATTTCTACAGCACCTTGAAAGCGCAATAAATCGTCATAGAAGATGGGGATTTTTATATTTCTTCCTTGATCTGTTAAATAATTTGACAGCAAATCTGTAATAGGAAATGCTGGTTTTTTCTTTGAAATTAGCTTCTCGTCCATCGTATGAATTGAAGGCTATAAGGTAATTTTAAATTATTAAAAATACAATGCATGCATAGCATTTTTTTTGATGACTTATTAAAATAAAAAACCACTTCGATTAAGAAGTGGTTTTAAGTCTCTGTGATGTTGTATGAATTGAGTAATACTACTACTTTATCATATCATAACTTCGTTTGATAAAGTTTGTTAACTCTTCACCTTTTAATAATCCTTGAGATAGTCGAGCTAAATCTAAACTTTGATTAATTAAGCGCTCTTGCTTCTTTTTGGTTTTAGTGTTTAAAATTTCACCAACCAATTCAGAGTTTGTATTGACTATTAAGTTGTACATTTCTGGCATATTACCCATTCCAAATGGTCCACCACCAGTTTGTTGCATTTCTTTCATGCGTCTCATAAACTCAGGTTGAGTGATTATAAAAGGACTTGCTTGACTGTCCATAGCCTCTAATTGCACCATGAATTTTTCAGATGGTATTATTTCTTTTAATAATTCATCTAAAGCCTTCTTTTCATCATCATTTAATTTAGAAATCGTTGTATCGTCTTTCTTAATTAAATTGTCGATATGATCGCCATCAACTCGAGCAAAAGAAATATTTTCTTTAGTGGTTTCTAATTTTTGAATTAAATGCGAAACAATAGGAGAGTCTAGTAACAAGACTTCATAGCCTTTAGCTTTAGCAGATTCAATATAGCTGTGTTGTTCATCTTTATTCGATGCATAAAGAATTACTAATTTGTCATCTTTATCGGTTTGCTTTGCTTTAATTTTGTTGAATAATTCTTCATAGGTAAAATAGGCTCCATCAACTGTTGGATATAATGCAAATGCATCAGCTTTTTCAAAGAATTTTTCTTCTGAAAGCATACCATATTCAATAACAATTTTGATGTCATCCCATTTCTTTTCAAAGTCTTCTCGATTGTTGTTGAATAAGGACTTTAACTTATCGGCAACTTTTCTAGTGATATATGACGAAATCTTTTTAACTGCACCATCCGCTTGTAAATACGAGCGTGACACATTTAAAGGAATATCTGGCGAATCTATAACACCACGAAGCATAGTTAAGAATTCTGGCACGATACCTTCAACATTATCAGTAACAAAAACTTGGTTTTGATACAGTTGAATTTTATCTTTTTGAATGTTTAAATCATTCGTCATCTTAGGGAAGTACAAAATTCCTGTTAAGTTAAACGGATAATCTACATTAAGGTGAATGTTAAATAAAGGCTCTTCAAATTGCATTGGGTACAATTCTCTATAGAAACTTTTATAATCTTCATCTTCTAAATCTGCAGGCTGTTTTGTCCATGCAGGATTTGGATTGTTTATAATATCATCTACAGTAATTTTCTTGTGAGGTTCTGTAGTTTCTTTACCATCTTTGTCTTTAGTTGTTTTAGGCGTAAAGTTAGGATCGTTTATTTCTTTAGTTCCAAATTTTATTGGAATAGGCATGAACTTGTTATATTTTAAAAGCAGTTCGCGAATACGCGCATCTTCTAAAAATTCAGTAGAATCTTCAGCAATATGAAGAATGATTTCTGTGCCTCTTTCGGTTTTATTTGAAGGTTCTAAAGTAAATTCTGGACTTCCGTCACAACTCCAATGTGCAGCAGGTGCGTCTGTATGCGATTTAGTAATGATTTCAACCTTTTCAGCAACCATAAAAGCGGAATAAAATCCTAATCCAAAATGCCCAATAATTCCAGAGTCTTTAGCAGAATCTTTGTACTTATCTAAAAATTCTTCAGCGCCAGAAAACGCAACTTGGTTGATGTATTTTTCAACTTCTTCTGCAGTCATTCCTAAACCTTGATCAATAATATGAAGCTTTTTAGCTTCTTTATCAATTTTGACTTCAATTTGAGGGTTGCCATATTCGGTTTTAGCATCACCAATACTTGTAAGGTGTTTCAGTTTAAGGGTTGCATCTGTAGCATTACTAATGAGCTCACGCAAAAATATTTCGTGGTCACTGTATAGAAATTTCTTGATTAAAGGGAAGATGTTTTCTACTGAAACATTAATATTTCCTTTTGCCATAATTTAATTTGTTTATTGATTATTTCCACAATAGTGAAAAACGGTTTAAACTTTTATTTAATTTTATTCTAATCTCTATAGTCAACAAAAATGCCAATGACATAAAAGTGACAAACTGACATTTTATTAATAATAATTTTAGGAAAAATGTAATATTAATTAAATTGCGCCAGCATTTATTGTTATATTAACAGGATGTAATTTTTTATACTTTAAATTGAAAGTACTATGTATAATTCTAAAATAATTGGACTTGGACATTATGTTCCAGATCATGTGGTTACAAATCATGATTTAGCAAAATTCATGGATACGAATGACGAATGGATTCAAGAAAGAACAGGAATTAAAGAGCGACGATGGATTGAAAAAGGTTCTGAAGATACTTCTGCGGTTATGGGAGCAAAAGCTTCTAGAATAGCTATTGAGCGTTCTGGTTTAGCTACAGAGGATATTGATTTTATTGTGTTTGCAACAATGACACCTGATTATTTTTTTCCAGGATGTGGCGTTCAAATTCAAGATATGCTAAACATGAAGAACATTGGAGCTATAGATATTAGAAATCAATGTTCTGGTTTTGTATATGCTTTGTCTGTTGCCGATCAATTTATTAAAACTGGCATGTATAAAAACATCTTGGTAGTTGGTGCAGAATATCATTCAAACGGCTTAGATAAGAGTACAAGAGGAAGAGGGGTTACAGTTATTTTTGGTGATGGCGCAGGTGCTTGTGTACTCTCAAGAGAAGAAGATACTTCAAAAGGAATCTTGTCAACACACTTACATAGTGAAGGTAAGTATGCCGAAAAACTTACAGTAGAATCTCCTAGTATTAGACATTGGGTTCCTGACATTATGGAAGCAGGAAAAGAGGATACATCTTATTTTCCTTATATGGATGGCACTTTTGTGTTTAAACATGCTGTGGTTCGTTTTAGTGAAGTGATTAAAGAAGGTTTAGAAAAAAATAACCTTAAAAAAGAAGATATAGATTTATTAGTTCCGCATCAAGCTAATCTTCGTATAGCTCAATTTATTCAGAAGAAATTTGAATTAAAAGATGATCAGGTTTTTAATAATATTATGAAATACGGTAATACAACTGCTGCGTCTGTTGTTATTGCCTTAACCGAAGCTTGGGAACTTGATAAGATTAAAGCAGGTGATGTTGTTGTGTTAGCGGCTTTTGGTAGTGGGTTTACTTGGGGAAGTGCTATTATTAGGTGGTAATTCAAGTTTAATATGGCTCAAAAAAAAATCCGAATACTTAGCAAATTCGGATTCTTTTTTTACAATTAACGGTACTTCAATTAACGAATAAAGGTGAAAATAGACTAATTCAAATAAATAATTCGTTGTCATGTTGTGTGTTATTTAAGACGTTATTTTTATTATTTTATTGCGCTGATAATCAGTCTTTAACGAAAGTTTAACACAAACTAAAAAAACAAAAACCCAAAGCAATGACACTTTGGGTTTTCTTATTTAATAACCAGACATTAACACTAACCATCAACTATTATGTTGGCTATTAAATTTTACTTTAAGTTTTATATAAATCCTCCGCTTCCAGATTTTTCATTATTATCTCGTCTTTTACGTTGTAAGGCTCTGTATTTTCCGCCACCAAACCTATAGTTTAGACCAATACGCCAAGCATTACTTTCCCAATTGAATTCACCACTAGATGGATATGGTCTGTTTTGGTCGAACTCAAATTTCATGGTATCAAAGATGTCGTTATAGCTAAAACTAAATGTCGCTTTGTTATCTAAGAATGTATATCGTAAACCAGTATTAACTAATACCATTGGTTTTCTAATAAATTGTAAGCCTTCATCTTCACCTCTGTACATTCCGAATAATGATAAGCTTAATTTTTTAGTGACTTTAAAATTATTGTTCATCCTAAAGTTAAAATTTGAATTGTTGATGTCTACATTTTCTGTTTCTACAACACCTTTAACATTTTTAAAATAATACTCAGCACTTGCATTTATATTCCACCATTTTACAGGTTTATAATTACTAGATGCTTCAAATCCATAAGCAGAATTTTTATCAAAATTATCATAAGATAAAAGGATGTTGTCTCCTGAAGGATCTTCGGGATCTATAGATACAGATCTATTAATTTCATCATTAATAATTCTATAGAAAGTTCCTGCAGTAAGGCTTCCTTTTTCTAATTGTCTCGTATAATTAAACTCAATAGAGTTGGTGAATTGTTGTTTTAATTCTGGATTACCAACAGATGTAATTCGAGGTGTGCTCCATTCTCTTATAGGATTTATTTGGCCTAAACCTGGTCGGTCAACTCGACGACTAAAGCTTAATTGATAAGTGTTTTTTTCTGAAGCATTGTAAGTTACAAAGGCAGAAGGATATATGCTCAATTGCTCATCAGTAAATTTAGCATTCTCTTGAGTGTCTTGTGCAAAATTAGCCTCGACTTCATATTGCTCTAAACGCGCTCCAACTTGGTAAGACCATTTCTCATAGGTTTTTCCGTAAGTAGCATAAAATGAATAAATACTTCTATCATATTCATAGCTAGAATCAAAAAGATTAGCATTTGTCGTATCATAAATATTGTCTGAACTGTTCACTCTATATTCTGCACCTACTTCAAGCTTCACACTTTCAGATAATGGATTGGTATAATCTAAATTAACGATTACGTTTTTTCTGTCGTTTTCAACTAAATCAATATAGTTAGGAGCATTATTAAATCTAAAGTTTGCAATTTCATCACTATTAAAAAGACTATAATCTGCTTCTAAAACAATATTGTGACCTTCTTTTTCAAAATCATGTTTGAATGAAGTGTTATATGAAGAGGTGTTGTTATCATTTGTATTATCAAAAACTTGACGAAAATTTGGTGCATCATGATCTAAAAAAAGAATGTCTGTTGAGCCCGAACCTTTGCCATCATAAATATTTTGATTGGTGTAAATTGAAAACGTGTTTCTATCATTTATATAATAATCGACTCCAATTTTATAAAGATGAGATTTGTTGTTATTATTAAAGTCGAAAAGCTGTTGAGTGTTATCATCAAATCGTTCTATTTGACCATAATTATCGCTTTTCCCTATATTGTTACCATAATTACCATAGACATTAAACTTTCCATTTCTATAATTTAAGTCAATAGCACTATTAAAGTTAGCGTTAATTTCCTTTCTTAATCCTAGGTCAATACTTCCATTAAAGCCTAATTTCGTGTTTTTATGAAGTATAATATTAATAATTCCACTCATGCCTTCAGGATTATATTTTGCTGAAGGGTTTGTAATTAGCTCGACACTTTTGATAGACGAAGAAGGAATTTGTTTTAATAATTGAGCAGCAGGAACATTCGTTGGTTTTCCATCTACAAGTACACGAACATTCTCGTTGCCACGTAAACTTATGTTTCCATTTTGACTATCTACACTAACCGAAGGTAAGTTGTTCATGATTTCACTGGCAGTAGCTCCAGTAGTTGCTAAATCTTTACCTATAGTAATTACTTTTCTGTCTACTTTTTGTTGAATGGTTGATACTTCAGCAACTACTGTAACTTCATCTAAACCTGTAGCTTCTTCTTCTAAAGCAATAGTGCCAAGATCAATTTTGCTATTGTTCGAGTCTATAGTAACTTCTTTTGTTACTGTTTTGTATCCTATAAATTGAATATTTATTATAATTTTTCCTTCTGGAATATCTTTAACTTTAAAATCGCCATTATCATCTGTGATGCTTCCATTAATGACCTTATCGGTATTATCTTTTATAACAATTGTAACATAAGGTAAAGGTTCGTTTAGCGTTGCATCTATCACTTTACCTGTAATAGTTCCAAATTTTAATAAGGCTTTTGTTGAGGTTTGTCCCTGTACTGATATGGCTAACAATAACAGGAAAACTGTGATTAGTTTTTTCATTTTTTTGATTGATTTTGGTTGATTGATGTTTGTTATTAATAGTATAGACGACTACTTTTATATCTTGTTACTTTTTTTAACAATCCTTAACATCACTTTAACAGATGAACAAAAAAACTTTAGTTCTAGGCGCTTCTCTTAAACCAGATCGTTATTCGAATATGGCACTTAGAAAACTGGTGAATTATAAATATGAAACTGTTGCTTTTGGGATGAAAGCAGGTGAAGAAGCTGGCGTTGTTATTGATACGCAATTGAAGACCTATCAAGATTTAGATACAGTAACGATTTACCTCAATCCGAAGCGACAAAAAGCGTATTATGAGTATATCGTGGCCTTAAAACCAAAGCGCGTTATCTTTAATCCAGGAACAGAAAATCCAGAGTTCTATGAAATTTTAGACGACAACCATATCGCTTATGAAGTTGCTTGTACATTAGTTTTACTTTCTACGAATCAATACTAAGCCGAAGAAAGTTAGTAATCCGTTAAGAATTAGAATGAAAAAGCCAAATTCAAATCCAAACCATTTTAAACTATTTACACTTATAATATAAGATAAGATAGGAGAAAGGATGGCAATAATAGGCACGATTTTATCTTTGATTTGCCATTTGGTAAATAAACCGAAGGCGTATAAACCCAGAAGAGGGCCGTAAGTATAGCCCGCAAATACAAATAGTTTAGCAATAACACTTGCATCTTTTATAAGATATTTAAAGGAAACAATTACTAAAATAAGCACAAGAGAAATTAAAACATGAATCCGTTTTCTAATTTGTACTTGTTTTTCAGGCGTATGTTTTTTTTCTATATCTAAAATATCAATGCTAAAAGAGGTTGTTAAAGATGTTAAAGCAGAATCTGCACTACTATAAGCAGCAGCAATTAATCCAAGTAGAAAAAAGGCAAAAACACCAAAACCTAAATGGTTTTTAGCCAATAAAGGAAATAAATCATCTTTATGTGCATCAATACCATTTTGTTCGGCATAAACCGTTAATAATAAACCTAAGCTTAAGAAAATAAAGTTGACTACAGTAAGAACAATAGTAAACCAAAACATGTTTTTTTGTGCGTCTTTTAAGCTTTTGCAAGTTAGATTCTTTTGCATCATATCTTGATCTAAACCTGTCATTACTATGGCTATAAACGCACCAGAAATAAATTGTTTCCAAAAGTAATTTCCAGATTTAAAGTCGTCAAAAAAGAACATTTTACTTAAATCGCTATCTAACACAAAACCAAGAATATGATTACCGCCTAAGTCAAGTTCATCACTAACAAAATAAATAGCAACACCAACTGCAATAAGCATAAATAAGGTTTGTAAAGTGTCCGTCCAAACTATAGTCTTTATTCCAGATTTAAAAGTGTATAGCCAAATTAAAAGTACAGTAATAGTCACAGTTTGCCAGAATTCAATACCAAGTTCATCAAAAAGAATAATTTGCAACACGTTAGCTACTAAAAACAGTCTAAAACTGGCGCCAACAATTCGTGATATTAAAAAGAAAGAAGCTCCAGTTTTATAGGCATAATTGCCAAAGCGTTCTTCTAAATAAGTATAAATAGACGTTAAGTTTAACTTGTAATAAAGCGGAAGTAAAACAGTACCAATAACAAGATACCCAATAATATACCCAAGAACGACTTGCATATAGCTAAATTGCGATGCTTCAACCCAACCAGGAACAGAAATAAATGTGACTCCAGAAAGTGAAGCTCCAATCATACCAAAAGCGACGACATACCAAGGCGATTGTTTATTGCCTTTAAAAAAAGCATCGTTTCCAGACTTCTTTCCAGTAAAGTAGGATATTAAAATAAGCATCCCAAAGTAGGATGCAATAAGTAAAATGATTTGAGTAGCTGACATATATTTTAGTTTGCGAGAACAAAATACGAATTACTTTAAAAGTTTTTCAAACAAGTTGAGAATAAATATTAAATTCGCCATTATGGAATTTTCTTCAAAATTATTAGAAAACGCAGTTAACGAAATGTCTCAGTTGCCAGGAATTGGTAAACGAACAGCATTGCGTTTGGTTTTGCATATGTTACGACAGCCAGAGGAGCAAACCTTAAAGTTGTCTCAAACATTAGAAGCAATGCGTTCTCAAATTAAATTTTGTAAATCGTGTCATAATATTAGTGATGTAGATATCTGTGAAATTTGTGCTAATCCTCATAGAAATAAAGATCTTATTTGTGTGGTGGAAGATGTGCGTGATGTTATGGCTATTGAAAACACGAGTTCGTTTAGAGGCTTATACCATGTTTTAGGTGGAAAAATCTCACCTATGGATGGTGTTGGTCCACATGAGTTAAACATTACGACTTTGGTTGAAAAAGTAAAACAAGGTCAAGTGAAAGAGCTTATTTTTGCTTTAAGCTCAACAATGGAAGGTGATACAACAAATTTCTATATCTTCAAACAAATTCAAGATTATAGCGTTATTACATCTACAATAGCTCGAGGGATTTCTGTTGGAGACGAATTAGAATATGCCGATGAAATTACATTAGGAAGAAGCATTATTAATAGAATTCCATTTGAAGCCTCGTTAAAATCATAAGCATAATTTGCAGCTCTCAGTCATCATATTAAATTATAATGTGCACTATTTTTTAGAATTGTGCCTTCAAAGTGTGCAAAAAGCTATAGCAAATATAGATGCAGAAATTATTGTTATAGATAATAATTCTCCAGACGATAGCTGTGCTATGGTAAAAGCCAAATTTCCAGAAATCCAACTTATCGAGAATAAAGAAAACTCAGGGTTTTCTAAAGGTAATAATATAGGTGTGGCTCAAGCTAAAGGAGAGTATATTTGTATTTTAAATCCAGATACAGTCGTTGCAGAAGATACCTTTACAACGCTATTGCAGTTTGCGAATCAAACTCAAAATATAGGCGCAATTGGATGTAAGCTTATAGATGGAAGTGGACGGTTTTTGCCAGAAAGTAAAAGAAATGTGCCTGTGGTGCGTGTCGCTTTTCAAAAAATGATTGGGCATTCAAAAAACTATTACGCAAATCATTTAAAAGAGAATGAAACAGGTAAAATAGAAATTCTTGTTGGTGCTTTTATGTTTATGAAACGCCAAGTATATAATCAGGTGAATGGTTTTGATGAAGATTATTTTATGTATGGTGAAGATATTGATTTGTCATATAAATTAATAAAGGCGGGTTTTGATAATTATTATTTTGGCGATACCACTATCATTCATTATAAAGGCGAAAGCACTCTAAAAGATAAAATTTATGCCAAGCGATTTTTTGGTGCTATGCAGATTTTTTATGAAAAGCATTTTAAAAGCAATATTTTTTTCGATACTGTGGTTTGGTTTGGGATTCAGTTTGCTAAAGTATTTAAAACTGAAACTAATTCAGAAGTCATAAAAACGAAGCATTATGCTGTGTTTTCAATTGATTCACAGGAGAGATTTAAAACGGTTTTACCATTTGCTTACACTCCTATTAATGCAATAGAAGCGATTAAGCCAAATACAGAGGTGATTTTTGATGCTAATACCTTAAGTTATAAAGCTATTATTGATTATATGATTACTTTGCAAAAAAATAACACACATACTTTTAAAATTCTTCCAAAAAATTCTAATTTTATCATCGGAAGTAATAACTCTAAATATCGCGGAGAAATTCTTCATTTTTAATAGAATCAGTCATGTAAAATTTTGTTGAATAATGAATAAAATCATTCATTTTTTATTAATTTTGCAAATAGAAAATAAAAAACAGTCTTTAGATTACAGATATGGCAAAATTTGAACTAAAATTACCAAAAATGGGAGAGAGTGTTGCTGAAGCGACAATTACTTCATGGTTAAAAGAGGTTGGAGATACTATTGAAGCAGATGAAGCAGTTCTAGAAATTGCTACAGATAAAGTAGATAGTGAAGTGCCAAGCGAAGTTGATGGCGTTTTAGTAGAGAAGCTGTTTAATGTTGATGATATTGTTCAAGTTGGTCAAACTATTGCTATTATTGAAACTGAGGCTAGTGCATCATCATCTACTTCAACTCCAAAAATTGAAGAGGTACAGCAAGAAGTTCCAAAAGTTGCTGTTGCTGAAGTGTCAAAAACTGTTGTTGCTGCTCAAGAAGTTACTGCTCCTGTTATCTCAAGTGGAGATCGTTTTTATTCACCTTTAGTTAAAAATATAGCTAAACAAGAAAATATATCACAGTCTGAACTTGATGCCATTCCTGGAACAGGAAAAGATGGTCGTTTAACTAAAAATGATATTTTAGGACATTTAGAAAGTAGATCATCTAAACCAGCAGCACCTGCTGTAGTCGCTCCAGCGCAATCTAATGGTGTTGCCGAAAAATCGAAAAAAGAAGAAGCTCCAGTTATTGCTAGTGGAGAAGATCAGATTATTGAAATGACTAGAATGGGCAAACTTATTGCGCATCACATGATAGAGTCGGTTCAAACGAGTGCTCATGTGCAAAGTTTTATTGAAGCCGATGTGACTAAAATATGGAATTGGAGAAAGAAAGTTAAAGATGGCTTTATGAAACGCGAAGGCGAGAATTTAACGTTCACGCCAATCTTTATGGAAGCTGTAGCTAAAGCGCTTCGCGATTTTCCAATGCTAAATATTTCTGTTCAAGGCGATAAAATTATAAAAAGAAAGCATATCAACCTTGGTATGGCTGCTGCTTTAGGAGATGGGAACTTAATTGTTCCTGTGATTAAAAATGCAGATCAGTTAAACCTTGTTGGTATGACTAAACAAGTTAACGATTTAGCTAATCGTGCTCGTGAAAATAAATTAAAGCCTGATGATATACAAGGAGGAACTTATACTGTAACAAATGTAGGTACTTTTGGTAGTATTATGGGAACTCCAATCATTAATCAGCCACAAGTTGGTATTTTAGCGCTAGGTGCTATTCGAAAAATGCCTGCAGTTATAGAAACTCCAGAAGGCGATTTTATTGGTATTCGTTATAAAATGATTATGTCTCACTCTTATGATCATCGTGTTGTTAATGGTGCATTAGGAGGTCAGTTTGTAAAAGCTGTAAAAGATTATTTAGAAGCTTGGGATAGTAATAGAGAGATTTAAAATTAGTTAGCAAATAATAAAAGCACAGTTTAATAACTGTGCTTTTTTGTTTAATCCAAGAGATTTTTAATATTAAGTGTGGTCTTTTGCTAAAGCAAAAATAATAGTCTCCTCTCTATGAATAGTGTAGTGGTCTAAATATAGTTCATAACCCAAGTCTAAATCTAATATCCATTTAGGAATATTTATAAAATCATCCATGCTATGGTAAATAGAAATGGCTAATTTGGGTTTGAACTTTCTAATGGTTTTTTCGGCTCCAATTAAGGCGCTTGGTTCAGATCCTTCAATATCCATTTTTATAAAATCTACTTTAGATATTGAATTCCTAGATACAAAATCATCTATAGCTATTGTACTTGTTATTCCTGTTTGTTCATCAAAAGGATAAGACTTGATAATACTTCCAGGACCATTGTCTTTAATGTAAGTTTTAATATCACTTTTATCGCTCAAAGGGTAAGGAACTATTTCGATTCTCTTTTTTAAACTCGGATTTAAACTTAGGTTAGTGTTAAAAATTTTAATGTTATTTGGAATAAATTCAAACGAATATACTTTTCCGTGTTCACCCACACAATGAGCAAAATAAAGTGCAGTATCTCCCCAACAGCCTCCACAATCAAGTACTATATCATTCTTGTCAACAGAGACGATTTTTTTATTGTCTAATTTATACGCATATTGCTCAAGAACGTAACACGCCATTACTCCTATTGGCGAGTAGTACAAATTGATGTCATAACCAAATTTATTTAAATCCATTTTATGTAGCATAAAATGTTTGAAATTTGGATTGATGGAATCGTTAAGATCTCTTAAATCTGTACATGTTTTTAAACTATTCCAATAAAAGTCATTGTTGGTTTTAAGTTTAATTTTTTTATAACCTAGTAAACGATACGCCATTAATTGAACTAAGGTTACTTTGTCTTGTTCATTTAAATGACTCCAAAGCAACTCAAGGCCATTATTGTATTTTTGTACAAAGGAATTTATTCGTTTGTCATAACCGAAAAACTTATAAATAACGAGCTTTAAATGGTTTTTTATTCTCTTTTTTTGAGTTTTTATCTTATTAGGTGTGTAGTTTCCAAACCTGTTTTCATCATAATTTTCAAGACCAAAATTATTTGAAATATTTTTTTTAGTTAATGAATATAATTCAGTTGTAAAGGATTTCATTTATTCTTATTAAGTGTAATAAATCACAGAAAGAAATGTGATTTTTTTATGAGAACGAAAAGATAATAATTTATTTAGATATTATGTAAATTAAATCCATTAAGGTTTTTTATAGGCTAGGCATTTTTTTTGTTTATTCTCTTTACCTTTGCATAAACTATATGTTATTAATGAATTTAAATCTTACTAAACCCATTTGTTTCTTCGATTTAGAAACTACAGGAATCAATATTTCTAAAGATCGCATTGTCGAAATTTCTATATTAAAAGTTTATCCAGACGGAAAGCAAGAAAGTAAAACGTGGCTAGTCAATCCTGAAATTCCCATTCCAGCTGAAGTGACAGCCATTCATGGTATTTCTGATGAAGATGTTGCAGATAAGCCTACATTCAAAGAACTTGCTAAAGAAATTAATACGGTTATTAAGGATTCAGATTTAGGCGGATTTAACTCTAATCGATTTGATATTCCATTGTTAGCTGAAGAAATGCTTCGCGCTGATATCGATTTTGATATGAAGAATAGACTTGCAGTCGATGTGCAAACTATTTTTCATAAAATGGAACAACGCACCTTAAGTGCAGCATATAAGTTTTATTGCGATAAAGATTTAACAGGTGCGCATAGTGCTGAAGCTGATACGAATGCCACTTTTGAAGTTCTAAAAGCTCAGCTTGAAAAATATGACAGCTTGCAAAATGACACCAAGTTTTTAGCCGAATTTAGTTCTCGTAAAAAGTTTGCTGATTTCGCTGGATTTATTATTTATAATAAAAAGAATGAAGAATGCTTCTCTTTTGGCAAACATAAAAATAAGCGAGTGGTTGATGTATTAAATGATGAACCTGGTTATTTTGGTTGGTTGCTTAATGCAGACTTTCCTCTGTATACAAAAAAGGTACTCACCGCAATTAAATTGAGAGCGTTTAATAATAAACTAGATTAGCATGAAACTTATCTGTATTGGACGAAATTACACAGAGCATATTAAGGAGCTAGAAAATGAAAAACCTTCAGATCCTGTCGTTTTTTTAAAACCAGATACAGCTATATTACTCAAAAAACAACCTTTTTTTATTCCTGATTTCTCTAATGATGTGCATCATGAAGTTGAAATTTTAGTAAAAATCAATAAAGTTGGTAAGCATATTCAGAAAAAATTTGCTCATAAATATTATGATGAAATAGGGCTAGGAATCGATTTTACAGCACGAGATTTACAGAAGCAATTAAAGGAAAAAGGTTTGCCATGGGAAAAAGCAAAATCCTTTGATGGAGCAGCAGTTATAGGACGTTGGCTCAATAAAAACGAATTCGAAGATGTCAATAATTTAAATTTTACTCTTCAAAAAAATGAAGCTCTCGTTCAACAAGGTAATACAAGTTATATGCTCTGGAAAATTGATGAAATTATAGAATATGTGTCAAAATATTTCACTTTAAAGATTGGAGATATTATATTTACAGGAACTCCAGCAGGAGTTGGCAAGGTAGTTGCTAATGACAAACTAATCGGATGTATAGAAGACAAACAATTGTTTTCAATAACAGTTAAATAAATGGAACAACATTATAAATTATTTAGAGTAAGAGAGTTAGCAGATGGCGATCAAGAATTCATCAATGTGCTTGCACAAACCTTTTTGGAAGAAGTTCCAGTAGATGCTGCAAGATTAAAAGAGGCTGTTGAAAATAACAACCACTTAGCCACTTATCAAACAGCTCATAAGATGAAGCCTACTATTGATATGTTTGAGCTTGGAGTATTAGACACTTTAATTGAGGTTCAAGATTGGGGTAAATTCGAAAAAAAAGAAATCGATATTCTTCCTAAACTTGCAATAGTTTTATCTGCAGTAGAACAAGCTGCTAACGAAATTCGATCTGACTTTAACTTATAATGCAAGCTGAAATAATTACCATTGGCGACGAGATTCTCATTGGTCAAATAGTTGATACCAATTCGGCTTTTATTTCACAACATCTTAATAATATTGGTGTGTCTGTTTATCAAATCACTTCGGTTCAGGATGACAGACAGCATATTTTACAAGCCCTTCAAGAAGCCGAAAACAACGCAGATATTATTATAATCACTGGAGGTTTAGGACCAACCAAAGATGATATTACTAAAACAACAATAGCAGAGTATTTCAATGATACCTTAGTGCAAGATCCTGCAGTTTTGAAGAATATTGAAAGCCTTTGGGAAAAGTATATCAATACACCTTTAGCGCAAGTTAATATCGATCAAGCTTTAGTCCCAAGCAAAGCAATAACCTTAATGAATATTTACGGAAGCGCTCCAGGCATGTGGCTAGATAAAGGAAATAAAACCTTTATTTCGCTGCCAGGTGTGCCCTTTGAAATGCGAGCTTTAATAGAACAAGAAGTCCTGCCAAAACTTCAAAAAAAATATAAGTTTCCATATATATTGCATAAAACACTACTCACTTATGGTATTGGTGAAAGTACTTTGGCTGCAAGAATAGAAGGCTGGGAAGACCAGCTGCCAGACTATATTAAACTGGCATATTTACCTAATTTAGGAAAAGTAAGATTACGTCTTTCAGCTAAAGGAAATAATAAAGAACTAATACAACAAGAAGTCGAAAAGCAAATCCAATTGCTTTTACCTCAAATAAACGATGTGTTTGTTGGCTTTCAGGATATTGAAGAATCGCTTGAAGCTATTATTGGCAAGCAATTAACTCAATTAAATAAAACACTTGCAACTGCAGAAAGTTGTACAGGCGGAAAAATAGCGGCTCACTTGACAGCGAATTCAGGAGCATCTGCTTATTATAAAGGAAGTGTTGTCAGTTATGCGACAGAAGTAAAAATCAATGTGTTAAAGGTGCCAGAAAAACTTATTAACGAATATTCAGTGGTTAGTGCAGAAGTTGCTGAAGCTATGGCAAAAAATGTACTCGACTTGTTTCAAACCGATTATGCGATTGCTACCACAGGAAACGCTGGGCCAACTAAAGGCGACGCAGATGCTGATGTAGGAACTGTTTTTATAGCTATAGCGACAAAAAGCTCGGTGTATTCAGAACAATTTGCCCTTGGAAACCACAGAACTAAAGTGGTAAATAAAGCCGTAAATAAAGCCTTTGAAATGCTGCAAAAAGAAATTTTAAAAAATTGATAAAAATAAGATTGTCAAAAGATAAAGAATTTGTATATTTGCACCTCGTTTTGAAATAACAATATTAAAGTTTAGAAAGAATGTCAAGAGTTTGTGAACTTACAGGAAAGAAGGCAATGGTTGGAAACAACGTGTCTCACGCTATGAATAAGACTAAACGCAAGTTCGATGCGAACTTAATTAAAAAGCGTTTCTTTATTCCTGAAGAAGATAAGTGGGTAACTTTAAAAATATCTACTTCTGCATTAAAGACTATTAACAAAATAGGAATTTCTGCTGCATTAAAAGAAGCTAGAACCAAAGGGTTTATTAAATAATTAGCCACATTTAAAAGTTTAAGAAAATGGCAAAAAAAGGTAATAGAGTACAAGTAATATTAGAGTGCACAGAGCACAAAGAGTCTGGACAACCAGGAACATCTCGTTATATTACTACTAAAAATAAAAAGAACACTCCAGATAGAATGGAAATTAAAAAATTCAATCCTATCTTAAAGAAAATGACTGTTCATAAAGAAATTAAATAACAACAAACACATTAGGTCATGGCAAAGAAATCCGTAGCATCATTACAAACTGGATCAAAAAGATTAACAAAAGCGATCAAAATGGTAAAGTCTCCTAAAACAGGCGCTTACATGTTTGTAGAGTCAGTAATGTCACCAGAATTCGTAAACGATTTCTTAAATAAGAAATAAGTTCACTAAGTAAAAGATATATAAAAGCTGCTTTCGTTAAGAAAGCAGCTTTTTTTATATTTACACGTTTTAATGACAAAATAGCAGCTAGGTAAAAAAGGCGCGACTATTGTTATTGTAATTATGGCGTTACCTAAAGGTCGCGCTTTCGCAAGTCGCTATCAGAGATGAGCTCCAACAATTGCTCAATCCCTAACGCGAAAAAGTTTCAAAAAAACGTTTGCGTATAAATAAATAAACATGTTTAGATGAGTTTTTTTAAAAAAATATTTTCTTCAGAAAAAAAAGAAACCTTAGATAAAGGCTTAGAAAAAACAAGCACTAGTTTTTTAGGTAAACTTAGTAAAGCTGTCGCAGGAAAGTCTAAGGTTGATGATGATGTGTTAGATAATCTTGAAGAAGTTTTAGTCTCAAGTGATGTTGGTGTTAATACCACATTAAAAGTCATTGAGCGTATTGAAGCACGTGTGTCTAAAGACAAATACTTAGGGACAGATGAATTAAATAAAATCCTTCGCGAAGAAATTGCTGGACTGTTAAGCGAAACCAATTCTGGTGAAGCTACAGAATATACTATTCCAGATTTGCCTCCACAAGAAAACGGAAGCAAAACACCTTATGTGCTAATGGTTGTTGGTGTTAATGGTGTTGGTAAGACAACAACTATTGGTAAGTTAGCTTATCAATTTAAAAAGCAAGGACTTAAAGTGGTGCTTGGTGCTGCAGATACATTTCGTGCTGCTGCTATAGATCAGCTACAGGTTTGGGCAGATCGTGTCGATGTGCCAATGGTACGTCAAGATATGGGAAGTGATCCTGCTTCAGTTGCTTTTGATGCTTTGCAATCTGGTGTTACTCAAGATGCAGATGTTATTATTATTGATACTGCTGGACGTTTACACAATAAAGTCAACTTAATGAATGAGCTAACAAAAGTAAAACGTGTCATGCAAAAAGTGATAGGAGATGCACCTCACGATGTTTTATTAGTGCTTGATGGTTCTACAGGTCAAAATGCTTTTGAACAAGCTAAACAGTTTACAGCAGCAACAGAAGTCACTTCACTTGCAGTAACTAAACTAGATGGTACCGCTAAAGGTGGTGTTGTGATTGGGATTTCAGACCAATTTCAAATTCCTGTTAAATATATTGGCGTTGGTGAAGGCATAGAAGATCTACAAGTTTTTAATAAGTATGAGTTTGTAGATTCGTTTTTTAAGTAGGACTTAATTTATAAACGCATTTATTTTTTCCCAGAGTTCATTATCAAAACCAGATAAGGCAAAGTTCTCGTCTTCTGCTGCATCTCCCATACGTATAACAACGAGGTCTTTACTCGGAACAATGTAAATCTTCTGGTCGTTTTTTCCTAAAGCAGCATACATGTCTGCTGGTGCATTTGGAATGAGTTCACCAGGAAATTCTAATTGACTTTGAGGTAAGTGATAACTTGATTTTCCGTTTAACCACCACAAATATCCATAGGCTTTATTAATGTCTTGCGAGGTCGTAGTCGCTTCATTTACAAAAGCTTCTGAAACAATTTGAGTGTCTTCCCATTTTCCTTTAGCAGAAATTAACAAACCAAAACGTGCCATGCTTCTGGTATGACTCCAATAAACATTTAAACCTCCTAAAGGAATCCAACTACCAGACATGCCAATTTTATCTTTTAAACTAGAATTAAAATAGTTAGTCCATGTCTGATTGCTAGCTTCAGCAATAACGTCCTGCATTTTTACATAAACATTATGATATGCCCAACGACTTCCTGCATCTGCTATATATTGTAAGTTAGAAGGCGATACATCATCTCCTAAACTATCATCTAAACCAGAGGTCATCGATAATAAATTTTTAGGGGTAATTAAATCCTCTTTATCTAAAGTTAAGCTCGTCCATCCAGTTCCCAAATGTTCTGAAACTTTATCATTTAGATCTATTAAACCTTCATCTTGTGCAATTCCTGCAACGGTAGAGGTTAGGGTTTTTCCTGCGCTTGCCCAATACCACGGAGAAGTATTCGTGTGTCCATTCATATAATGCTCTACCACAATTTTTCCATGGTGTAGCATGATGAAACTTTTGGAATGCTTTACTTCTAAAAAATCCAATAGTTGTTGAAGTTGATCTTCATTCCAGCCAGCTTCAGTTATAGACTGAGTTGCCCAAACATCTGAGCTTATTGGTGGAAAATATATTGTATTTTCGATTGGATTTTCCTCTTCAGAAGTTGAATCATCAGAGGTACAATTCAGTATGAGAAGACTTAAAAAGAATAAAGTATAGATTGAAGCTTTCATAAAAATGAAGAGATAGGTTTGTATTTAGGACTATCAAATATATAAAAGGTTTAATTAAGGTTGTATCTTTGCAGACCAAAATATTAGGATGAGAACAAAATCGCTTAAGAAGAATAAAATCAATGTCGTGACATTAGGATGCAGTAAAAATGTGTATGATAGTGAAGTGTTAATGGGACAATTAAAAGCCAGTGGAAAAGAGGTTGTGCATGAAGAAGAAGGGAATGTGGTTGTTATAAATACCTGTGGCTTTATTAATAACGCTAAAGAAGAGAGCGTGAATACAATTTTAGAATTCATGCAGAAAAAGGAAGCTGGCGAAGTCGATAAGGTTTTTGTAACTGGATGTCTTTCGGAACGTTACAAACCTGATTTGCAAAAGGAAATTCCGAATGTGGATGAATATTTTGGAACAACCGAACTGCCTCAATTATTAAAAGCATTAGGTGCAGACTATAAACACGAACTCATAGGTGAACGTTTAACCACAACGCCTAAAAATTATGCCTATTTAAAAATTGCTGAAGGCTGTGATAGACCTTGTAGTTTTTGTGCTATTCCACTTATGCGTGGTAAACACAAATCAACACCAATTGAAGACATTGTTATTGAAGCTGAAAAATTAGCCGCAAATGGCGTGAAAGAGCTGATTCTAATTGCACAAGATTTAACCTATTATGGTTTAGATTTATATAAAAAACGAAACTTAGCCGAACTTCTAGAAGCGCTTGTAAAAGTGGAAGGTGTAGAATGGATTCGATTGCATTATGCATTTCCAACGGGATTTCCTTTAGATGTTTTAGACGTTATGAATCGTGAACCAAAGATTTGCAATTATTTAGATATTCCGTTACAACATATTAGTGATTCAATTTTAAAGAGCATGCGTCGTGGAACCACTAAAGAAAAAACCACAAAACTCATTCATCAATTTAGAGAAACGGTTCCTAATATGACAATAAGAACAACACTTATTGTTGGCTATCCAGGAGAAACGGAAGAAGATTTTGAAACTTTAAAAGATTGGGTTCAGGAAATGCGTTTTGAACGTTTAGGTTGTTTTAGATATTCTCATGAAGAAAACACACACGCTTTTAATTTAGAAGATGATGTGCCAGAAGAGGTGAAAATTGACAGAGCAAACCAAATCATGGAAATCCAATCACAGATTTCATGGGAATTAAATCAACAAAAAATTGGTCAAGAATTTAAAGTCATTATTGATAGAAAAGAAGGGAATTACTTTATTGGTCGAACGGAATTCGATTCACCTGATGTCGATAATGAAGTGCGAATTGATGCCACAAACACCTATTTAAAAACTGCCGAATTTGTTACTGTTAGAGTAATAGAGGCAGAGGATTTTGATTTGTATGCTGAAGTGATTTAGTCTTACTTTTCAAGAGTAGTTTCAATCGCTTCGTAATACCTGTCTGCGACTTCTTTTGCACCTAAGTGGTTATAATGTAAGTTATCTTCCATATAATCATCAGTCCAATGGGCAGACATATCAACAGCTATAACACTAGATGATTCATTAGTTTGTTCGCTGGCTAAGTTGGAAATGTTTTCGTTAAAGGTGTTATAAATAACTAAAGCTTCAGGTGTCATCACGTTAGACCTTCCAGGTGCAATTTGCTCTATAAATATGGTAACGTTAGTATTGCTGTTTTGTAATATATCTACAATTTGATTAATATTATCAATTACTGTAGTCACAGAAATATTTCTGACTAAATCATTACCACCAATACCTAATAATACAACATCTGGAGCGCCAATATCTTCAATGAGATCGTCTATATTATCTAGTATGTCCTGAGTCTTGTAACCACCAATACCTTCATGATCAGGATCAAAATGTTGTCCCATAAGTTCTGGATAAATTGTGTTGTCTTGCTGTGTTCCTATATAATCAAAATTCCATTCATTCTTTACAAGGTCTTTCCATAAATCATAGCGATAACTGACAGAGTTAGATGTAGCGCCTTCAACCCTTGAATCGCCCAAAGGAAGTATTTTGTAAAAGGGGTTAGTTGTATTTCCATTAGGAGTAAATTCATTGTTTAATGCAGAAGCATGCTTTTTGTTGCTACAAGAAATAATAAATAATAATGTGAAAATATATAAATTGACAGATGATATTTTAAAATGAGACATAATAACTTTGCTAAAATTAATTACGATTACCACACTTCGGCTTCTAACCATGTTGCTGCATCTTGTAAATAACTAGTGTATTCGCAAGGCTCAGTATGAGTTAATCCTGTAGCAACGACTAGAGTAACATCACTTCCAGAAAGAATAGTGTCGTCAACCCATTCTTGAGTATTTTCCAAAGGAAATAAAGTGTCGTTTTCGCCATGAATAACATATACAGGAATAGGAATTACTCGAGCTTCGCCATCAGGTTCGTATGAACCGTATGCACTTGCCATTGGAATTCCAGCCGAATATAATTCAGGATGAGTTTCACTAAAAAACCAAGCACCATTCCCACCATCACTATACCCATTTACAACAACTTTCGAACCATCTACTGGAAGGTATTGTTTTGCTAAAACAGTTAAGTTTAAAACCATCTCTTGGTTATAAGGTTCAAACCACTGTTGATCACCTCCATTCGGACTTAAAATTATGGCATCTAAAGCTTCAAAACCAGGCTCTGCATAACAATCTGTAAACTGATGCGCATTTGCAGCACCACCAGAATAGCCATGTAATGTGACAATTAATGGTCTGTTGTTATCAGTAAAATCTACATCTGGCATTACAACTCTAAAATTCCAAGTAAAATTATTAAAGTCTAATAAAGTAACATCATTTACGCCAGGATTAAAAGTTAGCGCACTAAAGTCTGCTTGTAAATCGGCAAATGTTCTCGTGTTGTCAGTGTCAGAATCATCATTATTACTACAACTCAAAAAGGCAGTAGTTACCAATAGGTAAATAAGAAAATGTTTAATACGTATCATAGCTTTTTTTATTAAAAGTAATAAAAAAAACAGATTATAACTGTGTTTTGTTAAAGGAATATTAAAAATAGAGTATGTTAAATTAGATTTTAAAAAGGCTGTATATTTACAAAATAATAGAATTGGTTTTATGACTACAGATTATATTTCGTTTAAAAAAACAGGTTATTTTTCAGAATTAATTTGCGATTACTTAGAAGAATCAGATGCGCTTAAAACATTCTACTATAACTTTCCTAAGTTAGAGAATTTTAAAAATCAAATTGAAAGTAAACAAAGTTCTTTTTCTTCAAATACTAGAAGTGTTTTAGTTAAAGCACTGCAAAAACAATATAAAGACGTAAATATTTCACAACCTACATTGTTAAATATTAATGCACTTTCTAATAATAATACGTTTACAGTAACCACAGGTCATCAATTAAATCTGTTTACTGGTCCTTTGTATTTTCTGTATAAAATTGCCTCAACAATTAATTTAGCAAAGACGCTTAAACAAGAATATTCTAATTATAATTTTGTTCCTGTCTATTGGATGGCTACAGAAGATCATGACTTCGATGAAATCAATTATTTTAACTTTAAAGGAAAAAAAGTACAATGGCCAAGACAAGCAAGTGGAGCTGTTGGCGAATTGTCTAATGAAGGTTTAGAATCTGTTTTTGAAGTGTTTTCAAAAGTTTTAGGCCTAGGCAATAATGCTGAAACATTAAGACAATTATTCGAATCTGCCTATTTAAAAAATAATAATTTAGCCGATGCTACACGTTATTTAGCTAATACACTTTTTGCAGATTATGGTCTAGTTATTTTAGATGCAAATGATAAACACTTAAAGGAATTATTTATTCCTTTCATGAAAGAAGAACTGGTAGATCAAACAGCTTATAAGTTTGTAACCGAAACCTCAAAAGAACTTAACAGTTTAACAACGAACTACAAAGTTCAAGTTAATCCTCGAGAGATTAATCTGTTTTATTTAGCAGAAGGTTTAAGAGAACGCATTGTATTTGAAGATAACACTTATAAAGTAATAAATACCAAATTGTCTTGGAGTTCAAGTGAGATTAAAAAAGAGCTTTTAGCGCATCCCGAACGTTTTAGTCCAAATGTAATTATGCGACCACTTTACCAAGAAGTCATTTTGCCAAATCTTTGTTATATTGGAGGAGGAGGTGAATTAGCCTATTGGTTGCAGTTGAAATCTTATTTCGAAAAAATGAAAGTCACGTTTCCTATGTTACTTTTAAGGAATTCGGTACTTGTAAAAACTGAAAAACAAGCCGAAAAACAAGAAAAATTAGGATTGTCTAATGCAGACTTATTTTTAAAACAGGAAGCGCTTATTCAGAAAAAAACGAAACAACTGTCTGCTATTGAAATCGACTTTTCAACACAAAAAATACATTTAAAAGAACAGTTTAAAGAGTTACACAAACTCGCCAAACAAACTGACAAATCATTTTTAGGAGCAGTTTCAGCCCAAGAACGCAAACAAATTAAAGGGTTAGAGCATTTAGAAAAGCGTTTAATGAAAGCTCAAAAACGGAAGTTAAGTACACAGTTAAATAAAGTTAAAATGCTTCAAAATGAGTTGTTTCCAAATCAAAGCTTACAAGAGCGTAACACTAATTTTTCAGAATTATATTTAGAATTTGGCGATGAATTAATTCCGACTTTAATAAAAAAATTAAAACCTTTAAAAAGAGATTTTACAGTGTTAACAATTTAATTCAAAATTCATGAATCAGCATTCATAATTCAAAAATCAATTGTTATTTTTGTGCATGCAACACAACAAAGTCCTTATATTAGATTTCGGATCGCAATACACACAACTTATTGCGCGAAGAGTTAGAGAGCTTAACATCTTATCCGAAATTCATCCTTACAATAAATTACCTTTAAATATAGAAGACTACAAGGCTGTAATCCTTTCTGGAAGTCCGAATTCTGTAAGAGGTGAAGCTGTATTACATCCCGATTTATCTAAAATTAGAGGCCACAAACCCTTATTAGCAGTATGCTATGGTGCGCAATATTTAGCACACTTTTCTGGAGGCGAAGTGGCACCTTCAAATACTCGTGAATACGGAAGAGCAAACTTGTCATTTATTAAAGAAAATGAACCGTTCTTTAGTCAAATTTCAAAGGGAAGTCAAGTTTGGATGAGTCATAGCGATACAATTAAAAGTTTACCAACAAACGGTGTGCTTCTAGCAAGTACTCATGATGTTGAAAACGCAGCTTATAAAATTGAAGGCGAACAAACCTATGCGATACAGTTTCATCCCGAAGTCTATCATTCTTCAGATGGAAAACAGCTGCTGGAAAATTTCTTGGTGAATATCGCTGAAGTTAATCAAGATTGGACACCAGACTCTTTTGTAGATGAAACGGTTCAGGCTTTAAAAGAACAACTCAAAGACGATAAAGTTGTTCTTGGTTTGTCTGGAGGTGTAGATTCTTCCGTTGCAGCGATGTTATTGCATAAAGCAATTGGTAAAAACCTGTATTGCATTTTTGTAAATAATGGTTTGTTACGTAAAAACGAATACCAAAGCGTATTAGAACAATACAATGGCATGGGCTTAAATGTCAAAGGTGTAGATGCTTCGGCACGCTTTTTGGATGCACTTGCAGGAGAAAGCGACCCAGAGAAAAAGCGTAAAGCTATTGGTCACGTGTTCATTGAGGTTTTTGATGATGAAGCGCATCAAATAGAAGAGGTGAAATGGTTGGCGCAAGGGACTATTTATCCGGATGTGATTGAAAGTGTCTCTGCAACTGGTGGACCAAGTGCCACGATTAAAAGCCATCATAATGTTGGCGGATTGCCAGATTTTATGAAGCTAAAAATTGTCGAACCACTTAAAGCATTGTTTAAAGATGAAGTACGTCGCGTAGGTGCTTCAATGCTCATGGATAAAAATTTATTGGGACGTCATCCATTTCCTGGACCAGGATTGGCGATTCGAATTTTAGGAGATATTACTCCAGAAAAAGTTCGTATTTTGCAAGAGGTAGATGCCGTTTTTATAGACAATCTAAAAAAATGGAACCTCTATGATAGTGTTTGGCAAGCTGGAGCTATACTATTGCCAGTAAATAGTGTTGGTGTGATGGGAGATGAACGAACGTACGAAAAATGTGTAGCTTTAAGAGCTGTAGAAAGCACAGACGGAATGACCGCAGATTGGGTGAATTTACCTTACGAGTTTTTGCAAAAAACAAGTAACGAAATAATAAATAAAGTAAAAGGCGTTAATAGAGTAGTGTACGACATTAGTAGTAAACCTCCTGCAACAATCGAGTGGGAATAGTTTATTCTAATTTGGGCGTTACAACATGAACATGTTGTCAGGCTTTCACAACTCGCTTTTCTTTTTTTGTCTTCTACATTTTCATGCAGAAATCAAAAAAATAAAGAGCTCAAACAAATTGTTCAATCCTTAACGCAGTTTTGAACGTATAAATAGTATATGAAGAAATTATTATACATCCTAAGTCTAGTTTTAATGTTTAATTGTGCTTCAACTCAAGCGCAAAACTATAAAACACATCGTGTAAAATCGGGTGAAACCATAGAGAGCATTGCCAAAGAATACAGCGTGACCCCTTACGATATTTATGCCCTAAATCCAGATGCTAAAAAAGGATTAAAAGATAATGCACTTTTAATTATTCCGAAATCAAAAGTCACTTCTCAAACCAATACAACAACGGTTAAAGAGTTAGACGGTTTTAAAGAACACAAAGTTAAGCGTAAAGAAACACTATATAGTTTAGCTCAAAAATACAACGTAGAACAAGACGATATTAAAAAACATAATCCGTCTTTATACTCTAAAAACTTAAGACGAGGCGATCGCATTAAAATTCCAATTTATAAAACAAAACAAGTTGTTGAAGTTATAGAAACAACTAAAGATTATACTGTTTTACCAAAGGAAGGAAAATGGCGTATCGCGTATAAATTTGGAATTACAGTTGACGAGCTTGAGGCGCTAAACCCAGATATGAATGCCGTTCTAACGATAGGTGAAGTAATTAAAGTACCAAACATTACAACGGAAGAAGTTAAAGAAATAGATGAACGCTATTCTTATTACACAGTGTTGCCTAAAGAAGGATTTTATCGATTAAAATTAAAACTAGGTGTTGAACAAGAAGACCTTGAGGCCTTAAATCCAGGCTTAAAAGAAAGCGGTTTAAAATCGGGAATGGTTTTAAAAGTGCCTTACTCAAGTCAGCTTAACGAAGCAGAAGCAGAAACTTCTAGTTCTAACTTATCAAGCCATATTAAAAATTACGACGCAAAGCGTATTGCAATTTTACTGCCTTTTCGATTAGATAGAGTCAACACAGATTCTATTTACGATGCTAAAAAACAAATTCAAAATGATAATTTTTTAAGATCCTCTTTAGATTTTTATTCCGGAATTTTAATGGCTGTAGATTCGCTTAAAAATTTAGGAATTTCTTTGAAAGTAGATGTGTACGATACTAAAAACCAATTAAGCGAAGTGAGCTATTTGTTGAATTCTAAAGATTTAGAAAGCGCAGATGCTGTTATAGGACCATTAATGCCTAAGAATTTAGAACGTGTAGCATCAGATTTAAAAAGAAAAAAAGTGCCTGTATTTTCTCCGAACTTAAAAGATTTAAAACTATCTGATAATGTCTTTCAATCCATGCCTTCATCAGATTTGCTAATAACTAAAATTGTTAACTTCGTTAAAGCAGACAGTACTAAAAACCATGTTATAGTTATTTCTGATTCTAAAAATGTAGCGACAAGTAATGCTTTAAAAAGAGAGTTTGGCTCAGCGTCATTAATAAGCTCAAGAAAAGATAAAGAAGGAAAAGATTCTTATTATGTCATGGAAAGTGATATTGTTAGTAAATTAAAACCTGGAAAAAATATTATTTTTTTAGAAACAGAAAATTACACCTTTGTTTCTAATGTAACTAGCATTTTGAATTCGTTAAATAATGAAGACCACCAAATCATATTAACAACAACAAATATGAATGGTGCTTTTGAAAATGATGAGATTTCAAATTACCATTTATCAAATCTTAATTTCCATTTTCCTACGGTATCTAAAACGTATAATGAGGATGATAATAACGGATTTTCAAAACGTTATAAATTAGTTTACAATGAAACGCCAAACAAAACTGCTGTTAGAGGATTTGATTTAATGATGGATGTTGTTTTACGTTTATCTGTATCAGATGATATTTATAATTCTGTAAATGAATTCCCTTTAACAGAGTATGTTGAAAACAAGTTTGCTTATAAAAAGCACTTATTTGGAGGATATTATAATGACACTATTTATGTTGTTAAATATCAAGATTTAAAAATTATTGAAGCAAAATAATATATAGTGATAAGAATTTTTTTAATAGCTGCTTGTATGCTAATGCTTCATAAAGATGAAGCCACAATTCCTTGGAGTGAAACGTATAAATTATCTTGGGACGATTTTCAAGGTCCTCCAAAGCAGGATTCTGATGCTGTCGCAACAACAGCTTCTGGAATCACATTTAGCTATTCTATAAAGAAAACAAGTAAACGAATAGTGAGTTTTAAAACACAAATATCTGCTCACTTTTATCCAGAAAAATCTTGGTATAAACCTAACCATGCTGATAATCATATTTTAGCACACGAGCAGTTTCATTTTAATATTACAGAATTGCATGCTAGAAAATTTAGACAACGTGTAAGTGAACTTCCAGTAACCCAATCATTAAGTACAGTATTAGACCACATTCATCAAGAAATTAATACCGAGTTATCTGCTTTACAGGAAAAGTATGATGCAGAAACCAACTTCTCTAGAAACTTTGAACAACAAGCACTTTGGCAAAAGTATATTGAAGGTGAGTTAGCAAAACTGGCGAAATTTAAATCGAATAAATAAAAGTGCTTCAGCCAGACAGAGATTTTCTTGTAAAATTAGCACATACAAAAATGCCTTATGGCAAGTATAAAGACAGGTTTTTAATTGATTTGCCTGAGTATTATGTGGTTTGGTATCATAATAAAGGCTTTCCTAAAGGGAAACTAGGTGAAATGTTAGAAACCGTTTATACTTTAAAATTAAATGGTTTAGAAGAATTAATTAGAAATATTCAAAGAAATTTTCCGAAGAAATAAGTTTCTAAAATTCCAAACTTTCAACTTTAAATCGTAAATTTGCTCGCGTTTAACAGCGCAACATGACAACGACAACAAAATACATATTTGTAACTGGAGGAGTAACGTCTTCTCTTGGAAAAGGGATTATAGCGGCTTCTTTGGCTAAACTTCTGCAAGCTCAAGGTTACAGAACTACGATTCAAAAATTAGATCCTTATATTAATGTTGATCCTGGAACGCTAAATCCATATGAACATGGTGAATGTTACGTTACAGATGATGGAGCAGAAACCGATTTAGATTTAGGGCATTATGAACGTTTTTTAAATGTGCCAACCAGCCAAGCCAATAATGTAACTACAGGGCGTATTTACCAAAGCGTTATTGAAAAAGAACGTCGTGGTGAATTTTTAGGAAAAACAGTTCAGGTCATTCCTCATATTACTGATGAAATTAAAAATAGAATCCAGATTCTTGGAAATTCTGGAGATTATGATGTCGTAATTACTGAAATTGGTGGCACAGTTGGTGATATTGAATCCTTGCCATATATAGAAGCTGTACGTCAACTAAAATGGGACTTAGGCGATAATAACGCTATTGTTATTCATTTAACTTTAGTGCCATATTTATCTGCTGCTGGAGAATTAAAAACCAAACCAACTCAGCACAGCGTAAAAACATTAATGGAAAGCGGAGTGCAAGCCGATGTTTTGGTTTGTAGAACCGAACATGAATTACCAGATGAGTTACGTAGCAAGCTCGCAAAATTTTGTAACGTAAGAGAAGAAGCGGTCATTCAGTCAATTGATGCCTCTACGATTTATGATGTTCCTAATTTAATGCTAGAACAAGGCTTAGATAAAGTGGTTCTTAAGAAATTAGCATTAGACAGTGAAACTCCAGATTTAACGCAGTGGAATCAGTTTTTACAGCGCCATAAAAATCCTAAAACAGAAGTTACTATAGGTTTAATTGGTAAATATGTAGAATTACAAGATTCTTATAAATCTATTTTAGAAGCCTTTATACATGCAGGTGCAGAAAATGAAGTCAGAGTCAATGTAGAGTCTATTCATTCAGAATATTTAAATAATGAGAATGCCAAAGCCATGCTAGCACATTTAGATGGTGTTCTTGTAGCACCAGGTTTTGGAGAACGTGGTGTAGAAGGCAAAATAGATGCTGTAAAATATGTGCGAGAAAATAATATTCCATTTTTTGGTATTTGTTTAGGCATGCAAATGGCAGTTATTGAATTTGCTAGAAACGTGCTTAAATTAGAAGATGCTAATTCTTCCGAAATGGATGCTGAGGCTAAAAACCCTGTGATTAGTTTAATGGAAGAACAGAAAACAATAACAAATAAAGGAGGTACCATGCGTTTAGGTGCTTGGTCCTGTGATCTTATTAAAGATAGTATTGTTGCAAGTGTGTATAAAAAGGAAACGATTAAAGAACGTCATAGACATCGCTATGAATATAATAACCAGTATAAAACTCAAATTGAAGCTGCAGGGATGCTAGCAACAGGATTGAACCCAGACACCAACCTTGTTGAAATAGTTGAAATAACAAATCATCCATGGTTTGTAGGTGTACAATACCATCCAGAGTATAAAAGTACTGTGGCTAATCCGCATCCTTTATTTGTAGCTTTTATTAAGGCCGCATTAAAACATAATAAAAATAAGAAAGGTGTCAGTATGGCACAAAACTAAGATTGGATAGCTTTTTGAGTTATTCAAAAAGATTTATCATTCCTGCGAAGGCAGGAATCTATTTTTAAAACTATAACCAGTTTAGTCTATATAACGACGACTTAGCAACTAATGGAAGAAAAAAAATTAGACCTCAATTCAATAATAGGATTTATCCTAATATTCGGAATCTTAGTGTACATGATGTACACCAATCAACCAACTCCTGAAGAAGTTGAAGCACAAGAAAAAGCAAAACAAGAACAAGTTGAAGCAGAACAGAAAGTAAAAGAAATTGAAGCAGAAACGACTAAAACAACTGTAGCAGAAGATTTTTCTGCCGCTGCAGTTACAGATTCTACACAACTTGTAGCGTTAAGTAATAAATTAGGTGCTTTTGCATATGCATCAACTTTGCCTTCTGCAACAGACCAGGAAACCCTTGTTGAAAGTGATTTATTGTCATTAAAGTTTAGCAATAAAGGAGGATACCTTTCCGAAGTAAAGCTTAAGAAATTCGTGAATTATGATTCTATTCCTATCTATATTATTAAAGATGGCAATGCTGCTTTCAATATAAATTTTAGCACTACTGATAATAGAACTTTAAATACCAAAGATTTGTTTTTCGAACCTACAGTAACTAAAAATGGTGATAATACTGTGGTGTCTATGAAGCTTAAAGTCTCTCCAACGCAGTTTTTAGAATATCGTTACGAATTAAAACCTGATGATTATATGATGGATTTCACCATTCGTTCTCAAGGGTTAAGCCAAGTCATTAATAGTTCTCAAGAGGTTAATTTAGATTGGAGATTAAAAACTTATCGTCATGCCAAAAGTATATCTTATGAAAATCGTTATACAGATTTGCATTACGATTATGAAGATGGAAAAGATGATTATTTAGGTCAGATGGAAGATGAAGAAACCATTCAAGATGTCTCTTGGATTGGGTATAAGCAGCATTTCTTTTCTTCAGCTCTACTTACAGACACACCTTTTAAAACGGTACATTTAGCGTCTAAAAATTTAGTTGAGGATGAACAAATTGATACGGTTTTTACAAAATCTTTTGTTTCTAAATTGCCTTTAGAATTACAAGGAGGTGAGTTAAATGCAAATATGGATTGGTATTATGGACCAAGTGATTATAAAATACTTGATGCCTATCAAAGAAATCTTGACGAATTAATACCATTAGGTTGGGGGATTTTTGGATGGATTAACCGTTATGTGTTTATTCCATTATTCGGATTTTTATCAGGATTTTTACCTCATGGAATTGCGATCATTATCATGACTATTTTAGTTAGAATTGTCATGTCACCAGTAACTTACAAGTCATATGTATCTCAAGCTAAAATGAAAGTGATTAAACCAGAAATTGCTGAGATTAATGCAAAGTTTAAGGATAACGCAATGAAAAAACAGCAAGAAACGATGGCTCTCTATAGTAAAGCTGGAGTGAGTCCGATGGCTGGTTGTTTACCTGCATTTTTGCAACTTCCAGTCTTTTATGCGTTGTTTCAATTTTTTCCATCTGCATTCGACTTAAGACAAAAGCCTTTTCTTTGGGCAGAAGACTTATCGTCTTTTGATACCATTTATAAATTCCCTGATGGCTTTAGTATTCCATTCTATGGAGACCATATCAGTCTGTTTCCTATACTAGCGTCTTTAGCCATTTTCTTTTATATGAAAATGACTACTGGACAACAAATGGCATCACAACCTACTCAAGAAGGTATGCCAGATATGGGAAAAATGATGAAGTATATGATTTACTTTTCGCCAATAATGATGTTGTTTTTCTTTAACAATTATGCATCAGGATTAAGTTTATATTACTTTATTTCTAACTTAATTACAATTGGTATTATGTTAGTGATAAAAAAATACATTATCGACGAAGATAAGATTCATGCTAAAATTCAAGAAAACAAAAAGAAGCCTAAGAAAGAGAATCGTTTTCAAAAGAAAATGAAAGACATGATGGAACAGGCAGAAAAGCAAAAGCAACAAAAAAAATAATTTAAAAAGCTGTCCTATTTGGCAGCTTTTTTGCTATTACAATTTTGATTTAAATATTACGTTATTCAAATTATGAAAAATATACAGTTTCTTATTGTTTGTTTACTTAGCATTTTTGCTTCAGCGCAAACGATTAATCAATTTGATGCTCAAGGCCAACGCCATGGTAAATGGAAAAAACACTATGATAGTACTGAAGTTGTAAGATACGAAGGTGAATTTCTTCATGGTAAAGAAATAGGCGTCTTTAAATACTATAAAAATGTTGATGGAAAAGCTTTATTAGCTGCTACAAAACAATTCAATAAAGATAATGATTTAGCCGAAGTAACCTTTTTTGCATCAACTGGAAAGCTTATAAGTAAAGGCCAGATGAAAGGCAAACTATTCATTGGTACTTGGATTTATTATCAGAATAAAACAGATCATATTTTAAGTAAAGATCAATATAATAATCAAGGGAAACTACATGGTGAACGGTTAGTATATTATGAAGATGGGACTTTAGCCCAAAAAGAAATGTATGATAATGGTAATTTACATGGACCAACAATTTGGTATGCGGAAAATGGAGTGGTTATAAAAGAATATGTTTATGATAAAGGCGAATTACATGGTCCCGCAAAGTATTATAACCAAGCTGGAACGATCGTTTTAGAAGGCCAATACCAACGCGATAGAAAGCATGGTGTCTGGAAATATTATGAAGATGGTAAATTGATAAAAGAAAAAGATTTTACTAGACGGAGTAAAAATCCATATAAGAATAAAAACTAGAGCGTTATAAAGTATAAAGCTCCTTATGAGGATAAGGAGCTTTTTTAAATTTAGATAGTCATTTTATGAATTTGCTATTAATTAATCGAATGGGATTATCTAAATATTAAATGCAAGTTAAATAAATTTGTAATACATTTTTAGGAATTATAATTTTTTCGACGAACGACAAGTGTCACACGCCTATAGATATCCATTAATTTGTAGTATTCAATTTTATTTTATTCGTAAATTTGCAGTATGAAAAGAGTAATAGTCGGACTTTCAGGTGGTGTAGATTCAAGCGTTGCTGCATATTTGTTAAAAGAACAAGGTTATGAGGTGATTGGCTTGTTTATGAAAAACTGGCACGATGATTCTGTAACCATCTCTAATGAATGCCCTTGGTTAGACGATAGTAATGATGCCATGCTTGTTGCAGATAAATTAGGGATTCCCTTTCAAACGGTAGATTTAAGCGAGCAGTATAAAGAACGTATTGTGGACTATATGTTTCATGAATATGAAAAAGGAAGAACTCCAAATCCAGATGTGTTATGTAATCGTGAGATTAAGTTTGATGTCTTTATGAAAATTGCTTTAGACCTAGGCGCAGATTATGTGGCTACAGGACACTATTGCAGAAAAAGAACTATAGAAAAAGAAGGTGAAAACATCTATCAGTTACTGGCTGGAGCAGATGCCAATAAAGATCAATCTTATTTCTTATGTCAGTTGTCACAAGAACAATTAGCAAAGTCTTTATTTCCAATAGGAGAACTAACAAAGCCAGAAGTTAGAGAAATTGCTGCAAAATTAGATTTAATTACAGCAGATAAAAAAGATTCTCAAGGCTTATGCTTTATAGGAAAAGTAAAACTTCCAGACTTTTTACAACAACAATTAAAACCAAAAGAAGGTGTTATTGTTGAAATTCCTGAAAGTAACCAAGTTTATCATAGATCTATTCCGAGATTTAAAAATAAAGAAGATGAACTCGCTTATTTATCAGAAAAAGCAAGCTATTCTATTGCTGATGGAAAAGTAGTAGGGAAGCATCAAGGCGCGCATTATTTTACTAAAGGTCAGCGTAAAGGATTAGGCGTTGGTGGTACTGTAGAACCATTATTTGTTATTGATACAGATGTTAAGGATAATGTGATTTATACTGGACAAGGTAAAGATCATCCTGGTTTATATAAAAAAGTACTTTTTGTTAATCAAGAGGAAATCCATTGGATTCGTGAAGATTTAAAACTTCAAGTTGATGAAAGTATGGACGTTATGGCTAGAATTCGATATCGTCAAGCTTTAGAGAAAGCTACACTTCATCAAGTCGATTCAGGTTTGTATGTTGAGTTTCAAGAGTTGCAATCTGCTATTACTGAAGGTCAGTTTGTGGCTTGGTATCAAGAGGATGAACTTTTAGGCTCTGGAGTGATTTCTTAATTATTTCTAATTTCATTTTCTTACTTTTGAAGCTGTCGCCATTTTCAACGTCCGTAAAAAGGCTTGTCTAAAATCTAAAAATGTATTTGAATGCAAAATAAAATCACTGAACTTTTCAATATTAAATATCCAATCATTCAAGCAGGTATGATATGGAATTCTGGTTGGAGATTAGCTTCAGCATCTAGTAATTCAGGAATTTTAGGGCTTATTGGTGCAGGAAGTATGTATCCTGACGTGTTACGTGAACATATTCAAAAGTGTAAGAATGCAACAAACAACCCTTTTGGGGTGAATGTGCCAATGTTGTATCCTAACATTGAGGAAATCATGAACATAATTGTTGATGAAGGCGTCAAAATTGTGTTTACGTCTGCTGGAAATCCTAAAACGTGGACCAAATGGTTACAAGACAAAGATATTACTGTAGTGCATGTGGTTAGTAGTGTCAAGTTTGCACTCAAGGCTCAAGAGGCTGGAGTAGATGCTGTTGTTGCTGAAGGCTTTGAAGCTGGTGGTCATAATGGACGAGACGAAACAACGACTTTAACCTTAATTCCAATGGTTAAAGAACAATTGCAAATTCCATTGATCGCTGCTGGAGGTATTGCAACAGGTCAGGCCATGTTAGCAGCTATGGTATTAGGTGCAGATGCTGTGCAAGTTGGAAGCAGGTTTGTTGCAAGTACAGAAAGTTCAGCACATCAAGATTTTAAACAAGTTGTTGTAAATGCTAAAGAAGGCGATACTCAACTGACACTAAAAGAACTAGCACCTGTAAGACTCATTAAAAATAAATTTTATAATGAGCTACAAGAACTTTATAAAACATCACCAACACCAGAAGAGTTAAAAGAACTCCTAGGAAGAGCAAGAGCAAAACGCGGTATGTTTGAAGGTGACTTAGAAGATGGTGAACTAGAAATTGGGCAGATTGCGGGACTTATTCATGATATAAAACCAGTCGCTCAAATTGTAACAGATATGTTACAAGAGTTTGAAAAGGCTAAGGGAAGTGTTTCTCTTTTGTAAAACCTAACTTGTCATATAAATAATTCTAAAAATATAATAGATGTTCGAATGGTTTCAAATTGTAGTATTGTTCTTTTTTAGCATCAGTATTCTACTATTAATTTCTCATAAAATATTCCGATTAATTTTTGCTGTTCTTTTTAGTGTATTTATTAGTTTGCAATGTTTTTCAATCTATTTTGGAGGAAGTTTAATTGACTTAAAGTTCTATAAGCACTTGAATTTTAACGATATATTACTGAGTATTCCTTTCCTCTGGAAACAGAGTATTACTTTGCTTATTTTAATACTATTATTCACATTACTCTTTGTTTTTCTTCACAAGAGACTTATTGATAAATCAAAAAAAATAGTTTTAATTCCTTTAGCAATTATTTCACTGGTCTTGATGTCTTTTTCTGATGGTGTTTTTAATAATCTTTTTCAAATCATAAAACTTAATAATGTTAGTGATCAAAGTTTGAATTCATCTTTAGAAGCCTTAAATATTAATCCAAAAGATTATGTGTATTCAGATGCCATCAAAGCTGAAAAAGGTAAGAACATTATCATTATTTCATTGGAGTCTTTTGAGAAAGGGTTTTTAGGCCAAAAATTTAAAAACACCACACCACATTTGCAACGCTTAAAAAACGATTATAGTTTTTTTAGTATGAATCAAGGCGATGGAAGTTATTGGACTTCTGCTTCAATGTACACCTATATTACAGGTGTTCCCATGTTCTTTAAAGGTTTAGGGAATGAGATCTTTCAAAATGCAGTTGAAGCTAAATTAACAGGAATTAGCCATGTATTAGATAAGGCAGGCTATGAACAATTATACCTGTTAGGAAACCCTAAGTTTTCAGGAATGAGCGATTTGCTGAATACCTATAAAATTAACAATTTCCCTCAATCGTATTACAATAAAAAGTACGGCGAAGCATCTTTTGGTTTACACGACTATGATTTGTTTAATGAAGCCAAAGAACAAGTTTTAACACTAAAAGATAATCCTAAACCATTTGCTCTTTATCTGTCAACAATTTCAACGCATTTTCCCAATGGATTCTACGATAAGCGTATGGAAAAACACATTGAAAAAAAGGAATCTGATTTTGAATTTATGGTCGCTTCTGTAGATTATATGTTAAATGATTTTATTCAGTTTTTAGAAACACAAGGGGTTTTAGAGAATACTATATTTTATATTTTTCCAGACCATTTATTAATGGGAGGAAATTCTGAAGTGGTTGACAAAATGGACGAACGAAAACTATTCGTTTTGACTAATGCAGAACGAAAAAAAATAACGAGTAGCAATACAGAACCTATTGAGCAAATTGATTTGCCAAAATTCATTCTAGATGGTGCAGAAATAAAGCATAATGCTAAGTTTTTAGTTGATTTTATTGTTGGTGATAAACAAAAATATATTGAAAATAATGAAGAAAAGTTACTCGCTTTAAATGAAGCGTCTATTCGAGTTGATGGATTTGATGAAGACTTTAAAATTACTTTAAAAAGCTTTTCCGATACACTTCAAACGAATAGCATAAAGCTTAAAAGTCATCATAAGTCTTTAACTTTTGAAACCGACAAGTTTGCGATACAAGACTATAGGTATCACACCTTTATTTTTGATGATCACATGAGAGTTTCTCATAAAAAAAGTAATGGAAAAAACTTTATTTATAGAGCTTTTGAGGATAAAGTAAATGTGTTATTAGATATTGATAGTACAAAAATTAATGTGTTTATTCGAAAAGGTAATGGTATAAGTAAAGCAAAACAATATGCTAGAAATGAAATAGAAATTCTTAAATCAGATTTTGAAGATTTAAAACTTATAGAAGCCTATGGTTTTGAAAGTAAAAAGATGATTGACAATAATTTTTTTAAAATTAATAATGCTGGAGGTACTTTATTTTTAAGTAGCTCACTTCAACCAGAATTAACCTCACTTAAGTTAGACGATGAGGTCTTAAATCATAAAAGAGGATTGAATCTTATAGTCTTAGACAATCCTTATGAGATAGAAAATTATGACACTCATAATGGCGATAAAGTTATTGAGCGATTTATTAATCGAATTAAAAAACTAAAAGCAAATACAAGTGATTTTGTAATTGTTTCAGATAATCCTGTAGGTTTTGATTCTGAGCATCACCAAAATGAATTAAAAGCATTAGGCCTTCCTAAATTAGCGCATATAAGATACCAACAACCTTATATTTGTTATTCAGAAAGTGGTGTGAATATTGAAAATGTTAGCACTAGAACATTGTCAATTCAGGTCAATATTAATAATAATCAAAGCGATGAATTTAAAAATAAATTAAGTCGTTTAAAGAATGATAAAAATCGTTTTATCGCTCATGCTGCAGGAGAAATTGATGGTTTAACTTATACCAATTCGTTAGAAGCATTAGATTTAAATTACGCTAAAGGGTTTAGATTGTTTGAATTAGACATTATTAAAACATCAGATGATAAGTTTGTAGCTGCACACGATTGGAGAAAATGGAATAGAGATAATGGCTTTAAAAAGACAACACCTGTCACTCATGAAACTTTTATGGCTACAAAAATTAAAGATCGTTTTACGCCTTTATCTATGCAAGAAATTAATGATTGGTTTGCACATCATCAAGATGCGATTTTAATAACGGATAAAGTGAATTCTCCTAAAGCATTTGCAGAGTTATTTGTTGATAAAAACCGATTGATAATGGAACTCTTTTCTGTTAAAGCCGTAAAAGAAGCTCGTGAAAATGGAGTCAAGTTTTTGGCAGCGCCAAAAGTTTTTAGAGGGATGAATAGTCATCAAAAATTAAAATTTATTTCTGAAAATAAGATCGATTATATGTCAGTTTCAAGGAAATCGATTAACAATAACAACAAAGCCTTCTATAAAAAATTAAAAAGTCTAGGTGTAAAATTATATGCTTACCACGTTAATTTTGAAAATTGGAAAGATGAAAAATACGTGTTTCTAAATGAAATGGATTTTATTTATGGCTTTTATGCAGATCGTTGGTTCGAATAATATTTATACCAAGCTTTTAAATTTTCAGTAATTTTCTTTTTATACTATGCTAAACTAAATCTAACCATTACTTTTGCCAAATGGTTTTAAGCAACTATACTAAAGAATTTAAATACAATTGGCAACTGGCAGCTCCTGTTATGCTTGGTATGCTTGGTCATACCTTCGTACAGTTTATAGATAATGTTATGGTTGGGCAATTGGGTACAGCAGAATTGGCTGCAGTATCTTTAGGGAATAGTTTTATGTTTATTGCCATGTCTATTGGTATTGGGTTTTCTACAGCGATTACACCTTTAGTGGCTGAAGCTCACACAGCTAAAGATTTTACACAGGGAAAATCGGCATTTAAACACGGATTGTTTTTATGTACCGTTTTAGGTATTACTTTATTCTTGATGGTTTATTTCGCCAAGCCTCTTATGTATTTAATGAAACAACCTATTGAGGTAGTTGAGCTCGCGATTCCTTATTTAGATTTGGTCGCGTTTTCGTTAATTCCCTTAGTTGTTTTTCAAGCCATAAAGCAATTTAGTGATGGTATGTCTATGACACGCTATCCTATGTATGCTACTCTTTTAGCAAATATTGTGAATGTGGTTTTAAACTATGTGCTCATTTTTGGAAAATTCGGTTTTCCTGAGTTAGGGATTGTTGGTGCAGCTTATGGGACTTTAGCGTCACGTTTTGTTATGGTGGTGTATTTATGGTGGTTATTAAAAGGAAAAGAAACGTCTAAGCATTACGTGACTCATATCAAGTTTTTTGTATTAGATAAACTCATGATTAAAAAGCTATTTAGTTTAGGCACACCAAGTGCGATGCAAATGTTTTTTGAAGTGGCTATTTTTACTGCAGCTATTTGGTTAAGCGGATTGTTAGGAAAAAATTCTCAGGCTGCAAATCAAATTGCTTTAAATTTGAGTTCTATGACCTTTATGGTTGCCATGGGTTTAAGTGTGGCCTCTATGATTCGAGTTGGTAATCAGAAAGGATTACAAAACTACAAAGCCTTACGTCGAATAGCTTTTTCTATATTTTTGTTAGGGACCATTTTAGCCGTTGGTTTTGCATTGCTATTTTTTGCGTTTCATAACCAGTTACCAAAATTGTATGTTGATTTAGATGATACTAAGAATTTAATTGATAATACCGAAGTTATTACTATTGCTTCAAAGTTAATGATTGCTGCAGCGATTTTTCAAATTAGTGATAGCCTTCAAGTGGTTGTGCTTGGGGCTTTACGTGGTTTGCAAGATGTGAAAATACCGACTATAATTACATTTATATCGTATTGGCTAGTCGGATTTCCAATAAGTTGGTTTTTAGGAAAAGAAGCAGCTTATGCGAGCTTTGGAATCTGGTTAGGTTTACTCGCAGGATTAACAACTGCTGCAATTTTATTGTATATTCGTTTTAATTATTTGACAAAAAAATTAATTGATTCAAAACATGGAACTTCCTAAATTTATACTTGGCGATAACACAGATTATCCTGATGCAATTTTTGTTATTCACACTGATTTTCCAAGATTTATAATTAATCTTGAAGATGATGAGGTGGAATGGTTAGAAGATTTTGATCAGCACGACCAAAAACAATTAGAGTTAGAAACTGAAGATTTAATCCAGCAAGCCACTCAATTTTATGATAGAGAAGTTTCGAGATATGAGGATTAGTGCGTTAAGGATAGCAGCGATATCCTTTTTAGAAACTGAGCCTGTCGAAGTTTTTAAAAAGATTTAGCGAATAGCCTGACGCTACGTCGCTTTAGCAACGTAGAGGAACGCCAAAAAAAAAGGTATGATAGACACGCTTATAAACCACGACGAAGAACTTTTTTTGTTTTTGAACAATTTAGGGTCGCCAACTTGGGATAATTTATGGTTGCTTATTACCAATAAATTTACATTTATCCCTTTGTATGCTTTACTATTGTTTTTAATCTATAAAAAAATGGGATTAAAAACCATGCTGTTTTCGGTATTGGTCATAGCTCTTATGATTACTTTTACAGATCAAATAACTAACCTTTTTAAACATGGTTTTAAACGTTTGAGACCTTGCAGACAAGAAGGCGTTATGGAGTACATGCGTTTTATTGCAGAGCGTTGTGGTCCTTATGGATTCTTTTCTGGACATTCTTCAAATTCGATGGCAGCTGCTGTATTTTCTGGATTGCTTTTAAGACCTTATTTTAAAAAGCTCATTTTTATTTTACTTTTTTGGAGTGCTATTGTGGCTTATAGTCGGATTTATGTTGGTGTACATTATCCGTTAGATATTTTTTGCGGTATGGTATTTGGCGCATTTTCGGGGTTTATATTCTACAAGCTAATACAGTATTTGCAAGCCAAATATCTATAATTAGAAGTTATAGTTTAGTGGAATGCTTTTTGAAATGCTTGTCTTTAAAGAGGCTAAGCAATAACCAATAAGGCTTTCTCAATGATTGAGATGTGAATTGTGTTACTGTTTATTTTATAGAATTCGCCATCAATTTGAGTTTCAAAAAAATCTTGATATTGAATAGATAGTGTTAACCGTTTAGTCATATATGTTTTTACTTGAGACAGTACATGGTGTTTTTTAAAAAGGATAAGCACGCCAAAAAATAGCGTTTTTAGAAGATTCATTTTTGGAACGACCAAGACATCTAATAAGCCATCCTGTAAAGACGCTTTAGGCGTTAAGCTTACTTTATAACCCAATTCATTTGAGTTAGAGGTGAATATTAAAAATGGGTTGGTGACTATCTGTTGATCGTTAATAGTGATCACTACTTTATTTTTTCCTTTAAAGGATTGCAGTGCTTTTAGGCATGCTTTTATATAACTCGATAGTTTTCTTTGTGCAGAAGCTTCGTAATGTTTAACCACTTGTGCATCAAAACCAATTCCTGTATTACTGAAAAATATTTTGTTGTTAATTTGACCAGCATCGATAGATTTAACATCTTGATTTTTTATAAGTTCTAAGGCTTTATTGATGTCTTTTGGAATATTTAAATTTGAAGCTAATCCGTTGCCAGAACCTGTTGGAATAACACCTAAAATAATAGAGGAATTAATTAAACATGAAGCCACTTCGTTAATCGTACCATCACCACCACAAGCAACAATAATAGAAGCCTTTTCTGCAATAGAGTTTTGAGTAAGTTCTATGGCATGTTTCTTATATTCTGAATGCTTTATTGTGACATGATATGAATCTGCTTCAAGGTGCTTGAGTAAAAAGCCTTTTGTAATCTTGTTCTTTCCTTCGCCAGCAATGGGATTTATAATAAAGTGAATGTTTATCAACTTGTAAATTGTTTAAAACAAATAAGAACCATTTAATGTTTGGCAATTAGTCATTATACAAATATATTCTTTTTTAATCCTTAGGAAATTTTTGCAAAAAAAAATGTTACTTTGTAGTATAATTATTTTGCATGAAAATATTAATAACTGGAGCTGCAGGTTTTATTGGCTCACACACAGCAGAACGTTTTGTAACCTTAGGACATGAGGTCATAGGTATAGATAATTTTTCGCCTTATTACAGTTTAGAGTTGAAACAATTAAACACTAAAGCTTTAACTAATAAAGGTGTTTCTGTAATAAATGCAGATTTGCGTGATGCTGATTTTTCTGAAACTTTGCCTAATGATATCGATTATATTTTTCATTTTGCTGCGCAACCAGGAATATCTAAAACCTCGACGTTTGAAGACTATTTCAGTAATAATATTATTGCCACAAAAAACTTGATTGATTATGCTTTAACTTTAAAAGATTTAAAGTTGTTTGTTAATATAGGAACCTCTTCGATTTATGGTTTAGAGGCTACTTTTCCTGAAAGTATTGCTCCAAAACCTGCGTCTCATTATGGGGTTACCAAATTGGCTGCCGAACAGTTAGTCTTACAAAAGAGTAGAGAACAACATTTTAAAGCCTGCTCTTTGCGTTTGTATTCTGTAATTGGTCCAAGAGAACGTCCAGAAAAAATGTACACTAAATTAATTGCTTGTGCTTTTAATGACGACGCTTTTCCTTTATATGATGGCAGTGCAACACATTTAAGAAGCTTTACTTATGTAGGTGATATTGTTGATGGTGTTGTAAGTGTCGTTGATAATGAAGTCAAAGTTGATGGCGAAATTATTAATCTTGGAACAGAAGTAGAACATACAACGCAAGAAGGTATTGAGGCTGTTGAAGCTGTTATAGGAAAGTCTATAAAAATCAATCATGTTGAAGCTAGAGCAGGAGACCAATTGCGTACGAAAGCGAATATTGATAAAGCAAGAGCGTTACTAAATTACAATCCGCAAACTACATTGATGGATGGTGTAAAATCTCAAGTCGATTGGTATAAAGCCAATTTTTTGTAAACTACTTATTTAAGCTCAATAAATAATCTGCAGCAGCAAAAGGCGTCGTTTTATCGGCTTCAATAAGCTGTATCTGTTTTTGTAATTCTTCTTTTATTTTTGAATCATTAAAGAACGCACCTTTAAGTTGTTCTTCAATAGTTTGAATAAGCCAGAAAGCGTTTTGATCTTTACGCTTCTGATTGAGATAACCGCTTTCTGAAGTTAATACTATATACTCTTCTATAATTTTCCAAATGTCATCAATACCATCGTTATGTAAAGCACTACAGAGTATTACTTTTGGGTTCCATGACGATTCTTTTTTAGGATAGAGGTGAAGCGCTCTATTAAATTCAACTTTGGCGAGCTTGGCCTTTTTAAGATTGTCTCCATCAGCTTTATTAATAGCGATAGCATCAGCCATTTCAATAATACCTCGCTTTATACCTTGCAATTCATCTCCAGCACCAGCAAGTTTTAATAGCAGAAAGAAATCAACCATGCTATGAACAGCAGTTTCACTTTGACCAACACCAACCGTTTCAATAATAATAGTATCAAAACCTGCGGCTTCACAAAGTATAATAGTTTCACGCGTTTTTCTAGCTACACCACCAAGTGATTCGCCTGAAGGTGAAGGACGAATAAAAGCATTTTTATCTTTTACTAAATCTTCCATTCTGGTTTTATCGCCAAGAATACTTCCTTTAGTTAAAGAACTACTTGGGTCGATGGCTAAGACTGCCACTTTTTTATTTTGCGCAGTGAGGTGTTTTCCAAAGGCTTCAATAAAAGTACTTTTTCCTACGCCAGGAACTCCAGTAATTCCAATACGAATAGATTGGTTGGCATGAGGCAAACAGGCTTTTATAATAGTATTTGCCTTTTCTAAATGTGATGTGTTTTTACTTTCAATAAGTGTAATCGCTCGACTTAAAGCTGTTATATTTCCTTTTAAAATCTCTGCGACTAAATCGTTGGCAGTAGGTTGAGATTTTCGTTTTTGCTTAATAGCTTTTATAGACGAGGTATTGGTGGTTTCTTGTTGAGAAACGCCATCTTGCTCTTTTAAAGCGGATTTATGTTTAGATGCTTTTGCCAATTTATTTTAGAGGAACAGCAATTATAGTGTTGTCCCAAGCCATTGTTAAAGATAAGTTATCTGTAGAATTATCAAAACCAATAGTGAATTGTTCTACGGTAGAATCTAATTTTCGAACAGGAACAGATATGCTTACCACATCAAATTCAGGCTCTCTCATTGGTTTCATTTCCATATCAACACCCCAAGAATATTGTTTTGAATTAAACATGACATTCCAAGCTGTATCATTTGGAACCGTCCATAAGGTATATTTACCAGCAGGAAGTGAATCTTTGCCTACTTTTAAAGTTTTATTGGTCTCAAATGTAGTTGCTTCATTAGCTCCAGTTCGCCATACTTGATTATAAGGAACTAAGGCTCCAAAAACTTCACGCTCACGTTTAGATGGTCTATTATAAAACACTTCTAATTCTATATCATCGACTTTAAAGCTTACTGTTTTTTTCGGACTTAAACGTTTACTGAATAGTCCGTCATTTTTATACGAATAGATAGATACAGCAACAAGTGTAATTGCTAATAAGCCTATTATCCATTTTAAAAATCGATTCATTTTTACTATTTATTTTTGAGTATAAAGATACTTTAAAAGTCAGTATCCTAAAAAAGGAAACGTTATTTTATTCCTAATTATTTCTAAAAAAATAAAAAAAAAGAATACCTTTTTGCAACACATCATTTTTTTTATCGTCTTTAAAGAGAACTAACCAAAAAACCAAAAGTAAAAGCGTGTTTCAAACAGAAATTATTGAAAAATGCAAGGCAAACAATCGACTAGCACAAATGCAGTTGTACAACCAGTACTGCAATGGGATGTATATCGTTGCGAATCGATTTGTAAAAGATGCTGCGGAAGCAGAAGATATTGTGCAAGAGGCTTTTATTAAGGCCTTCACTAAACTGCATCAATATAAAGCAGAAGTGACTTTTGGCGCTTGGTTAAAACGTATTGTCGTTAATAAGAGTATAGATTATTTGAAATCTAAAAGGCAACAATTAGTTGCATTAGAAGATGTGCACTTAAAAGTAGTAGATACTCCAAATGATGACAAATGGTTAGTAGATGACGCTGTAACTATTAGTGAAGTTAAAAGCGCTATAAACACTTTACCAGATAAATATAAATATGTTGTGATGCTTTACTTAATTGAAGGCTACGATCATCAAGAAATCTCTGAGATTTTAAGCATCTCTGAAGTGGCATCACGAACACAATTATCTCGAGGGAAACAAAAATTGCAAGAACTATTAAAACACCAAAAAAATGGCACAAGATATTAGAGATTTATTGAGTCAAGACACACAAGATCAAAATAAGCAAATGCCTAAAAATCACGAATCAAGGTTTTTGGACAAGTTGAATACAGCGTTACCTGAACAAAAGAAATCAAGGTATAGTTGGCTTCAAGTAGCAGCAAGTGTTGTGGTTTTAATAGGCTTAAGTTTTGGCGCATTTAAGTATTTTGGGACTACCATCGTCACTGATGATAATGGAACAAATCAGACTATAGTAGCAACTAAAAGCTTAGGTGATGTGTCTCCTGATTTAAAAAAGGTTGAAGATTATTATTTGGCCAATATTAATCTTGAACTTTCAAAGGTGAAACTTACTCCTGAAAACAAAGAGATGTTTGATGGATATGTACAACGCCTTGAAGATTTAAAAAAGGAATACAGTACGTTATCTGTTGAACTCACAAAAAATGGTCCTAATGAACAAACCATAAATGCACTTATTAGCAATTTAAAATTTCGTTTAAACTTATTACATCGATTAAAAGAACAGTTAAAAACCTTAAATAGCCTTGAGGAAACTCAAGACCTTATTTAATAAAAAATATAAAAATGAAAAACTTAGATAATTTTCACCTACACTTAAAGTGTATGAATAGCGTGAACAAAAAATTAAAACTTATCGTTTTAATGCTGTGTGTTACTTTGAGTAGCATGGCTCAGCAAAAACTAGAAAAAGTATCACAATCTATTAATGTGAGTAATGATGTTGTTATTGATTTAAATACGAGTTATACTAATATTGAAATAGAAACTTGGAACAAAGACATCATCGAAATTGAAGCTTATATGGAAAGTGATAAGTTGAGTAAAGAAGAATTACAAAAAGTATTTGATCATTGGAAAGTTCTAGTTGATGGTTCAAAAGCATTAGTCACAATAGAAACAGAAGGGCTTTTAAACTCTTGGTCTAATAATGGAATCGCTCTTTTTGATGAAAATTCTTTAGACGCCTTAAAGGAGTTAGAATTTAAATTAGCCGACATTCCAGAAATACCAATTATTGAAGGCTTAATGGAGTCTTTACATTTAGAAAATATGCCAAAAATACCAAACCTTCCTGATTTACCTGATGGGATGAATAACTTCAATTTTGATTATGATAAGTATAAAAAAGAAGGACAATCGTATTTAGACAAATGGGGAAAAGAGTATGAAGAGAAATATGGTCGAGAATATTCTCAAAAAATGAAAGCTTGGGCTGAAAACTTTGACGAGGAAGAGTGGACAGCTTATGAAAAAAAGATGGAAGCTTGGGGCGAAAAGTTTGGAGAAGAATTTGGAGAGAAATTTGGAAAGGACATGGAAGAATGGGGAGAAGCATTTGGCAAGCGTATGGAAGAATGGGGAGAAAACTTCGAACAACAATTACAAGAAAGTGGTTTTGAAGAAAGTATGGAAGCGTGGGGCGAAGCCTTAGGAAAGCGAATAGAAGAACATTTAGAAGGTCTTAATCATGATGATGAAGATGTAGAAACTATTTTTTCGTCGTCAAGCAAGTCTAATTCTAAGGTTAAAAAGACCATTAAAATTAAGATGCCTAAGAAGGCAAAACTAAAAATGAATGTAAGACATGGTGAATTAAAAATAGCTTCTGTAATTAATAATGCAAAAGCTAATATTTCACATTCAAGTTTAACAGCACAAAGCATTGATGGAAGCCAGACTTCCATCAATGTATCTTATGGAACAGTTAAAATTATAAATTGGAATGCTGGTGAATTAAAACTGAATTATGTAGATCATGCCAAAATTGATTCTTCAAACACATTGGTTTTAAGTTCTAACTCATCAAATGTGAATATTAAAAATGTATTAAATAATGCTATTATTGATGGTAGTTTCGGAGATTTAGTTATTGGTAATATTTCTAATTCCTTTAAAAACATCAACCTAGTTTTAGAAAATAGTGAAGCCAATTTAAAATTGCCTAAAGGAAATTACAGCTTGTTTTACAAAGGCACAAAATCATTTTTTAATGATGAAAACACATCTAGTAAAACTATTAATAATTACCCAAATACAGATAATAACAACCAAACCATTGTTATAAATGCAAAGTACAGCAATGTGGTTGCACAATAGAATTTTAAAAAAGTAGAATATCTCGTTACTTTTATTTCTATTTTTGAGGAAACTCTATTTTAATGCGTTCCGAAGATTTTTCTCATTTCCTAAACAGCATCAGTTTACAACCTCTTCCAGTTTTAGATACTTCCATTTCACTTTCAGAGTACATTCAGATTGACTTATCTGAACATAATACGGAGTTACTTCATTTTAATATTTCGTCTTCTTTAGCATGGCAAAAATATATCAGCAGTTATCTCAAAAAGCATAATAAAACTGTGGCTTATGGAGGTTACTGTGAACAACGTAATATTTATAAAAGAAGTGATTATTTTAATCAGCAAAATAATGACGACGAAAGGAATATTCACTTAGGTATAGACCTATGGATCAAAGAAAATTCGAAGATTTATACACCTTTTGATGCGACTGTACATAGTTTTAAAAATAATTTAAATTTTGGAGATTATGGACCAACTATAATTTTAAAACATTCGATAAATAAAGAAGAGTTTTATACTTTATATGGACATCTAAGTTTGGAGTCTATTACTGAGTTAAAAATTGGTCAGACATTTAAAGCTGGAAACTGTATTGCGACCTTAGGTGATTCTAGTGTGAATGGAGATTACGCACCACATTTGCATTTTCAAATTATTAAAGATTTAGAAGGTAATTTTGGGGATTATCCTGGAGTATGTAGTAAAAAAAATCTGAGCAAGTTTAAAGAAAACTGCCCAGATCCTAACACTATACTAAAACTAAATTTTAATTGACCATTACTTTAAATGTAATACTTTCACTATTTACCGAATCTATCGTTATAAAATACATGCCGTAACTAAGTGTACTTGTGTCTAATTTTATAATAGACTGATGACTATTAAACTCTTTATAATGATGAATTAGTTTTCCATCCATTGTATGAACTTTTACTGCTTCTATTTCGGAAGTGTTAAAACATTTTATATTAAGCACATCATTTACAGGGTTTGGATAAATACTTATATCGTTTAGTGGTTTATCTACGTCTGAAACACTTAAAGTAGAGAATGTAAAACTATCTAAACCTGCTGCAGGATTTGAAAAATAATCTTGAGTCGATGTCTCGTCAATATTAGAATTAAAAAAACTATCTAAAACATTTCCAGCACCTAGAGCGATTGGGTCGTTATTTAATAAAAAGTAAACTTCATCGTCTGTGGGTGAACCCGTTATTGTAAAGCTTACTAAATCTATTTGTTGTCCAGAAGTATGTGAAAATAAGCTTTGTCCTGGAGGTAAATTAAATAGAAATACATCTTTTGTACCATCTCCTAAACCTAAGCCAGAAAGAAACGTAGCGTCATATTGACTAATACTCCATGTCCTTGCTGTTAATAAGCCTGTAGGATTTGTAGCATCTACGTTACCTGTAGGTAAAACTAAAGTGAATCCAATATCTGAAGCATCAGTATTGCCAGAAGAATTAAAATCTGGAATTGCTACAATTTTAAAATCATAGTTGGAAATATGTACAATTCCTAGTTCATAGTTTTGAGCATAAGCAAAAAAAGAACATAAAGTTATTAAGGTTAAAATGTAATTTTTTTTCATGATTAAATGTTTTTTATGTTATGCTAAAATTTAATTTTCAGGGACTGTTGTAGAAATTGTAAAGGTTGATGAGTTGAATCCATTTGCAGGATGTATAAGTACGTTATCCTTAATAATATTACCATCATTATCAGCTCCAGAGAATTTTCCAGAACCATTAAGGTCTAAATCGAAACTCAAATAGCCAGAAGACGTAAATGTTACCGAATTAAAGCTATTACTTGGATCTAAAAGAACACCATCTTTAATTGCATTATTATCATTGTCATTTCCAGAGAACTTTATTTGACTGTTATTATTGGCGTCACCAGCCCAAAGCGCTGTTATTCCTGAACTTAATGTTATTTGAGCATTAGCACCAAAAGTAATTTGATTGATAGAATCGGTGAAATCTATAACTGTAGTCGTTTCAAATAAGCTCATAGCATTTGCAGTCATAATTCCTAAATGATTTCTATGTTTTATAACTACATAATAATTATCTTCAATTTGATTAAAGGCAATGGCAGATAATCCATCTGTAGCTACAATATCACCATCGCGTTGTAATAATGCCGATTGTCCGTCAATAATAGTTGTATTTGCTGAAGCATCTCTTAATTCTACCCAAACCCAATCAACAATATCATCATTAATACTTCCAGTGCCAGAAGTTCCACCATTATCTAAAACTGTTGGATTAAGTGTTGCGGCATCTGTATATGGTGAGGTTGTTGGAATTAAGCTAGCAATCCTTAAATCATCTCGCATAAGAGTTTCTTCACCAATATTAGGGTTTAATGCAGCACCTTGTAAATAGGCTTTAGGTGAAATTAATATTGGACCAGAAATTTGAACTGTAACTGTTTGATCACAAGTTAACGACTCGTTACTTGCTCCATCTATAGCTGTCCAAGTAATTACTGTATCACCAATAGGGAAAGGATCAGTTAACAAGAGCGCATCGTTTCTGACTCCAGAATAAGTAATTGTACTAGAACAATTATCGGTAGCAGTAGGATTTATAATACTTACAATTGTTTCAGTGGTTCCCGTAGGTATATTTTCAACAATATCGTTAGGACAGGTGATTATTGGAAGTTCATCATCAGTAATTGTAATGGTTTGATCACAAGTTAACGAGTCGTTTCCAGAAGCATCAGTAGCCGTCCAAGTAATCACAGTATCACCAACAGGGAAAGGATCTGTAAGTAAAAGTGCATCGTTTCTGACTCCAGAATAAGTTATTGTGCCAGTACAATTATCAGTAGCAGTAGGCTCGACAATAGTTACTGAAAAAGCTCCGCAAAGACCAGAATCAGCAGACTGTGTAATGGTTGAAGGGCATGTAATTATTGGAAGTTCGTCATCAGTAATTGTAATGGTTTGATCACAAGTTAATGAGTCATTTCCAGCAGCATCAGTAGCCGTCCAAGTAATCACAGTATCACCAACAGGGAAAGGATCCGTAAGTAAAAGGGCATCGTTTCTAACTCCAGAATAAGTTATTGTACCAGTACAATTATCTGTAGCAGTAGGCTCGACAATAGTCACTAAAGCATCACAAAGACCAGAATCAGCAGACTGTGCAATGGTTGAAGGGCATGTGATTATTGGGAGTTCATCATCAGTAATTGTAATGGTTTGATCACAAGTTAATGAGTCGTTTCCAGCGGCATCAGTAGCTGTCCAAGTAATTACAGTATCGCCAACAGGAAAAGGATCTGTAAGTAAAAGGGCATCATCTCTAACTCCAGAATAAGTTATTGTGCCAGTACAATTATCAGTAGCAGTAGGCTCGATAATAGTCACTAAAGCATCACAAAGACCAGAATCAGCAGACTGTGTAATGGTTGAAGGACAGGTAATTATTGGAAGTTCATCATCAGTAATTGTAATGATTTGATCGCAAGTTAATGAGTCGTTTCCAGCAGCATCAGTAGCCGTCCAAGTAATCACAGTATCACCAACAGGAAAAGGATCTGTAAGTAAAAGGGCATCGTTTCTGACTCCAGAATAAGTTATTGTGCCAGTACAATTGTCAGTAGCAGTAGGCTCGACAATAGTTACTGAAAAAGCTCCGCAAAGACCAGAATCAGCAGACTGTGTAATGGTTGAAGGACAGGTAATTATTGGAAGTTCGTCATCAGTAATTGTAATGGTTTGATCACAAGTTAATGAGTCGTTTCCAGCAGCATCAGTAGCCGTCCAAGTAATCACAGTATCACCAACAGGGAAAGGATCTGTAAGTAAAAGGGCATCGTTTCTAACTCCAGAATAAGTTATTGTACCAGTACAATTATCTGTAGCAGTAGGCTCGGCAATAGACACTAAAGCTTCACAAAAGCCTAAATCTGCAGTTTGTGTAATGGTTGAAGGACATGTAATTAAAGGCGGTTCTGTATCTTCAAGAACCGTCCATATAAAGTCCTCAGTAGCATCAGTGCTTCCTGGTTTAGAAACAGTTACTGTAACTAAATGTACACCATCATTGCTAGGACCACCTGTAATTGCGCTAGAATCAATAGTTCCAAAAATAAGACCATTTGTAGGTTCGATATCTAATCCGCTAGGTTGTCCACTAATGCTATAAGTAAAGTTTGCCGAAGGATTTCCGCCCATTGCAATGGCTGAAAAATCAGATATTTCTAATTCACAACTATTAATATCTGCAATTGGATCAATAGTAATTTCTGGATAAGCAACAGCTAAAACTTCAATAGCATTCACGATTGGGTTTTCAATATTTCTGAAAAATTCTATTTCTAAAATACCGTCAAAAACCTGAACATTGCTTTGAACCATACCTGCAATTCTGTGACCGTAAGTTGCTGAGGGATCTATATTTTCTATGTATCTAATATTTTCAATATCGACACTAAAGACACGTTCATTTGGTTCTGAAGAGCCATTATAAAGATTAGCAACATAAAAATTTACTATATAATTACCATTAGGAACAGGAATTGAAAAAACCATTTGGTTTGAAGTAATACTAATTCCACGTTCTGAATTCATGACAGACTCATAAGTTGTTTGATCAACATATGGAGGAATTGAAGCATCTCTATTAGAATAATCTAATGGAGGAACCGTATATCTTGATCCAGAAGAAACAGAGTATGATGTTCCAATAAATTGACCATTAGTATTATTAGCCTCCCATTCAGGGCCTCCATCTGTTGCAGCAACTAAAGGTCCACCAGCATTAATTCTAACAATAGGCTCATAAAGATCTGTAATTTCACCTGTTAGGTTAGTTGAAATGGGAGAGTTATTTCCAGAATGTACAATATCAAGCGATGCATTTTTTATACCTAAAATACTATTCGAAATAAAATTTATAGGAATATTTACACTCGATCCTGGATTTACAACTAAAGGAAGACTAACATCGGTTGAAAACAAAGCGGCATCAGTACCTGAAAAATTAAGTGCTGTTATAGTAATAACATCATCTATTGGGCCACCTTCGTTACTCACTTTGAGTGGTTTAGTTCTTAAAGAGTTTTGAGTTGGTGTGAGCCCAAAATCTATAGGATTAGGTTCTATAGTTAAAATCCCATTTTGATTTTCATAAACTTCTATATAATCCCAAGTAGCTGTAAAGGGATTAGTAGAAGACCCTGAAGCATCTCTTGAAGTAGAAATTAAGCTAATCGCCAGACCTTTATTGTCTGTAGCATCTAAAAAATTCAGAGGTAAAGTTATTGGACTTCCTATTACAGTTAATGTTTGTCCATCGTCTATAGAATAAAATGGCTGTGCTGTATTAGCGGAAGGGTCTATACTAAAATATAAGCCAACAGAACCAGCGCTAAGTATATTTGGAACATCATAAGAATTATTTACTGTAACCACTCCATTGTCTTCTAATAACACTTGTAATCCATGTATTGCATCGGCGTTACTCGTTCCGTTCATTAATACTAATTTCAAATAGTTATCCTGATCACCATTTCCAAAACTAATACCATAGGATTGATGGTCTATAGGTTCTGACTGAGAACCGCTAACTCCAAAAAATGGTGATTCTATTTTAGAATGAATAGTAAAAGGGTTAGAATTTGCATCAACATTTAAACCAAATTGAAATCCGTTTTTCTGATTATTTGTAGTAGCATCTCCACCAGTAACTAAATCTACTGTAGCTTTACCTGCAGCACCACCAAACGATAAGTTCTCTTCAATATACTGATTTAAGTAATCTGTAGTTCCAGATGGATCTAACATTAATCCAGTAAAGCCTAAGCCAAATAGACCAGTTCCAGGGTCATTATTCCAAAACGGATAATCGATAGGAAGGTTTGTTGTTAAGCCATTATTAGCATCTAAAGCAAATGCATCGTTAACGTCTAATATGGTGTCGTTATCATCGTCATCGTCATTTAGGTCAGAAATAAAATCACCGTCATTATCATTTGGTTTACTTCCTTGAGAGCAAATATTTGTACCGTTATCAATTTCATCCTGATTTGTAAAACCATCACCATCATTATCAGCATTAGGGTCATAGCCAGGTTCTTCAGGTTGTATACAATCTATACCAGAAGGTTCAAAAATAGTAATATTGTTGGCGCCATAAGTTGCAGCCCATACTGTTCCAGGGAATACCTCAGAATCGCCTTGCGCAATGACATCTAAAGGAATTGCTCCAAATCCGCTAAAAGTAACTTCGTATTCTACAACGTCATCTCCAGCTGCATTTAAAGCATATCGGTTAATATCGCCATTAAATGAAGCCGTTAATAAATTACCTTGCATAACGCCACCAAAATTTGAGGCTGTGTATTCTACAATACCATTTGTAGAAGACGTTCTTGCATCTAAAATATTAACTTTTGTACTTGTCGTTGGTTCGTCTGCTAAGAACTCGCCTAAACGAGGATCATCTGGGAAGTCACCAATAGTAAACGATGAATTAAAATATCCTGAAGTACCTACAAGTAAATTTTGTAAATCATTTGTGCTAGTAGCAACCCATGAACCACTAATTTTCTGATAGGCAATAACCTGAGCTCTAGAAGGGAAAGCAAGTATTGGTATTGGATGACCACCATAATAAGTGCTGTTTGCGTCATTAATGGTGCCTACAAAATGGAGAGGGTCAGATATAAGGCTACTTCCAGATTCATTCATTTCATTTTTCACATAATGATTCAAAGGATCATAAGTCACTGTGCTTTCATCACCTAAGAAATTATCTGTAGCGGTGTCATAAATTTTTGGTACACCTCCCCAAAGTGAATTTCCTCCATTATCTGAAGTATATATTCTTCCGTTTTCCATGATAACAACATCGTAAGCATTTCTAAAACCAGGTGAAAAAATTTGAATTGGACCACCAGCTTCCGGAAAAGCCTGATTTAAACTATTATTTCCACCAAAAGGGTCATTAATATCAATCGTTGCATTATACATTGGATGTCCAACAGGGTATGGAAATTCTGGGTGTGTGTTATCTATATCTAATCGTATAGGATCATTTAAAGTTGGTAAGTCATACTTATAATCTGTATTTGTTCTTGGATCAGTATAAGTAGGCATTCCTTCTAATTGAGTAAGGTTAACAATAAGTATTGAAGCCGATAAAAAATATTCAGGAGTACCTGCAAAATTATTACTAGGAGCGCCTTTGTTTGTATTTCCTCCTTGAGCAATAAGCATGTAAGTATTTCCTGAGCGTTCAAAAATATCCATACCATTAATTGCATGATTTTCTTCGCAGCGAGGAAGTCCTCTAATTAAATCTACTTTATCCCAGTTTGTTCCAGTCCATTCTAACTTCGATAAAATACTGGAGTTTGTATCTAAATTTGTATCACTACCAGCACCACCACCTCCAAATAAGAAATCTGAAGAAGTTACATATAAAATAGGGTTTGTTGGTGTACCTGCGGTTTTAATTCCAGTAATTAAACGTTGTTGAGTCGCATTAGCAATTCCAGTATCATCATGGTTAACGATACCAGTTTGTATTGTCGTTATTTCTTCTGTATTTGTTATAGTATACGTACCATTCCCTAAAGGCGCTGCATCTCTTGTTATGGTATAGGCCCAAATTTTTCCATCCTGTTGAGATACATATAGCCTGTCATCAGGTCCAAATTCTAAAGAAGTAGGGTTTAAAGTGGCTTCGCCAACTAAGCCAGAAGAACCAAAACTTATAGTTTGCGTAAAGCTATTTTGAGAAAAAAAAGCAATCGAAATTAATATAAGTAAAAAATTACGTTTAATTTTTGGGTAAAACATCATATTATCTTTTTTCGGATTCTATTATTGCGCTATTAATCGAAAAAAAATCTAGTAGGAGTATGTTTTTAAACAATGGGATAAATCTATTAAATAATGTTTATAACCTCATCATGCTTGTGTTTTATTCGTTGAAAATTAAAATTTATCGGTTATGATGTGTGTATAATAAACTAAATCTGAAATTAGTTTTATTTTATTCTTCATTAAGCCTATTTATCGCTACTTTTCTCCCAATAAAAAATGCGCCAATAACAGATATCATTCCTGCAAATATGGACCACGTAGGATGAGACATCACAAAAGAACTTCCGATTGATCCAAGAATGATTATACCAGAAACTATATATGCGGGTAATAATGATTTTTCTGAGACTGCAGTTGATGCTAACATGCCTCCAATAATTCCAAAGCAATGCGCAACAATAACTAAAACCATGGCTCCAGATGGAATTAAATGCATGTTTTGTTTTATAGAATCTGGATCCATTGGATTTGCTCCATCAGGAAAAGTAAAAAATTGAGGTCCTAGGATATACAATAAAAAAACAACAAGCCCAGCAACAACCAAACCAACCGTAACGGCAAATGCATTTCTCATACTTTAAAAATTTTTGAATTAAGGGATTTTTAAAGATACGAAAATTATAATAGCAATTTTATAGCTCTAATCTACTAATACCCAATCGCCTTTGGCAATTAAAGGCTCAGCTTGTTTATATTTTACTGTTTTATTTTCACCACTCATCACATGCTTTATCGTTACTTTATCGTTACGCCCAATTTTTGGTCTATCACGAACAATGGTTTCTACAACTTCTTGTTGACGTTGGGTATTTCCTGCAGCTCTGTTTTGAGCAGAACGTTCATCTAAGTTTGGAATTTCGTCTTTTTGGGTTTTAAGATTTTCCTTTTTACGCGTTTCTCTAGCTTCTTGAATGTTCGTTTCTTGAGTTGGTAACTCGCCTTTAAATAAAAATGAAATCACATCTTTATTAACTTGATCTATAGTAGATTTAAATAATTCAAAAGCTTCAAATTTATAAATTAATAAAGGATCTTTTTGCTCATGAACAGCGAGTTGAACCGATTGTTTTAATTCATCCATTTTACGAAGATGTGTTTTCCAAGCATCATCAATAATGGCTAATGTAATATTCTTTTCAAAGTCTGTGATTAGTTGTTTTCCTTGAGTTTCGTATGCTTTTTCAAGATCTGTAACCACTTGTAAAGATTTTACACCATCTGTAAAAGGAACAACAATGCGTTTGAATTTATCACGTTGTGTTTCGTATACATTTTTTATGATTGGAAAAGCAACTTCTGCATTGCGCTCCATTTTTGCTCTATAGTGTTCGAATGCTGCTTTGTAAACACGTTGTGAAATTTCTTGATTAGATAATTTTTTGAATTCCGCTTCTGTGATAGGAGAGCTCATTGAAAAATAGCGAATCAATTCAAATTCAAAGTTTTTATAATCGTTAGCTTCTTTGTTAGTTTCTGTGATAATTTCAGAAGTGTCAAAAACCATATTGGCTAAATCGACACGAAGACGTTCTCCAAATAATGCATGATGACGACGTTTATAAACGACTTCACGTTGCGAATTCATCACATCATCATACTCTAATAAACGTTTTCTAACGCCAAAGTTGTTTTCTTCGACTTTCTTTTGTGCACGTTCTATAGATTTTGATATCATAGAATGTTGAATGACTTCACCTTCTTTTAAGCCCATTCGATCCATCATTTTAGCAATACGTTCACTACCAAAAAGACGCATTAAATTGTCTTCTAACGAAACATAAAATTGTGAACTTCCTGGATCTCCTTGACGACCTGCACGTCCACGTAATTGCCTGTCAACACGACGAGAATCATGACGTTCTGTACCAATAATTGCTAAACCTCCAGCGGCTTTAACGTCTTCACTTAGCTTAATATCTGTACCACGACCAGCCATATTTGTTGCTATAGTTACCTGACCTGGTTGTCCTGCTTCAGCAACGATATCTGCTTCTTTTTTGTGTAATTTGGCATTTAAAACATTGTGTGGCACTTTTCTTATAGATAACATTTTACCTAAGAGTTCACTAATTTCTACATTAGTTGTACCAATTAAAATTGGACGACCAGCTGCTGATAATTTTGTAACTTCATCTATGACAGCATTATATTTTTCACGCTTCGTTTTATAGACTAAATCTTGTCTGTCGTCACGTGCAATTGGTCTGTTGGTAGGAATTTCAACTACATCTAATTTGTAAATCTCCCAGAACTCTCCAGCTTCTGTAACCGCAGTTCCTGTCATACCAGAAAGTTTACGATACATTCTGAAATAATTTTGAAGAGTAACGGTTGCAAAGGTTTGTGTAGCGGCTTCAATCTTAACATTTTCTTTGGCTTCAATAGCTTGATGTAATCCATCACTGTATCGACGACCATCCATAATACGCCCTGTTTGTTCATCAACAATCATGACTTTATTGTCCATGACCACATATTGATTGTCTTTTTCAAATAAAGCATAGGCTTTTAGTAACTGATTAAGCGTATGAATACGTTCTGATTTGATGCCGAAATCTCTAAATAAGTCCTCTTTTTCTGCAGCTTCATCTTCCTTACTTAAGCCTTTACCCTCAATTTTAGCAATTTCAACACCAATCTCTGGCATAACGAAGAAATTAGGATCATCTTTTCCAGAAAGATATTCTATACCTTTATCTGTGAGTTCTATTTGATTGTTTTTTTCTTCTATGACATAATACAACTCTGCATCAATCTTAGGCATCTCTCGATTATTGTCTTGCATGTAGAAGTTTTCAGTTTTTTGAAGTAGTTGTTTTACACCTTCTTCACTTAAAAACTTTATTAAGGCTTTATTCTTTGGAATACCTCTATATACACGAAGTAATTGGAAACCTCCTTCTTTATCGTCACCAGCAGCAATTAATTTTTTAGCTTCAGCTAAAACACCAGTAAGGTATTTTCTTTGTACTGTAACGATATCATCAATTTTAGGTTTTAAGGCATCAAATTCATGTTGATCACCTTTAGGAATTGGTCCAGAGATGATTAATGGTGTACGTGCATCATCAACAAGTACAGAATCAACTTCATCGACAATTGCGTAATGATGAGGTCTTTGTACTAAGTCGTCTGGATTATGTGCCATGTTATCACGCAGATAATCAAATCCAAACTCATTATTGGTACCATAAGTGATATCTGCATTATATGCTTTTTTACGAGCTGCAGAGTTCGGTTGATGGTAATCTATACAGTCTACACTTAATCCATGAAACTCAAAAAGTGGAGCCATCCATGCGCTATCACGTTTTGCCAAATAATCATTTACAGTTACTAAGTGTACACCTCTTCCTGCTAAAGCATTAAGATACACAGGAAGCGTTGCGACTAGTGTTTTACCTTCACCAGTTTGCATTTCAGCAATTTTACCTTCGTGTAAGGCAACACCACCAATAAGCTGTACATCATAATGAATCATATCCCAAGTAATTGGTTTTCCTGCAGCATCCCAAGAATTTGCCCAAGTAGCTTGGTCGCCTTCTAAAGTAACATAGCCTTTTTCTCCAGAAATTAAACGGTCAAATTCATTAGCAGTTACTGTAATTGTTGTGTTGTGAGTAAAACGTTTAGCAGTTTCTTTAACAACAGCAAAAGCTTCAGGAAGAATAGCATTTAAAACCTCTTCAGTGACTTTATAAATATCATCTTTAATAGCATCAATTTCTTGATAAATATCTTCACGCTTATCAATATCTTCAGTGTTTTCTGCAGTGATTAGAAGCTCATCAATTTTATCTTGAAGAGGCTGTCTTGCATTTGCTATTTCTGATTTGAAGTAGGCTGTTTTTGCTCTTAAATCGTCATGTGATAAAGCCTCAAGAGCGCTTTCAAAGGTTTTGATTTTATTAACTAAAGGTGTTAAGGCTTTGACATCTTGTTTAGATTTGTCGCCAACAAATACTTTTAGTACTGAATTTAAAAAACTCATGTGTAATATGTTTTTGTGCTTATGAAACCCCTAGATTGTGCTCGAGGAGATAATAAGCTTTTTGATTGTTATATGATATCTATTAATAACCTAAAAATAAAGGTTTTCAAAGATACGTTTTGTTGTTTTGTTTTGTAACTATTAAGGCAAAAAAAAAGCCTCTATACGAGACTTTTTTTGCAATTTATTTGATATTAATATTCATCCTCATTCCAGAGGTAATCTTCGTCGGTTGGATAATCTGGCCAGATTTCTTCAATAGAGTCGTATGAATCTCCTTCATCTTCAATAGCTTGTAAGTTTTCAACAACTTCTAAAGGTGCACCAGTTCTAATTGCGTAATCAATTAATTCGTCTTTTGTTGCTGGCCAAGGCGCATCACTTAAATAAGATGCTAATTCTAATGTCCAATACATTTATAATTCGTTTTTATTTTTTGCAAAAATAAATTTTTAGTTTAAATAGTCAAGAAAAAAGTGAATTATTTTTTCAATAATTAAAAGAACGTCTTTTTAACTGAAACTACTTGATACTAAAGTATTTTGCAGCGTTATTAATTTACAGCGTATATAATTTGGATGATTAATTTTTTTCAGGAATCCATTTTACTTCCTCTGCTTGCAAATCAAAAGACAACTTTCGTGCCAAGACAAAAAGATAGTCAGAAAGGCGATTTAAATACATTAAAGTGTTAGGTTCAATTGATTCTATGTCATTTAGTGCAGTGGCTAATCGCTCTGCACGTCTGCAAACACAGCGTGCAATGTGACAGAATGACACCGTTTGATGACCACCTGGAAGAACAAAATGAGTCATTTGTGGTAAGTCTTCATTCATGGCATCCATTTGGTGTTCTAAAAGTTCTATGTTTTCTGAAGATATTTTAGGAATATTTAAACGTTCTTTTCCGTTTTTAAGAATAGCTTTCTCTGGATCTGTAGCCAATATAGCCCCAACAGTAAAAAGTCTGTCTTGAATATGAATAAGTATATCTTTATAAATAGCGTTAATGTTCTGATCTCGAATTAATCCAATATATGAGTTGAGTTCATCAACGGTTCCGTAACTATCAATTCGAATATGATGCTTTGGTACTCTTGTGCCACCAAAAAGTGCGGTTGTACCTTTGTCTCCTGTTTTTGTGTAAATTTTCATCTGTAGGATGTTATTGTTTTAGAGGTTAGATGTAAATCGTTATTGATAGCGTTTGCTTAACGCTAATAATCTAACACGCTCATTTCATTTTTTAAAGGTAAAAGTAATATGGTAAAGGGCAAAAGTAAAAGAGGAAATTATGAAGTGTTTAGGTGTTAATTTCTAGTGTCACTTTCAATAATGCCATCACGTAAACGAATCACACGTTTGGCGTGTGCTGCTATTTCTTCTTCATGAGTAACCATAATAACAGTGTTTCCTGCTTTATGTATATCATCAAAAAGCGCCATAATTTCATGACCAGTTTTAGAATCTAGATTTCCTGTAGGCTCATCTGCGAGTATGATTGATGGGTTGTTTACTAAAGCACGACCTACAGCTACACGTTGACGTTGTCCACCAGAAAGTTGGTTAGGTCTATGATCCATCCTGTCTGAAAGTCCTACATTTGTTAACACTTCAGCCGCACGTTTATGGCGAGCAGCTTTGGAGGCTCCAGCGTAAACCATTGGTAAAGCCACATTGTCTAAAGCAGTCGTACGAGGAAGTAAGTTAAAGGTTTGAAAAACAAAGCCAATTTCAGTATTACGAATATCTGCTAATTGGTCGTCAGACATTTGGCTAACATCTTTTCCGTTAAGTAAATAGTTTCCAGAAGTAGGAGTATCTAAACATCCTAAAAGATTCATTAGTGTAGATTTTCCTGAGCCTGAAGGTCCCATTATAGCAACGTAATCACCACGTTCAATATCTAAATCTATTCCTTTTAAAACATGAACAACTTCGGTTCCTAATTTAAAATCACGAATGATATTTCTAATTTCAATGACATTACTCATGAGTTCAATTTTGTTAGCGCAAGATAAAATATTTATGACTAGTAAGACGCAGTTTAATGCCAATTGTTACACTCTAATTATAAAATGTTCTTTTTCCTGTTCTTTGCGAAAAAATACGAATCCCCAAAAAAAGGTGTCAATTGTAATTGTTGTTTTTGGATGTTGTTTTATTTGTTGCCAAGCCTCATTCATGGATTTTGACCAATGAATATCATCAAAAATCATGACTGAATTATTATGAATAGTTTCTAAAAGAGTTTCAAAATAGTTTAGAGTGGCTTCTTTTTGATGGTTGCCATCTATATAAATGAGGTCAAATTTTTGTGTTTTTAAATGCTCTAATTCAGATTCAATACTCGCAATTTTTAAGTCGATATTTTTAAAGTTGAAGGCGTTAAATTGCTGTAATGCTATGTGTGCTGTTTCTGGACAACCTTCAATAGTGGTAAGCATTCCGCTTTTGTTTCCTAAGCTAAGAGCAGCTGAAGCTAAACCTAAAGAGGTTCCTAATTCGAGCATAATTTCAGCATTTAAATAATTGGTAATACGATAGAGGATTTGATTCCTTTTTTTTGTTATTCCAGCGGTTTTAGCAATTTTAGAAACAACTCTTTTGTTAGATTTAAACACGCGACTTCCTGCGCCAAAATCGGTTACATTTATTATGGTGTTATTAGTGTAAAGTTGCTGTCTGTAACTATTTAAGATACTATAGTTTTCATGTTTAGCTTTGTCATAAAAGCACTTAGTCACTAGGCTGTATACAAACGGTGAATGCACACCATGTTGGTTGGTGGATTGAAATAAAAACTTAAAATAAGATTTAAAAAAGTAGAACATGTTTATTTCTCCATTTTTTCCATGAGTTCAAACCAACGTTCTTCTTTGGTTTCCATATCATCAATGATGAGTTGTAATTTTTCTGAAAGCTTAGTGATTTCATCTTGAGTTAGAGTTTCGTCATTGAATTTGTTTTCTAATTCCTTTTTGTCATACTCTAAAGATTTTAATTTGCTTTCAATATTTTTATATTCTTTTTGTTCGTTATAAGATAGTTTGTTGTTGCTGTCTTTTTTCCAAGATTTCTTTTCTTTCTTATCGTCACTGATTTCAGAAACTACAGGCTGACTATCTTCGTATGCTCTAAAATCGCTATAATTACCAGGGAAATCTTCAACAATGCCATCGCCTCTAAAAATAAAGAGATGATCAATGATTTTATCCATGAAATATCTGTCATGCGACACAACCATTAGGCAACCAGGAAAATCAAGAAGAAAGTTTTCTAGTACATTTAAGGTCACAATGTCTAAGTCGTTCGTAGGCTCATCAAGAATTAAAAAATTCGGATTTTGAATTAAAACAGTACATAAATATAGTCGTTTGCGTTCACCACCACTTAGTTTTTCAACAAAATCATATTGTTTTTTTCTGTCGAATAAAAACCGTTCAAGAAGCTGTTGCGCACTAATTTGTCTGCCTTTTTTTAAAGGAATATAATCGCCAAATTCTTTAACCACATCAATAACCTTTTGGTCTTGCTTGACTTTAATTCCATTTTGGGTATAATAACCAAATTTTACAGTTTCTCCGATGACAATTTTTCCAGCATCAGGTTGAATAGATTGGGTTATAATATTTAAAAAAGTAGATTTACCAGTTCCGTTTTTGCCAATTATACCAACGCGTTCTCCTTTCTGAAAGTTATAATCAAATTGATTAAGAATAGTTTTGTTTTTAAAGGATTTCGAGATTTTGTGGAGTTCAATAATCTTGCTGCCAAGACGTTCCATGTTAAGTTCTAATTGCACGACGTGGTCTTTTCTGCGTTGGTGTGCACGATGTTTTATTTCTGTAAAATCGTCTATTCTGGATTTGGATTTAGTTGTTCGTGCTTTGGGTTGCCTACGCATCCAAGCCAATTCTTTTTTAAAAAGTTGTTTGGCTTTGCCTGTCTCAACAGCTTCGCGATTAACACGTTCTTCTTTTTTTTCTAAATAGTAGGAGTAGTTTCCTTTATATGAATATAACTCACCTTGATCTAACTCAATAATTTCATTACAAACGCGTTCTAAAAAATAGCGATCATGTGTCACCATGAATAGAGTGATATTTTCTTTAGCAAAAAAAGCTTCAAGCCATTCAATCATTTCTAAATCCAGATGGTTGGTTGGCTCGTCTAAAATAAGTAAGTCAGGTTTGTTAATTAAAGCATTTGCTAGTGCTAGGCGTTTTTTTTGTCCGCCAGATAGTGTGCTTACTTTTTGGTTGAGGTTGTCAAGTTTTAATTTATAAAGAATTTGTTTGTATTGCGTTTCAAAATCCCAAGCATTATGCCTATCCATGTTTTCAAAAGCTTTTTGATAAGTGTCTTCATCTTCAGGGTTTAAAAGTGCTTTTTCGTAAGATTTAATAACTTGAAGAATGGCATTGTCAGAACTAAAAATAGTGTCCTCAATAGTTAAGTTTGAATCTAGAATAGGCTCCTGAGTTAAAAAGGAAACCACAATGTCTTTTCTAAAAATAACTTGACCAGAATCAGGTACATCTTGTTTTGCTAAAATGTTGAGTATAGATGTTTTGCCAGTGCCATTTTTTGCTACGAAAGCAATTTTCTGATCTTTATGTATGCTGAAAGAAATATCTTGAAAGAGTTCTAATTCACCATATGATTTTGAAATATTTTCTACATTAAGGTAGTTCAACTTGTTTTTTTTACAAATAACGCACAAAAAACCAAAAATTAGAATATAAATTTTAATATTGCTGTTGAAAAGTTATATTTGTTGAAACTAGATTTTATACTATGAATAGACGTTTTGTTCTTGTTTTTCTTTTAATATGCGTGATGGTTTCGTCATGTATACCACATAAGGATACTATATATTTCCAAAACAAAAATGTTCCTATAGATTCACTTCAAACTATAGTGGAAAAGCAAAAGCCTTATCATGTTCAGATTAACGATATTTTAAATGTTCGTGTTAAAGCTCTTGATCAAGATAATGTGCAAATATTTAACCCTTTTGGAGATGAAAACTTAAATGCTGGTAGTGTTGAGCGATCTTATTTTGATGGGTTTACTGTAGATGTTCATGGGAATATAAGGATTCCAACATTAGGTAAACTAAATGTTTTAGGTTATACTACTGAAGAGATTGAACAAATGATTGAAAAAAAATTACTTGATGAAATATTTAAGGAAACAGCTAATATTTTTGTTACTGTAAAGCTCACTGGATTGAAATATACAACAATGGGTGAAATTAATAGTACAGGAACGAGGACATTGTTTCAAGAGCGTGTTAATATACTTGAGGCTATTGCCAACTCTGGAGATATTCCAGTAACAGGAGATTTAAAAGATGTGCTAATCATTAGACAGTACCCACAAGGACAAAAAATACATCACTTAGATTTAACAGATGTTGAAGTGATGAATTCTCCATATTATTACATTCAACCTAACGATATGATTTATGTTAAACCGTTAAAACAAAAATCTTGGGGAACAGGGACGAATTTATTACAAAATATAGGAGCTGTAGCTACAATCTTATCTTTACTTACAACCACAGTTATACTTTATAATCGATTATAGTTTTATGGCCTACAATGAATTTGATGATATTGAAAATATAGAGTCTAAGCAGATAACGTTTGATTTTAAAGGTTATTTGTTTAAGGTTCTAAATCTATGGAAGTTCGTTTTTCTTTGCATAGGAACAGCCTTAATTATTGCCTACCTTATTAATGTTAGAAAAGAAAACGTATATAAATTAGAATCCTTAATTAGTGTAGAGAACGATCAGAATCCCTTTTTTACTGCGAATACAAGTATCTCTTTTAATTGGGGAGGTGTGTCAGGTAAGATGGGAAAGACCATGACAACCCTACAAACTAGAACGCATAATGAAAAAGTAGTTGACTCGCTTCAATTTTATATGGACCATCTTGTGCAAGGTAAGTATAGAAAAATTGATGTTTATAAAGAAGTCCCATTTGTTGTCGATTTAGATTTTTCTAAGTTTCAAGTACTCAATGGATTAATTGGGATTAGATTTATTAGCACTAATGAATTTGAAGTTTTTACAGAATTTGAAAACCCTCAAATGCTAGCACAACGCTATGATACTAAAGAAAAAGCACGTGTTAAAGTTCCGCAGAAAACCTTTAAAAAAACATTTTCTATTGGAGAGCCTATAGTTCTTCCTTTTTTTAATGCAACGCTACAATTTAGAAATGGGAAAACAGTTAAACCTAATACAGAATTTTTCTTACAATTTAAAAACTTTGATCATGTAGTCCATTCCTATAAACAAGGGATTATGATTAAAACTTTTGATAAGTCTAATTCTCCAGTATTAGCCTTGTCATTATCTGGTACTAATAAAGCAAAAATTGTAGACTATTTAAATACAACAGCTGCGATTTTAAGTTTAACAGAATTAGAACGTAAAAACCTTTATGCAACTAATACTATTAAGTTTATTGATAGTAGTTTGGCTGCTGTAGATATTAACTTAAAAGAAGTTACCAAAGAAATGAACGACTTTAGAAAAAAGAATAAAGTCTTCGATGTTGGTGCCGAAATGTTAGATGTTTCTGCAAGATTAAAAGGGTTTGAAGCTCAAAAGGAAGCCGAAATAGCTAAACTAGACTATTTAGATAGACTAGAAATTTATTTGCGAACTAAAACGGATTATACAAGTATAGCAGCGCCAACTTCTGTGGGAATAAGCGAAACGAATATCTTAAGTAGTGTTAGAAAGATTACTGAATTAGCAATAGAACGTCAAAGCTTAGAATATACTACTAGAAAAGAATCAGATATCTTTAAAAATTTAGACCGACAAATAGATGCAGAGAAGAATGTATTGTTAGAGACTATTAAATCTACAGTTAGTACAATTAATATTCAGCTAGGAACCATCAATAGAAATATTGCTAAAATGGAAGCTCAATTGAGTGGTTTACCTGAAGATCAACAAGAGTATTTGAAAATTCAAAGAAAGTTAAGTATTAGCCAAGAAGCTTATGATATTTACATGATTAAACGAAGCGAAGCCGCGATTGTTAAAGCCGCTAATATTTCAGATATTACTATTGTAGATGAAGCAAAAGATATTGGAGGAGGAATAATAGGTCCGAATAAGTCATTAAATTATATGATGGGACTTATGCTGGGATTCTTCATTCCAATGTTTCTTATTTTTGTAGTCTTTTTATTAGATAATACCATACATGGTTCTGATGAAGTAGAGCAACTCTCTAGTATTCCAATCTTAGGTTTAATTGGTAAATACAGATATCATAATAATCTTGTAGTATTTGAAAAGCCAAAATCTGCTGTTGCAGAATCTTTTAGATCTATTCGTTCTAGTTTGCAATTTTTTTATAAAAATAAGCTTAAAGTTGAAGGTGAAGGTGGTAAAACGATAATGGTAACTTCTTCGGTAAGTGGAGAGGGGAAAACCTTTTGTTCTATAAACATTGCAACTGTATATGCTTTATCTGGTAAGCGAACCATATTATTAGGTTTAGATTTACGTAAGCCAAAAATATTTGGAGATTTTGATTTAACAAACGAACAAGGTGTTGTTAATTACTTTATTGGAGATAGTACATTAGAAGAAGTCGTTAATCATACACATATTGATAACTTAGATGTAATTACTTCTGGGCCAATTCCGCCTAATCCATCAGAATTATTGATGAGTACAAAGATGAGTCCTTTAATAAAAGAGTTAAGACAAACATACGATATGATTGTTTTAGATACACCACCATTAGGATTGGTAACTGATGCCTTAGAACTTGTACAATATGCAGATGCAACTATTTTTATGGTTAGATTAGATTACACTAAAAAAGGAATGTTACAGCTCATTAATGCGAAGTATAGAGTAGGAGAAGTGAGGAATATTAGTTTTGTATTAAACTTCTACAAACACAAAACTAATCATAATTATGGTTATGGCTACGGTTATGGCTACGGTTATGGTTATGGCGTTTATGGAAACGCTTATCATGAAGATAGTAATAAGTCTGTAGTACAAAAGATAAAAGCATTTATAAAAAGTATTTAAAATATAATATTAATACCAATTATTAATCGACTAAAAAGTATGAATAAGCATAAATTAACTGTAATAGGTTTGGGATATGTAGGTTTGCCTTTAGCGGCAGAATTTGCTAAGAAATACCAAGTTATAGGTTTTGATATTAATACCAACAGAGTTCAAGAGCTTAGACAAGCTAAAGACAGAACCCTAGAGGTTGAACAAGAGGAATTAGAGAAAGTATTAATTGATAATCTTAATGAAGATAAAGGATTATTTATAACCAATAAACCTGAAGATTTAGAGCAGTCTAATGTTTATATTATAACAGTTCCTACACCAACAGATGCTTTAAATAAACCAATTTTCACACCTCTTATTAAAGCAAGCGAAACAGTTGCTAAAGTCTTAAGAGAAGGAGATATTGTAATTTATGAATCTACAGTATACCCAGGAGTAACAGAAGATATTTGTGTACCTATTTTAGAAGAACAATCTGGCTTGAAATTCAATAAAGATTTTTTTGCAGGTTACTCGCCAGAGCGAATTAATCCAGGAGATAAAAAACATACGGTTACAAAAATATTGAAGGTAACTTCTGGCTCGACACCAGAAATTGCTATCGTTATAGATGATTTATATAAATCAATCATAACCGCAGGAACTCATATGGCTCCTACAATAAAAGTTGCTGAAGCTGCTAAAGTCATTGAAAATTCTCAACGCGATATTAATATTGCTTTTGTAAATGAACTTTCAAAAATATTTAGACTATTAGATATTGATACTAAAGCTGTTTTAGAAGCTGCAGGAACTAAATGGAATTTCATCAACTTTACTCCAGGATTGGTTGGTGGTCATTGCATTGGAGTTGATCCTTATTATTTAGCACAAAAAGCTATAGAATCAGGTTATAACCCAGAAATCATCCTTGCTGGAAGAAAAATGAATGACAGTATGGGAAGCTATGTCGCTCAAGAAACTGTTAAAATGATGATTAATAAAGGTGCCACTATTAAAGGTTCTAAAGCATTAGTTTTAGGAATTACCTTTAAAGAGAATTGCCCAGATATTAGAAATTCTAGAGTTATAGATATAATAAAAGAACTAGAAACGTATCATGTTAATGTTGATGTATTAGACCCTTGGGCTTCTTCTGAAGAAGTAAAACATGAATACGGCTTTGATTTATTATCATCAAAAACAGAAATAAGTGATAATTACGATGCTATTATTTTAGCAGTATCTCATGAAGAGTTTATAAAATTAGATTTGCAAAAATTGAAATCTAAAACAGGAGTTATTTTTGACGTAAAGAGTTTATTTCCTAAAGATCAAGTAGATGCCAGATTATGATGTATACTAATAATTACCATAATACAGATATTTCTAACCTTAGCTTCCTTGTAACAGGTGGAGGCGGATTTATTGGTTCTAATATTGTAGAATATTTATTGAAATTTGGAGCTAAGAAAGTTCGAGTTTTAGATAATTTTTCTAATGGTTATAGAGAAAATTTAACCGAATTTGAAAACCATCCAGCTTTTGAATTAATTGAAGGCGACATTAGAGATCTAGAAACTTGTAAGCGTGCTATGTTAGATGTAGATTACGTATCTCATCAAGCAGCTTTGGGTTCTGTGCCTCGCTCTATAAATGACCCAGCGACTACTAACGATGTAAATATTTCTGGGTTTTTAAATATGATGATTGCCTTAAAAGAAAGTGAAACGGTAAAAAGAATGGTCTATGCAGCCTCTAGTTCTACTTATGGAGATAGTAAATCATTGCCAAAAGTTGAAGATAAAATAGGTAATCCTTTATCGCCTTATGCAGTTACAAAATACGTAAATGAACTATATGCTAATGTCTTTGGTTCAACTTACAATACAGATGTTATTGGCTTACGCTATTTTAATGTGTATGGTCCTAAGCAAAGTCCTAATGGAGCTTACGCTGCCGTAATTCCTTTGTTTATGCAAGCTTTAAAAGATGATGTGTCACCAAAAATTAATGGAGATGGTGAGCAAACTCGAGACTTTACTTTTGTAGATAATGCAGTTCAAGCTAATATTAGAGGGTTTTTCGCTTCAAAAGACGCAGCGAATCAAGTGTTTAATGTAGCTTGTGGAGAGCGTATTAGCGTAAATACTTTATGGAATAATTTAAGTGCTGCTGCAAATAAAAAAATACCACCAGTATATGGACCTCCAAGACAAGGAGACGTAAGAGATTCTTTAGCAAATATTTCTAAAGCAGAAACCTTGTTAAATTATAAACCCCAATTTTCAGTCAAAGAAGGTTTAAAAGTAACGTGGGATTATTTTATGAATTCTTAAAATAAAATCTATTGGAAGATAAATGGTTATATTCTATCTCATCTAAAAAAAAGTTAATAGACTTTAATTTTAAAGAGATATGGAGTTATAGAGATTTACTATTATTGTTTGTTAAAAGAGATGTCGTAACAGTTTATAAACAAACAGTATTAGGACCGCTATGGTATTTAATTCAACCTTTATTTACGGCCTTAACATTTACTATTATTTTCAATAAAGTTGCTAATATTGAAACAGGCAGTATTCCTCCTTTTTTATTCAATTTAGCAGGAGTTTCTATCTGGAATTATTTTAAAACATGTCTAACATCAACTTCTGATACATTTAAAAGTAATTCAGCAATTTTTAACAAAGTCTATTTTCCGCGCATAATTTTACCGCTTTCTGTTATAATTTCTAATCTGGTGAAGTTTGGAATTCAGTTGCTCATTTTTATCGCATTTTATATTTATTATTATAGCCAAGGCGCTGGAATTCAATTAAATTTTACTGCAATTTATTTTCCATTTCTTGTTGTTTTAATGGGCTTGTTAGGTTTAGGTTTAGGGATGATTATTTCGTCTTTAGTTACAAAATATAGAGACTTAAATTTTTTAGTTAATTTTGGAGTACAATTGTTGATGTACATATCTGCTGTTATGTATCCTTTAGCATTGATGCGAGAAAAATTACCAAATATTGCTTGGCTAGTAGAATATAATCCAATGGCATATATTGTTGAAACTGCTAGATATATGTTATTAGGAGAAGGTACTGTAAGTGCCTTTGGGATACTCTACACGGTAAGTATTACATTCCTTGTTTTATTTTTTGGAATCATTATTTTTAATAGAACTGAAAAAACTTTTATAGATACCGTTTAATTATGTCTAGGATTATATTAAAAGCTACAAATATTAGTAAGCAATATCGCTTAGGCCTAGTTGGTACTGGTACGATAAGCCATGATTTAAATCGTTGGTGGCATCGTATTCGTGGTAAGGAAGATCCTTTTTTAAAAGTGGGTGATGTCAATGATAGAAGCACAAAAGCAACAAGCGATTATGTTTGGGCACTACAAGACATTAATTTTGAGGTTAAAGAAGGTGAAGTTTTAGGAATCATTGGAAAAAATGGCGCTGGGAAATCTACCTTATTGAAAATCTTATCAAGAGTCACTAGCCCTACAACAGGCGAGATCAAGACAAAAGGACGTATTGCATCTTTACTTGAAGTTGGTACAGGCTTTCACCCTGAGCTTACAGGAAGAGAAAATATATTTTTAAATGGGGCTATTCTAGGAATGACCAAAGCCGAAATAAAAGCTAAACAAGACGAAATAATTGAGTTTTCTGGCTGCGCACGTTATGTAGATACTCCTGTGAAACGTTATTCGTCTGGTATGCGCGTACGCTTAGCTTTTGCTGTTGCCGCATTTTTAGAGCCAGATATTTTGGTTATTGATGAAGTACTAGCTGTAGGTGATGCTGAATTTCAGAAAAAAGCAATTGGCAAAATGCAAGATATTAGTAAAGGCGAAGGAAGAACGGTATTGTTTGTTAGCCATGATATGAATGCTATTGTACAATTAACCGAAAGAGTCATTGTCTTAAAACACGGAAAAGTCCATTTTGTAGGTGAAACAGATTTAGCTATTAATGAATATTTAATAGCTGATCAGAGCGAATTACAATATGTAAATAATACTCCTAGTGAGGTGCCACAAATTAAAAAAATCACTATTAATACAAGTTTACCCGGAAATATTCACGAATTTGGAAAAGAATTAGATATTGATTTTGAAATTTCTTTACCACACAAAGTTGAAAATTTGGCTTTAGCATTTCAAGTCATTGATGAATATCAAAATGCAATTACTCATGTTTGGAGAATGGACTCAGATCATGAAACTGTTCGCGAAAAAGGAAATTATAAGTTTAAATGTGTTTTTAATAAGTCGAGACTCTATATGGGAAATTATTCTTTAAGAGTTTTCCTTTCAAATTCTAAAAGCAAACAAAGATTTGATTATATTGAATCTACTTGTAATTTTAAAGTGGAAATGATGAAAACTAATAGGACTGCATATAATTGGCAAAAAGGAGCTTGCAAATATATAGAGGACTCAGTTTGGAAAATAGAAAAGGACTTATGAAAAAAGTAAAGAAACAACTCAGCAAAATATTGTCTTTATCTCAAGCTGAAAAGCTTAATAAAAATAATGAAGTCGAACAAAATACAGCCGATTTTTCAGATTTTGAAAAAGAGATTATAAAAAAGACAAATAATTTTACAATGACTAGCTCAGAAAGAATTGTTTCTTTAATTAGAGCAACCGAGTATGTGATTAAAAATAATATTGAAGGCAGCATTGTAGAGTGTGGTGTATGGAAAGGAGGAAGTATAATGGCTGTACTTCATACTTTAAATCAATTAAAGAAAGAGAAAGATGTTTTTTTATATGACACCTTTGAAGGGATGACCTATCCAACAGATGAAGATTTTTCTGTAAAAAAGCAACAAAGTGCAAAAGAAATATATGTCGATAAAAATGGTGTCATGTGCTATTCTTCATTAGAAGAGGTACAATCTAATATACAATCTGTAGATTATAATAAAGACCATATTCATTTTATTAAAGGGAAAGTAGAAGACACTATTCCAGATCATAATACACCAGAGAAAATTGCTCTGTTAAGATTGGATACAGATTGGTACGAATCTACTAAACATGAAATGGAACATTTGTTTCCAAGGTTAGAAAAAGGAGGTATTATTATTATTGATGATTATGGACATTGGAGTGGTTGTAAAAAAGCAGTCGACGAATATTTAGATAAAAATAATATACCTTTATTTTTATCTAGAATAGATTATACATGTAGAATAGGTGTTAAAATGTAGAAAGATTAAATAGTAAAATGAATAAAATTCATATAGGTTATCCAAAAACTGCTACAACATACCTCCAAAAGCATATATTCCCGCAATTAATAAATCACCAATTTGTTGGCCATCCAGAGTTTCATAAGTTTGGTTTGATGGATATCATATATAAACCAGACCGAAGTATAGATTTTGAAAAACATAAAAGTCATTTTAAGGCAAAAAATAATTTTATTTCTTTTGAAGAATTAACAGGACCTATTTTTAAAGGTTCATTTATGATAGATGTTATTCCTCATCGATTGGCAAAAATTTTTGACAGCGACTCTAAAATATTAATAACGATAAGAAGACAAGACAGCTTAATTAAATCGGCTTATATACAATACATTCATCAAGGAGGCACAATGAAATTAGGCCCTTTTATTCGCCATCCTAAATATGGCATGAATAGAATAGACCTAAATACATTTGATTTTTTGGAAACATATAAGGTTTATTCTGAAGTTTTTGGTAAAGAAAATGTTAGTGTTATTCCTTATGAATTATTAAAAACTGATGACATTTGCTTTTTTGAAAAGCTTGAAGATTTTTTTGAAAACGAAAAATTTGATATAAAAAAAAATACACTAGAGTATAGAAGCCTGTCTGGGTTTCAATTATCTTTTTTAAAAAATTTAAATAGATTTTTAAAAAGTCCGCTGTCAGAAAAATATATTATACCTCCAAGATTTATTAATCAAGATAAGTTAAGACGAAAGCTTCAAGCTTCAAATATACTTCGTTTTGGAAGCTATTTTAACGCTAAAGATGAAGCGTTGCTCAAGCATACATTAACTAAATATCAAGAAGGAAATGAAATTCTTGATAAAACGTTAAATTTGAATTTAAAAGAACACGGTTATTATTGATATGGAGAAAATATTAAGTCCACTTACTCAACAACCAACAGTTGTAAAGGTTGAAGATTTTTCAGTAGCTCAGACGATATCTCAATACGAGGAAATTGGAGTAGACGTCAAAAGGTTTTTTGAAAACCTAAATACGGTTCAATTATATAAATGTACCAAAACGAATTACCGATTCTATCATCCTTTTTCTATTATAGGAGATGCGGATTTTTATAAAGATTTATCCATCAACCGTAAGAGTTACTATTCAACAAGATGGGAACATAATAAAATTTTATCAACCTTAAACCCAAAGGAGAAAGTTTTAGAAATCGGATCAGGTTTTGGAGCATTCCTTTCTCTGCTAAAATCAAAATCTATTCAAGCAGAAGGCTTAGAACTTAATCCAGAAGCCATAAAAAAGTGTCAATTAGAAGGACTTCAAATTCACGATATGCTTATTGATGAATTTACAGTTAACCATAAAGACTCTCACGATGTGGTTTGTTTTTTTCAAGTTTTAGAGCATATAACTAATGTTCATGATTTTTTACAATCTGCTTTAGTTGCATTAAAACCTAATGGTAAATTAATTATAGGAGTCCCAAATAATAATCCGTACTTATTTGTAAATGACAAATACCATACACTAAATTTACCACCACATCATGCTGGTTTATGGAATGAAAAGTCATTAAAAGCTTTAGAGAAAGTGTTTTCAGTCAAATTAGAAACCGTTTATTATGAACCCTTAGGAAGATCATATACAGCGTTTTTAACAGCTTATATTAAAAATTCTAGTTTTATTTATTCAAAAATGCTAATTGCTGTAAATAAAATTGCGCCTAAGGTTTTAAAAAGAATATTGTGTAAATTTATAAATGGACGAAATATAGTGGTCGTATTTAGAAAAATAAAAAATGGATAGTTTTACTAAAATACCACTTCGCATTGAAAATTTAGACCGTTATTATATACGGACTTCAATTTTTAATGCGTTAAATGAGTCATTGCCAAATTTTAAAGGGAAGTTGTTAGATGTTGGTTGCGGTAAAATGCCTTATAAACAGCATATTTTAAGTCATTCAGGTATTACAGAGTATATTGGATTAGATATTGATACAGCTTTAATTTATGAAGCTGGTATAAAACCTGATTATACTTGGGATGGTGTTAGAATGCCTTTTGATGACGCAAGTTTTGATTCGGCTTTTGGTACCGAAGTTTTAGAACATTGTCCAGAACCAGAAGTTATATTAAAGGAAGTGTATCGCGTGCTTAAGCCTGGCGGAGTGTTTTTTTTTACAGTTCCATTTTTATGGAATTTACACGAAGTGCCTAACGATGAATATCGTTATACACCTTTTGCTCTAGATAGACATTTTAAGAATAGTGGATTTAAAGATATAGATATAAAAGCACTTGGTGGTTGGCATGCTTCTATGGCTCAAATGCTAGGATTATGGGTTCGCAGAAGCTCAATGAAAGCGTCTAAGAGGAAAATATTATCAAAGCTTTTGAAACCTGTAATGCGTTATTTAATGAAAATGGATAACGGAAAAAAAGTTAAGTTTAAGGAAGGTCAAATGATTACTGGTCTATATGGAATAGTCAAAAAATGAAAGAAGATAAACTTAATATAGCACTATTCTCTCCGAATAAAAACCCTTATTCCGAAACTTTTATTCAGGCGCATAAAAACTTACTTAGAGGCAATGTGTTTTATTATTATGGTAAACCTAATAAAATTCGATTAGAAGGTTCTAAACAAATAGTACCTAAATTCAAGAGTCTTATACTAAAGTTAAAAAGAAAAATAGTAAAGCAATCATTACATGATACAATTAAACAAACACTTCTATTGTCGTTTAAAACACATAAAATTGATGTCATATTTGTTGAGTATGGTACGCATGCGTTTAATTTGCGTCATATTTTAAAAGCTTCTGGATTGCCAGTTGTGACCATCTTTCATGGATTTGATGCTAGCGTATATAAGGTGGTTAAACGATGTAACAATTATAAAGAAGTTTTTGAATTGTCTACTAGTATCATTGCTGTTTCAAAAAAAATGGTAAACATGCTTAGCGATTTAGGATGTGATAAAAACAAAATAACACATACACCATGTGCTCCTGCCAATGTTTTTTTTGACGTTCAACCAAAATATTCAAAACAACAGTTTTTATCTGTAGGTAGGTTTGTAGATAAAAAAGCACCTTATATTACAATCATGGCTTTTAAAAAGGTGATTGACCAATATCCAAATGCTAAATTATTTATGGCTGGTGAAGGAGAGTTACTCAATACCTGTAAGAATTTATCAAAACTATGGAATTTAGAGGATCATATAGTTTTTATGGGTGTAATTAGTTCAGAAGAATATCAAGAGTTATTGTCAGAATCCTTAGCTTACGTGCAACATTCCATAACGGCTAATAATGGAGATATGGAAGGCACTCCAGTATCTGTTTTAGAGGCAAGTATAGCAGGTTTGCCAATTGTTTCAACAAATCATGCAGGAATTCCAGATGTCGTTATTAATGGTGAAACAGGACTGCTTTGTAATGAGCTTGATGTAGATGCTATGGCACAACATATGCTTCAGTTATTAACTGATAAAAGCCTAGCTAAACGTTTAGGAAGTACAGGTAAATCCCATACTCAAAAGTATTTCAGTATGAAGCAGCATATAGATTCGATTCAAAGCGTTTTAGAAGATTCTATAGCAATTTAAATATCAAATCTATCTTTTTGAAGGTGTAGTCTGAAGTAGTAATTAATACAATAGTCAATTAATAATATGATAAATGTAACGAAAACTTTTTTGCCTCCTCAACATGAATTTCAAACGATATTAAGTCGTGCTTGGGAAACTTGTTGGATGACAAATAGAGGCGCTTTAGTTCTAGAACTAGAAGAAAAACTGAAGAGTTATTTAAACGTAAAACATTTAACATTAACCACTAATGGCACACTTCCACTTCAAATAGCAATTAAAGCAATGCAATTAAAAGGAGAGATCATTACAACTCCTTTTAGTTATGTTGCTACAACAAGTAGTATAATATGGGAAGGTTGTAGTCCCGTTTTTGTAGATATTCATCCAGAATTTTTAACTATTGATGAGACCCAAATTGAGAATGCAATTTCATCAAAAACAACTGCCATTTTAGCAACACATGTTTTTGGAAACCCTTGTCATGTAGAGGCTATTGAAGCTATAGCAAAAAAACATAATTTAGTTGTTATATACGATGCTGCTCATTGCTTTGGAGTAACGTATAAAAATAAGTCTGTTTTTAATTATGGAGATGTAAGCACTTGTAGTTTTCATGCTACAAAATTGTTTCATACAGGAGAAGGAGGTGCAATGATTTCAAATTCAAAAAAAGTACACGAGACTTTATACTATCATCATAATTTTGGACACGATGGTCCTGAGGCTTTTCATGGTATTGGGATTAATGCTAAAATAAGTGAACTTCAAGCTGCAATGGGTTTAGCAGTATTTCCTTATTTTAACTCAATTCTTAAAGAAAGAAAGTTAATTGTCGATATGTATAATGCAGCTTTTAAAAACACTCAATTACAATTGCTTAAAATACGAGAGGGGACTCAGTGGAATTACTGCTATTATCCTGTGATTTTTGAAACAGAAACTCAGCTTTTAAAAATAAAGCAAGTCCTTGAGAAAGACAAGATAAACCCAAGACGTTATTTTTATCCAAGTTTAGATGAACTACCTTATGTGAATAAAAGTGTGAACGAAATCTCTAGAAGTATTGCTTCAAGAATAATGTGCCTACCACTTTACGTTGGTTTAGAAAAAGTGGACGTCCATAGAATTATTAATATTGTAAAAAGAAATATATGCTAATAGTTGGCGCTAAAGGTTTTGCAAAAGAAGTGTTAGAAACATTTCATCAATCTGGTGATATAGAAAACCTTGTTTTTTATGATGATGTAAATACATATACTTCTAAAAAGATGTATGATAAATTCGAAATTTTACAAACTTTGCAAGAAGCCGAATCATACTTTAAAACCATTGACAATAGATTTGTTTTAGGTTTAGGTAACCCAGTGTTAAGAAAAATAATGACTGATAAGTTTCTGGAATTAAAAGGTGTTTTAACAAGCACGATTAGTCAAAATGCAATTATTGGAAGTTTTGATGTTTCAATAGGAGACGGCTCAAATATTCTAGATCATGCTATAGTTTCTAATGGCGTGACTATAGGAATATGTGCTATTATTTATTACAATGCTATTATAACCCATGATGTGAAAATTGGCGATTTCGTAGAGATTTCTCCTGGAGCAAAACTTTTAGGACGCTCTAAAATTGGACATTATTCTCAAATAGGATGTAATGCAACAATTTTACCAGATGTGGTTATTGGTCACAATGTTATTGTAGCTGCAGGAGCAGTTGTTACTAAAGATGTTCCTAATAACTCTATGGTTGCAGGTATACCAGCAGTTATAAAAAAAGAATTAAAACCAATAGAGATTTAGTTTGTTATAAGCGTGTCTTGAATCGTATAAATGAAGAAATTCAAAAAGCATATACTTCACTTTTTTTTAAAATTAAAAGTCTTTAGGACTAAGGATTCTATATTGATTTTTAGCGAAGCACGTGGAGGAAGCACTTGGCTCATGGAGTTGTTAAAAAATATCCCAGGTGTTATTATTAACTGGGAGCCTTTACATGTAGATTATGGCGTGGTTCCTAAATCGTATAAGCTTGGTTGGCGACCAAAAATAGATAAAGAGAATAAAGAAACTAAATACAAAACACTCTTTTCTAATATCATTAGAATGAAAACATTTAATGATTGGACAACAAAATATGTTTCATGGAAAGATGTGCAATCTTCAAAATACGTATTAACAAAGTTTGTGAGAGGAAATCAATGTTTACCTTGGTTTGTAAACACATTTTCAGAACTTAAGCATCCACCAATTTTATTGTTGAGACATCCAATTACTACCTGTATTTCTAGATTGAAAACATTTGAAGGTGTTACAAATGTAAATGTTGCTCTTTTAGAAAATGATATGAGTTTTAAAATACCAGATTGTATTAATAATGAACGTTTTGTAAATCATCAAAAGTATATACACGAGTTGCAAACACAACTAGAAGTGGAAATTGCTATTTGGTGTGTGAATAATGCAGATATTATAAAACTTGAGAATCAGAATAAATGGATGACATTGTTTTACGAAGATCTGGTTAGTAACCCAAAACAAACTTTAAAAGAAGTTTTAAAAGGAATTCATATCGAATTATCAGATGCAGTAGTTAACCAAATTCAATATACAAAACCGAGTGCAAGTAATTACCATGGAAACTTTAAGCCTTCTAAAGTAAAGCAAATTGAATCTTATTTAGATCATCTAAACCAAGATACTTTATTAAGAATTCAATCTATATTTGATTATTTTAATCTCAAGGTGTATTCTGCCTTTAGTGCTTACCCAATAAAATAGATATTTATACACTTATTTTTTATAAAAATCTTTTTAACTTTAACATTTAAATGCAAAACCTAATTTAATGGTTAATATGTATAATGATTCATACGTATTAATTTTAGTCAGGTAAAAAAATAACCATGCCAAAAGAGCCTTTGATCTCCATCATTATTCCTGCTTTTAATCGCGCTCATTTAATAGAGGAAACTCTAAATAGTGTAAAATCGCAAACCTATAAAAACTGGGAATGTATTGTTGTAGATGATGGTTCTACAGATCACACTAAAAGCATAGTAAAGACTTATACAGATAATGATGAGCGATTTAAATTCTATAATCGACCAATTACGCATTTAGCTGGTGGGAATGGCGCCAGAAATTATGGCGCAGAGAAAAGTCAGGGTGATTGGCTGGTGTTTTTAGATTCTGATGATGTGTTAATGCCAACAGCTTTACTAAATAGAATGAATTGTGGTTTTGATTATGATATGCTTATTTGTGTAACAGGAACATTTAAGCGTGAATTAGGTGACTCTGATATCATATGGAATAAAATAGGGTCAGATAAAGAGGAATCAAAACTAATAGGAAGATATATAAATATGGATATGCCTTGGCATACTAATGGAGTGACTTGGCGAAAAGATTTTTTTAAAAAAATAGGAGGTTGGAATGACCAGCTAAGAGCTTGGCAAGATTGGGAAATACACTGTAGAAGTCTTTTTTTTAAACCTAAATTACAGTTTATAGAAAAGACGCCTGACAACTATTTTAGAATGTCTAAACATGATAGTATAGGGAAAACCATTAGGTCTAATAATTATATGGATTCGGTTTATAATGCCTTAGTATCTATAGATGCTCTTTTAGTTGAAAATGAAGATGTGTTTGATCTCGTAAAAACCAATTACGAAAAATTATTGTGTAAGATGTTAATTTCTTTCCCTGTAAGAAAAGGGTTTCTGTCTTTCCCAATAAAAACACTTAGTAAAACGCCTTTTTTTAAAGGCTCAAAGCGTTTGTTTTTTTTGAAATTTTATATCATTGAGTTATTAGCCAAAAGCCCTAAATTAAAAAAGGCTATTTTGCAAAACACTTATGCTAAACAGCGAAAATTTGTTGAGGTTAAAAGCAACTATTTAAAGCATAAGATTAGCGATTTGTAAAACATATATTAATTTATGAAACTATTATTTATTAATCATTCCGCAGAAAAAACTGGAGCTCCAATTGTATTGCTCCATTTTCTTAAATGGTTGAAGCAAAATAAAACCGTTGAATTTGATGTGTTGAGCTTGAAAAATGGTAATCTGTTAGATGATTTTACAGCAGTGAGTAATCAGCATTTTTTCAACAGAAAAGAAGAAACATTTTCTAGTAAGGCGATCCAAATTCTTAAAAAAGAGCTTAATATAAATAAAGATCAAAAAATTAAATATCCTCAAAAAAAATTAGATGCTATAGCTAAAAATAATTATGATTTGATATATGCAAATAGTGTTGTAAGTGTACCTGTTTCAGTTTATATTAAAAACAAGAGCGCTTCTTCACCAAAACTTATAAATCATTTACACGAGCTAAATCTTACAATAAATAGGTATTGCCCAAATTTAAATGAATACGAAAAAGATATAGACCTCACCATTGCTGTATCAGAAAAAGTAAAGCACAATTTGGTTTCTAATTGGAAGTTTTTACAGAATAAAATAAAAGTCGTTTATGCGTATTCAGAGATTACCAATCAAGATACTAAGACTTCTAATAATTTTGTAGTTGGTGCCTCAGGATTAGTGCAATGGCGTAAAGGACCTGAGTTCTTTCTGTTAGTTGCTTATTATGTGCTAAAACAGTTGCCAAATGAAAACATCAGGTTTCAGTGGTTAGGCAAAATTTCTAAAGCACATGAATTAATTTATGAAGAAGATATTTTAAAGCTTAATTTGTCTGATAAAGTAGAGTTCTTAGGATTTCAGGATAATCCCTCAGAGTTTTACTCTAATTTAGATGTGTTTTTAATGACTTCTAAAGAAGATCCTTTTCCTTTAGTGTGTGTTGAAGTTGGAATGATGGGAGTACCAATTATTTGTTTTGAATCGGCTACTGGAACTGAAGAAGTTTTAAAGCAAGTGCCAAATTCAGTTGTTCCTTATTTAGATGTTGTTGCTATGGGAGATAATGTGATTAAATATTTTAAAGATGCAGATTTGAAACGTAAAAATGGAGATGAAATGAAAAAAATATTTCAAGAGTTTACACCTAAAACACAGGCTCAAAAGATTTATAATAGTATTGAAGACTTATTACTTGATTAAACATTTTAATTTTATAATTGATACCTTTTGGAAAATTTAGATAAGATTAAAAATATTAAAGTTTCTGTTGTTTTACCTAATTTTAATCATGAGAATTATTTAAAACAGCGCATAGACTCTATTCTTAATCAAACCTATCAAGATTTTGAATTAATAATATTAGATGATGCATCTTCTGATGGAAGTTCTAAATTTTTAAAGCGCTACAGCGACCATTCAAAAGTCTCTCAAGTATTAATTAATAAAGAAAACTCAGGCTCTGTCTTTAAACAGTGGATTAAAGGGATTAACCATGCTAAAGGCGAATATGTTTGGATTGCAGAAAGTGACGATTATGCAGATGAAAAGTTTTTGGAGCATACCGTAAATCTCCTAGAAGCTAATGATAATCTAGGAATGGTGTTTACAGATTCATTTAAAGTATATGATAATCGAAAGGAAATGGGATTGGTTTCTTCAAGCCGAAAAATTTTAGAAACCTTAGTTCATGAAGAAAATAATATCATTCATAAAAATAATTTTCCAAAATACCTTCTAGATAAGTTAGTCATCGTTAATGCTAGCTCAGTTTTATTTAAAAAGGAGGCTTTACAGTCGGTAAATTTTGAAGTGTTAAAAGCCTTTAAAAATACAGGCGATATTTTTACTTATGTTGGTGTAGCCTTAAAATATAATATTGTTTACCTTCCAGAACCTCTAAATTATATGAGGCTTCATGAACATAACACAACCAAGAAGAATAAAAGTAGTGGCAGAATATATAAGGATAAGATTTTACTATTTGATTATTACTTTAATGATTTATCTAAAATTAATGATACACGAAAAGAAGTCGTAAATGTCTTTATTAGTTTCTTTTTTTTAGGAATAGATTATGGGAATTTTAAATCGATTCTCATGCTATTAAAAAAAATGTACCAAAATAGTTTTATTACTATAAAGCAGTATATTTCAATAAAAATAATTGCATTTTTTTATAACACATTGATGTATAAAGGAAAGCCTTATTTTTTGCGGGAACGTTTAAAAATCATTTTAAAGAAAAGTTTTTAAACTCTTAATATTATAATTAGAACGTTATATTTTGAATAAGATTAAACAACCATTAGTTAGTGTTTGCATGATTACATATGGTCATGAAAAATACATTTTAAAAGCAATAAATGGTGTTTTAAATCAAATCACTAATTTCCCTTTTGAGCTTATTATAGCTAATGATTGTTCTCCTGATAATACAGATCAAATTATTAAAAACTGTATCAAAACACTTCCAAATGGTTATCTAATCACCTATTATAATCATGATAAAAATAAGGGTATGATGTCTAATTTTGGGTTTGCACTTAACTCTTGTACAGGTAAATATATTGCGCTTTGTGAAGGAGATGATTATTGGAGTGACGCAATGAAGCTACAAAAACAAGTAGATTTTTTAGAAAACAACAAAGATTTTTCTTTAGTTGGATTTAACGCTAAGTTTAACAGAAATGATAAAGAAATAGATCAATTAGTTAGGACTGTACCAAATGAATTTGTTGATTTTACAACTTCAGATTTAATCAAAAAAAATCCATTTGTTTCCTCAATGGTTATGATTAGAAATATAGGCTTTAATAACATCATGTCAATCCTAGATAATTTTATTGTTGGCGATAAAGCACTTTTTACTTTATTGTCATTTAGCGGAAAATGTAGAATCTATTCAGAGCCAGTTGGGTTTTATAGAAAACATGAAAACAGTGTAACTAGCAAAAATAGAATTGAGTATGTGCCCTTCAGAGATGATTTAATTAACCGAATTAATCATGCTAAATTTTGGAATGATTATAGCGGAAATAAGTTTAATGAAGAGGTTAAAGAGGTTGTCGAATATAGATCAAAAGTACTAACAACAATGGCACTTAGGAATTCTGATTTTAAAACAGCAATTCATTATAGTCAATTTGTTAATCTAAAGACCATAAAAAAAACACGAACAAAAATAATTATTATGCTTCTAAAATTGTTTTCTTGATTTTATAAATTACTTGAATCTAAAGATAATACCTAACAAATGGTTTTTCTTCTATCGTGAATATTGCTATATTCGTCAATAATTATGAAGTCCTTAAAAACGCCAATATTACCTTCCAAACTACAGTTTGTTAAACAACATGCTGCGCACGAATTAAATTTTAAGGCCATCTGTATTTTTGCTGCTACTGGTTTTTTTTTAGACGATGATACCTATTGGAAAGATGAGGCATGTTTGCTTCCAGGACATGATCACATTTTCGATGAAAATAATTTTCTTATTGAAAGTAAACCGTGGTTTAAGTGGCATTATACACCAAAGAGTATTTCTTTTGAGCAAGCACTTGATGAATATATAAATTTATTTACGACAATCACCAAAGAACAGGTTGGAGAAAACCCTGTTATCTTACCACTGTCTGGCGGACTAGACAGTAGAAGTCAAGCGCTGGTCTTAAAAAATTTGAATAACACTGTACAGGCTTTTAGTTATTCTTTTCCAGGAGGTTATCCAGAACATAAAATAAGTAAACAAATCGCTGAAGTTTGTGGGTTTGATTTTGACGCATATAAAATATCAAAAGGCTATTTATGGAATGATATTGATGAATTAGCTGAAATCAATAAGTGCTTTTCTGAATTCACTCACCCAAGACAAATGTCTGTTTTAAAAGAATTAAAACAATATCAAGGTGTTTTTTCTTTAGGACATTGGGGAGATGTACTTTTTGATAGAGGTGCACCAGATGGAATTGTAGAAAAAGATATTATACCTCTATTATTGAAAAAAATGTTGAAACCTGGAGGACTAGAGTTTGCTGAATCCTTATGGGAAAACTGGAACTTAGAAGGTGAGTTTAAAACCTACTTCATTTCAAGAATAGAAAACTCTTTGTCAAAAATAAAAATTGATAATATAAGCGCAAGAGTAAGAGCTTTTAAAACTTCACAATGGGCTCATAGATGGACTACCATGAACTTAAGTATTTTTCAAGCTGCTCATCCTATTAGTTTGCCATATTACGATAACAGAATGATTGAGTTTATTTGTACTATACCTGAAGAATATTTAGCAGATAGACGATTACAGATTGCTCACTTAAAACAAGATAAAGCCATATCTAAAATTACTTGGCATGAACAAAAACCCTTTAATTTAAATAATTATCAGTATAATAAATCACCATATAATTTGCCTTATAGAGTATTTCATAAAATTAAACGTGAGTTTAATGCTGTAATTGGGAACCCTTACATTCAACGTAATTTTGAATTACAATTTTTAGGAGCAGATAATGATAAACATTTAAAGAAGTATATTTTTAATGACGATTTTTTTAAGCTCATTCCCAAATCAGTAATTGAAGAATTTTATAATAAATTTAAAAATGAAAATACAGTTTACTACTCTCACCCAACAAGCATGTTGTTAACTTTTGCGCTTTGGAATAAACATTTTCATAATAAATAAACGATGAAGTTAACCATAATCATTCCTGTATATAATGGAGCAGATTTTATAGAAAAATCCTATAATTCTATTATTAACCAACAATTAGAAGACTTTGAATTATTATATGTTAATAATAATTCTAAAGATGCTTCTGAAGAGCGTATCCAAACATTTGTAGAAAAGGATTCAAGAGTTAAGTTGTTGCAACAACCTAAACAAGGTGCAGCCGCCGCAAGGAATATGGGAATTTCTAAAGCTAAAGGCGATTATGTTTATATCTTTGATGTGGACGACGAAATCTATCCAAATGCCTTAAATAAAATGATTGCAGTACTAGACAACCATCCAGATAGATATGCGGTTTTTGGTAAAATGGTGAAATCTCACAAAGGAATTAGTGATACAATAAAACCTAGTGACGAAACAGATCAAGTAATTTTAAAAGACAAACCTTTTTGGGGTTTGCATTGGTTTTCTAGCTTGAAATCGGTTGTTGGTCCTCCAGCATTTTTATATAGAAGAACAGTATTTTCTAAAATTGGTGTGTACAATGAAGGGATTAAAAATACTGAAGATACTGCCTTAGATATTAAACTAGGAATGACCTGTGACATCGCTTATTTAGACACTTATGTCTATCTGTATTTTAAGCATGCTCAGTCCACAATTGAAATGGCAAAAGTGAACGAAGATCTTGTGTCTATGCATTGGACAAGGTTTGTGAAATCGCACTTGCCTTTTTATAAAGAGAACGAAGTTCCTGTACTTTATAAAAAACTATTGTATGCTTATTTGTATAAAACCACAGCAAAAAGAATCTGTAAAACCAGAGGATATAGCAAAAGGAATAATTTGTTAAATGAAATAAAAGCAGAAATCAAACCTGTAGAATTTCCTTTTGGATTGCGTTTTTTTCTGTTAATAATGACATTTTTTCCACTTTCATTTATTCTTAAATTCTATCTTTATTACCTTGTTCCTTTTTATATGAAGAATCATATAGAAACACTTTAAATGTTTTTTAAAATGAAACGGTTATTTTTTCTCATAAAACACGGATTTAAAAAAGTAATTCTTAGTCGTCTTTTTAATCGTTATGTTCATAAAAATAATATTATCATTGAAGATATAAATCAAACAGTTAAGGTAAGAGGTTGCACTGTAAAACCTGATACCATTAAGAAGAAATTTGAGCACTTAATGATTTATTATCCAGATTTTGCTTTTATTTTCTTTTGGAGGATTAAACAAAATAAATACAGGTGGAGAAAATGGTTTTATAATGAAGTTCCTTGTAAAATTTTCAGAAGTGCAAAAATAGATGGAGGCATGGTATGTTATCATCCTTTCGGAACAGTTGTTAACGCCAAAACGATTGGTAAAAATTTTCAGTTTAGAAATAATTTAACCATTGGAAATAAAGGCAATGATAACACCTTAATTCCTACTATAGGTAATAATGTTACAGTAGGAGCAAATGCAGTAATTATAGGAGAAATTACAATTGGCGATAATGTTGTTGTTGGTGCAGGCTCTGTAGTGGTTAAAGATGTACCTTCGAATTGTGTTGTTGTTGGTAATCCTGCCAAAATTATTAAATAAAGTAAGCATTTTATATGGCTAAAAAAATAAAGGTTTTATATACTATTCCCAATTTTAATACTGCTGGAAGCGGAAAATCTGTATATGATTTAGTAAAAGGTTTAGATCGAACCGTTTTTGAGCCTGAGATATGTTGTTTCCATAGTAAAGGCGCTTTTTATAAAGAAGTGGAAAAACTTGGGGTTAAAATTCACCTTTTTCCATTCACTGCACCATATACGCCTCGGCTAACCTTTTTATCTAGAGTTTTAAAAATTCGTAAGTTTTTTAAAACGAATCAATTCGATTTAATTCATTCTTGGCATTGGAGCTCAGATATTTCTGAGCCGCTTGCAGCTAAATTAGCAGGAATCCCTTATGTATATACTAAAAAAGCAATGGGATGGGGAAAAAAATATTGGACATGGAGATCTAAACTAAGTACAAAGGTTATCGCTGTTAATGAAGATATAATTGATCAATATTTATATAATATGTTGCCTAAAACTGAGAAGTTCCCTTTGGCTATTGATACCAATTATTATAAACCCTTTGCCCATAAATCAGAAACCACAAAAGAAACATACTTTAAAAACGACGATTTTGTGATATTATCAATTGCTAATATGGTTGCTGTAAAAGGCATTGAAATTCTTTTTGAAGCTGTAAAAGCCTTGAATGACGATCAAATTAAAGTGTTAATTGTTGGTAATGACCAGAATGAATATGGTCAAGATTTAAAAGCACGCTATAGCAATAACACTAATTTTGTATTTGCTGGTAAGCAATTAGAAGTAAGACCATATCTAGCTTTAGCTGATTTATTTGTTATTCCAACAAAAGATGAAGGACGTAGAGAAGGCATACCAAATGCACCACTAGAAGCAATGGCGACAGAATGTATTGTGCTTGGCTCTAATGTTTCAGGAGTAAAAGATATTTTGAAAACATTTCCTCAGTGTTTATTCGCCGCAAGTGATATTGAAGCACTAGCAGATAGAATAAAGTTTGTGAAGGAAATGCCTGAAAACGAAAGGAAATCATTAGCAGAAGCTATGCGCAATCAAGTTGTTAAAGAGTTTTCTATTCAAGAATTTTTAAAAAATCATGAAGAACTGTATTTAAAGATTATAAAGTAGAATGGAAGTTTTAAATAACTTATGGACATCTAAACAGCCAGAAGCCTTGCCAGACTTTATTATTGGTGGAGCAATGAAATCTGGTACCACAAGTTTACACGCCATTTTACACGCTCATCCAGATATAGCAATAGCTCATGATGAACTTGGCTTTTTTGATATAGATAGTATTTTACAGCATGGTGACTTTAATTTTTATGATGATAAAAAACAAATCTGGACAAGTCAGTCTATGTTTAAGCAACCTGAAGTGTTATGGAATTGGTATCTATCACAATTTAAAAATATAGAAAAAAAAGCACGCATAATTGGAGAAGATTCTACTTCATATTTAAGCTCGGAAGCTGCAGCTAAACGTATTGCATTACAAGAAAAACCTATTAAGTTAATATTCATTTTAAGACATCCAACACAAAGGTGTATATCAAACTATTTACATTATTTAAAATCAGGAAGAACTATTTATTCACTAGAAGATACCTTACGTTATAATCCAAATAGCATCATTAGAAGAAGTCTCTATAAAGAACAGTTAGAAGCGTATTATAAATATATTCCATTTCATAGAATCAAAGTTGTATTATTTGAGGATTTACTTCAAAACAAAGAAGAATGTATTAAAGAGATATGCGACTTTTTAGAAGTCGATTTTAGTAAATTTGACAAATCTGTTTTTAATACACATTCTAATAAAACGAAACTACCTAAATATGTTAATTTACAGCTTTTTAGAAACCGTTTACTTAGAAAAGAGAGCGATTATAAGTACTCTAATTTTTTGCCAGTTCAGCCTGCTTTTCAAAAACAAATGCCTTTGCGTTTTCGTTTAATTAATACATTACATAAAAAAATCAATCCGTTAAAAAGTAGCAATACATTTACGCCTTCAAAAGGAACAGTAAAGTTTTTAGATGATTTTTTTAAAATGGAGTTTCAGGGATTTGATTCACTTGTAAAAAAAGAAGTTTATTCTAAATGGTTTGATAACTAACTAATTCTATATGCTATTTAATTCCATAGATTTTGCGGTCTTTTTACCCATAGTTTTTGCGCTTTATTGGTTATTAAATAAACAAGCTCTTAAATTTCAAAATTTATTAATAGTTCTTGCTAGTTATTTGTTTTATGGCTGGTGGGATTATAGGTTTCTTGCACTTATCGTTTTTAGTACATTAGTTGATTTTTCTGTAGGTAATTATTTAAGGAAAACTACAGACGATTTTAAACGTAAGCTCTTGTTATATACAAGTGTTGTAGTTAATATTAGTCTCTTAGGGTTTTTTAAATACTATAATTTTTTCATTGATAACTTTATCACTGCTTTTACTTTTTTTGGTAACGATATTCAGCTCAATTCATTGAATATTATTTTACCTGTAGGAATAAGCTTTTATACGTTTCAAACATTAAGTTATTCAATAGATGTTTATAAACGGAAACTAGAGCCCACGACAGATTTTATTTCCTTTGCTGCATTTGTATCGTTCTTCCCACAATTAGTTGCTGGACCAATAGAACGTGCCACAAATTTACTTCCTCAATTTTATAAGCATAGAGAATTTAAGTATCACCATGCTGTTGATGGATTGCGACAAATACTTTGGGGATTTTTTAAAAAGGTTGTGATTGCAGATAATTGTGCGAAAACTGTGAATATTATTTTCAGCAACTATACAGATTATTCTGCAAGTACTTTGTTTTTAGGTGCTGTATTTTTTGCATTTCAAATTTATGGTGATTTTTCAGGGTATAGCGATATTGCTATAGGTATCTCTCGATTGTTTGGTTTTAATCTTAAGCAGAATTTTGCTTTTCCATATTTCTCAAGAGATATTGCAGAGTTTTGGAGGCGTTGGCACATGTCACTTTCTACATGGTTTAGAGACTATGTGTACATTCCTTTAGGTGGATCACGAGGAAGCCGATGGAATCAAATTAGAAATGTATTTATTATTTTTATTGTAAGCGGTTTTTGGCATGGAGCAAATTGGACTTTTATTATCTGGGGCGCTTTAAATGCACTCTATTTTTTGCCACTATTACTGATGAAAAAAAACAGGGTAAATACAGATGTTGTTGCACAACATACCAGACTTCCAAGTGTAAAAGAATTTTTTCAAATAGGATTAACTTTTTTATTAACTGTTCTAGCATGGATTTTCTTTAGGGCTGAAACAATTACAGAGGCAGCAGATTATATATATAGACTTTTTAATCGCTCAATGTTTAGTCTGCCAGAGATTAGACCAACATTTATATTTATCTTATTGTTAGGGTTTTTAATTGTTGAATGGACAGGTCGTAAACAGCAATATGCAATTGAAAAACTTTGGTTAAAATACCCAAAGGTTGTACAATGGGTAATTTATTACGTAATTGTAATGATAATATTTTTATATGGAGGTAGAGAACAAGAATTTATTTATTTTCAGTTCTAGATATGAAACAAATTATTTTTAAAATAACAGCATTTTCTTTTTTAATTTTAATTAGTATATTCTTTATATTTAGTTTGGCTGATGGGACTACTGATGCAATGTATTTTAAGTTTACAACGCCTAAACAAAACGCTATGATTATTGGTTCATCTAGAGCTGCTCAAGGGCTACATCCCCAAGAATTAAATCCAGTTTTACAACGAGATGATATTTTTAATTATGCATTTCAAATTCCTAGTTCTCCTTATGGAGAGATATATTTAGAAAGTATAAAAAGAAAAGTTTCAGAACAGACGATAAACGGATTGTTTATTTTAGAAGTCAACCCTTGGACTACAGGTTATAGAAAAGGTGTCAATGATGAAAAAGAATTTATAATTGAAGAAGGAGGCTTTTTAGAAAACACAAAATATGTTACCATGAATCCCAATATAGAATACCTATATGAATCATACAATGGAGGTTATATAAACATATTAAAAGATAAGACTAGAAAAGGAGCCTATCAAACCTTTTTTGTTGAAAATAACGGGTGGCTTCATGTTACTATTGAATCTGATTTAATTTCAAAAGCCGAAAGAACAGCTGCTAAAATGAAAACCTATAGAAACAAACTAATTGGTTTTAATGGCATGTCCGAATACAGAAAGGCAAGTTTGGTTAAGACCATAACCTTCCTTAAGCAATACGGAAAAGTCTATTTAGTTAGAATACCAGTGATTGAGGCTATGCTAGAAATTGAAAATGAACTCCAATCAAATTTTAATGACGAAATGAATAAAATTGCAATTGAAAACCAAGTCTCTTATATTAACATGATGCCTGAAAACAAACATTATGATTATACAGATGGTAATCATTTAGATATTGATTCTGGAGCTCAATTTTCAATAGATTTAGCTGAAAAAATAAAAACCTTGCAAAACCAATAATATGTTATTTAATTCTTTGGACTTTGCCATATTTTTACCCATTGTATTTGTAATATATTGGTTTGTTTTTAAATCTCATTTAAAACTACAAAACTTATTTATTGTATGTGCTAGTTATCTGTTCTATGCGTGGTGGGATTACAGATTTTTAGCATTAATAGCTTTAAGTACACTTGTCGATTTTATAGTCGCTAAACAGCTTAAAAAACAAAAAGATCAAAAGCAGCGTAAAGGGTTATTAATGCTTAGTTTGGTTTTTAATTTAGGAATCTTAGCCTTTTTTAAATATTTTAATTTTTTTATTGAAAGTTGGGTAGATGCTTGGCAGTTTTTAGGAATTAACATGCAAACATCTACACTTAATATTATATTGCCTGTAGGAATTTCATTTTATACTTTTCAAACACTAAGCTACACCATTGATATTTATAGAAATAAAATAGAACCTACAGATAGTTTAATTCAATTTGCAGCTTTTGTGTCATTCTTCCCTCAGCTAGTCGCTGGGCCAATTGAACGCGCCTCACATTTATTGCCTCAGTTTAATAAGAAACGCGTGTTTAACAGTGAGTTTGCCATTAGTGGATTTTATTTAATTATTTGGGGCTTATTTAAGAAAGTTGTTGTTGCAGATAATTGCGCCTTTTTTGTTAATCAAATATTTAATGGGACTTCTGGGCATTCTTCAATGGAATTGTTTTTAGGCGCTGTGCTTTTTGCGTTTCAAATTTATGGTGATTTTTCTGGGTATTCAGATATTGCAATTGGTATTGCTCGTCTGTTTGGTTTTTCATTAATGACTAATTTTTCTTTTCCTTATTTTTCAAGAGATATAGCAGAGTTTTGGAGACGATGGCACATCTCTTTATCTACTTGGTTTAGAGACTATTTATACATACCACTAGGAGGTTCTAAAGGCACTAAAGTACAAAGCTTAAGAAACGTGCTAATTGTATTTTTAGTTAGTGGTTTTTGGCATGGTGCAAACTGGACATTCATTATTTGGGGAGCACTTCATGCAGTATTGTTTTTACCATTACTTCTCGCTCAAAAGAATAGAACTTATGTAAATTCTACTAGAATTTCAATTCAACAATTTCCTAAACTATTAATAACATTTGTGTTAGTCACATTTGCTTGGATATTTTTTAGAGCAGATAGCGTTACTATAGCGTATGAGTTTATCGTTGAGATCTTTAGTTTTAATGGTAATTCATTGAATGTGTTTTTTAAGAGTTCTAAAACTTTATTGTTTAGTGCAATAATTGTATTCAGTATTCTTATCTTGCTCTTATTTGAATTTTTGGCTGTACAAAAAAATAAAAAAGAAGTTGTGCTGTCAAAGTATACAGCTGTAATTATTGCAATTATTATTTGTTTAATGGGAGTGTTTAAAAATCCATCTGAGTTTATTTATTTTCAATTTTAAGTATGCAATTATTTTTAAAAAGAATAGGCTTTATTACCTTAATATTCATAAGTGTTTCTATGATTATTTCTATAGGAAGTTTGTGGTCATTACGCCAATCTTCATTTTATAAACCTTCTTTTTTAGTGAATGATATAAAAGAAAAACAATTTGATTATATAATACTTGGGGCAAGTACTGGATTAACAACTTTAAATACTAAAACTATAGATTCGGTATTGCAAACTAATGGACTAAACTTAGCTATGGATGATACCGCTTTGTCAAGTCAGTATTTAATGTTGCAACATTTTTTGGCACAAGGTAAGTCGGCTAAATTTTGCATACTAGCACCAAGTGCAACTAGTTTTGAGGTTGATAACAATGAAATAAGTGGTAATGACTATCGCTTTTTACCATTCATTAACAGTGACTATGTATCCGATTATTACAAAGCGTTTTCTAAACAGCCAGCACCATTGCTTCACTGGTCTAAATGGGTGCCAATGCTAGGTGTTTCCTATTTTAATGCTGAATTATTTTATCCTTCATTATTGACAGTGGTTACACCAAAAAAGAGAAATAGATTTGATGATAAAGGCAACTATAATTACCCTATAAATAACAGTATAGATAAGCCTATTGTAAATACTAAAATGCTGCCTATTGACTTTAAAAATCCTTATGCGAATAAAATTAAGGCGTTGTGTGAATTACATAACATAAAACTAATTTGTTATTTTTCTCCTATGCAAACTAAAAAAGTGGTTACAGAAACAACAGGTTTTACGATAATAAACCATAGTAATCTGTTAAAAAATGAAATGTTCTTTTTCGACGAAAAGCATGTTAATAATAATGGAAGGTATATTTCAAGTATTCAATTTGCCAATACATTTAAATCCAATTATATTAGTTCTTTAGATGAATAATAAACTTAAAATAGCTATTTATTCAGGAGATATTCCAAGCACAATATTTATAGAACGACTTATTAAAGGCATCTCTAATACTGGTAATCATGTCTATCTTTTTGGGTTTTTAAAACGTAATGTGAGTTACAACAAATATGTTTCAGTAATTACCTATCGAAACACAAAATTTAGCAAAGCTATGCATTTGTTAAAGTATAGCTCTTTGCTTTATCTATTTAAACATAAAGAAAAAAGGGCTTTAGATGAAATTCTAAAACAACAATCACAAAACGCATTACATCATAAAGTGAAATGCTATCCAGTGTTATGGCATAAGCCAGATGTATTTCATTTGCAATGGGCAAAAGGATTAAAAGATTGGATTTGGGTTAAACAATTTAATATCAAATTAGTTCTTGGTTTAAGAGGCGCACATATTAATTATTCACCTGTAGCCGATTTACAATTAGCAAATATGTATCGTGAACATTTCCCTAAAGTAGATGTGTTTCATGCGGTTTCAAAAGCCATTGCTACTGAAGCCAATCAATACAATGCACCACAAGATAAAATAAAAGTGGTTTATAGTGGATTAGATATTAAAGCAGACCTTGCTCTTGATGAAAAACTAGACGATGTTTTCCAAATTATATCTATTGGAAGACCACATTGGGTAAAAGGGTATACTTATGCACTTGATGCGTGTAAAATTTTAAAGCAAAACAATCTAAAGTTTAAATATACTATAGTTGGATGTGACGATGATATAGAATTACTCTATCAGATTCATGATTTAAATTTAAAAAGCGAAGTAACACTCTTACCACAAATGTCATTTGAAGATGTCAAACAGAATATTCAATCTTCAGATTTATTACTATTGCCAAGTGTTAAAGAAGGAATCGCAAATGTTGTATTAGAAGCAATGGCACTCGGAACAATGGTTTTAACTACCAATTGTGGTGGAGTTAGAGAAGTCATTACAGATGGTGTTGATGGGTTTTTAACACCTATTCGAGATTCCAAAAAAATGGCGAATAAAATTTTAGAGATCTCGAATGCTACTCAAGAAAATAAAAATCTCATAGTCGCTAATGCTAAAAAAAATATAAGAAAGAATCATAGTGAAAAGCAAATGGTTGATAACATGTTGAAACTATACAAAAGCTAATTAGATTTCGATGGCTAAAAAAAAACAACATAAATCTACTATCGGAATTGTATTGTATTCGGTTCCACGGTATTCTGAAACTTTTTTTAGAAATAAAATAAAGGGACTTCAAGAAAATGGTTTTGAAGTTATTCTTTTTGTAGATTATTTTAATAAAGACGATATTAATTTTCCTTGTAAGATTGTTGCAGCTTCAGTATTTAACGAAGGAAAACTTAAAACGATAATCAATAGCCTTTTCGCTCTTTTAAAAGCCGTATTTGTTAATCCTAAACGGAGTTTAAAACTATTTCAACTAGATAAAAAAGATGGTGTAGCTCTTAAAAAAAGAGTGAAGAACCTTATTCTTAATCAGTTTTTTCTAAATGAAAATATAGATTGGTTGCATTTTGGCTTTGGTATGTTAGCCATAGATAGAGAAAATGTAGCTCAAGTTATGAATGCTAAAATGGCTGTTAGCTTTAGAGGTTTTGATTTGTATCTGTCGCCTTTAAGACATAAAGATTGCTATAAGTCACTATTTACTAAAAAAGTAAAATATCACGTGTTATCTCAAGAGATGAAACAGACTCTAATAGATTATGAAATCTCTAAAGACACCATTAAAGTTATTACTCCCGCAATTGATGTTACCTTCTTTCAAACCCAAAATAAAAACAGAGAGGATAGTGCTGTTATTCAATTAGTTTCTGTAGCTAGATTGCACTGGAAAAAAGGGCTAGAATATAGTTTAGAAGCGTTAAAGTGTCTTAAACTTGCAGGAGTAAAGTTTCAGTATACAATTATTGGAGAAGGTGCTCAATTAGAAAGATTAGTATTTGCCGCTCATCAATTAGAAATTGAAGAGAATGTCACTTTTACAGGAGCACTGTCTCATGATGATGTGAAAAGTCAATTAGAACAAGCCGATATTTATTTGCAATATAGTATTCAAGAAGGTTTTTGTAATGCTGTAATTGAAGCTCAAGCCATGGGTTTGTTAACTGTAGTATCTGATGCTGAAGGATTGAGTGAAAATGTGTTAAACAATGAAACAGGTTGGGTTGTACCAAAAAGAAGTCCAGAATTATTAGCTCATAAAATTATTGAAGTTATTAATCTATCTCCAGAAGAAAAAAATAAGATTAGAGTTCGTGCTATCGCTAGAGTGAAAGAGGAGTTTAACTTAAAAAAACAAAAACAAGCCTTTGTCGATTTTTATAAAAAAGATTAGGAGCAATACTTCCTTAAAGACCTTTTATAAAAATATTGTGGTTTTTTAATTCATTATATCTATTATTGTATTACTAAAGAGGAAATAGCTGCTTATTTGCTATAACTTATAATAATCGAGTAACTTGTCCAAAAAGAAACATAAAGTCATAGTGGTAGGTTTGCCCAAAACAGGCACTTCAACTTTAGCCGTTATGCTTAGAATGTTAAACTATAAAGTTACTGGTCCTGATGCTAATTACAAGATTGGTGACCTCCCATTTTTAAATAAAAAATTTAATGAGTTTGATGGATTTCAAGATTTTCCATGGTGTTTTGAATGGGATAAATTTTTAGATAATGATAAGGTTAAGTATATTATTTTAAATCGAGAAAAAGAATCTTGGTGGAAGAGTTTTTATGAATCTTATGGTCGTAAACAAGAACGATACCTCTCATATCCTTTTTTTAAAATTTCTAAAGAGTTGAAAAATAAACCTCAGTTTTTAAATTATTTTGATACCTATTATGAAACTTTGAATACATATGCAGCTAAGTATCCAGAACGATTTTTATCAATATCAATAAAAACTTTTGAATGGCAAGAATTATGTGATTTTTTAGATGAAGACTTGCCAACTAATATGTTAGGCCAGTTGGTTAAAAAGCCACATGTCAATAAAGAAAGGTCAAAAAATGCTCAAACATTAAGGTATAAGATAACTAATCAATTGAAAAAAAAGATAAGTTCTATTATTGGTAAAGAGAATTGGAGAAAAATTGTTATTTTTTTTAGGAAGAATGGTGTCATTTAAAAGGGTTTAAAAAAATGAAACAAAAAGTATTTGTTATAGGATTTCAAAAAACAGGCACAACGTCTTTAGAACACGCATTGCAATTTCTGGGTTATAGGGTGTATGGTGGAGATAAAAACTTACTGAAATTTCAAAACAAGGAAGACTTAAAACAATATATCAAAAAAACACTTGAATCTTGGGATGTTGTACAAGACATGCCTTGGCCACTTTTTTATAAAGAGCTTTATGAACTCTATCCTGACGCAAAATTTATTTTAACAATTAGGGATACTGATAAGTGGATTAATAGTGTGGTTAAATACTTTGCAAGTATTCGTATTCCATTACATAAAAAAATATATAATGTCCCATGTGCTGAAGGTTATGAAGATGTTTATATTTCAATTTACGACCAGCATAATAAAGATGTGCAAGCCTTTTTTAAGGAAAAGGATAATTTTATAGTCATGAAACAAGGTTATAATTTTAATTATCAAACACTATGTGAATTCTTGAATATAAATGATGTTCCTAATGAAGATTTTCCGCATGCTAGAAATAATAAAAAACGGAAGTTACCTAATTATAAGATATATCGTGATTTAAGATCTTTTTATTGGAACTTTAAAAAGAAATACTAAATTTTATCTTTTGAAAATATTATTACTATATACATATAATAAAGGTTATTTATCTAGTTTCTTTTTTGAATTATCAACCAAATTGGCAGAAAAAGGTCATGAGGTTGTTAACTTTTCATTAAAAGGAGCAAAAAAGACTTTTATTAAAAATGATGTAGAAGTCTGTATTTCCAAACAGGGTGGATATATTTCTAACTATTTTCATATTTACAAGATTATAAAGCGTGTCAAACCAGATGTCGTTCTATCTAATTTTAGTTATGTCAATCCTGCATTATTATTTGGTAAACTATTCGGGGTAAAAAAAAATATGGCTTGGTTTCATTCTTTAAATGAACAAATGGAGCCTAGTAAAGTAGATGTTTTTATTAAAAAACAATTTCTAAAATTAGCAGATACTGTAATTGCCAATTCTCTCTTAACAAAGGAAGAGTTACATGAAATTTATAAAGTGCCAGAATTAAAATTAAAAGACTTGCCGTTTTGGAGTAATATTTCTGAACTTACAACTTCTGATTCTGATTTAATCAGTAAAACGAATTTTGAAGGCTTAAAAATTGGTTGTCCAGGTCGTATAGTTAAACACAAAAACCAAGCTGTAGTTATTCAAGCTTTAGGTGGTATAAAGGAAAAATACGATTTTAAGTTTCACCTCTATTTTGCTGGTGATGGTGAAGAACGCTCAAATCTTGAACAGTTAACTGAAAATTTAAAACTGACAAATGACATCACTTTTTTAAAACACATTTCAGCAAATGACATGATTGCATTCTACAAGGATTTAGATGTCATTATATTACCTAGTTTACATGAAGCATTTGGCTTGGTCTTTATTGAAGCCATATCAATGAACACACCAGTTATAGTGTCTTCGCAGTTCGGTGCTTTGTATTTTATTGATAATGAAAAGTATAATACCTCAAAGTTTACATTTAACCCTGAATCTTCAGAAGAACTTCAAGAGAAACTTTTACCTTATTTTAATAATGAAGGGTTAACAAAAAGTGAACTTCAACAATTATACATTGAAAACTTTGATAAGCACATTATTTTTAACGACTTCCTTAGTATTATAAATAAATAACAAGCTGGCCATTCTTTCGAAGACATTTCTAAAAGCCTTTTAATTCAAAAAAAAGGTACAATAGGATTAAAAGAAAATCCCTATCTTTCAACCATAACTATTATAAATTAATTTGACGACTAGTCAGTTTTTTAAATGTCTTAAATTCAATATTTGAATGAATTTCAAAAAAATCATCAATTATTTTTCATTTTTTATAAAAAAAGAATCGTTTAAATTAGTTGATATGGAACTTTGTGGTGTTCCATTAAAGGTAGTAAAACGATCTTTAAGACAAAAAATAGACCAAGATGATACATGGTGGTTTTATTTGTCAAAACATCATGATATTATTTTTGATATTGGATGTAATGTTGGTTATACCGCAACTTTAGCTTTAATACAGGATCCTAACAGACAAATTATTCTGGTTGATCCAAATCCTAAGGCTTTACAAAAAGCAGCAATAAACCTTATAGAGAATGGCTTAGGAAGTAAAGCTCAATACATTGCTGCATTTGTTGGAAATACTATTGATGAAACAATCAAATTGTACACTATTGGGTCTAAAGCGGCTGGAAGTATGCACGCTTCTCACGCTAAGACAGCTGCTGCTAAAAATTTATTTATTGAAGTTAAAACAGTAACCTTAGATTACTTATATACGTTTTATAATATAAAACCAGATTTAGTAAAGATTGATGTTGAAGGTGCTGAAACTATTGTTATGGAATCAGCGAAAAAATTAGCTCAAGAGACTAAATGTAGTTTTTTTATCGAGATGCATAAAGTTGAAAACTTAGGTATGGAAAAGGCAGGACAGTTTATGATTGATTGGTCTTCTGAAATGAATTACTCTGTTTGGTATCCAAAAACTGGTGAATTGCTTACTAATGCTGAACCTATTAAAAATAGAGGCAAATGCCACCTTTTATTATTGCCTAAAGAGAAGTCCTATCCTGAATATTTAAAAGGGATTAAACAAAATGCACCACTTCCAAAATCAATTTAATGCCATTTAGTTTTTTAAAATATTTACAGTCAACGCATTATTTCCAACTAAAAACAAAAGCTGGATATTACATTTTTCCTAAACTTGAGGCCTTGTCTGAGGATATTGTTTGCGAACTTAAACGTGACGTAAGTTACCAATCTGAATTAGCTCAATCTTATGATATGTCATGGCAAGCCATTCAAAAAGGCTATATAGGAAAGGCAGAAACGTATGCTAATTTTGAAAAGGTACCTGTCCAAGATAATTATCACTTTTTAAGAAAGTATTTTCATAAAGCTTGGGTTTTTTATGTCTTATTGTTTCGTCTACTGTCATTTAAAAATCCAATAAAAGAGCTTGCTGCTTATCTGAAAACACGCCAAGTAAGAAGAGTTGTTAGTGGAGAAAATCCTATAAAATATAACCATTGGGAACGCTTTAATTCCGATTTAATTTCAAAAGCACCTAAAGTAAGCGTTGTGATTCCAACGTTAAATCGTTATGATTATTTAAAGGATGTTTTAAAAGATTTAGAGTTGCAAGAATACACTAATTTTGAAGTTATTGTTGTTGATCAATCTCAACCTTTTAGAGCAGAATTTTATGATGAGTTTAATCTTGACATTAATTTAATCCGCCAAGAAGAAAAAGCCTTGTGGTTAGCTCGAAATACAGCGATTAAAAATTCTAAAGGAGATTTTATTGCACTATCTGAAGATGATGTGCGTATAAAACCAGATTGGATTTCTTTACACTTAAAAGGGATAGATTTCTTTAAGGCTCAAGTATCTGCAGGTGTTTTCTATCCAGAAGGACAGAGTATTCCTAAGGAGCGTTCGTTTTTTGCAATAGCTTCACAGTTTGCAACAGGTAATGCAATGCTTTATAAAGATGTTTTTAAAACTGTTGGTTTGTTTGATCGACAATTTGAAAAACAGCGCATGGGAGATGGTGAGTTTGGAATAAGGTTATATTTAAATGATATAAAAAGCATTTCTAATCCGTTCGCCTCATGTGTCGATGTTAAAGCAGGAACTGGAGGTTTAAGAGAAATGGGAAGTTGGGATGCATTTCGACCTTCAAACTTTTTTGCGCCTAGACCTATTCCTAGCGTGCTTTATTTTTTTAGGCGTTATTTTGGTAATAAACCAACTAAATTGGCTTTATTACGTATTGTTCCTATATCAATATTTCCCTATCAGTATAAAAAAAACAAACCCTTACTATTTTTAGCTGTATTAATGACTGTGCTATTGCTTCCATTGGTATTTTATCAAGTTTATAAATCATGGCATTTAGCAAGTAAAAAAATAAAACAAGGACCAATAATTGAAACGTTATAGTGAGTGTAACTAAAAAAAATATAGTAATTGTTACTTCCGAATTTCCACCACAACCAGGTGGTATTGGTAATCATGCCTACAATTTAGCTTTGTATCTTTCTAAAAACAAGTTCTGCGTTCAAGTTATTGCTGATCAGCGCTCTGAGAATGGAGGAGAGGAAATGATTTTTGATAAAGAATTGCCGTTTGAGGTTATAAGAATTAAACGATATGATTTTCGATTTAAAATGTATGTGAAACGTGTTGCTGTTACATACAAAAGCCTAAAACAAGCCTCTCATGTAATTGCAACAGGTAAATTTTCTTTATGGAATGTAGCTCTGAGTAGTTTATTTTATAAATGCAAAACCTTAGCAGTAGTACATGGAACAGAAGTGAATTTTAAGACCTTTACGCTAAAAAAATCAATAGATATAGCTTTAAAAAAAATGGATACAGTTATTGCTGTTTCTAATTATACTAAGGATTTAATATCGCATTTAAAACGACATGTAGAGGTTATTCCTAATGGTATAGACTTAAAGAAATGGGAGGCTAAGGATGTGCCAGAATTGGCAATAAATGGAAATCCGATTTTAACAACTGTGGGACGTGTAAGTTCTAGAAAAGGACAATTAAATGTAATTAAACAATTACCAGAACTCATTAAACGTTTTCCTAAATTACATTACCATTGCATTGGTATTCCAACAGAAGCTGAAGCATTTAAACTAGAAGCAAGAGCTTTAAATGTGTATGAATATATAACGTTTCACGGTAGCTTAGATGAGCTGGTTTTAAAACAAATACTTAAACAAACTGATGTTTTTGTGATGCTAAGTAGTGAGAGCGAAACAGGAGATGTGGAAGGGTTTGGGATTGCTATTTTAGAAGCTAATGCACTTGGAATCCCAGCCATTGGCTCTAAAGGATGTGGTATTGAAGACGCTGTAAATACTGGAGTTTCAGGTGTTCTTATTGATTCTAATCAGACTTCAGAATTTATAAAAGGCATTGAGCAGATATTGAACAATAAAAACGCATATCAAAGTGGCGCCAAATCTTGGGCAGAACAACACGATTGGTCAAATATTATTAAGCGTTATATTACCTTTTTAACATGAAAAAGCTCGTTATAATTTCACATACAGAACATTATAAAAATGCAGATGGTAATATTGTTGGTCTAGGTTCTACTGTGACTGAAATTAATAATTTACTTTCCGTTTTTGATGAGGTTGTTCATGTGGCCATGCTGCATAATAGTCCAGCACCAGCAAGTGCTTTACCTTATACTTCAAATAAAATAACATTTCTAGCTTTGCCAGCAGTTGGTGGACCGAAAGTTTTGGATAAATTGGCTATTATCTGGAAAGCGCCTCAGATTTTAATCACAATAAAAAAAGCCATTAAAAGGGCAGATTATTTCCAATTTAGAGCACCAACAGGAATTGGAGTTTTTGTTATTCCGTATTTAGTCCTATTTAGTTCTAAAAAAGGATGGTTTAAATATGCAGGAAATTGGAATCAAAAAAAACCACCTTTAGCCTATAGTTTTCAGCGTTGGATATTAAAAAATCAAAAAAGAAAGGTTACCATTAACGGGTTATGGCCTAATCAACCGAAACAATGTTTAACTTTTGAGAATCCCTGTTTAACTTCAAATGAAATTAATGAAGGTGTAGTTTTGACAAGTAATAAATCAATTTCAAAAGGAGGGATTAACTTTTGTTTTGTCGGCCGTTTAGAAGAAGAAAAAGGAGTTGGGTTATTAATTGAGGCTTTTAAAAGTTTATCTAATGAAGAAAAATTGAAAATTAATACGGTTAACGTTGTTGGTTATGGGAAAAGACTAAATGACTATAAAAGCAAAGCAGGCGATAGTGGTTTAAATTTTGAGTTTCACGGATTTTTATCTAGGAATGATGTACATGAAATATATAAAGAATCGCATGCAATTGTTTTACCGTCCGCTTCCGAAGGTTTTCCTAAGGTCATAGCAGAAGCGATGAACTATGGATGTTTACCAATTGTTTCAGATATTTCTTCTATAAGTCATTATGTAAAAAATGAAGGTAATGGGTTTTTAATATTTCCTATTACTAAAGAGAATTTAATTAAACAGATAAAAAAAGTATTGAATTTATCTGATATTCAATATGCTAAGATGATACAGAGCCAAAAGGAAGAACTCTCAAAATTTACTTACAGACACTATAATAATAGAATATTAAAAGAGCTATTAAATTAAGCTTCATTATATTTTTAACTTAAGCATTTGTTTTTTTGACCTAGTATCTTGATTTTTAGCGATTACAAGTTTTGTTAAACCATAAATTATTAGGTCTAAATAAAAAAATATTTTACATTTATCGTTCGTATAAAATTAATCCTCATTAATGATATTAAAAAAAATAATTTGGGTATTTAAAAGACACCCATTTTTATATATCGCACGCTTTAAATTGCTCTCTAAAAACTCTAATATTGAGGATATTAATGGTTATACCTATAACTATATAAACGACAAAAAAGACATTCCAGATTATTTTAAAGAGGTTAATGAAAGAATCTTAAAAGATTATAAACCAACCAATGATTTTAATTTAATTAAGCATTTGAGCGCTTGGTTGCATAACGAAATTAAAGGAGGTCCAGGTTTAAGTGAACCTTCTGATACTGCACTGCAAATTATGTTATCAGGTAAAGGAGGAGTTTGTAGTGATATGGCTCAAGTTTTTAATAACTTTTGTGTTATTAATGATATTCCAGTTCGAGAATGGGGAACCACTCGAGCACCTTTCAATGTAGAATATGGAGGACATTCTTTTAATGAAGTGTATAGTTCAGAACTTAAAAAATGGATATTAGTTGATGTTTCAAATAGTATCTTATTTTATTCTAATACATCAACTCCTTTGTCTGTTATAGAACTATATCAATTATTTAGAAAAAATGAACCCATTCAATTTAAATCATTTAATGAATTAAAAACAATTGAAGATTCAAGTATTAAAAGAAATTATTTAGATCCAGACACAGTACCATTTCTAATTTGTAATTATTCTAATAAAACCTACGATGCTTTTTTAAGATTTTCTAGGCCTTTTATTCCTGTTTTTATTATTCATTTTGTTTTATTTGTTTTCAGGAAAAGCTATCACTACCGCTTTCCTTTAGACGATTACAGAAAAATATTTAATTAATAATAAGTGTATTATTTGCTTAGTTTCTTATTTTAATCCCATAAAGTCGTATAGTTTTTTAAAAAGAACACATATAAAATTTTAGCTAAAACATATTGAAAACTAATATTACATACATAAGTGCAATTGCTTTTCATTGTTTAATGGGAATGCTCATTTATTTTAATGAGTCTATAGCAAAAGTATATTTTTTTTGTGTCTTGTTTTTTTTCGTCTATCGAATTATTATTTCACCAAATCATTTAAAAACTTTTGAAGTACTTAAAGCCTGTTCGTATTTCGTTGGCGCCGAAATATTATTTAGAATGACAAGAGGATCTATATCTTATGAGGCAGGAAAATATTTAGTAATAGGATTTGTAATAATGGGTTTGTTTTATAAGGGTTTGTCTGGTAAAGGATACCCTTATTTTATGTATTTAATGTTCTTAATACCATCAATTTTTGTGGCGTCAACAACTTTAAGTTTTGATGCTAACTTTAGGACTAATATAGCATTTGTACTTAGTGGACCTGTTTGTTTAGGAGCTTCAGCTTTATTTTGCTATGATAAAAAAGTCACTTTTAAGCAAGTTAGTGATTTGCTTTTGTATATGGTATTACCAATCATTTCAACAACAATATATATCTTTTTCTATAACCCAAGTGTCAAAGAAGTGTTGTCTGGTACTGGGTCAAACCGTACAACTTCTGGAGGTTGGGGAGCGAATCAAGTTTCAACAATCTTAGGGTTAGGGATGTTTATTATGGCTGTGCGTTTGTTTACTAAATCTCCAACTGTTGGATTAAAAGTTTTAAATATAGTTATTTTTTCTGCTATAACTTTCCGCGGTATAGTTACTTTTAGTAGAGGAGGTATGCTTACTGCCATCATTACAATCCTTGCGTTTGTTGTATTTTATTATGGGAAAGTTTCATTAAAAAAGAAAAATGAAATTATAATGATTTCTATATTGTTTGCTTTTGCTTTAATGGCTACCTGGGTAATTAGTTCTAATCAAACAGATGGATATATTGATTTACGTTATGCTAATAAAGATCATTTAGGGCGAGATAAAAAGGATATTACAACAGGTAGAGGTGAGCTGTTTAAAGATGAACTTGAAGGTTTTATAACCCATCCTTTTTTTGGAATAGGTTCTAGTAGAGCTAAAGATCAACGAATTGAAACAGAAGGTGAAGTCGTAACTTCTCATAATGAAGTTAGTAGAACTTTAGCCGAACATGGTATGTTTGGCGTAATTATTCTTGTAATATTATTGTTTAAACCGTTTGATTTGCGTTCTAAAAATAAAAGGAATTATTACTTTTATGCTTTTCTAGCCTTTTGGTTTGCAACCATAAACCATTCCTCTATGCGTATTGCAGCTCCAGCATTTGTTTATGGTTTGGCATTATTAAATGTAACTTATGAAAAAAATCCTTTACGTAGGAAACAAATTAGAAAGCAAGAAAGTTAATATATCTGCTATTCATACTTTGGGAGCTTCTTTAGAAAAAGAAGGTTTTGAAGTATATTACTCATCTTCTAAAACGAATAAGCTTGCTAGATTATTAGACATGATTTGGTCTTGCTTAACCCTCTCAAGGAAAGTAGATTTTGTTCTAATTGATACTTACAGCACACTTAATTTCTATTATGCTTTTATTATAAGTCAGCTTTGTAGAATACTCAGGCTAAAATATATTACTATACTTCACGGAGGTAACTTACCTAATCGGTTAAAACAGAATCCAAGGCTTTCATCTCGTATTTTTAACAATGCTTATAAAAATGTTTCACCTTCATTGTATTTAGTTGATGAGTTTAAAAATCAGGGATTTATTGATGTTGTTTACATTCCTAATGCTATTGAAATCAGTAAATATCCTTTTTTAGAGAAAGAGTATAGTTCAGCTAAATTGCTTTGGGTGAGATCGTTTTCGGAAATTTATAATCCTAGTCTAGCAATCCATATTTTTAAAGAATTAAAAGATCAAGACATTAAAACAAAGCTTTGTATGGTTGGGCCTGATAGTGATGGATCAGTAGAAAAGATTAAACAGTTGGCAAATGATTTTAACTTAGAGGTTACTTTTACAGGGAAATTAACAAAAGAAGCTTGGATTGATCTATCAAAAGAGTTTAACATTTTTTTGAATACAACCAATTTTGATAACATGCCAGTAAGTGTTATTGAGGCAATGGCCTTAGGTTTATGTGTTGTCTCAACTAATGTTGGAGGTTTACCTTACTTAATTAATAATAATGAAGATGGTTTGTTGGTGCCACCAAATGATAAGACAAGTTTTGTTGATAGTATAAAAAAAGTTATAGATAATCCATCTGCAATTAAAGCAATGACCACAAAGGCTAGAAAAAAAGTTGAAGCTTATGATTGGCAAATCGTGAGGCTTAAGTGGCATGAAGTACTTCGGTAATTACTTGTATTTTTCCCTTATCTTATTATCTTTACCTTAACATTTCTTTAACTATATGGCTAGGAAGCAAGATATTCACTTTAATATTTCTGAAAGAAAAATTCTACTTAGAATTTTAGATTTATTATTTATAATGTTATCTCTTTATGGGTTGAGTGAACTTTTTGAATTTGATTACTTTACAATTACAAAAGAAAATTGGACTTGGGTTTTAGTATTGGCATTATATATAACCATTTTTGGAACTGTTTTTGAACTTTATGACCTGCAAAAAGCCAGTAAAACAGAATCTGTACTTGCCAATATAGTGCTTACTGCTTCTGTAACCGTTTTATTTTATCTGCTAACACCATTTTTCACCCCTTTCTTACCAGAGAATAGGCTGCAAATATTTTTCTTCTACTTAGCTATAATTGTAGCATTAATAGTGTGGAGGCTTGCCTATATAAATTTTATAACCTCTCCGCGATTTTATAAAAAAGTGCTTATAGTTGGAGAAATATCTAATATTCAGCCTATTATGGATGCTTTTAAAGACTCAGATCCAAACTATAAGATTTTAGGTTTTATTAACTGCGAAGCTCAAAGTGGACATCCTGTTAAAATTAAAGGCATTGAAGAGTTTCAGCCAAATCAAATACATGATATAATATTTAATGAAAGGATTTCGGAAATTGTTGTTGCAAGCTATAATTCTGAAACGATAACTCCAGAAATTTATCACGATTTAATTACGCTCTTAGAACGAGGGTTTCCTATTAAAGAATATACTCAGGTTTATGAAGACATGACGCATCGAGTTCCTGTTCAATTTGTAGGAAAAGATTTCTATAAATACTTCCCTTTTAGTCGAAGTAATCAAAATAAGTTGTACCTATTTTTTCATCGATTTTCTGATTTAGTTTTTTCACTCATAGGTATAGTTTTAGGAATTTTGCTATTACCTTTTATTCTTTTAGGAAACCTAATTGCTAATAGAGGTCCTTTGTTCTATATGCAAGAGCGTGTGGGTAAAAATGGAGCTGTTTTTAATATCATTAAGTTTAGAACGATGATAAAAGACGCTGAGAAAAATGGAGCGGTTTGGGCATCGAAAAATGATATTAGAGTGACTTTTTTTGGCAAATTTTTGAGACGTTCAAGATTAGATGAAATACCACAATTTATTAATATTCTCAGAGGAGATATGAGTTTAATTGGACCTAGACCTGAGCGTCCTTATTTTGTAAAGGAACTTTCTCAAGTTATTCCTTTTTACGAAACCAGACATATTGTTAAACCTGGATTAACTGGTTGGGCTCAAGTAAAAGTAAGATATGGATCTACTGTTGATGATAGCTTATTAAAGCTTCAATACGACTTATATTATATAAAACATAGAAGCTTTTTTCTTGATGCTAATATTATTATCAAAACCTTAAGTACTATGGTTTTCTTTAGAGGTCAGTAATTCTTGTTTGAAAATATTTCACTAAATACAAATATCTTACACCTAGTGCTATAAGTAATGGTGTTAATGCTAATGCAAATTTTTGCACACCTAAAACCCAGTGAAATAAGAGTAAACATAGTAGTATAATTAATAACTTTAGATATTTAATAAACCATGTTTTAGGCGTCTTCTTTAAGACTTGATTGGCTAGAACAATATTTAAGGCAAAAGCCCAAAGCAGGTTATAATTATAAGCTGTAGCTGTATGATCTGTAGCAAACCAAAGCAATAAAATAAATAACCCTATCATTCCAGTAATTACAAAAATTATAAAGTCTAACCATTTACTTTGTGACTGATTTTTATAGTTTTTATAAGTCATCCAAAGTATTAAAGCACTAAGGATACTTAAGAAGAAAAAGGGGCTAGTTAGAAAATTATGTTTAACCAATGTTTCTCTTTTGATATAGATGTCCTTCGATTGTATTATCAATTTTTCACCTGTTGAATTTAGTGTCGCTATTTCAAAAAATTGATAAATATATTCTGGTAAAAACATGTGTTCATAAGCTGTCGCTACTTTATCTATAACCGAACCAAGAGCAATATCAATACCTACACTTCCCCAGGAATTCCAAAATAAATTATGCTGTATTAAATCTCTAAACGTGTTTTTGCCGAGTGCCTTTGGTGTATGAAAAACAATGTTCTTATTCGAAATCTCTTCTGAAACATCTCTTATTTTAGTCGCGCAATTGTCATAAAAAAAATCGTATAAATAGTCTTTGTTTTCAGGTAGAGAATTATTTATAAGATAGCGATGCATGTCTTGTTTTTCTTGAGTTGTAAGATTTAAAACCTGCTCTTTTATAGTTCTATTTTGATCTTTATAAAAATTAATCACATGATAATAATCGCTAAATCCTTGTGAATATAATAGTTTTCCGCGTGCAAAATTAAGATAGAAATTAGGGTCGTTAAATGGAAACCTTCCATAGTCGTAAACGACATCATTATAAGGTGTTTTGACTCGAATTCCATTATGACCAAAAGCATCATTAAGTGAAGTGCCTGGACCAATAGTGAGTATGCTAATTTGAGTGGATTCGTAGGTGTTAGAATCTTGTGCATGAAGAAATACAGCGCAAAAAAAGAATAAAACAAAACTGAGTTTCTTCATCATTTTTTATGTAAACTACCTAAAGATACTAAAATCTAGTTTTAAGGAAAAGACATTAGAGTATAAGGCTACACTTTGATCACCAATATCTGTGAACGCATAATCGACTTGTATACCACTATATTTAAAACCAACACCAATACTAGGTTGAAACCCAATTTTTTCGCTATTATCTATTTGTAATTCATTTTGAAAATTACCTACACCTCCTCTTAAATAAATCATATCAATATAACCAACTTCAAATCCAAAAGCTGGATTAATACTAGCAATAGATGTCGAAATAATATCATTATTTTGTTCAAACCTTATGTTAAGGTCAAGCTCTGTAAGTATCGAAAAATCATGACGATAGATGAATTTTTTGGCAACACCAAATTGGAGTTTTGGTATAGTGAGTTCTGTGCTTTCTGGTAATTCTTGATTTTGGTTTTCTACGGCATTTTGTACAGTAGCAAATTCATCCTTATCAATAGCCCAAGCATTAAAAGTGGTTGTAATATCTCTAGCCATTAAACCAATTTTCCATTCGTTTCTTGTTTCAAATTGTATAGCTGCATCTAGACCAAATCCCCAAGAACTCGCAAATTTTCCTATAACACGTCTAATAACTTTGGCATTTATTCCATAGTTAAAACCTGGAATTGGTAATTTTCTGGCATAAGAGAAAGTTACGCCATAATCTGCCGTAGAAAATAAACTAATTCTATCATAGTTAATATTGCCTTCAGCATCAATTAACTGAGTTGTATTTAAAATGTCATCAACAGCAAAACGAATTAAAGAAATTCCAACAGCACTTCTGTTGTCTAATGGCATTGCAAAAGCTAAATAATCATAATTAGCAATATTCGCAAAATAACTGGAATGCATTAAAGCTAATTGATTATCCTCAAGATTGACTAATCCAGCAGGATTCCAATAACCAGAATTTACATCATTTGAATAAGCTGTTACAGCATTAGCCATACCTAGAGCAGCAGCATCTACACCAATATTCATAAACTCATTGGAGTATTTTCTAAGTGTTTGCGCAGAAACGGTTATAGAAATAGTTAATAGGACTATTGTTAGTATTCTCTTCAAGTACAATTTTTTTACAAATATGCCATTATTTTTCAACATATTAAACTTGAAAAACCAATAGATATTGTTTGTTTCTTGTTTTAGACGAAAATAGTTTGTTATTTTTACAGTATAAACTAAAATATGCAACTAAAAAACTACATTCCAAATCTAATTACCTTGTTGAACTTATTCTGTGGAAGTTTTGCTGCTATTTTAGCGGTTAACAATTTGTTTGTTGCCGCAACTGCTTTTGTGTTTCTTGGTATTTTCTTCGATTTTTTTGATGGATTCTTTGCAAGAAAACTAAACGTTCAAAGTGCATTAGGTGTACAGTTAGATTCTTTGGCAGATATGGTAACTAGTGGATTAGTTCCAGGAATAATTATGTTTAAGTTGCTTTCTTTAGCTTCTGAAGGACCAAGTCTAAAATTTGCATCTTGGAGTACTTTTATGCAATGGGAAGATTTTGAAATTGTACCTCTAGCATTATTAGGTTTATGTATCACTTTAGCATCTGCGTATAGGTTAGCAAAATTTAATATAGATGAAGATCAGCAAAGTTATTTTAAAGGGTTGCCAACACCTGCAAATACCTTACTCATTATATCTTTGCCATTGATTTTAGAATTTCAAAATAGTGATGCCATGAATGCCATTATTTTAAATACATGGTTTTTGTTGGCAATCACATTTCTAAGTTGTTTTTTGTTGAATAGTAACATAAAGCTATTTGCTTTAAAATTTAAAAATTGGAGTTTTAAGGACAATGCAATGCGATATATCTTCATTGTTTTATGCTTGGTATTATTGATTGTTTTGCAGTTTGCAGGAATTCCTTTAATTATTTTGTTATACATTCTTCTTTCTTTAATTTCTAAAGAATCCTTATAAACTAAAATGATATAAATGGCATCAGGTTTTTTTGCATTATTAGATGATATAGCAGCCTTAATGGATGATGTTGTTGTGATGAGTAAAATCAGCACAAAAAAAACAGCTGGAATTTTAGGGGATGATTTGGCAGTTAATGCAGAGAAAGCGACTGGTTTTGTGTCTTCAAGAGAATTACCTGTATTGTGGGCAATTACTAAAGGTTCTGCGTTAAATAAGCTAATTATTTTACCTATTGCTTTTTTACTTAGTGCTTTTGCGCCTTGGGCCATTACATTGGCTCTAATTTTAGGAGGTGTATATTTAGCTTTTGAAGGTGTAGAAAAAATTTATGAGTTTATTATACCTCATAAACACCATCAAACGGATAGTAATGTAGAAAATATTTCTATCGAAGAACAAAAAAAGGCAGAGCAAAAGAAGATTAAATCAGCCATTTTTACTGACTTTATTTTGTCTGTTGAGATTGTAATTATTGCTTTAGGAACTGTTTTAGGAAAGCCAATTCTATTTCAAATTTTAGTGGTTACTATTGTTGCTATTATTGCTACAATTGGTGTGTATGGTATTGTTGCTCTTATTGTTAGAATGGATGATTTGGGTTATAAATTGGTAAGTTTGAGCACTAAGGAAAAAAGTGTTTCTAAGTTCATTGGAAATTTTTTAATTAGAGCTCTGCCTATCGTTATTAAGAGTTTGTCTGTAATTGGAACAATTGCCTTAATTTTAGTTGCTGGAGGAATATTCGTCCATAACATTGAATTTTTTCATCACATTTTAGAGAACCTTCCGAGTTTTATTAAAGATTTTATAATTGGTCTTTTGGTTGGTTTTGCGGCTTTTTTAGTAGTGAAAGCTTTTAAAATGATATGGCCAAAAAATACGAAAAAAGAGTCCGTTTAAAAATCTAATTTCTTTTTACGTAGTTCGAAGTTTTGTCCAAGATACACTTTACGTACCATTTCATCTTCGGCAAGTTCTTCAGGTTTTCCAGCTTTTAATATACCACCTTCAAACATTAAATAAGTTCTATCTGTAATGGCTAGTGTTTCTTGTACGTTGTGATCAGTTATTAAAATACCAATATTCTTTTTGGTTAGCTTAGCTACAATACGTTGAATGTCTTCAACAGCAACAGGATCTACACCAGCAAAAGGTTCGTCTAATAAAATAAAACTAGGATCTGTGGCTAGAGCGCGAGCAATTTCAGTTCTACGACGTTCACCTCCTGAAAGTAAATCGCCACGATTTTTTCTAATATGACCTAAGCCAAATTCTTCAATAAGCGATTCCATTTTATCACGTTGTTCTTTTTTACTTAACTTGGTGAGTTGTAGTACGCTTAAAATATTATCTTCAATACTCAGTTTTCTAAAAACTGAAGCTTCTTGTGCTAAATAGCCAATACCATTCTGAGCACGCTTATACATAGGGTATTTAGTGATTTCGGTATTGTCTAAAAAGATGGTGCCTCCATTAGGTTTAATAAGTCCAACTATCATATAAAACGATGTTGTTTTTCCTGCACCATTTGGACCTAAAAGTCCAACTATTTCTCCTTGATTAACTTCTAAAGAAACGTCTTTTACGACTTTTCGTCCATTATAGGACTTCATTAAATGTTCTGCTCTAAGCTTCATAGATTTAAACTAATGGCTAAAAATAATAAAATCAAACCGACTATTAGGCATACACTACTAATTTAAGTAAAGTTTAACCTTGGGCTTCTAAAGCATCCCAAAATTCATAAGCTTTACGTAAATGAGGAATAACAATCGTTCCACCAATTAAATTTGCAATACTTAAGGCTTCAACAACTTGTTCTTTAGTTAACCCTTCGTTATAGCTTGCCTCTAAATGGTATTTTACACAATCATCACAACGTAAAACCATCGAAGCCACAAGACCAAGTAGTTCTTTGGTTTTTTTGTCTAGACTGCCTTCCGCGAAAGCGTTAGTATCTAAATTAAAAATACGCTTAATGACCTTATTATTATCTGCTAAAATTTTATCATTCATTTTTGAACGATACGCATTGAATTCATTAACAATATCAGACATGTTTTTTTTCTTTTCTTTTTTGACTTTTAATCACAATTTTTGAAATGTATATACTTACTTGATAGAGTATTAATATTGGTATAGCGACAATAATTTGACTTGCAATGTCTGGAGGTGTGATGACAGCTGATAAGATAAGCACGATAACTAAAGCGTACTTTCGGTATTTCTTTAAAAATTCGGGTGTTACCAAGCCTATTCGGGTTAAAAAATAGATGATTATTGGGAGTTCAAATATAATTCCTGAAGCGATAACAGTTGCTCTAACTAAACCAATATAACTGCTTAAATCAAAATCGTTATGCACTTGTTGACTTACCGAGTAGGTGCCTAGAAAGTTTATGGATAATGGTGTTACAATATAATAACCAAATAAGACACCAACAAAAAATAACAGTGATGAAATTATGATAAATCCACTAGAGTGTTTACGTTCATTGGCATGCATGCCAGGACTAATAAAAGACCAAAGCTGATACAATACATAAGGAAATGCAATGATAAATCCAGCGTAAATAGAAGTCCAAAGGTGCGCAGAAAATTGACCAGCTAGAGTTCTACTCTGTATTTCGAAGGGAAAACTATCTCCACAAAAAGAAGATTCATCTATTCCTATAAACTGCGTTACATTACAGAGCCATCTGTAAGTAGGGAAATTCATGTCTTTAGGACCAAGAATAATAACGTCAAAAATAAAACCTTTAAATAAAAAAGCGACAGTTCCACAAAGAACAACAGCAATGCACATGCGCACTAAGTGCCATCTTAAATCTTCAAGATGATCTAAAAAAGACATCTCGTTAACATTCTTTTTCACCATTATATAATACCTTCTTTTATTAAGTCGTGTAGGTGAACCACTCCAGCATAATTTCCATTGTCTTCTGCAAGGAGCTGAGAAATACCATAAGTTTCTAAAACTTCCATGGCATCAACAGCCATTGCATTAACATCGATGCGTTTTGGGTTATTGCTCATAATGTCTTTTGCCGTTAGTTTAGAAAAATCATCAACTTTGGTTAGCATACGACGTAAATCACCATCTGTAATTATTCCAACAATTTTACGGTCTTCTACAACAGCAGTAACACCAAGCATTTTTTCTGTAATCTCTACAATAACTTCTTTAATGCTAGTATTTGGTGTAACCATAGGCTTTTCATTAACAGAAGTTAAATCATGTACACGTAAATATAATTTTTTGCCTAAAGCACCACCAGGATGGTATTTTGCAAAATCCTTGCTAGAAAAGCCACGTAGTTCTAATAAACATACAGCTAAGGCATCACCAATAACTAGTTGCGCTGTAGTACTTGTAGTTGGTGCTAAATTATTTGGGCAAGCTTCCTTTTCAACAAATGCATTTAATACAAAATCAGCTTGTTGACCTAGAAACGAATCTTTGTTTCCAGTAATTGCAATCATCTTATTGTTAGCATTCTTTATTAAAGGAACTAGTACTTTAATCTCAGGTGTGTTTCCACTTTTTGATATACAAATAACAACATCATCTTCTAAGATTAATCCTAAGTCACCATGAATCGCATCTGCGGCATGCATGAAAATAGCAGGTGTGCCTGTTGAATTTAAGGTTGCTACTATTTTTGTTGCTATAATGGCGCTTTTTCCAATACCTGTAATAATTACTCGCCCTTTCGATTGAAAAATAAGTTCAACCGAATTTGCAAAATCTTCATTAACTAGGTGCGACAAATTTAAGATTGCTTCGCTTTCCATTTCTATGGTTTGCTTCGCTGTAGTTATAATAGATTGCTTGCTGTTCAAAATTTATTAAATTTTTAGGTTGATGCTAATAAAGATTTTTTTATCTTTAATGTTGGTCAATAATTTTGTGCTACTTTATACTAAAGTATGGTGCAAAGCTAACGAAAAAATCACGAGGTTGACTATATACACTACTAATTAATAGCAAAAAGAATTAAGTGTATTTTATAAAAGAATACTAATATTAAATACAATTCATGTCAATTATTGAGAAGGACTTACATGCTTCATTAAAAAAACATTTTGGTTTTGGAAATTTTAAAGGACTGCAAGAGGAAGTTATAAAGAGTCTATTGTCTGGGAATAATACTTTTGTTATTATGCCAACAGGAGGAGGTAAATCTTTGTGTTATCAGCTACCAGCTTTAATGCAAGAAGGAACTGCAATTGTTGTTTCTCCTTTAATTGCCTTAATGAAAAATCAAGTCGATGCTATAAGAGGAACCTCTCATATAGATGGAATCGCTCATGTCTTAAATTCTTCACTTAATAAAACTGAAGTCAAACAAGTCAAACAAGATATTACTGATGGTGTAACTAAATTATTATATGTAGCACCAGAATCATTAACTAAAGAGGACAATGTAGAATTCTTACGGACAGTTAAAATTTCTTTTATGGCTGTCGATGAAGCGCATTGTATTAGTGAATGGGGACACGATTTCAGACCTGAGTATAGAAATTTGAAGCATATTATTCAGCGTATAGGTGATAATATTCCGATTATTGGACTGACAGCTACTGCAACGCCTAAAGTGCAAGAGGATATTCTTAAAAACCTAGGAATGAGTGACGCTACAACTTTTAAAGCATCATTTAACAGGCCAAATTTATATTATGAAATCAGGCCTAAAACAAAGAATGTTGATGCAGATATCATCCGTTTTATAAAACAAAATGAAGGCAAGTCTGGTATCGTATATTGTTTGAGTAGAAAACGAGTTGAAGAATTAGCTCAAGCCCTTCAAGTAAACGGAATTAAAGCTGTGCCTTATCATGCAGGATTAGATGCAAAAACTAGATCTAAACACCAAGATATGTTCCTTATGGAAGATATTGATGTAGTCGTCGCTACGATAGCATTTGGAATGGGAATTGACAAACCAGATGTACGCTTTGTGATTCATCATGATATTCCTAAAAGTATTGAAAGTTACTATCAAGAAACTGGTCGCGCAGGAAGAGATGGAGGAGAAGGCCATTGCCTCGCATATTATGCCTATAAGGATATAGAAAAATTAGAGAAATTTATGTCAGGTAAACCAGTAGCAGAGCAAGAAATTGGTCAGGCTTTGTTGCAAGAAGTTGTTGCTTTTGCCGAAACGTCTATCTCTAGACGTAAATTTATTCTGCATTATTTTGGAGAAGCTTTTGATAATGCGACAGGTGATGGTGGAGATATGGATGATAATGTACGACATCCTAAAAAGCAATTAGAAGCTAAAGATGAAGTCAAACTACTTTTAGAAATAGTAGATAGTACTAATGATACATATAAATCTAAAGATTTAGTAAATGTTATTATTGGTAAAGAAAATGCACTAATAAATTCACATAAAACTCACGAGCAACCTTTTTTTGGTAAAGGAAAACATCACGATAAATTATATTGGATGGCTTTAGTGAGACAAGTTTTAGTTGCTGGTTTTCTAAATAAAGATATTGAAACTTATGGTGTAATTAAGTTAAATGATGAAGGAAGGGATTTTATAAAAAACCCTAAATCGTTTATGATGACTGAAGACCATGTGTTTGATCAAGAAAATGACGATTCAATTATTACAGCTGCTAAAGGTGGAGGTGGAGTTGCAGACGAGACTTTAATGAAAATGCTGAAAGAGTTACGAAAGAAAAATGCAAAGAAATTAGAAATTCCACCATTTGTTATTTTTCAAGATCCTTCCTTAGAAGATATGTCTTTAAAATATCCTGTTACACTCGAAGAACTTTCTAATGTTCATGGTGTTGGTGATGGTAAAGCAAAAAAATATGGAAAAGATTTCATTGATTTAATTAAGCGTTATGTTGAAGATAATGATATTGTAAGACCAGACGATATGGTTGTTAAATCAACAGGAAGTAATTCAGCATTAAAATTGTATATCATTCAGAATGTAGATAGAAAATTACCTTTAAGTGATATCTCTTCTGCAAAAGGTATGGAAATGCCAGATTTTATTAAAGAAATGGAAGCCATTGTGTTTTCAGGTACTAAGCTCAATATAGATTATTGGATTAATGATATTCTAGACGAAGATCAACAAGAAGAAATTCATGACTATTTTATGGAAGCCGAAACTGATAAAATTGATGTTGCTATTGAAGAGTTTGATGGTGATTATGATGATGAAGAGTTGCGTCTTTACCGAATAAAGTTTATTAGTGAAGTTGCTAATTAACAGTCTGTAAAATTTCAGTTGAGGGCATTCGTTAATCATAAATCATTCCGTATCTTTGCACCTTATTAAAAATACAATATGATGCAAGACGGTTTATACGCAAAATTTAATACTACAAAAGGCGAAATTATAGTCGCTTTAGAATATCAAAAAACACCAGGAACAGTAGGTAACTTTGTAGCTTTGGCTGAAGGAAATTTAGAGAATTCAGTAAAACCTCAAGGAACACCTTATTATAATGGTTTAAAGTTTCATAGAGTTATTCCCGATTTTATGATTCAAGGTGGTTGTCCACAAGGTACAGGTACTGGAAATCCGGGTTATAAGTTTGACGATGAGTTTCATCCTGATTTAAAACACGATGCTCCAGGTGTTTTATCGATGGCTAATGCAGGGCCTGGAACTAATGGAAGTCAGTTTTTTATTACACATATAGAAACGCCATGGTTAGATAATAATCATACGGTTTTTGGTAAAGTAGTTGAAGGTCAAAACGTAGTCGATTCAATTGCTCAAGGTGATGAGATTACAACTTTAGAGATTATAAGAGTAGGTGCGGAAGCAGAGGCATTTCAAGCTGTTGAATCGTTTAGAACTTTTGAAGGATCTCGCGAAAAACGTCTTGCTGAAGCAAAAGCGAAACAAGAAGCCGAACTAGATAAAATTGCTCAAGGATTTAGTAAAACAGATAGTGGTTTGCGTTACCAAATTCTTCAAGAAGGTAATGGTGCAAAAGCAGAAAAAGGAAAAATGGTTTCTGTACACTATAAAGGGCAGTTGGCTGATGGAACTGTGTTTGACTCATCATACAAAAGAAAAGAACCTATAGAATTTCCTTTAGGTGTTGGACAAGTTATTCCAGGTTGGGATGAAGGTGTACAATTATTAAAAATAGGAGATAAGGCACGTTTTGTAATTCCTAGTCATTTAGCCTATGGAAGTCAAGGAGCAGGTGGTGTTATTCCGCCAGATGCAACTTTAGTTTTTGATGTTGAGCTCATGGATGTGAAAGGCTAATTGGGTTTTTCACCTATTGAAGTAACAAAATTTTAAAAAAATCGTCTCATTATTAATGAGACTTTTTTTTGCTTATTATGTAATCAATCTAAAAAAATCAATCCACATGAAAACCACACTTTTTTCTTTATTTCTAATAGTCATCCTTTCAAGTTGCTCTAAAAATATAGATTATTCTCCAGAGTATATGGCTCAAACATCAGGACGTTACTTGTACTCTCAAGATGAATTAATCGAGATCTATTACAACGATAAGAAGCTGTTTTTAAAATGGAGAGGTGCAGACAATGTACGACCAGTCATTTTAGACGAGGAAACTTTTTTTGTGCCAGATATGTATAAGAAGTTCCGATTTGTTCAACATCCTGAAACGCAAAAACGCTATTTATCTATTCTTTCAGAAAATCCAAACGACCCGATTACTTATGATTATTTAAAAGTTGATGATACATTTAAAACACCTAGCATGTATTTGAAGACTAATGAATATGATAAGGCTTTAGCAGGATATTTAGAAATTCAAAAACAAGATTCTACTAGTGTTTTGTTAGACGAAAGAGAGTTTAATAGCCTTGGTTATGAATTTTTAAGAAAAAAGGAATACCAAAATGCGATAAATGTGTTTAAAATTAATGTCGCTTTATATCCTGAAAGTGATAATACTTATGATAGTTTAGCTGATGCGTATTTACATCAAGGCGATAGCTTACAAGCTTTTGTTAATTATAGTAAAGCATTAGAGTATAATAATAGTAATAGAAGAGCTAAAAAGTTTGTTGAAGTATATAAGAAGAAAACTAAAAAAACGGATTAAAGTTTTATGATTCTAGCACTTCAATTTGAAGTGCTTTTTTTTATATTTAAAAATGACAAATTTAGAACTTAATCAACTTCGTTTTCCTATAGGACTATTTGATTGTCCTGTTGAAATTTCAAAAGCAGATATTCAAAAATGGATTGCCGTTTTAGAACAGTTTCCTAATCGATTAGAGCAACTGGTAAGTCCGCTTAATGATGAGCAATTAGACACACTATATAGACCTGGTGGTTGGACAATAAGACAAGTTGTACATCATCTTTCTGACAGCCATCATCATAGTTATATTAGATTTAAATGGGCTTTGACCGAAGATAAACCTGTCATAAAGTATTATTATGAACAGCTTTGGGCAGAACTAGATGACGCTAAATATGCACCAATAGAGATGTCTTTAAGTCACTTGAAATCAGTGCATTTAAAGCTTGTTTATTTGCTTAAAAGTTTAAGTACTTCAGATTTGAATAAAAGCTTTATTCATCCAGAACATAACGAAGAAGTTGTATTAAAAAAGAATATCGGAATCTACGCATGGCACTGCAATCATCACTATGCACATATTGCTAATTTGTTGAAAAGAAAAGCGTGGTAATTTTTACTTTGTTTTTAAAGACATCACGTAATCGTAACTTTCATTAAGTAAATTCACAATGGTTTTTTCATCGTTCCACAAGTGTTCAGGAATTAAAATATAACCACGCATAACAGCACCATAAGAATGATAAACTGTAGTGTCAAACTTCTTGATGTAATGGTCTTGAACTTCTTTTGAGAATCGAATGCCAATTTCACCAGCTTTATTGAAGAGTGAAAACATATATCCATTTGCCGAGGTGTAAGGCATCGTTTTTCCTAATCTTTTAAATCGTGAGCATTGAGCGACAAGGTCATCATAAATTTTTAGTTTATTTTGATAATCCATTTCTATAATACTCAATTAATTAGAATCGTCAGTCTTGTTTTTATCATCCTTTTTCATGCTCAAATATCGCGTTACCAATCTTACTCCTAATCTTGCAAAAAGGATAACAGCGAAAATCATTACTATGTCAAATCCGTTCATAAATCATGGTCTATTAAAGACAAAGGTAGTCAAAAGCTAAGGACTCCTTGTTCAGATTAATTCAAATTTAACATAGTTGTAAGAAGGCTTACTTTGTTTTAATGATGCCATTTCGATATAAATCTAAGGCTTCATTTATGAGGTTTGTTATCTTAGTTATTGGTACATCCTCATTGGGATTGATTCGTAAAGTTTTCATTCGTTTTCTAGATCCAACTTCTAATTCGGAATGATTTAAATGTTTGCCTTCGACAAATAATATGTAGGGTTCATGCGATTTTTTATCAATCCATAAATAGCAAAACATTTTATTTTTATAGCAAAAGCAAGGCATGCTATATTTTCTAGTTTCTGAGGTGTCTTGATCTTGGTTTAAAATAAGATCACGTAATAATAGCAAGCAACTTCGATTAGGTTCTTCTTGGTTCAAGTAGAAATTGTCTGTTGTGGCCATTATCTTGTGCTTAGTGGCTCGTGATTAGTAAAGTATATTATCTAAAATTCGGTCTAGATTACTTTCTTTTCTGTCTAATTTTTGATCAGTCAAGAAAATTTCATGTATTTCTTTTCTAAACTCAGCAAGCTCCATTTCAGAGTATTCGTGAAGTTGTATAGCGTCATCAATTTTTTCAAGACTTTCCTCTTCAGTATCATTAGAAAATTGTTGAAACATCTTCTCGAAAGTTTCTGAATCGGTCTTAGATTTTATTAAATCTATTTCTTTGTCACATACAGTAGAGTCAGCACTTGCACAAAGAATTAAAATGTAAATTTTTAATTCTTTTTTGGTCCAATGGTTTGATAGCGAGTTCATTTTTATGTTGCGTTTTTTTGGTTGGTTGTTTAGAAGGTTTATGAATGAACTAATATAACAAAAAGACTGGAAATGAGTATTTAACTGTGCAAAAAATTAACGTGCATTAGGTAGTTGTAAGCTTATTGATTTATTTTTTTTTCTTAAAATTGAAGAGTGAATTAAGTTAAAAGTGTCAAAAGAATGTAAAAGGTGTCTGAACAATTGTAAAAAGTCATGAAATTATATGTTCTTTGTAATTATTATGAGTAGAAGATTCGTTTTTTTATTTGTTGCTTTAATCGTTATTCTGTTTTCGTTGAATATAGTTTCATGTTCAAGAGATATTGATGAATCTTTTTCTGAACGTGTAAAGATTTCTTTACGTGATGTAGGGCATCAATTATTGCTCGAAAATCAAGATTCTACATCTTTGGTGTTGCCAATAATTGAGCTCAATCGAACAAATTATAAATTGTCTTTTCAAAACCAATTGTCTTTTGAGCCTAGTCGATTAGTGTCAATTGTAGATAGTGCTTTTTTAAGAGCAGAACTTTCTAAATATTATCGTGTTGAAGTTATTCAATGCTCAGACCTAGAGGTTGCTTATAGTTATGAAATGAATGCCGAAAAGGAGAAAACTATAATTCCGTGTTCTGGAAGAAACTTGCCAAGTGCTTGTTATACTATTGAAGTGAAATTTAGCAATTTAAAGACCACTTCTAATGAAAAAATGCTTTTGTATATTTTAAGTTTAGCTGTACTTTTTTTGTTAGGCTTTTTAATCTATAAAAGAAAGCCTGCTATCGTCTTAGACAATAGCAATCAGGATTATAATACAATTGGTTGTTTTCGGTTTTATCCTGAGCAAAATAAATTGGTTAAAGAAGCTACCGAAATCAATTTATCTAAAAAAGAATGTGAGTTATTGGCCATTTTTGTTGCTCATCCAAATCAGATTATTAAGCGCGATGAATTGACCAAAAGGGTTTGGGAAGATCATGGTGTTATAGTTGGTCGAAGTTTAGATACTTATATTTCTAAATTACGAAAGATATTAAAAGATGATGAGTCTATTAAACTAACTAATGTGCATGGTGTTGGCTATAAGCTGGAAACACTCTAGTCTTTCATCTTTATTTTATTAATAATCGCACGACTGCTTTTTGTCCTTCAGACTTGATAATTACAAGATAAACACCAGAAGCTTCTTTTAATTTGATATTAAATAATTGACTATTATAATAAGTGTTTGATTGAATTATTTTACCATTTATATCTGTAATGCTAATTTCAGTAGCTGCATAATGGCGACCTAATTCAATTGAAAAATTACCATCTGTAGGATTCGGATAAATCACAGGGTCAATTTCAAATGAGTTTTCAATAATCCCTAAAGATGGAGTGACAATGATTGAATAATCTTCAACTTCGCCATCAAAACCTGTTTCACAAAGACTTGGTGTAGTATTATATTTTGCAGCAATTCGCATGGTCGTTTCTCCAGCTTCAGCATCAAGAGGAACCGTTATAGATAAAGGCGATAAACTAGTTATTCCATCGTCTGTATTTCTTGACGAGCCTAAATCATATGTTTCACCAGGATCTTCAAAATCTGTATCTTGATTCCAATCTATCCATGCCATTGCATAAATAGTGTAATCACCATCAGTATCTAGATTAACACTTAAATCGTAAGAAGTATCTACTTCAACTGTTGAGGAATGACTATCTGTATAATCTGTATAAGGTTGGGTTTTGCCAGTAGCATTATATATACCATTAAAATCAACTAAGGTTACTGCTGTGTCCCAATCCATATTACCAAAAGATTCACAATGCGGACAATCATCAACAACGGTTACCATATTTGTTATTGTTTTGGTGTCAGAACGCCCTAAACCATCAGTCACAGTTAAACTTACAGTATAAGCGCCTTCAGCTCCAAAAACTATTACAGGATTTCTTGCTGTGTCTGAAGATATTGATAATGGTTCTGGAGTAATTGTCCATTGCCAAGTAGCATCTTCATGATTCAAAATAGAATAACAATCAAATTGAATGGACTCTAACGGACAACGAACAAGGTTTGTATAGGTTATGGGTTGTGCAATAGGATTAAAAGCTTCGTCTAACATTTTTCTTCCCCAAACTCCGCGTCCTGTGGTGCCTAACCTTAATTCTGCATCTCTATAAAATGGATTAATTTGTAGCGATTTTGTAACAAGTGGTAAATCTGTTGAATAATTTATCCAATCGTTTGCATTTGTATCCCAATAGAAAACTCCATATCTCGACGCCAAATAAACAATGTCATCTGTACCTCCTTGGTATAAGATGTCGTTGATGTCTTGCCCATTTAAAACACTAGTAGTTTTGTTTAACCATGTGGTTCCACCATCTAGAGTGTTAAATACTTTTCCTCCATTATCTCCTCTAGGAGTACAAATCCAGACTATGTTTTCGTCTTCAGGATGGACAGAAATTCTGAAACGTCTATTATTACCACCTGGGTCACTTACTGTTTTATTCCAAGTTAGGCCAGCATCTACAGACTTCCATATTTCACAAGAATCCCAATAGCCTCCTAGTTTATTATAAACAGCATAAATAACATTAGGATTGCTTCTAGAAATTTCCATTTCGTAAATTAATCCTGTACTTTCAGGAAATGTATAAATAATCTCAAAACTAGAACCTCCATTCGTTGATTTATAGACTTTATTTTCAAGTCCAACATACATGTGGTCAGCATATCTTGGATCAAAATAAACTCCACTACGTTCGGCTTCCCAATACGATTCATTTGGTCGAACAGGTAATGAAGGATGATTTATGATTTCACTTCCAAAAATCTCTGGAATAGTTTTAACGGAAGTATTATCACTAGCATAATGTGTTCTGTATAATAATTTCCTGCTTTCTATAGGATGTACATAACCTGAAGCTTCCTCAACACCGCCAATATTGTAGGCATTACCTAAGCCGTAATTTTCATACCAACCACTTGTGCCATCATGGTATTTTCCTCCAGTAAAGGTGTCTTCATTCCATCCTGTATTAAAACCCCAAAAATGTGCTGCTTGAATACCTCTGTTTAACGCATCATGCGACATGAGTTCGTCTTGTGAATAGTCAATTCCTCCATCTGTAGCAACCCAAATATCATTCCCATTCACCTCAATATCTTGTACATCGGCATGAATATAATTTAAACGTGTTGAATTTGCAGCACCAATCGATTGAAAAGTTTGCCCTCCATCATTAGATTCGGTTAGTCTAATAGTTGCTATCCATAACTTATCAGGATTTATTGCACTGGCTTCCATGTCGAAATTATAAAAACCTTGATGATATCCACCATCATATGCAGCAACATTCCAATCAGCTGTTCCATTAATAGCGCCATAAGGCCCACCATCTTGTCCGCTTGGGTTGGTCCAATTTTCGCCTCTGTTCAGGCTTTTATAAACCCCTATCCAACCTTGATCACCATCTTTAGATGCGCCAATAAGACAAACATAAACAAGGTCTTCTGATGCAGGCGAAACAGCAATTTTACCACCATCGTCAATGGCATTTGCTAAATCAGATGGGACATACCATCCGTTATCTTTAATAGACCAAGTTATACCATTATCGTCACTTCTATAAAGTTCGCTTCTTTTTGCAGCTGCATTCGATTTTAATAAATAAGCAACATTGTTATCGGTTGGATGAAAATCAATATCCCAACAACTTTCAGTAAATACTTGAGTCCAAGTTACACCTCCATCAATAGATTTAAACAAACCCGATGAAGAGGTATGAAATATAATATTATGGTTTAATGGTGAGTATTCAAATTCATGACCAGTTCCATTCGTGAAATGCCTTTCAAGCCATGTCACTCCACCATCTAAAGATTGGTAAATTCTATTATTAGAATAGATTAAAAAATTATTAGGATTTGTAGGGTGAATTTTCACGGCAGAGTTGCTTCCCGAAAACACTTCGCCTAATGAAATTAATGACCAATTAAATCCTTTGTCAATAGTTTTATAAACGCCACCTGCTTCTGTTCCACAGATTAAAATATCTGGGTGAGATAATGATTGATCAATGGCATAAACATTTTTATGCCAAGAAATAGGAATTGCTGGATCTGTTGCAAAAGTTTCAAAAGGGCCCATAGCTCTCCAGCCTAAATCTGATCCTGGAATGCGAAGCGATTGCTGTTGCTGATAGTTTTCTTTAAGTAATTGATGTTTTCTGTCTTCTTCAGATTGACTAAGTTGTTTGATAAAACCATTTTCATCCAATAAAGGACTAACTAATAAAATCCAATGCTTATGATTCTGCGTATGAATGTTTTTTATAAACTCATTTTCTTTATAATATTGTTTGTATAAGTCTTCTACATCTGCAACATTCGGGTTTTCAGAATACATTAATTTTGCCCATTCTGGCGTATCACTGTTTATGATTGGTGTTGTTTTAAAAAAATCTGAACGATTTTGACTATGACTATTAAAAGCAACAATACATATAGAAAGAAATAGTAATATGCGTTTCATAACGATTGAATTTTAAAGTTGGCGAGTTATAAAGGTAGCGTTGAAAAATCAACAATGACCACTAATTTAGGAAAAAAATGAGAAGTAATCAATTAATGCTATTGGTCTTTAACTAACCGAATTTCTATGATTGTTTTGCTAGTTTGATTTATGCACTTCAAGTTCAATTTCTATCATGAATTCTGGGATAGCTAATTCTTTAACTCCAAGCCATGATCCTGTTGGAAATTGCTTAGTGTAAATGGAATTTCTATAAGCAGCGTTTTCCAGAAATAAAGGCATATTCGTTGTAAAAATATTTTCAACAACGACATCATCAAAGGTGCAGCCATAATGTTTTAATATTTTCTCTAAATCTGCGTAACAATTTTTCATTTGTTGACCTAAATCTCCTATAGCAGTTGGGTTCCCTTCGTCATCCATGCTTACCGCTCCAGAGACCTTTATACTATTTCCAATCTTGACAGCATGTGAGTATCCATAAGCTTTTTCAACTTCTGGACGTAAAAGAAAATATTCAGGAGTCTCTGTTTCAACAATGACTTCTTTTTCGATTTCTTTTTCAACTTCTTTTTCAGGTTGTTTACAGCCTAGAGTTGTAAGAAAAAAAGAACAGAATAATAAAATGAATAAAGATTTTGAAATTGGTTTTTTCATAATGGTTGGTTTTTAAGTTGCGGTTTTGCTTTATAAAAAATGATTCTGGCTAAGTTAGTTAAATTTGAAGACTTTTCTTTTGCAAAATTTATAAGTAATTGGTTTTAAATAGAGTAAGTGTTTTGTGCTTTAATCATATTGAAATTATGATTTTTGTCTTTTTAAATACATATAAGAAACGATAGAATTTATAAGACTTTGGTTTCATAGTCAGTTATTTTCCATTAAATTTACAATTCTAGTTTAAAACTTTAGTATGAATCAAATTATCACTTTTGGAGAAGTATTGATGCGCTTATCTCCTAGAGGAAATAAAAAATTTATCCAATCAAATTTATTAGAATTTTATTTTGGAGGCACCGAATTAAATGTAGCCATTTCTATATCTAATTTTGGTGAAGACGTAAAGCATGTTAGTTGTGTTTCTGATGATTTTATAGGAGATACAGCTGTTTCTTATATCAATAAATTTGGAGTCGATACTTCTTCACTCGTGTTTTCTAAAAGGCCTTTAGGCGTTTATTTTTTAGAAGTTGGTGCAGTTATGAGGCCTAGTTCAATTTCTTATAATAGGTCCCATTCATCTTTTTCTGAAATTAAACCATCTATGATAGATTGGGAAAAGACTTTAGAAAATGGAAAGTGGTTTCATTGGACAGGCATTACGCCTGCATTAGGGAAAGGTGGTTATGAAACATTAAAAGAAGGTCTCATACTAGCTCAAAAGAAAGGAATGACAGTCTCAGCAGATCCAACATACAGAAGTGGTTTATGGAAATATGGAGAAAATCCTAAAGAAATTTTAACAGAGCTACTTAACTATTCTACGATTTTTATTGGTGGAATAAATGAGATGAATGAAGTTCTTGGAACCGATTTTAGCTACTCGAATGAAGACTTTGTTGAAGCCAGTAAGATGTTAATGAAAGAGTTTCCTTCTATAGAAAAAGTTTTTGATAAAATTAGAACCGTTTTGAATGCTTCTTGGCATAAAATACGAGCGAGAATGTGGAACGGAAAAGAGTTTAAAGAAACTGAAGACCTAGAAATCACTCATATTGTTGACCGAATAGGAACTGGCGATGCGTTTGCAGCAGGACTAATTTATGGATTACAAAAATATGATGACTTTAAATCTTTACAGTTTGGAAATGCAGCCTGTGCGTTAAAACATACTTATGAAGGTGATGTTAATTATGCAACAGTAGATGAGGTGACTAGATTGTTAGAAGGCAATACCTCAGGACGTTTTAAGCGCTAAATACTTCCTGAATTAAATGTGGTTTTATGTGTACTTACTCATCATCAAATACAATAACACTAATAATTTCTGGAAAATCTAAGAGTTTGGATTTATAGACATAACCATTATTTGTTAATGCTATAATTTTCACTTTTATTGATTCTCCTATTAGTGAGTCTTTACTTTTATGGTTAACCGTTAAATATTCAAGCTCATATTCGCAAGGTGATGGCCAAGTAATTCTATACTTTTCTTTAAACCAATCCTCTTTTTTTCGCACTCTATTTTTTTCTCTTTGTTTCCTTTTTCTTCGTGTAATTTTAGTGCCTTTATGTCTAAAATCCGAATAAGTAAAATCTCCAGTTTTAAAGGCCTTGCATTTAGCATAATCAGAGGGTTTTAACTCTGCATTTTCATAATCTTTATTTACAAACTTGAAGGTAGAATCATAACAATTATTCTTTAATTTACTATCAGGATAATATTGAACTCTTTTAAGGTATTTCACAAGCCTGTCAATTATTACCTCATTCTTGTATGTTGTTTGTTCCTTTAAAACACTAACTTGACTTATTCTGGCAGAATCGTTTACACAGAAATTTACAGTAACATAATCGATTACTTTTACATCATCTACATAAAACACCGTTTGAATTTGTGAATGAGAAATAGAGAAAATTAATAAAGCGAATATTAGAATATTTTTCTTCATAGTTTATAAATGATGATGTGTCTGTAATTAACAATCTAATTGCTTATGAGAACCATCGCAATTTGGTTTTCGTTTAGACAATCCACAAGTGCAATCGTTTAAGCCATAACCATCAAGAATTCTCTTTGTGTTTTTATTAATTCTAGATATTCTACTCTTGGCTTGTTTAGGTTTAGCGAAATGCAATAAATAGCCTCTCTGTCTTCCTTCGGTTAAATTTTTAAATGCTTTTTTGAATTCGGTATTAGCCTTAAATAGTTGTTTTAATTCTTCTGGAACTTCATATTCGGATGTTTCCTTCTTTTTAATTTTTAAACCAGCCTTTTCTACTTCTATAGCTTCAAAAATATATGCTTTAATAACAGGTTCTAGTTTTTCAATTTCTGACACATCCTTAAATCGAATTTGTCTAGCAGATTGAATGTTTTCAGTTTGTTGAATTAAAATTTTTTTATCATCATGTAATAATGCGCCCTTGTGAAAAAGAATCGCACAATAATCTTTAAATTCGTGAATTAGAACAATGTTTTTTTTGTTGTAAGTATAACAAGGATGCATCCATTTATACGCTTCGGTTAAGCCACAAGTATTTATTATTTGCCGAAGTCTTGTCAGTTCTTTTTTCCATTTATTAAGGCGCTCAAGATATGTGTCAACTTCTGGAATCATAATTTTAGTCCATGGTTTATTAAGTTTTTTGAGAATAAATTGTTATTTGATTTTTTCGAGATTCATCTCAAGGAATGTCATCCAGTTTGTGCCATCTCTACTAAACTCTCCAATTTCTAACCACTTATTTTCAGTATTAAAATTCACTGTAAACCGAACTTTTCCACGATTAGGAATATCCATATTCCATTGAATGATTTTGTCTTCAATTAATACAATTTCAGATTGAATAAATTCGCCTTTTTTATAGGCATTAATCATTAAGGAATTACTTTTTAAATCAAAAAAGATTACACCAAATGCATCATGAACTATTTTGGTTTCTTTTGTTATAGAATCGGTTTTTGTTCCTAAACCTTCAACGACCATAATATCATTTTCGAGTTTGTACTCAACTTTTTCAGTTATTTCAGTAGTTTCTTTTCCGTTTCTGGTCATCATCCAACCAGTTCCTTTCCATTCACCAACCATAAAGTTTAGTTTGTCTATAGTTATAGGGTCTTTTATGGAATCATTTTGAGCTAGAGCGAAGTGAATTCCAATTAAAAAAAACAATAAGTACAGTGTGATTTTTTTCATGAGAATTGAATGATTTAAATAATTAATAAGCTTGTCCACTAAAGGTAGTGATTTAAATTGAAGTAGAAGTGAAGCAATTTATTAAACGGGTTGGATTGCAGATGTATTTATTTTTTTTCTCGCTTAAGTATTTTTACAATTCGATTCATTATGATTTCGGATAGATTCCAATTATATCCTTCAAAATTAGTTGTATTCATAAACTGAATCACAACAGTATCGATATCTTTATGATATTCCGCAAGGCTTTGATAGCCAGGAACCAGACCTCCATGTTCATAGACATAAATAGAAGAATAGATTTCCTGCTCATTGCCTTCAAAGATAGAACCATCATTTAAAGCTCTAAGGAAAACACCAACATCTTGTGCTGTAGCAATCATTAATCCTGTATCTTCAGTTTTCACATCATCTTCAATTCCAACGTAATAACCACACATAACACGATCTAAGTCCACCTCCTTCAGTGAACCAAACGTATTGTTCAATTTTAGAGGTATTAAAATTTGTTCTTTAATATATTGTTGATGACTATAGCCTACTACGTTGTCTATGAGTTTTGAAAGTAGCAAATAATTTGTGTTTGAATATTCGTAGCCTTTGTCTGGTTGAAAGCTAGCAGGTAAATCCAATACTAATTCTAGTTTTTCATTATAGTTGTATGGAGGATCAACCCAAAAATCAGGATAGTTGGTAAAATTAGGAATTCCACTTCTGTGCTGTACCATTAATTTTAAAGTGATTTTTTCAGCGTTTTCGATTCGTCCAACGAGCTCTGGAAAATAATCAGCAAGAGTTTTATCTAAAGACAAACGATTATCGCTGACTAATTTAGTAATTGCGACAGCAACATATAACTTCGTGATACTAGCAATCTTAAATAAAGCTTCTGGATCTGCAGGTATTTTATTTTTTCGGTCATGCCAACCAGCCGTATAAAAAGCTGGAGGTTGACCACCTTGATCGACATAGACAATCATACCATCAATTCCAAAATCCATGGCATCATCGACTTGCTCTTGAACAGTATCTGGAAGTGGTAAAATCCATGCTTTTACTAAAATCCAAGGCACGAACATTAAAGAAGAAATACTTGCCGCTATAAATACAATTTGAAGTATTCGTTTTATGCGTTTGTTCATAATATAATTTATTTTAAACCTCTTTCGTTTAATACTTTTTTTAAGGCATCATAATTTTTAGACTTATTAATTTTATAGATAAAAAATAAAGGAATTAGTGTGAAAAAACCTACTGTATTTTTTGCAATACTATAAATGATTACTCCAATCATAAAACCGATTAATAAAGCATTTATTATGGTAGTTGACTTGAGTTTTTTTGCCATCTCTAAAAGTTCTTGATCTGTTAATTTAGATAGTTCTTCAGGTGTCATTTATTTTGTCTTGGTGTTTTAGTGGAGCTTTTCTTTTTCTACTATTGAAACAGTACATACCTAGGAGGCACAAGTCCGTTTAGCCTTAAATAAACTAACATTTGCCCTCTGTGATGAGTTATGTGATCAGCAAGTAATAAAAAGATTTGGCGTTTTGTTCTTTGTAATCCAAAATAGTCTAGTTCGTCGTTAAATTGTTTTGTGTCAAATTGAGTAATTAATTTTATGGCTTCATCAAATGTTTTGTTGATTGTCGCAATCATTTCTTCTTTAGTCTTATTGGCAGTTTTAAAGATGGTGTCTGTTTTCCAGTCTCTTGACTCACGACCACCTAATAATGATTGGCTATGCCAATCTATAGCATATCCAATATGTAGTAAGTTTTCAGCAAAAGTCAATGATTCAGGAGAAGCGCTAAAATTATATTTCTCTTCAGGCATTGTTTCTGCAACAAGAATTAAATACTTGCGAGAATTTTCTAATCGTTCTAAATAGTCTTTAATAAATTGATCTTCTTGCGCATATAGAGGTGCAGTAACTGTACTAAATAGCAAAATAAAGGTTAAGAAGTGAATTTGTTTCATGCGTTTTAAAGATTAATATTTGTTTTTTGAATCATTAAAAGTTTAATTTTAAGGTCGTATTATTTAATACGAATTCCTTGGGTAATAAAAGATAAACCTTGTTGGCCCATTGTTGAATTCATAATGCCTTCAAATAAAGGTTCAGGGCAATTTGTTGGTGTTTTCCACTCAAAAATAAAATTTGATCCAGTACCTCCTAAAACATCAGATTCGTCAATAATAATTTCTGTGGTTTCTAGAGGAGCCAAATATATAGCTTGATCAAAATACTTTCTAATAGATGTTCCATGAGTGTCATAGTACTCAGCCTTTAAAATATATATGGTATCTAAGTCGCTAGTATTTCTAAGACTAACCATCGCTGTAAGGTTTGTTGTTTTACGTTCTGACATGCTATGGATTTGAGAGTAAATTGAGAGGTAAGATTTTCCGAATTGAAGTGAATCTTTGTTGTTTATATTAACTGATCTCTTTAACCAATTTTCTGGGTTTATAGAACTAATTTCTTTTTGTTCATTGCAGGCAAATAATAATGTTATACTAAATAATAGTAAAATAGTTTTTTTCATTGTTATCAAAGTTTGTTTAATAGTATTAAATATACACTTGTGTGATTTTTAGCCAGTCGTTTTTTACTATCAGTTTACTTTTGTTTTAAAGATATAAATTTAAATCGGAGTTTAATTAAGCCTAAGCAAAGTACAGTTTTACTAGTTTACAAAATAATTGCTAATTCCACTTAATATGCTTTGTACAGCATACGAAGCTAAGATTAGTCCCATAATTTTACTTAGAACTGTAATTCCGTAATCGCCTATTCTCTTTTGTAAATGATTTGCTGTTAAAAGAATTAAACATGTAATTCCTATAACTAATAATACAATTACTGTTGTAATGGCTTGTTGTCGTATGGTGTAAACATGATTGTTTGTCATCAAAACAACTGCCAAAATTGCTCCTGGTGATGCTATTGAAGGAATTGCAATAGGAAATATTGTAACGTGTTTATAGTCCGTAATTTGATTTTTTTCCTGTTCTGGCTTTCCATCTCCAAATATCATTGTTAATGCAAACAAGAAAAGAATTACTCCTCCTGAAATTTGAAAAGCATCCAGTGAGACTGACATGCCTTCTAAAATAAACTGACCAATTACAATAAAAAATAAAAGAATTAGAAACGCTATTATTGATGCTCGAATAGCAATTTTCTTTTTATGAACTAAATCAAACTCTTTTGTCGCTTCAAGATAAACTGGTATTGAACCTATTGGATCTATGACCGCAAAAATGAAAAATATCGTTGTTAAAATTTCAGCCATTTTATTTGTATGCTTTTTTTCGGATTAACATAAATAGATTTATACTTTTCATTAATATTTAAGTTTCTCTTTAGAGTAATGTTTTATTAAATGTACCTTAATATATTCTTATATGATTTGATACAGATTTAAAATGAACCATTTACTGAAAACTAATTTAATAAGAAAGGAGAGAAGCTATGTTTCGCTCTTTTTTCAAATAAATTTACAGTTTGTTTAAAGATAAAAATTTTAATTGAAATTCAAGAGTATGTATGAATTATACACGTTATAATAATATGTTTTTATTGTATTCTTGAAATAAAATTTCTTCACCTTATGAAGTGTCTTAATATGAATACTCACCTTTGTTACTAGCAAAAAAAACCAGAGAAATTAGTTTCTCTGGTTTTTTGAAATTTGATAATAGTTATCAACTTATTTTAGAACGACTCAAAGTTTAAAATTCTTTTTTAATCACTTTGAAAGTTTTGACTGTTCCATCTTGAAAGGTAGATCTAAAAAAATAAGCTCCATTGGCAAGATTTGCAGTCTTTATTGTTCCGTTTAAAGCATTTAGCTTTTGAACACTTACATACTGACCTAGCATATTGTAAACCTCTACTTGCTCGATCATTTTTTGTGAAGTGATATTCAAGACATCTGTTACAGGATTAGGATAGTAAGAAAATTCGAAAGATTGCACATCAGGAATGCTTAATGGATTGTTTATCACGCTGTATGTGCCTATTAGTGTGGCTCCTCCAGCAATGTCATCAACAGTATCTGCAGCAAAATAGATATTACCACTGCTAGACGAACCTGTCATTGCGTTATATTCATCTACACTAAGAGTCCATGTCGCCTGACCAGAGAATGCGACTTGTCCTGCAGTAAAGTCAGATGTAGGATCATCTGTGTAGCTCCAAATATTCAGTCCTGGATCAGTACCACCTCCACCTCTGAAAAGATCTGGTGAAAGATCTGGTGTGTTTGCAGCTGATGTCAAGTCGCCACTGACGAGTACTTCAGCAAACGTTTGATCGCTTGTGAAGAAATCTTCGAGGTAGAACCCTGTTGAATCACTACCACTAATCGTTGACGCAGATAAACCAGGTCCTGCTGTAATCGTAACCTGATTGGCTACTGCAAGATCTACGACAATTAAGTCTTGAGCATTAACAAAAGTTACTGCAACAAGAGACAGTAAAAAGAATTGTAATTTTTTTTTCATATTTGTTGAATTAAATGTTAATAATACATAAAGATAGTAATTTTTTAACATTTAAACGTCTGATAATTTGCGGTTTAGCTTGTTTTTAAATTTCTATAGAAGGAAAACGATTTAGAAACCTGATATTTCTTCTTTATTCATAGTCAGGAATGTTCAAGCCTAAAATTATATTTCTATTTGCTGTCAAAATTCCATTTTTCATTTTGAGTTCGACTATTCCAGAGCCACCTCTGTTTTTTTCAGATTCTTTTTTTTCTTTGGTAAGAATTGGATCATCCTTGAATAGATAGCTATCAATATAATATGGTGTTGTATTTGGTTCCTTAATGTAAATATGTATGTGTTCTGGTTCTTGGACTTCAGGATATGATGCAGGGCGAAATGTGTAGAAAGTAAATTTCCCATCCTCATCAGTCTTTAACCATCTTCGGTATTGTCCGTGTCGTTTTTCCCAGCCAATTGGGTTATCACTTGGTTTATAAATTCCGTTTCTGTCAACGTGGTAGACATATAATATAATATTTTTTGCTGGTGTCTCTCCGTCTTTTTTAAATACTGTTCCTGTTATTTTAATTTTTGGTTCGTTTTGATTAAACCCTGGAAGCGTATCAGTCGATTTTGGGATTAAGTTTAGTGTTTTAAAATCTAAAGTCGCTTCGCAACCTTCACAAGGTCCACCAACATTTCTTTCAGGTTTAGTATTGGATTGACCTTTACAGGAAATAGTATTTAATGTTAATAATAGTATTCCTAAATATTTTTTCATTGGTATGTTTTCAAAATGAATACTAACGTATCCGTTGATTTTATTTAATTATCCCATTTCAGCCAAAGCACTTTCTGCCTAATTGAATTTCTTTTTGGTGATTTATAAAAAAGGAACGAAGCTATCAATAACTTGCTTTTTTTTGATTAGTTAAATATACGAATTGTATGATAAATGCTTAAATTTAAATAAGTTATAAATGTATTTAATAGGTTGAGGTAAACTGTGCGTTATTTTTTATTTTAACAACCTACTTATTATTTCAGTAAACGCTTCATTCCATTTTAAATAGTCATGTCCACCATTATATTCGATGATGTCACAAAACAAGTTGAGTTCTTTATATTTTAATTTTAAGAATTCTCCATCCTCTCTCAGAAAAAAAGGTTCGTCACTGCCATACCTCATATACAAATTTGGATATTTCACATTTATATTCCATGTATTTGTTTGAATATCACCACCAAAAGTTGAAAAGCATAAATAGTTGCCAATAATTTCTGGGTGAGTGTTTAGCAAACTTAATCCAAATCCAGCACCATTTGATACACCATAAAAATACCGATCATTTTTATCAAGCTTTTGATTAAATTCATTTTCTATTTGATTGATTAGTTCATTTTTGAAGTATGCCATATGATTTTTAAACCTATTCACTAATAAAGAATCACTATTAGAATAATCATTGATGTATTCAAAATATCGATATTTTAAATAATGTTTAGTGTTGTCTCCTTTTGTAGAGCTCGTACTATCAGCTATTTTCCGATTGGAATGGCTTGCGACTAAAATTACGGGTTTAATTATATTGTTGTCTATTAGCGAGTCTAATGTTTTTTTATAAAAACTTTTTGCTGAAATTTTGTTTCCATCTGTTGCAAATATGATTGGGTAAGTCTTAAGACTATCAAATGCTTTGGGTAAATAAATATTATGTTTTCGATACTCATTTAAATGAGTACTAAAAATGGAGTCTGTGTAATATAATGATTCACTTTTAGTACTCGACTTTTCACTTTTACATGAAAAAAGAGATAAATAAACAAATCCAATAATTATAAGCTTGTTAAAATTATTCATAAATAAGTTAAATAGATTTGTAATCGTTTACTGTTAAAGAATTCTGTTGAATTTGCTTCCTTATTTTATAAGTCTAATGAGGTTGGGATACATTTTTTTAGGTTCTCCATTTTTAGTTTTGAGGGCAAATAAAATGGGTAAAATAATATTCAATGCATATAGTCCGAGGAAAGTATACAATAAGGCGTCATACTTTCCATAATGCATGATTTTAAAAAACCCGTAGGTTGTTATTGAAAGAAAGGTTAAAATGGACCAAACTATTTGAAAATTTAAAAGGTTAGCACCTATTTCTTTAAGTCCAATTATCTTGTCTTTTTTTGTCAACCATAAAATTAAAGGAAGAATTATATTACCTGTTGGAATAACCAAAAATATTATCACAGAAAGATGAAAGATAATAAGGTAGCTTTTATCTGTTTGCTTTCCGTAATCTAAAATGTCTTCTACGTTAATATCAAGAACTTCACAAATTAAACTTAAAGTTTTTCCTCTTGGTTCACTTTCATTGTTTTCAATACGTTGAATGGTTCTTAAATTGACTTTAGCAGATTCAGCTAGCTCTTCTTGAGTTAGGCCTTTTTTCTTTCTTACGTCTCTAATTTTACTTCCGATTTCGTTCATAATTAATTTAGTTTAAAGTTTTAACAAAACTACTTATGAATCTATTATTTTGGTAACGGTTTGTTTGCGACATTTTTACGACATTTGAGTCTGTTAGTTGATTTTATTGGGTTTTAAGGTGTTGCTTATCATATTTTTGGTAAAGTTTAGAGCATTTGACTAAAGTGCTTTCCTTTAAGACTGAGCCATTAGCGTTATCGTGTTTTCGTTATTTATCATCCTTTTTAGATTATAAAATATATTGAAGAATCAATCTTTGATAATTGTTTCTATTTCACTAATTAATTCATTACCAACTTCAATTATTTGATCATAATAGTCTAGCATACCTGTTTGTATTGCACCTCTTGTTACTGTAGATCTAAAAGATTCATCAAAGAACGATTCTTTAAGTTTACTTTTCATATTGTCATCTAGATCATCATAGTTTAAACTATTTTGATTCATATATACACTAATTAATTCCGACATATCAAATTTTGCTGCCCAAATCACTTCCATGCTTTCTACAAAGTTGAAGTAGCTAATTTCTTCTTTTATTGTTTTGTTTAAAATGGTGTTGTAAGTGTCTATTAAACTATCAGCTTTAGTGCCATTTATTTTACCTAAATAAGATGAATTTTTTAAAGCCTCATAACCGCTTTGGTTTGGTGTAAAATAATAATCTATAAAAACAAATGCTGCATTTAAGTTAACAAATAAATCGTATTCATTATTTTGAAAGCTAACCAATGCTTTTTGACAGGCTTCATTAGTTTCTCTTCTTCTCTTTTTTATCGCATTTAAATTTTTAATATCGTGTTTAATATTATTACTGATTTTTGCTAAATATTGATGCAACTCTTTTTCTTCTTTTCTAGCGTCATTCCAATTATTTATTTGAAGTGCAATCAAAATACCAATAACAACAAGTGCAATTTCTCCGATGGCGTATTTAAAATACTTTCCAGTTTTGTTTTTCTCCATAAGGTCGTATCGTATTTTTCTAAAAAACTTTATCATTAAATCATGTTTAAGTTACTATGTATATTCTCACCAAACTTCTGCAAGAGCTTTGATTTTACAAAGGCCAAATTGAGTTCGAATAGTCTAAAGAATTTTATCATTAGTTATTGGCTGGTTAAGATGAATTATATTGTGAATGTGTATGATTAGATAAATATACAAATTGTAGTATGAATTTTTCGAATAAATCAATTTAGCAATAAGCTATACCTAGTGTTGTTGAACATTTTAGTGTTCAATTCTTTTTTGAATAATTCCGTTCTTGAATACTGTGTTTATTGATAGCGTATTTTTAATTGATTCAAGCGGATTTTTGTCTAATAATATCATATCTGCAATTTTTCCTTTTTCAATAGTTCCCAATTTATCAAGAATATCCATCATTTTTGCAGCATTGTGTGTGCCCATTTTTATAATATCTATAGGTTTCATTCCTCCCATTTCTAAAAGTTGCATTTCTTCATGTAAACTATGGCCATGAAAAATATATGTGTTTCCAGTATCAGTTCCTAATACCATATTAACTCCATTTTCATAAAGTGTTTTAATGTCTTCTACTTGAAAAGCCATTATATTTTCTAGTGTCGGATTTTTTAGTTTATAATCATTTTCAAAAAAGAATAGTAGTTCTTTCGCTTTTTCAACTTCAGACTGGCTCGTTAAGTTTTTATAGTTCTCAGGTTCGTAGATATCCTTAATTTCAGTTTCGTTAACCCATTCTGGATGAAGAGGGTAGATAAAGCTTTTGTCAAGCATTAAAGTAGTGACCCAAGAAATATCAGATTGATAGATTAAATCTACCATTTCCTGATCTCTTTCAAAATCTAAATCGACTCCAGTAAAATGTATGATGTTATTTATTTTAGCCTCTAAAGCCATGCTTAACTCAACATTGTCGCTAATATGTACAAAGACTTTAGTATTATTCTTTTGAGCTTCTTTTACTACTTTATTTATAAATTCTTGTGGCATCCTAGGTAATGGAGGAGGCATTGGACCTTCTTCAATAGTTAATTTTATACCTTGAATTGGATATTGCGATACCTCTTTTACTAAAGATTCTATTTGTAGGGTATCTTTTAAATAAAATACTGTTTTTCCTTCTCTCCAATTGCTTGATGAATAGGTGCGAACAGGATGACTACCTTCCATAATAAAATGTTGACTTGTATGAAAAACTCTTGGTGAAGCTATTAAATCTTGACTCCCAATTTCTCTCATTTCTTTATAATATTCATTTGTGCATGTGCTTCCGCCAGTAACAAAAATTGAGGTAACACCAAAATGAATAAATTTTGGAAAATCTATTTTATAATTATTTGTATGTGTGTGGCAGTCAAATAACCCAGGAATCAAATATTTTTTTGTGCCATCAATTATAGTTTCCATTTTATTGACTTCAGCTTGATTTATTAAAGTAATTCTTCCGTTTTTGATATAAACGTTGGCATTAGATTTTAAGGCTGCTCCAGTGCCATCAATTAAATTAACATTAGCGATAACGAAGTCATATTTTTTATTTGGACTTTCTGAGCATCCTAGTGTGAATATGAACATAATTAGTAGCAAATATTTCATAATTTCAGTTTTTAATGACTACAAGATGTTTGCGTATGATTCGTTGCTGATTGAGTCGAAACTGTTTCGGCTTCGAATGAGTATTTATGGTGAAAAAACCCGCTAGAAAAAGGAGTAAGGTTGAGACTTGCATTTTTCTAGTAAATCATACTTGTTTAAAGATAAGAATTTTAATTGAAGTTTATAAGGTAGGAGGGACGAGATGCATTGTTACCATTGGTTTTATTCGTTCAATATTTCTAATGCTTTTTCAAGTATGTCTGAAGTAATACCTTCAGTATTCCCACCAATTCTCATAACATTATCCATACTCAATGTATCCAATACGAAGATTTCTGTCGCACTTGCCGAAGCTTTTGAAGTCAGTAAAATTGAGTTTAGTAAAAGCATCTTTATTACCTTCAATATTGGTGCTTCTGGCGAAAAATGTAAACCATTGACTGCTTTTTTAATGCCAATTTGTTTTTTATAATTTACTGCTATTAGTGGTTCAACTTTTAATCATTTGGTCGTTCTGGAATATAAACAGCATCAATTTCTAATTCATTTCCATATTTTATTATAATTGAACATAATACAGAAACATTTTTTCCATTGTGAATAGCAGGTTTCATCACAGGCATTTTTCTAAGCACTCTCAAAATCTCTGCTTGAATGGTTACCTCAGAATCTCTAACTTTCATACCAGTCAGATTTCCACTTTCGTTGATTATAAAAAAAGTTTCTACCTGCTTTGGTTCTGAGAGATTTAAATCTTTAGAGACACTCATGTTAAATTCACGTTTTATAAATGCCGATACTTTATTATTAAAACATTCCTTTGTTTGATCTGCAGAAAGATTCTCACAACCATCATAAACAGGTGCGATATCCGCATCTTTTAATACCATCCTATTATCAGGACTATAATTTGCTAAACCGTCATTCTGTGATACAATACTACATAAACTTAACATTGCTTGTTCCTCTTCTTTACTAATATTTCCTTGCGCCATTACCTGCTCTTGAACAGCATTAATTTTCATTATCAATTCACTTTCCGTGTTTATGGATGAGTCTACAGTTTTTTTACAAGAAACACTAAAGAGGCCAATATAGATTATTGAAGTAGCTACTATATATTGCAGTGTTTTTTTTCTTTTTGAATTGAATTTATAGTTCATGTTTTATTTTGATTTTTATAGCTTATTCTCAAGATGTTTGTGTTCGGTTTTATATGGATTTTCAGCCGAAACGCTTTACGTTAGGATGAGCTGTTTATGACAAAGTCATTACACTAGTTTAAAGATATGAATTTAATTTGAAGTTCATGTGTTAACATGAATGATACACGTTGTTATCAGTTTTACTTCTTTTCTTCTCGTAAAATTTTTTCCATTTTACGACCTCTCGCTAATTCATCAATGAGCTTTTCCATACGTCTACATTGTTTATACAACTCAAATTCATCCTCTATTTCTTCAATTCGATAGCCGCAAACAACTCCTTTAATCAGGTGTGCGTTAGGATGAATTTTAGCTTTTTGAAAAAATGTTCTAAAAGTGGCTTTCTCTTCAATGAGTGTTTGTAAATCATCATTATCCAAACCAGTAAACCATTTTATGACTTGGTTGAGTTCTTCTTTTGTTCTGCCATTTTTTTCCAATCTATTTAAGTAAAGTGGATAAATGGATGCAAATATCATATTAGCAACTTTTTCATTTTTTTCGACTGTAACTTTCATTTTTATATGATTTTCAATTATTGGCACTTAGGCGTTTGTATGATTTCGTTTAGATTTTTAGCATAACCATTTGTGGCAAAAATCCAATAGATAAAAAGCGCGATGCTAAGCGACTAGAATTTTTCTAAAAACTAAGATACAATAAAGTAGGAAATGTTCCTTATTTTAACAGATAACCACATGACTTTTATCTGTTGTTAGGTGTAGTGTTTTTTTATCCTTGTTAAAGTTTTGAAGTTTGTCCTATATCTAATCGGTAAAATTTGCCATTTTCATTTTCATAGAAATTAAAATAAACTTCAAAAGTTCCCCACATTCCTGCTTTAAAGTCTCCAATAATATTTTTGCCATTATTTTCAACTTTGTCGATAGAGAGAAATTTTTCTTTTCCTAAAGCTCCCTTAAAAAAATCATGAAAATCTTTGTCATTTCCGTCATCTTTCATTTCTGGATTTTCGGTAAAGTAAGAATACCAAGATTCATCGCCATTTTGTAAAGCTTCTATAGCCGCTTTTACGTTGCTGTTTGTTATTGCTGATAAGTCCATTTCTTTTTTGTTTGATTTAGTTGAACTTGATTGCCCACAGGCAACCAAGTTCAAAAGTATTACTAATATTCCAATAATTTTTTTCATCTTATTTAGTTGTATAACCACCATTTGCAAGTATGGTTTGGCCAGTAATCCACCAACCATCGGTTGCTAAAAAAGTAATGATTGGAACTATATCTTCAATTTGTGTTAAACCTCCTAAAGCAGATGCCGATTTATGATAGGCAACAGCTTCTGGTGCTTCTTGTCCGTAGAAAAAGGGTGTGTCCATTGGTCCAGGTCCAACAGCATTTACAGATATACCTCTTTCCCCAAACTCTTTAGAAGCAGCTCGTGTATAATGCTCTACTGGTGCCTTTCCTCCTGCGTAAGTTGAGTATAAACCAGTGAACGCTCCTAAAAGTGAAGTAACGATAGTAATAATTTTACCATTGTTTTCTACATTTTTTCCTGCTTCTTGTAAAAAGAAATAAGCTGATTTACTATTTACCGCAGACATCGTATCAAATTCTTCTTCACTTGTCTCTGAAAAAGGCTTCTTTAATACCATTCCAACAGTGTTAACAGCAACATCTACCTTTCCAAGTTTGTCTTTTGCTTCTTGAAATAATGCTTTTACATTTTCTGCTTTTGTTAAATCGCTTTGTATAAGAATTGCTTTTCTTCCTAAATCTTGTACTTCTTTTAAGGTTTCCTCAGCAGCAGCTTTTGTACTGTCACTATTAAAATGTATAACTACGTCAGAACCTTGTTTTGCAACCTCTCTACTTATTAAACCTCCAAGGTTTTTAGCACCACCTGCAACTAAAACTACTTTGTCTTTTAAATTAATCTTTGCCATTGTTTTTGTTTTTTATAATTAATAATGGTACAAAGATAAATTGCACATAAGGTTGCTTTGTTGTGTGAATTTTAGCTTGTGTTGCAATTTTTTTAGTTTTTCTTTTTGCGATATGTAGAAGGTGAAAAGCGAGTTTGCTTTTTAAAGAAATTGCTAAAATGGGCTGTTTCTGAAAAACCTAATTTATACGTTATTTCCTTAATGGATTTTGATGTGTTTTTTAAAAGTGATTTTGCGTAAGAAGTAGTGCGCTCATTTATCCAACTACTTGGTGATTTGCCTGTTTTACTTTTGATTACTTGACTAAAATAACTTGAATTGAGCTGTTGCAGATTTGCATAATCTTGTGGTTGAAAAATTTTATCGACTTTGTTCTTGGCCAAATCGGTGTAGTGCTTTTCTAAATTTTCCTTAAATGCTTTTACAATTCGCGATTGATTGCTTCCCTCTTCCAAAGGATGGTAGTTTTGCCAAAATAAAGCTTTAATTTTTAGTAATAAAGCAACAAGTAAGCTGCTAATAATTTTTTCTTTATAAAGTGAATTACTTTGGTATTCATTCAGAATTTGAAGATAGATAGTTTCAATCTCTTTGTATTGTTTTTCACTAGGATTTTGTGGCGGAACGGTTTCTGAAAGCAGGAATGGAAATTCGGAAAAAATGTTTTGATGCATATTTGTCTTTAGAAATTCTTCACTAAACGTGATAAGGTAGGCGGCTTTTAATTCAAAAAATTCAAAAGATTTTATATGTCCTGGATTTGTAAAATAAATGGTTCTTGAACCGTATTCAAAAGTTTGCTCATCAGTTGTATAGTTTCCTTTACCGTTTTTCACAAATATAAAAGAGTAGTAGTTAGTTCTAAAGACTGGTGATTTATATGGTATAGTTTTATGTATGTCTAATAAATCGTTTATAGAGAATTGACTGTTTTGTTCGATTGGAATTTCCAATGTGTTATATAAGTCAACGACTCTATTAAAGAAGGCTATGTCTGTTGTGTTATTCATTTAGTTTGTGTTGGGTTACTTTACGCCTAAAGCATTTGTATATGGTTTCGTTCAGATGAAGGAAAACAGCAAGGTTTAGACTTGCTTTTTTTCAATTATGAAATATACAATTTTTAATCATCTCAAACACTTAACAGCCTAGTGTAGCAATTAATTATGAATGTTGTGTGCGTAGTTATTTTGAATATCCGCTAACTTTAATTCTTTGTGGTAGCTATCTATTCTTGAGTGTGCAGTTCCGTCAACTAATAAGATAATTATCAGCATAGCAATTGTTGTAATGCTAATTGCTCTCCAAGTTGGTGTGCTAATAAAAAGAATTAATAAGGCAGCTAGGATAATTAGAACTGGAATTACCTTAAATACAACTGAATATTCCTTTAAAGTGCTCTCTGTACGTTGAATTTCGGACTGATAAAAAGCAGTTGCATCATCGCTAAATGCTTTTTCAAATTGAGTAATCCTTGATTTATTGGTGTAAAATAAACCAAGTCCTATTGTCATAAGTAATAACCCTGCTACCAACGTAGGAATGATATAAGCCTTTGCTAAATCTGTTTTCCCTAATTGCCAAAATCCAACACTTGCGATTAAAAATCCAATCGCGAATAAAATAAAGAAACGTGTTGAGAATACTTCGGCTTTTGCCCATTCTGTGGCTAATTTTAATAGTTCCATTGTTTAATTTAATTTATATTTTTCTCGGTATTCTGTTGGACTGATACCTTCTTTCTTTTTGAATAACCTTGAGAAATATTGTGGATATTCAAATCCCAATTCATAGGCTACTTCCGAAATACTTTTATTTGGTTTTAATAAAATATTTTTTGCTTCGTCTATTAAGCGTAAGTGTAAATGTTCTGTAGTTGTTTTACCCGTTTCTTTTTTAAGCGTATCACTTAAGTAACGTTGCGAAACAGACATTTTATTTGCTATTTCTTCAATATTTGGAATACCCTTTTCTTGTACAAGCCCTAATTCGAAGTATTCTGTTAATTGTAAATTAAAACGTTCCAATAAGTCATTTGATAATTCTTTCCTATTCAAAAACTGTCTTTCATAAAAACGATTGGCATATTTCAATAGTGTGTCCAATTGAGAAATGATGATTTCCTTACTGAACTCATCTTGGTTGTTTTGGTATTCTATTTCAATATTATTTACTATCGATTCTATTTGCTTTTCTTCTTTTGGCGAAAGGTGCAATGCTTCATTAGCTGAATAAGAAAAGAAATTATATTTCTTAATCTGTTGAGCTAATTCTGTTCCTTTCAGAAAATCTTCGTGAAAGTTTATCGAAAAACCCTTTTGCTCAAAAACGATACTACTATCCCATTGTACCACTTGTCTTGGCGCAATGAAAATTAAAGCACCATTCGTGAAATCGTATTTTGTACGACCATAATTTATATTTCCTTTTACTATTTTCTTAAAGCTAATAGAATAACTATCGGTTGAAATGGGTGGTGAACTTTCTCTCGGGCAAGGCAAAAACTCATCTCCCTTTGCTGTATAAACACTCAACATAGGATGCTCTGGACGAGGTAGTTGCATATATTCTAAATATGATGATAATGTTTTAAAATGTTTCATTTCTATTATTTTAGGTTCCACCAATGCTTAAATTGCTGTAAACTATCGTTTAAGTTTACTTGCTCTCCAACCATTGGCGTTAATATTTTATAGTCTTTCCTATTTTCTTCATCTACAATATTCACTAGTGGTTCATCCCAATCGTGATTGGCCAAGGTGAATTTTCCCGAATGCACAGGTAAAATAGCTTTTGCATTTAAATCTGTTGCAGCCATTATTTGTTCGCCTGGTAACATATGAATGTACTTCCACTTTTCATCATATTGGCCATTTTCAAGAATTGCCAAGTCAAAAGGTCCGAATTTACTTCCAATATCTTTAAAATGCGTATCGTATCCACTATCGCCACCAATGTAAATTGTAGCATTTGGTGATTTTAATACAAAGGATGCCCATAATGTTTTTGCTCTTTTAAATCCTCTTCCCGAGAAATGTCTTGCAGGCGTAATATGTATTTCAAATCCTTTTTCAAATTTAAAAAAATCATACCAATCTCCTTCTAAAATCACTTCAGGATTAAATCCCCAAGCCTCTAAATGCACACCATTACCAAGACCTGTAATGACATTCTTAATTTTTGGTTTCAACTTTTTCAGTGTTTTATAATCCATATGGTCCCAATGGTCGTGTGATAAAAACAAATAATCTATTTCTGGGATGTCATCGGTTGTATAAATATCAGTTCCATTATAAGCTTTAGTGGTAAATGAAAGAGGTGACGCATTACCGCTAAAAACAGGGTCAACCAATATTTTTTTACCATCTAATTGCATAAAGTAAGATGAATGTCCCATCCATATCAGCACATTTTCATTTGCTTTAAGTGCTTTCAAGTCAGTTTTAACCGAAGGTATTTGTAGAGAAGGCTCTTTTGGTTTAGAGGAAAAAAGGAATTCATACATCACTTTGCCATAGCCAACACCTTCTGTAAGCATTGGTGTATAATTAAGGTTTTGAAAACTCCCATCCTTATAATTGGATGATTGTTCTATTTTTAATAAACGCTCTCCTGATGGATGTTTTCCAAATCGTTCTGTATTTAAAAAGATTAGTGTTCCGACACCAATAGTTATGATGATAAATAGTAGTGCAACCATTATTTTTTTAATTAAAGCCATTATATGTTCCAATTTACACCAGTTTCTTTTTCTGAAAGTTCCCATAATCTTTTAGCTACTGCTTTATCTTTAGCATGTGGTTCTATTTTATGTGCTCCAACTGGTCCTGTCCAATTATTTCTTCCTGTTGGTCCATAAAACCCACTTTGCTCTAAATTTGGTTCTGTTGCACACATCAATTGCGGATAAGCACCTTTTTCTGCAGATTGTGTTAATGGAGATAATTTCATGAGATTAAAGATGAATTTCATCATAAAACTACCACTTGAGTTTATTAAGTTGGTTCTTGAAGAGCCAGGATGACAAGCATATGCTTTAACATCTGTTTTACCAGAAGCGGTCAATCTATCTTGTAGTTCATAGATCGTCATAATCTGCGCTAGTTTACTTTGACTATATGCATTATTTGGCGTGTAATCTTTATCCCAATTCAAATCCTCAAATTTAATGGTTTTAATTCCCATATCATATCCCAAACTTCCTACAGTCACAATTCGTCCTTTTGATTTTTCAATAAGAGGGAACAATAAAGCTTGAAGTGTAAAATTGCCATAATAATTTGTTCCCATTTGACTTTCCCAGCCATCTACAGTAAGCGTTTGTTTTGGTACTTGGGCAATTGCAGCATTGCAAATTAGTGCATCGATTTGAGGAACTGTTTTTAAAACATCTTCCGCAGCTTTTTTTACAGAAGTTTGTTCCGACAAATCCATTTTTATTGCCAAAACGTCTATCTCGTTTCCAAGTTCTTGTTTTAGAGTTTTAATAGTATTTTCAGCCTTTAGTGCGTTTCTATTAAGCATTACCACCTTTGCGCCTTTTGAAAGCAATATTTTTGTTGCCTCAAAACCTGTTCCACTTGTAGTACCTGTTATAACGAATGTTTTACCGTTCAATTTTTTTATCCTATCAGGTGTCCAACCTTTTTTGCCAAATTGATTTGTATTCATTTTGTTATTTTTTTATTAATTAAAAGAATAAGGCAAAGATCGGGTAGAGGTGGACTTATTTTCTTATACAGATTTTCGAATGTTGTATACTATTTGGTTGGTTTTAATACAGACAACGTATTTGTGTATGATTTAGTTTTAAATGGGCAGCTTGTGGTTGAAATTCTGCTGGAGGAAATAGCGAGACAATAGACTATACACTTTGTTGTACGAAGTTAAAGGTTTTTATCAACTTTTTTCCAACTAATAAATACTAGAAAGTTACTAATTCCAATATACAATTGTTGCAAGACACCAATAACAAGCAATAATTTTAGCCAAGGGATATAACCTAATGCTGCTATAAAATGTAATAGTATCAAAGCTGGACCAATTATGGTATCTAGGATATCTTTAATTCCTCTAAATTCGGGTTTAATTTTATATTTAACAGCGGTAGAAATGATTGAGCCAAAGTTTACTAGATGCATTAATCCAATACCCAAGTTCGCTAATTTCCAGATTAGAGAATCATCTTCAGAGGCAATACCAATTATCTGAGGCAATAACGAGCCAACCAGAGCTGTCAAGGTTGTAGTGACTAGAGCTTGAAAACGTATTTTTTCATAATTATCCCAATTATCCGAATTATGTTTTAAAGCCACAACAACTCCTGTAAAACCTAAAGTCCCTAAGGCTATTTGGGCAAGCGTATTTAATAAATCGGAATGTTCCATTAATTAACTTAATTTATGACCTAATAATCATACTTGTTTGTTTAAAGATAGGAATTTAATTTGAAGTTTAAATGTAAGTATGAACGATTAGATTGATAGCAGTCCAAGGATTTAATTCTTTAGGTTATTTTTATTGCTATTATTCAGTCTGAATAAAATCAACTTTGAATTTGTTTCATCAATCTTATCTATTCTTAACTCTTAAAGTCTAATTTTTTAAGAAGTTTGGTTGAGCTTTGGTTATTCAAATTAATTTATTCAATAATTGCCGAACTTGCTCTGGGTCTTTAATCTGGTACATTGCTTTTGTTTTAGTAAAACCAACCTTAATTGTATAAGCCCAATCAGGAGCTTCTTCAAACATGTATTCATCAGTCCAATCATCACCAATTACTGTTATAAAATCATAATCTTGTTGCATTAAATAACGACTTACCGCTCGTCCTTTATTAACATTACTACTTTTAATTTCTATAACCTTATTACCCTTCAAGATAGAGAGGTCATTATTTGCAACCATACTTGTAAGGACGGTATTTAATTCTATGGTTCTTATTTTTGCTAGCTCAGGATCTGTCATTCTATAATGCCAAGCTAGTGAATATTTTTTAGTTTCAATAAAGGTTCCAGGTGTTCTATCTACAAAAGTTTCCAAAATAGGCTTAATACTTTGCATCCAATCTGTTTTTGGTCGCTCTAAAGCTGTCCACTCATTATTTTGATATAACCAAACACCATGATCAGTAATCAAAGTATATTGTTTATGACCAAACCATTTTTTAAAGGTTTCCTTGTCTCTGCCACTTACTAGAACTAAAGAGGTATCTTCTTTTTCTTGTAATTTATCTAAAATATTATAAAGTTCATCATCAGGCTCGGCATCTTGTGGGTTGTCTTTAAAACCAATTAAAGTACCATCATAATCTAAGAGTAATAATTTTTTCTTTTTCTTATTAAAATCGTTCACCAGATTATTCTCATATTCGCCAAGCAGTTTTTTAGTAATGATGTTGCTTTTGAGTTCGTTGGTTTCTTCTAATGATTTTAAAAACTCTTTTGCCCATTTTTCTACGTTATATCGCTTTAAACGCTTTTGTAAAAATTTCATTCGTGATTTTTGATCTTTCAGTGGCATTGTTAAAGCACGTTTTAGATTATTAGCAAAGTCTTCAAAACTGTTGGGGTTAATAATTAGGGCTTCATTCATTTCTAGAGAGGCTCCAGCCATTTCACTTAAGATTAATACACCATCGTTATTAATTCGGGTAGCAACGTATTCTTTAGCCACTAAATTCATTCCGTCTCTTAAGGGAGTGATAAGAGCGACATCAGAAGAAATATATAAATCTATTAATTTGTCAAAGGGCATGGACCTATAAAAATACCAAATGGGTGTCCAACTTACTGTGGCAAATTTGCCATTGATACGACCTACTAGCTCATCGGTTTCTCTCTTTAGTTTTTTATATTGGGTAACATTAGATCGAGAAGGAACCGCCAGCATAACGAGTCTTACCTTTTCCTTATATTCAGGAAACTTATGTAAAAAATATTCAAAGGCCTTTATTCTGTTAGGGATTCCTTTAGTATAGTCCATTCGATCTATAGATAGGATGAGTTTTTTGTCTTCTGAAATATGTTCATGCAATCTTCGATATAATTCTGATTTCTCTTTAGAATTACTACTGTGTTCTAAAGCCGCATTATAAAACTTATCATAATCAATTCCCATAGGGAACGAATCTACTTTAATTAGTCTGTCATGATAGCTGATTTGATTAAAATGAGCATCTAATCTTAAAATTCGCTTAACAGAACTTAAAAAATGGCGTTCATAATCGTAAGTGTGAAAGCCTATAAGATCTGCACCAAGCATACCACTAAGAATTTCTTTACGCCAAGGAAATGTTCTGAAAATTTCATAAGAAGGAAAAGGGATGTGTAAAAAGAATCCTATTGTGATGTTTGGTTTTTTGTCTTTAATAAGTTGAGGTAACAAGAGCAATTGATAATCGTGTACCCAAACTGTATCTCCATCATCAATATTTTCTAATACTATTTCAGCAAACTTTTGATTCACACGTTTGTAGGCCTCCCATTCGTGTTCTTCAAAGCCTGTATATTCCATAAAATAATGAAACAATGGCCATAAAGCTTTGTTACTAAAGCCCTCATAATATTCTTCAACATCATCCAAAGTTAAAGGAACAGATACACATTTCTCTTTTCGTATTTCTTTAGCAACTTTTTCAGAAAGTTCAGTACTTAATTCTTCTTCAGGAATACCAGACCAGCCTACCCAAATACCATTCCCTTCGGCATGAACAGATTTCATTCCTGTTGCTAATCCTCCTACACTTGGAATTATTTTTAAAGTATTTTGATGTATTATTACTTGTAGTGGTAATCGGTTCGAAACAATTATTGTTTTATTCATAATGATAATTTGCTATAACAAATTTGATTTCGTTAATTTAAAGAAAAATAAAGAGTTATCTACTTTAAATAGAAAGGTGTTTGAAAAATAATTTAGATTATGGCATAATTGGAAATTGTAGAAGTGCTGCATTAGTTTCTAAAGAAGGCTCAATCGATTGGTGTTGTTTACCTCAATTTGATTCACCTTCAGTTTTTGGAAAACTTTTGGATGAAAAGATTGGTGGTTCCTTTGGTTTTGTAGTAGACGATAGTTATAAAATTAAACAATACTATCTAGAAAATACGGCCATTTTAATAACTTCTTTTAGTAATGGATTGGACGCTTTTGAGGTACACGATTTCATGCCAAGGTATTATAAAGAAAATGGTAAATATCATTCGCCTCCCGAATTAATTAGACATATCAAACATATTTCTGGAAAGCCTAGCTTAAAAGTTGTATATAATCCAAAGTTAGAATATGCCAAAGGTGTTACCAATACTTATATAAAAAACGATTTTGTGGTTAGTTTAACCAATGATGATGTTTTTGATACCTTGTTTTTATATACTGATTTTAATAAAGAAGCTGTTGTTAGAGGTCATTCTATTACAATTATTTCCGACCACTTTTTCTTAGTAGGGTATAACGAAAAATTATTTGTACCTAATTTAAACATGGCATTTTCAGAGTACGAGCGTACTACTGCCTATTGGCTAAATTGGATTGAACGTACACCTAATTTTAAACGCTATAATAATTACATCGCTCGTAGTGCTATGACACTAAAGTTGTTAAGTTATGATAAAACGGGAGCGATTTTGGCTGCACCTACAACATCTTTGCCTGAAACCATAGGAGAGGTCAGGAATTGGGATTACCGTTTTTGTTGGATTCGAGATGCTTCTATGGTGATAAAAGTGATTTCACAATTGGGGCATAAAAATATTGCAAAACGCTATATAAAATTTGTTGTTAATTTGATTCCTGACAAGGACGAAAAACTTCAGATTATGTACGGAATTAATGGTGAGAAGAAGCTAACTGAAGAGTTTTTAGATCATTTGTCAGGTTATGAAAATTCTAGTCCTGTAAGAATTGGAAATGCTGCGTATAAACAGAAACAAAATGATATTTATGGGATTCTGATGGATATGATTCATCAATTATTACAGAGTTTTAATAATGATATTGAAAATGGTGAAGAGCTTTGGAGTATTACAAAAGGGATTGTTTGGGTGGTAAACAAGCACTGGCGAGAAGCGGATAAAGGAATTTGGGAGTTTCGATCGGAAGACCAGCATTTTACTTTTTCTAAAGTTCTATGTTGGACAGCTGTTGATAAGGCTATAAAAGTTGCTGAAATCTTAGGTAAAACGTCTAAGATCGCTCATTGGAAGTCACTAGAAGTAGAAATTCATAAAGATATTATGGAACACGCTTGGAGTGATTCTGCACAAGCATTTACTCAAGCTTATGGTTCAGATGATTTAGATGCTTCTGTTTTATTGATGGAATCTTATGGTTTTATTGATGCCAAACATCCAAAATATGTGAGCACTGTGAAAGCGATTGAACGCGAACTTTCTAATGATGGATTATTATACAGATATAAAACTCAAGACGATTTTGGATTGCCATCTTCATCTTTTACGATATGTACATTTTGGTTCATAAATAGTCTATACAAAATTGGAGAAGAACAAAAGGCTATCAAACAATTTGAAAAGCTTTTATCTTATAGCAATCATCTGGGACTCTTTAGTGAAGACTTGGATTTTGAAACTAAACGCCTATTAGGTAACTTCCCACAGGCTTATTCACATTTGGCATTGATTGAAACAGCAATTAATTTATCTGAAAATTACTAAAAAGAAAAAAGTTAAAGATATATTATCCTTTATATTGAATTACTGTTAAGCCCTTGATCTTTGATTCCTGAAGGTAGTGGTGTTAAAGATTCTATTAATTACACATCTTGTCAAATTAAGGAAAGTTTACTTTCTTAAAACAGATTTTTTAATGCTTCAATAATTTCATCAGGTTCTGACCGAATTCTATAGTCAACATTCATATAGCTCCATGTAACAACTCCATCCTGTCCTAATATAAATGTTGCAGGAATTGGTAATATATTACCATTACCATTACCATTATTAATTTTTTATAAATCATGTTTAAGTTACTATTTGTATTCTCACCAAACCTCTGCAAGAGTTTTGATTTTGCAAAGGCAAAATTGAGTTCGAATAGTCTAAAGGATTTTATCATTGGTAACTCCTAATGAAGTACAACGTGTTAGGGTTAAGATTTTTCCGTTCTGTTATTTAATTTAAAAATAAGAAAAATCCAGTCCTTAACCGATAAACGAATGGATTATTTATGTTGATGAGAGTAGTTTTTATTTTCCTTCTTCTACAATGTATTTTGAACTCATTAAATTCAATCCTTCAACATTTCTCTTTAAAACTTTTTGAACGTCTTCTGTTTTAAGGTGTCCTAAAATGCCCCATGGACCATGAAACCCTTGGTCTATTAACAGTTTGACCATTTCAAATTCATAGTCACCTTTCCCAATAGGCAATATTTGAGGGCCTTCCTTTTTTACGCCATTTAGATTAACAAAAGATAAATAGGGTTTTATTTTTTTTACAATTTCAGGAAACTCGTCTATATACTCTTGAGAATGATGAAAATTATAAACCATAGTTATCGAGTTTTGATTTAATTTTTCTAAAATTTCAACTTGATTATGCGGATTTCCAAACCAACCATGATGATTGTATAACGCTAACTTACATCCCATTTTATCAGCTTTTAATTTGATAAACTTGATCATTTCAATAGATAGTTCTATAGATTGTTCTTGGTTAAGTCCTTCAAAATAATTATTGCTAAAACTTAACCAAATTGTTGGCTTATATTCTACTTCATTTATATTACTTAGCAATTCTTGGTTTAGTGGACTCAGTTTACCTATGCTGTCTCTTTTAGCATTTAACCACAGAAATATTGAAACTATTTCAATGTTATTTTCTTTAGCGAGTTTAAACTCCTCTTTCATTTTAGTTAAATCACCTTTCCCTTTATTATAACCATACTTTGTGAAGCCCATTTGCTTTAGCATGTCTATACGCTGTTTCGGGCTTCTATCTAAAGCGTCAAAACCTATTATGCACCAAGGAGAAATCTTATCAACTTTAAATTGGGATTCAATATTATTGGAGCAAGAACTCACAAATATCAAAAGAAGAAGTAAACAAATTATTGTTTTAGAATTTTTCATGCTAATATATTTAGTCGTTTAATTCCGTTTCGATCTGGTTAATAATTTCATAGGTGTCTTTAATTAATGCCTCAAGTTTGTCAATTGCATCTTTATTAATCCAAAAATGAATTGCGGCATTATTAATATATTCAACTTTCTTATTTCTCAAATGTTTTGCCAATTCCATTTGATTTTGTTCACCAAACAAAAAATTTGATGCAGGTTCAAATCTCATAATACTGTTATTGTATGTGAAGGGAGCGTCATTAGGAAGTGCCCAATCTGTTCCAATCCTTATCCATTCTGCAATTTGTTTATGTTTCGCATAATGTTTGACCAATGCGTCTCGCAAATCTGAATTTCGGATATCTTTTAAATTTCCTGTACTCGAAAGGTCGTCAAAAGTTGAAGTTGAAGAGGAGAAGATAGGGTATATACTTCCGTAAGCAAAAAAACCATTTGCTGCTTTAATAAGATCTTGGTCAGAATATAAATTAGAGTTTAAAGCCAATGATAGTTTTTCAATAGTTTGTATTCCTTTATTTAAATCAGAAATATTGTTCTTGAATGTATTGATGTCATCTTTGTTTTCTATAAGAAGTCTATTTAAGTAAAGATTTTCTTGTTGAGCTGATTTGTGATTTTCATTCGCATTGTTAATCTGTAATGCAATTAAAATACCAATAACAACCAGAATAATTTCTCCAATAGCATATTTAAAATACTTTCCAGTTTTGTTTTCCATAAGTAGGTTTTGGCGAATTTTTCTAAAGAACTTTATCATGGGTAAACGTGTGGTTATATATGTGGTCTAAATTTCTCTATTTGCATTTTTTGTTTTTTAGTAGCTCTATAGGTTCTTGAATTTCCTTCTTTAAATTAGAAAGGTGTTGTTTCTGCCTAATTTGCATACCCAAAATAAAAACAAGATTATCTTGAAATTTTATGAATATTGGGTGAGTAGGGTCGTTTGTCCAATTAATGTTTGGCAAGAAATCAATATGTTCCTTGTCAAGTTCTTGCTTTACATATTCAATATCTTGATACCCTAATTCAGTTATAAGCTCAAAATCCGTATATCTTTTAACAATTTCGTACCGATTTTCTTTTAGTTGATTTAAAGAGTTGTTCAAAAAAGTACTGTGCTTAATAAGTCTGTTCTTTAATTTAATATCTGTTAACAGTTTTAATTGTCCCGAAGATGTTAAATCTTCAAAAGTAATGGTACTGGGTACAAAAACATCTTGTCTTAAAGAAGCTACAAATTTATTCAGGATTGTACTTCTATCATTTGGGAAGTTGTTTAAATCTTTTATAAGCTCTTTGTTGAGTTTTATTCTGTTGGTTGTCAGCTCATAATTTTCATTAATTAATCTCTCATTGAGTTCAAAGTCATCTAAAATTCTACAGTAATAATCAGCTTCAGTAATCTTATTTTTTCTGTTTTCATTCCAATTATTAATCTGAAGAGCAATCAAAATTCCAATTACCACGAGTATAATCTCACCAATGGCATATTTAAAATATTTTCCAGTTTTGTTTTCCATAAGCAGGTTTTGGCGAATTTTTCTAAAGAACTTTATCATCGGTTAATGGTTTGTATAATGAAGCAATACGTGTTCGTGTATGGTTTCTTACGGATTTTTAGACGAAGCGGCTTGCTATTTTTTACCAAACTAAGATAGTAAATTGTTAGTTAGTCCTTATACTTAATCAACTGTTCTAGCATGAACTATACCTTGTTATAACCAATTTTCTTTTTATTTTTTTATCTCTTTTTCAACTAAAACAATGGTTGAATCAACTTTAGTCAATATTTCTGAGAGTTGTTCTCTCAAGATATTATTATTAAGACGTGCTAGTGTAAATCCGTTTTTAATGCGTTTATTTTCGAGTGCAATTTCAACATCTTCTCTAGATAATTCAATTTTCTTATTTGGTTCTAAAAATGCTTTAAGACCATGTTCATAATCAATAAAATCCGCAAATGGTTTATAAAAATAATCAGTGTAATCATGATACAAATGATTTCTTAACTCAAACATTTGATTGTAATTATAATCAATTTGAAGTAATAACTGCTTAACTTTTTCATTTGTTAAAGTTGAAAGTTTGCCAGAATTAATAAGTTCTTTAAAAGTAACCAAACTTGGATTATGTGTTTCCCACATGAGTACATTTGTCCAATGGAAATAATAGAGATTAAGACTATCTACTTTTTTTGTATGATAGTAATTTTCCATAATCGTGGCGGACTCTGTTTTGGATTTTCTTCTTTCAATTATCTTAATTAGTTCAGATTTATCTTGTTTTAAATCTGATAAAATGTTCTTGAGATGAGTAATTTCTTCATTCCTTTTGTCATTATTGTTTTTAACAGTATTGATCTGTAGCGCAATTAGAATTCCAAAGACTACAAGTATTATTTCTCCTATAGCATATTTGAAATATTTTCCAGATTTTCCCTCGGAAAGTAAGTTTTGCCTAATTTTTCTAAAGAATTTTATCATCGGTTAGAATGTTTTCATCATGAAGGTTAAGTGTTCATATTATGATTAGTTGCGGATTAAGCCCAAGCTATTTTAGCTTTGGATGAGCCACTATTGGCGAAAATTTCGCTGGAGAAAAATCGCAGTCAATCAGCTGTCGCGATTTTTCAGTTTCGTTATTTGTTTAAAAGTAAGAAAAAATCTTCTGTTTAATTGACAACCGTATGAACAAAACATGTTGTTGGCTAGTGCTTATTATAGGTAATTGAAGAATAGTTCAGTAAGAATACCAAGGACAACACTTAATATAGCTGCTTTATGAGATAAACGTTTTAATTTAAATGTGTTAGCAAATGCAAACCATAAACAAAACAGAGCGCAAATCGATAAAATTATTGTTCCATATAATGGGACTATGCTTTTGAAAAGCCCTATTTGATTAAAAAAAAGGATCTAGCAAGGCAGTAAATCCAAAAAGAGCTAAAGTGAAATTCGTTTTTTTATGACCTATAAAAAGATAATAACTTGCAATTAATAGCTCAACACTTATTGCTAAGGGACCAAATTGGTTATAGTATTCTCTTTTAAAATAGGCTTCGAATCCTTGAGGAAATTCAATCATTGTTATAAAGGCAACACTTAAAGCAAGTCCAATAATCAAAAGTAATAATGCAATAATTCTTCTTTTTTTCATAAGTCGTTTCTATATGTGTTCTATCGTGTTTGTGTATGATTTTTTGCAGATTGAGCCGAAGCTTTTTTAGTTTTGAATGAGCCACTTGTAACGAAAAAATCTACTGAGGAAAATAACAAGGCATAGACTTGCGAATTTTCCGAGTAACTAATATATGAATTTTATCTAGATCGTTCGTATAGCCAACATTGCTAAGTAATTAATTATATACGTTGTTTGGCATAGTTTTTATTCTACTTTTATTATTTCTAAAAGCTTATTTAATTGATGATCTTCTTTCATGAAAATCTGGTTTAAATTCCGCTCTATCATGATATCAGGTTCTGTTCCAATTCCGTCTAATATTTTACCATTTTTTTGAAAAGACACCATTGTGCTTATTTTTCCACGAAGTTCAGAATTTGGTAATTCAAAGCGTTCGCTATTTCCGCTTGAACCGTCGGTATTAACTCCAACAATTTTTATGTTTGGCAGTCCTTTTAAAGTTGAAACAAGCACAGAAGTAGCACTAAAACTTTTCTCATTGGTCAAAATATAAATGGGCTTATCATAATGATATTTATCTTTAGATAATTTTTGACCATTGAAAATGTAATAATGATATTCGCTAAATCTTATATTATCTAATTTATACATTGGCTCAAAAGAATTCATAAATTTATCAACCGCTTTTTGTTCATTAATGTCTAATTCATCTCTTGAAAATAAATAGCGATTGTGTAAACGTTGTTTCAAATCCTCATTTAATGGCAAAACTCCTCTCTGTTTTGTTGCGTTTACAACATAAACAGAATCAGGATCAACGAAATATCCAGCTAATTCATTAATCAAATCACGACTTCCGCCACCATTATCCCTAACGTCGATAATCAAAGCGTCAGTTTCTTTTGCTTTTATCATAAAATCATTTAGCAATTCAAAAAATACGGGACTTTCCTCTTTGTCTAACATAGAATATATTTGCACATAGCCAATATTATTATTAATGGAAAAAAATTGTTCTAAAATCTTTTTATTGTTGAGTTTTTCATCATCATAATAGAAATAAAAGTCTTTTTTATGAAATTGTTCGTCCCATAAATATCCTTTATCATCATCCGAAACTAATGTGATTTCTAACTCTTTTTCAATTCCGTTTTCATTTTCAAGTATTATTGGAAGCGGATTTGGTAATTGCATTTTCAAAATACTAAAAACGGTCTCAATATCTCTTAAATCTCTAACTGCATTAATTAGATGAGATTTTTTTGGGGCAAGTTGGTCGTGCGGACGTATTTTTTGTAATATCTTTTCTATTGGTATATTATTGATTGATTTTAAGTATGGAAATTGCGAATTGTGAAAACCATATTTTCTATTCGCTTTATCATAATCAAGAACCAAAACTTTTTCATTATAGGGTGCAAACGCTAATGGGAAATAAAGGGTTTCTGGGAAATCATAATCTTTTATGTAAGAATGTCTGTCGCCAATTTTTCCAATAGTTTTAGATAAGAACAATCCAAAATCAGATTGACTCATTTTTTTGTTATCTGTTTGTTTCAAATAATCTTCAAAATCTTTTCTGTAATCAAATCCATTTAAACCTTGGTAAGAGGATTTTTTTTGAAGAATTTTATCAAGTATAGCTAAATCTTTCTCTATCTGTTTTTTGGTCAAATATTGATTTTGAGCATTGGAAGAAAGCGTAAATATTGATAATAAAATAATGATGTAAATTTTCATTGATGATTGTTTTGTTAAATTGTGCCTAACGTGTTCGTGTATGTTTTCGTACATATTTTCAGCAGAAGCGACTTTCGCTTTGGGTGAGCCACTTGGGGCGAAAAGAAAAAAGGAGCAAGGCTAAGTCTTGCGTTTTTTTCAAGCAAACCATTCTATTTGTTTAAAGATATAAATTTAATTTGAAGTTTATGTGTAAGTATAAACTATACACGTTGATGTGCTTTGGTTATTTTATTATTTCTGAATCAAGGTCAACTAAAATTTGCTCTATTTGTTCTTTTATTCCACCAAAAAACCTTTGGCCATTTGTTGCATTAATTGTTAAATAGAAATCCAGAAGAGTGTTTTCAAATTTAATTAAACCAAAAACCTTTCTATTACTCGCGCTATCGGAAATTGATTGATGTTCAAAATTAAAGCCTTTATTAATCAATACTTTTCGAACACTTCCATTTTCATTTAATTGTTTTTGCAGTTCTTTCTGAATTTCGAGAGTTGAAACTTCTTGTATCTTTAAAAAATCCAATGTACTCTCAAAAGATGCAATTTTTTGTCTTAGTTTTTTATTTTGAATTAAATTGAGGTTGCCAGAGCTAATAATATCAGTTAACACTCCTTTTGAAGGGATATAAGTCGTAACTCCTTTAAAAACTGAGTGTATAATATCTGATGTTTCTTTTTCACTTATAGTGTCACGAACATTATCATCAAATAAAGTAAGCATATTCTCAACTGCTTTCACTTGATTATGATTTTCGGTGAGACAATTGTTTATTTTCTCTAAGTTTGTTTTAAATTCTGATTGAAGAGACACCAAATAAGCCTGTTCTATTTTTCTTTGTTGTCTATTGTTATTGTAATTATTTATTGAAAGTGCAATCAAGATACCAATAACGACAAGAATAATTTCGCCAATAGCATATTTTAAATACTTTCCAGTTTTATTTTTTTCCATAAGATCGTAACGTATTTTTCTAAAAAACTTTATCATTAAATCATGTTTAAATTACTATTTGTATTCTCACCAAACCTCTGCAAGAGCTTTGATTTTGCAAAGGCAAAATTGAGTTCGAATAGTCTGAAGAGTTTTATCATTTAGTTAGTGGTTGGTCATAATGAAGTACGACGGTCTATATATAAAGTAGCGGATTTTTATGCGCTAACTTTTCGGAAACCAATATACTTAATTAAAGGCAAAAGCGGTTTAGATTTGCACTTAAACCGCTATTTTTTATAGGTTGTGACCACTGTCTTTTTTCATTCAGCTTAGTTTTCAGCATTGAGAAAGATATACTCTTTTGTGATTTTTGGTGAAGCCTTGGCTGGTGAGAATTGCAAATGTGAATGGCTTTAAGCGTTGGCTTTTCCGTAATATTTTTTTCGCAACCAAAAAGAAACTCGAACCAATAAAATCAATGCAGGAACTTCAACCAAAGGACCAATAACTCCCGCAAATGCTTGTCCCGAATTCAGCCCAAAAACCGCAATGGCAACTGCAATCGCCAATTCAAAATTATTCCCTGCTGCTGTAAATGCTACAGATGCAGTTTTGTCGTATTCAGCTCCTGATGCTTTGGTAAAGAAAAATCCAATGATAAACATTAGCGTAAAATAGATAAGTAAAGGAATTGCAATAATTACTACGTCCATTGGAATTTCTACAATCAATTCGCCCTTTAGCGAGAACATTACTACAATTGTAAATAACAATGCAATTAAGGTTATTGGAGAAATGGTTGGAATGAATTTCTTTGTGTACCATTCTTCGCCTTTAAGTTTTACTAAAATCAGTCTACTTAAAATCCCCATTACAAACGGAATACCTAAATAAATGGCGACACTTTCAGCTATTGTTGCGATTGAAATATCAACAATTGCTCCTTCAAATCCAAAATAGGGTGGAAGCACTGTAATAAAAATCCAAGCGTAAAAACTGTACGCAAATACTTGAAAAATACTGTTCAATGCTACCAAACCTGCGCCATATTCGCTACTTCCTTCCGCGAGATCGTTCCATACCAAAACCATTGCAATACAACGAGCCAAACCAATTAGAATTAGTCCGACCATATATTCTGGATAATCTCGTAAAAATGTAATGGCTAAAACAAACATTAAAACGGGACCAATTACCCAATTTAAAATAAGTGAAATAGAAAGAATTTTTGTGTTTCTAAAGACTTTTGGCAATAGTGAGTAATTGACTTTCGCCAAAGGTGGATACATCATTAAAATCAAACCGATTGCAATTGGAATATTGGTTGTTCCGCTACTAAATGAGTTTATAATATTTGGGAATGTTGGAATAAAATATCCAAGGCCAACACCTATAGCCATTGCTATAAAAATCCACAACGTGAGATTTTTATCGAGAAAACTTAGTTTTTTTGAAGCCATTTTAAGAATTTATTTGAGAGAAAACGTAAAACATTTCAGTTGCTATTTGCAGACTTCTTTCATTGTATTTTTCTGCTTGTTGTGGTGTATTGTCAAATGCTTTTGGGTCTTCAAAAGTTATAGGAATGCGTTTTTCTGCTCCTGGCACAAATGGACACGCCTCATTGGCTGAATCGCAAGTCATAATTGCAGCAAATTCAGATTTAGGATTAAAGTCGTCATCTAATTTTTTTGAAAATCCGATGATAGGATGCTCATTATCTGAATATTTAATGCTATAAATAGGATTCTCATTTTTTGAGATGCTATTTATTTGAAACCCTGAATTTTGCAAAGTTTCTGCAACCATTGGAAAAAGTGCTGTTGCCTCTGTTCCTCCAGAATAACAAGACACATTTTTAATATTAAAGTAATTAGCCATAGTTTGAGCCCAAACTTGCGATAAATGACTTCTACGTGAGTTGTGAGTACAAATGAAATTGATACGAATTTCTTTGTTTTCAGAAAGCTTTGACTGAATAAAATCAATTAGTGGTTGTAAAACTTCTTTTCGCTCAATTGAAATTGTTTCAGGATTTAATTCGTTGATTACATTTTCTATTTCCGAAAATAGAGTTGGTTTTGTTGTTGTCATTTTATTTTAAAATTTGAATTGTTATTTAGCAACAGTTTCCATCTGGTGAACAACAAGGTTCATCATTTAGGGATGATAATTCTATTTTTGTTTTTTCTACTGGAATACCGCATTTGTCTTTTGCTAAACAGTCGGTTTGTTTGTTGGTTAGTAAGAAATGTTGCCCGTCAAATTCAAGTCCGAATTTACCAATGGTTTCTGCTTGATATTCTACTTCAATTTCTAAATCATCTATATTCAAAACCTTTTCAGAAAGTTCTATAATATTCAATAACTTTTCTGGATGCAATCTGTGATCGTAGTCGTTTGCATTCCATAGCTGGAAGTTTACAACTTCTTCGTTTCTTACCGTTCCGCCACAATCGATAAAATGTTTGGTAATTTTCCCCACTTCGGTAACGTGAAAATGGCTTGGAACTAATTCTCCATTTGGTAATTGAAAGCCTATCGTTCCCAAATTTTTTAATACTGATTTTACTTGTGATAACTTCATAACTATATTTGTTTATTGCGATTTTACGATTAATTGATTAAAATTTTTTTTAACAACAGTCTTTTTTTTCAGTTAAGTCTTGATTTAAAAATTCGTTCATTACTGTTTTCATAGCTGTCCAATTTTCTGTGTGAATACAGTAACAAACGCTTGTTCCTTCAACATTTCCTTTAATTAAGCCTAAATGTTTCAGTTCTTTTAAATGTTGAGATATTGTTGGTTGTGCTAATCCAATTTCGTTTACCAAATCTCCACAAACACAAGAGTTGATTTTAAACAAATGTTGTAAAATAGCTACTCTTGCAGGATGCCCAAAAACTTTCGCAAAAAGAGAAATTTCATTTTGTTGGTCGGTAAACATTTCGGTTTTAGCTAATCCCATTTTTATTTATTATTAATACATTGCAATATTACGATTAATGTTTTAATATACCAAGTTTTTTTCGTGGCTGTTTGTGCGGCTGGTTCAGCTTGTAGGTAATGTGTTCGAGTATATGTATTCGTGCAGATTTTCAGCCGAAGCACCTTGAGCTTGGCCGAGCCATTTATGGCGAAAAATCCGCTGGAGGAAAATGGCAAGGCTCTGACTTGCTATTTTTCCAAGTAATCATACGTTTCTTTAAAGATATAAATTTTAATTGAAGTTCAAATGTTAGCATGAATTATACATGTTGTTGTGCTTTCGTTATTTAAATAAAAAATTTAATCATTTATTTAATTTAGAGTTTGAGACTTCAATAATGTTTTTCATTATTTCTCCAATAGATTGAAAATGTTCTCTTAATCTAACCGAAAGGAAATAGAAATTATCTGCTCTATTCTCAAATTCTGGGTTATTTAAAAGCTCAAGGTTGTTTTTCGCAATTGATGATCTTTGTAGGTTTTTAGTGCTTTCTGTTAATGCATCTATATTCCTAACAGAACCATTTTTAGTTATGAATTCAATATATTCGGCACCATATTGTTTGTAATTAACATTATTGTTTTCCATTTGGTCAAATTCTCTTTCCCATTTAAATAGTAAGGTTTTTAAGTTATTATTGTTTAGTTTAGATAGAGCACCAGAATTTTTTAATTCCACCAGTACAAATGAACTCGGTTTCCAATTTGGCATCCAAAATGTTTTGTTCAAGAGTTGGTCAAATTCAAGATTGGTTATATTATTATTCTGAGTTCTCATGAGTAGTAATAACATATCTAAACCTTCAATTACACTATTTAATCTGTCGATACTAGAGTTTAATTCGATTAGATTCTCACTAAACTCTTTATTTAAATTTTGTTGAATAATCTGGTTTTGTTCTTTAACAATACGTTCTTGATTAAAATTATTAATCTGTAATGCAATAAGAATACCAATTACTACTAAAATAATCTCGCCAATCGCGTACATTAGATACTTACTGAACTTATTTTCAGATAGTAGTTTTTGTCTAATTTTTCTAAAGAATTTTATCATTGGTTATTGGTTGGTCATAATGAAAGGCTAACATGTTCGCGTTATGATTAGCTTTGGATGAGCCATTTATGGCGAAAAATACGCTGGAGGAAAATGGCAAGGCTCTGATTTGCAAATTTTCCGATTAGTTAAATATACAAATAGTAAGATGAAATCCTGTTCTTAATCAACTTGCTTAGCAATTAATTATACACGTTGTTTTAATTTTCTACTGTTAATTCTGAAAGTACTTTAATAGCGTTCTCATTCTCTGGATTTATCATTAAAGACTTCTTATAGTTTTTAATTGCACGTTCTTTATCTCCCATACGCAATAAGCATTCACCATAGCTATCATAAGGATTCCACGACTCAGGATACAAATCTATATTGAGTTTAAATATTTTTAGGGCATCTTCTTGCTGCTTTAGTGTATTTAAATAATAATAACCTAAAGCGTTTATATATCTTTCTGATATATTATAATCTGGATTGTCTCTGTCTTGTTCTTTTATTATCGTAATAATTTCATCGGCAGATTTACCCTGATATATCAATGTGTTGTTTGTTTTGAAATCGCTTAATACTCTTTCAATATCTTTATAAGGATTACCCAATTCTTCATTAATGATAGTAAAGAGGCTATTTGCATCTTCTTGTATAGATTTTAACATTCTAAAATCATCTTGTTCACCAATGTTTTTTGCAAAATAAGATGCCACCACTATTAATGCTATTTTCGAATAATTATCTTCTATTCCTAAATCTTCATAAAGTTGCTCTGGTATTTTATCTGCGCCTTCAAATTTTAGAAGGTCGGGATTATATCCTAAGGCTGTAGCTCTGCTTATTTCATTTAAAAAGTTTTCATACCTATCATTGCTTGCTTTAAACATAATATCTTGATCATTTTTTAATTCAATAAGTTTATTCCTAATATTTGTTGGTATAAGCTTGATGTCACCTGTCTCTTGTAGGGTTTCAATTGTATTGGCATTGAACTTTTCGTATGCAGCAGTCGTGTATTTAAGTTTTTCAGAACTCATTATAATCGCTTTTGGGCTCTTTTGAGTTGGTAAGTTTTCTACAAATTCTTTGTGAAGTTCAAAATTTGTTTCTAAATAATATAAATCAGAATAGATACGAGTGTTGTCTTTAGCTAAGTCTCTTAATATTTGATTATAGTAGTTCTTTAAAGTAGCATTACTCTTCCTGTTTTCATTCCAATTATTTATTTGAAGTGCAATAACAATCCCAATAACCACAAGTATAATTTCACCAATGGCATATTTAAAATACTTTCCAGTTTTGTTTTTCTCCATAAGGTCGTATCGTATTTTTTTAAAAAACTTTATCATTAAATCATGTTTAAGTTACTATTGGTATTCTCACCAAACCTCTGCAAGAGTTTTGATTTAGCAAAGGCAAAATTGGGTTCGAATAGCCTAAAGAATTTTATCTTTGTTTATTCGTTAGTCATAATGAAGCACAACGTGTTCGTATATGATTTTTCAGTTTTACACTTTTTAATAAAAGTAAGAAAAATCTTCATGTTAATCATAAGTAGCATGAACTATACAGGTTGTTGTGATTTGGTTAATTTTTATTCAGTTATTGTTCTAGTTCTTTATCAATTTGATTAATAATACCTAAAAGACTTTTTCGGTTTATTATAAATGTTCTCCAATAATAAAAATTCTTTGATCGAAAATAAATATTAAGATCAGCTATTAAATATTCGTCTGTTAAATCACTAACGTTTTCATATGGCTTATAAGTTATTAAATGAGCATATTTATAATTTAAATCTGATGAGCGTTGCCTTAAAATTTCAAATAGGCTTTCATTAGTAGGCACATTAAAAGTATAGAATTCTTGGATATTAATAAATAGTGAATCATTTGTTATGAGTTCAGAATTGCCATCAGCAATCATCGCATCGAAGGCACTAGTGTTAGATCGAAACGGAGCATCATAATCAAATAATGTCGAATAATTCACTTGGTTAATAGTATCTAGGTCTACAATATTTTCTATATCTATAGGATATTTATAAGAAGGAAATACTTTCTTAAAGTATAATATTTCTTCTCCCCAATAAGGCTTTAAGTCTTCTATTCTCTCTAAATCTTTAACCATATCTGAACGAATTGCTTTCAAAATAGCGGTAGCCTTCATTTTTCCCTTTTGAGTTTCATTCCAGTTATTGATCTGTAATGCAATTAAAATTCCTATAACAACAAGAACAATTTCACCAATAGCATATTTTAAATACTTTCCAGTTTTATTTTTTTCCATAAGATCGTAACGTATTTTTCTAAAAAACTTTATCATTAAATCATGTTTAAGCTACTATTTGTATTATCACCAAACCTATACAAGAACTTTGATTTTGCAAAGGCAAAATTGAGTTCGAATAGTCTAAATAATTTTATCATTGGTTAGCGGTTTCTCGAAAGGTAAGACAATTTATTAACTCGAGTTTTAGATAATGAAGCACAACGTGTTCGTGTATGGTTTGTACAGGATTTCAGCCGAGCGTTTTGCGCTGGGATGAGCCGTTTACAGCGAAAAATCTGTTGGAGGAAAATTGGCAAGTCAGAGACTTGCTATTTTCCAATTAGTTAGATATACAAATTGTAGGATAAAATCTTCCACATAACCAACTTGTTTAGTAATTAATTATGCACGTTGTTGTGCCTTGTGTTTTTTAAATTCGACTTTTAAATAGATTTTCTTTCCAATTTAATAATCAAAACTCCAAAAATAATTTCGACGATTCCACCTATTATTCCGCCAATATGAAATGGTTGATTTGAAATCAAACATAGTATACCAGATAGTGACAGTAAAATCCCTAATATCCAATATATTTTCATTCCGTAAATGGATTGGAATACTAAATACCTTGCACCAATTATCATGAGCATAATTGGAAAAAACCATTGTTTTTCTATTTGGAAAATCGAATAAGCCGTAAAGAGGCCAACAAACAGAATTACAGTACTTTCAAAAGCCAAAAAGGCAAGAGGATTATTTTTTTGGTGTTTCCCCGTTCTATTGAATAATTTTGTAGATAGCATACCTAAAGGGTATATTAACATACCACCCATAAAAAAAGTCAGAAGACTCATTTCTTTTGTTGAATAAACTGCAACTATTCCAGATACAAACCAAACAATACTTGAAACTAACACACCTGTACCACCTCCTACATAGGCAATGCGCATATCTTTTTGTAATTCTTTTAAGGACAAATTCAGCATAATTTTAATTTAAAAATTGGATTGAAGTTTAGAATTTTTTTGCATTAGGCACAACGTGTTCGTGTATGATTTCGTGCGGATTTTCAGCCGAAGCGCTTTGCGCTAGGATGAGCCACTTGTGGCGAAAAATCCGATGGAAAAAAGAAGCATGGCTGCGTCTTGCTATTTTTCCGAGAAAACATACGTTTGTTTAAAGATATAAATTTAAATTGAAGTTCATGTGTTAGCATGAACAATACACGTTGTTGGCATACGTTTTTTATTGGACATCATCGTTTATTTCAATCCAATATCCATTTGGGTCTTGAAAGTAAATCTGTTTAATCCCATCTTTGCGTATGTATACTTTGTTAGGCTTATCAAGCCAATCAGAGTAATCAATTTGTAATTCTTTTAGATTAGTTATAAAAGAATCTAAATCAGATGTAGTTAAGGCAAAATGTACAGCCTTATTAGTTTTTATTTCAGAATTTGGACGAGGAATAAGATGAAGTTGTTTTCCCTCATTAAGTGATAACCATCTTGTTTTTGATTCTGAAGCAGTATTCTTAATTTCTATAAGATGAAGTACCTTTTGATAAAATTCAATAGATTCATTGACATCTTTTACAGAAAGTGCTATATGATTAAATGAAAAAGGAAACATTGTTAAGTTTTATTATGCGTTAAAATAATTTAATAAAATAATTTGGTTTTTAATGTTATAAGTTCTCAAATGTATACTAACTCATAAATTAAAATTGAAATTTATGAGTTAGCATAAACTATACACGTTGTTGTGCTTTCGTTATTTGTTTTGTTCCTTATTTATTAGTTCGATAATAACACCTGTTTCCTTTTGTATATTTTCTAATCTGTCAATAGATTCGAGTTGAGCTATACTTTTCCAACGATGTAAGCCTTCATAAACTAAAATCAGTTCCTTTAAATTTTTATCAATATTTAAAAATTTTTTCATTTCAGGTTGATTTACCAGCCTTTTAGGTAGAGTAGTTGCCCCTAATAAACCACTTAATTTTTGAGTTATTTCTAGTTGCCCTTTACCTGTGTCTTCAAAGCGCTTTATGGTAGTTTTTTGTAGACGTGTTAAGTTCATTAATTTATTTCTTATGTGTGACGGAATTAAGCCAATATCACCACTGCCCTGAAGTGATTCGATAGTATTTGTATTGAACGTTATAGGTGAATATATTAGAGCAAGTTTAGAAATCTGTTCATAAGCTTTAATTGGTGTCAACCCTTTTTTGTCATAAGAGCTTATGTAATTGTTATATTCTTTTTGATGATTACTGAATTCTTTAATAATACTTTGAGTAGAGATTATATCATTGTTCAGGTCGTCTAATAATTGAGCATAATAATCTTGAGTCCTTGATTTTAACTTTTGGTTTTCATTCCAATTATTAATTTGTAATGCAATTAAAATTCCTATAACCACCAACACTATTTCTCCAATAGCATATTTAAAATACTTTCCGGTTTTGTTTTCCATAAGCAAGTTTTGGCGAATTTTTCTAAAGAATTTAATCATTGGTTAGCGGTTTGTCATAATGAAGCACAACTCAGGGTTAAACGTAGTTCAGCTATTATAACGAAGATACAATAAAATGGATAACAATTCTATGATAAGCCTCTTCCACTAAAATCATTGAATTGTTCATCAATTAGATGATGTAAATCATGGTGAATTGCCATTTTATTTTATTGGGAGTTATCATAGCTGTACCAAATTACATTTAACCAACGATGCTACACGTTTTAGCTCGAAGCTCGCAAAAGGCGATATTCTTAGATAAACTACGACTTAGTAATTTGGTTTAACCCTGAGATGAAACACATTTACTTTAAGGACGAGAGTGCGCAGCACGTAGTAATTAAAGTTCGCCTTTGGCGAATGTGTTTCATCGTGTTTGTGTATGGTTAGTTGCGTGGTTAAGCAACTAATTTAGTAAACAAATACTTGCCAGAGAAAATTCCGAAGGAATTTTCCAAATAAGCACTTGCCAAAGCAATTAACTATACACGTTGTTGTGCTTTCGTTATTTATAATTTAATCATATTGAGTTTCCTTAAGAATTTTATCAATCAATTGGTCTAATTCTATAAACAGATTTTTGTTATCTACCATCCAGTATAAAAAATTGTCAGTAAGATTTTCAAATTCAATTTCTTTAAAAATTTGAAATTTATTCACCTTCAGGTTTGATTTTTCTTTCCAATTTAATGGACCATAGGCATCGATATCTTTATAGGAATATTTTTTTGATAAGTAGGGAGAAATCTCGTTATCAGATATTGAAGTAAACCTTGTTGTTCTATCTGTCAACGCCTTCATCGTTCGTCCCCAATTATATATTAAATTAACTAATTCCTTATTTTGGAGCAAATCCAAACGCCCTGATTGTATGAGACCAGAAATGGTGTTTTCCGAGGGTCTGAATATAGGAGGGTCAAAGGCAATAAAAAGTAAACTGTCGACATTTTGCTTTTTAAGATAATCTTCGTCTTTACCCATAATGTTCATTAATTGTTTAAGGGCTGCCTCACATAATTCAGCTTCCTCAATTCTTCTTTTTAAAATCGATTTGTTTTGCAAATATTCAGTATGAATGTTTTTTACAATGGTTTGTTCTTCAAGCTTTTGGATTCGTTTTTGGTTCCAATTATTGATTTGAAGCGCAATCAAAATACCAATAACCACAAGAACAATTTCACCAATTGCGTATTTTAGATATTTTCCTGTTTTACCTTCTGAAAGTAAATTTTGTCTAATTTTTCTAAAGAATTTTATCATTAGTTTATTGGTTGGTCATAATGAAGGCTAACTCAGGGTTAAACGTAGTTCAGCTATTATAACGAAGATACAATAAAATGGATAACAATTCTATGATAAGCCTCTTCCACTAAAATCATTGAATTGTTCATCAATTAGATGATGTAAATCATCGTGTTTGTGTATGGTTTGTTGCGTGGTTTAAGCACATAAATTAGCAAATAAAAACCGAATAGAAAATCCGCGAGGATTTTCGTAAGTAGGCTAGAACCAGCAATTAATTATACACGTTGTTGTGCTTTTGTTATTTTTTGTTTAGATGTTCCAATTCCTTAATTATATTCTCATTAAGTTTAATCATTTCTTTTCTTACATAATTTAATCTACTTTTATAATTAGAGTATTTTCGGTCTTGGTAGCTTAATATATTTTTGAAATCGGAGTTGGTTAATATTTCTTCATCTTTAGGTGTGTCAATTAAAAACCAAACATTTTTGTCATTTTGACTCGTTACTTTTTTAAATACTTTTATTTTTAGTTTTTCAATAAAAGGGTTTAATAAATCAGGCGTTTTGTCTCCGAATTTTTTTAATGCAGGAAATAGCACTTCATAATTTTTAATTATTAATTTTCGTAAGCTATCATTAGAAATAACTTCTAAACCATAATTTTTCACTGCATCATAAGGTCCAGAATCATAATTAATACTAATGTCGGTTTCGGATTTATCGTAAAACTTCATAATAGTGTCATAAGAAACAGCTTTTTCATTCTCACCAATCATTCTCATTAATTCATCAAGACCTTCTTTTTTTAATCCTAATCGATAATCAAGTGTATTCTCAAAAAATTTAAGGTCTGAATTAATTGAATTAGAAATTTCTTTTAATACTAATTTTTCTTTAATTCTTTCTTTCCTATGATCATTCCAATTGCTTAATGTAAGTGCTATCAAAATTCCGATAACAACAAGTATAATCTCACCAAAAGCATATTTAAAATACTTTCCAGTTTTATTTTTCTCCATAAGGTCGTATCGTATTTTTCTAAAGAACTTAATCATTTTTTTATCTCTGAATTTATAATATCAAGCATTTCAATAATTCTGTTTCGCAGAGTAACTGATTGAATATTAGCATTTTGATGGAATGAAATGACTATAGCCGGAATGTCCTCTTGTTCAGGATCTGCCAAAATCTCTTTGAAGTCTATTTTCCTTTTAGATGGGTTTATTCTAAATTTTAAACTAGAAGACTTGTCTAAAGCTTCTACTGGAGAATAGCCATCTTTCCAAATGTTATTATTTAGATTTCGTGATGTGCCCGATCCAATACTCAAAGACATAATAAATTGGTTTCGAAATATTTGATATTGCTTTTCCTGTTCTTGTACTTGGTATACTTCAGATGACCAGTTAGATAAAAGCGATACAAGCTTTTCGTTTTGTATCAGCTGTAATTTATCTGTGCCTATGATGTCATTTTTTATTGGATCAAAAGTGGGGTCTATCATTATATGCCACCAAGATGTATAAAAAGTTTCTTCATCAAAAATTTCTGGATTGTCTACAAAACTCAGTAATTTATGAGAGGCTTCGATGGCTCTATTTCGCATATAAATTTTTTCTTCAAGCTGTGCAAGATTGGCTTCGTATTCACTTTTTAGTTGTACCAATATTTTTTGTTCTCGAATTCTGCCTTTTCGCCTCTCATTCCAGTTGTTCACTTGTAGTGCTAAAAGAATACCTATCATCACGAGAAATATTTCACCTGAGGCGTATTTAAAGTACTTTCCAGTTTTATTTTCCATCAGCAAGTTTTGACGAATTTTTCTAAAGAATTTTATCATTGGTTAATGGTTGGTTATAATGAAGCACAACGTGTTCGTGTATGATTTTTTGCGGATTGATCCGAAGCTATTTTTGGCTTCGGATGAGCCACTTGTGGCGAAAAATCCGCTGGAGGAAAATGGCAAGGCTCTGACTTGCTAATTTTCCGCGAAACTAATATACGAATTAAAGTTAGCTCGTTCACTTAACCAACATTGCGAGCAATTAATTGTACACGTTGTTGTACTTTCGTTATTTTTCTGAATAACTTCATTTTTTTCTCTATTTACTTAACTCTTTATCAATCCGTCTAATGTTTTCAGTTGTTAACCATAATAGACCATTTTTAATCCAATCTTCATCTAAAACATTAAAATAATGGACTTTGCTTATTTTGGCATATGTATCTGAAGATTTTATATACTTAATAAAATCCTCATCGTTTTTTACAAAATCTGGATGCTTTGTTATTGGTGGATGCAAATTGTAATTTTCATTACCATCCAAATTATAAACATCTAGAATCATTATTAAATCGGTGTTATTTCCACTATTATTAAAATGAAGATTATCACCTTTATCATTGATATCATTTCTGGATTTAGTAAAATCTTTTAAAAAAGAAAGAGTTTGTTTTAGACTATCCCCTAAAATCTCAAATTTACCTGCAGAAATAGCCTCTTCGAAAACCGAATTTAATAAGGATAGTTTTATTGGGTAAGATAGAGTAGAAGCATAGATTCTAACACTATCAATTGGTAATTCTTGAGCTCCAGCCGAATAATTGATAAGCTTATTTACTTGAGAATTATTTTTATGAAGTCCAATTAAATAATTTTCTAATATTCCTTTATTAATTTGAAGTTCTTGTTTTAATGCAAGCAATAGTTTTTGTTTATTGTTTTCTAATTTCCTGTTTTCATTCCAGTTATTAATCTGCAATGCAATGAGAATACCTATAACAACGAGGAAAATTTCACCAATAGCGTATTTGAAGTACTTTCCAGTTTTTCCATCCGAAAGTAAGTTTAGTCTAATTTTTCTAAAGAATTTTATCATTGGTTATTGGTTGGTTATAATGAAGCACAACGTGTTTGTGTATGGTTTCGTGCGGATTTTCAGCCGAAGCGCCTTGCGCTAGGATGAGCCGCTTGTGGCGAAAAATCCGATGGAAAAAAGGAGCAAGGCTGAGTCTTGCTAATTTTCCAAGAAAAACATACTTGTTTGTTTAAAGATATAAATTAAAATCGAAGTTCAGGTGTAAGCATGAACTATACACGTTGTTGGGCAATCGTACTTTATTCCCAAATATCAATGTCGATTTTCAAATCATTTAATGAATCTGTAACATATTTTTCATAATTCATTGAGTCTTTAATAAATTCATTGATATCAACATCGAAATAAGTTCTTTGTTCTTTTATATTTTCAGCAAAAAGTAATGTTCCATAATAGCAAAAATCATCACCATAATGACCTAAATCTTCTGTTGTGTGATTTGATTCAGCTACTATTTCCAACATCTCATTTTCAAAAAATACAGACCATTTTCTCCAATAAATTCCCTCACTTTTAATTCCGTTTTGAATTTCTCGGTCATAAATATCCAAACAAATATTCCAGTTTCTATGAGTTTTATAATTATGAATATTTTCAATCAAGTATTTTATTTCTTTTGCTTTTGTCTTATTATCTTCAGTTGCGAATTCAAGATTTGACACAAAATCAACAAATATTCTTAATTCTTGAATCTTTTTTAATGTGGTTTTATCTGGTTTTGACGTTTCTATTTTTGTATGATTTTTCAATTTCATCAATTTCACCGTATGTTGCCCAACGTGTTTGTGTATGGCTAGTTGCGTTGGTGAGAACTAAGTTAGCAAAAGAAACCGAACCAGTAGGAAATTCCGTTAGGAATTTCCGAGTACACCCAAACTAAGCAATTGGTTATACACGTTGTTGTGTGCAGTTTTTTTATTTCAGACGTTTTTTATTATCCATTCTCTGATGCAAAATTCTGACGATTTCTACAATTTCATTTTCAACTTTTCTGTAAAAAATCAGATGCGATTTGATTTTCGTTACTCGATAATTTTTTCGGGTTTGTTCAGCTGATTTTCCAATCAGATAGTTGTCCGCAATAAAATCAATTTCTGCCATTATTAAATCGAAATATCTGTCTGCTTGTTCTTTAGACCATTTGTTAAATGTATAAATCCAAATTTTATCCAAATCCTCAATCGCTTGTTGGCTTATGCGATATTTGTTTTTACTCATAAGTGTTTACGATGTAATTCTTTCAAATGTTGTTTTGGATCAAAATTTTCAACAAATCCGCTATTTTCTCCAACTTCGAGAGCTTTAATAAGTTCTCTTTCTTTTTTTTCTTCACGTTCTAACAAACGCAATGCGGAACGAATTACTTCACTAACTGAACCATATCTACCAGAATTTACTTCTTCTCTGATAAAATCTTCAAAATGATTTCCTAGTGATATTGAGGTGTTTTTTCCCATTTTGGCTATAATTTTACTCAAATATACCAAATCTTGGTAACGTAGCCAAATTGCACACAACTCAGGGTTAAGCGTAGTTCAGCTATTATAACGAAGATACAATAAAATGGATAACAATTCTATGATAAGCCTCTTCCACTAAAATCATTGAATTGTTCATCAATTAGATGATGTAAATCATCGTAAATTGCCATTTTATTTTATTGGGAGTTATCATAGCTGTACCAAATTACATTTAACCAACGATGCTACACGTTTTAGCTCGAAGCTCGCAAAAGGCGATATTCTTAGATAAACTACGACTTAGTAATTTGGTTTAACCCTGAGATGAAACACATTTACTTTAAGGACGAGAGTGCGCAGCACGTAGTAATTAAAGTTCGCCTTTGGCGAATGTGTTTCATCGTGTTCGTGTATGATTTTTTGCGGATTGAGCTGAAGCTATTTTTAGCTTCGGATGAGCCACTTGTGGCGAAAAATCCGCTGGAGGAAAATGGCAAGGCTCTGACTTGCAAATTTTCCGATTAGATAAATATACAAATTGTAGGATAAAATCTTCCAAATAACCAACATTGCGGAGCAATTAATTATACACGGTGTTGTGCTTTCGTTATTTTTATTTTCCGCTTGGTTTAGTAGCTTCAATTATTTCATCTATGAGATTATCTGTTTCTAAACAGCGTTCTTTAACTTGTTGATAATGCCAAATACTATTGTCTAAATAATTTTCGAATGTTACCTCTTGAAACAAAGGATAATAGTCTGGTTTTACTTTAGAAATTCCAGTCCAAGGATAGTTACTTGCCTTATCCATTTGTTTAAAAGATATTTTATCTAATAAATAGGGTATAAGCTCGGTATTTGACCAATTATCCAACTTTGTCACACGGGTTTTTCTAATTTCAGATAGTGTATTCCATTTATAAAGTAAGTCTGTGGTTTTTTCATTTTTTAAAAGGTTTAATTTGCCACTTTGGATAATGTTTTTAATTGTATTATCTGCAAAGGCTATTTCGCTATATCCGAATGAAACATAAAAAATACTATCTAAATTATGTTTAAAGAGTTCATCTTTTGAAGTTCCGATTAAATTCATTAGAGTTATTTGCGCATTCATCTGATTATTAACTTCAATAAGAAAATCTTTCAAGACCTTTTTATTTTCTTGAAAATCTGTGTGAAGTTTGGCAATTACTTCTTTTTCTTCGTTTTGCTCAATGCGATTGTTGTTCCAGTTATTGACTTGTAATGCTAAAAGAATACCAATCATTACTAGTATGATTTCGCCAATCGCATACTTAAAATACTTTCCAGTTTTGTTTTCCATAAGCAAGTTTTGGCGAATTTTTCTAAAGAACTTTATCATTGGTAGTTAGTTTCTCTAAAGGTAGGATAAAAAATGAATTTGGGAATTCTGATAATGAAGCACAACTCAGGGTTAAACGTAGTTCATCTATGATAACGAAGATACAATAAAATGGGCAACAATTCCATGATAAGCCTCTTCCACTAAAATCATTGAATTGTTCATCAATTAGATGATGTAAATCATCGTAAATTGCCATTTTATTTTATTGGGAGTTATAATAGCTGTACCAAATTACATTTAACCAACGATGCTACACGTTTTAGCTCGAAGCTCGCAAAAGGCGATATTCTTAGATAAACTACGACTTAGTAATTTGGTTTAACCCTGAGATGAAACACATTTACTTTAAGGACGAGAGTGCGCAGCACGTAGTAATTAAAGTTCGCCTTTGGCGAATGTGTTTCATCGTGTTTGTGTATGGTTAGTTGCGTGGGTTAGCACTTAACTTAGCAAGTACACACCAAACTGAAAATCCACGAGGATTTTCAAAAGTAGGTGAGAACCAGCAATTACTTATAGCCATTGTTGTGCTTTCGTTATTTTTAATTCAGTTCTCATTTCGTTAATTCATTGTCAATTAGCGATATAAGTTCCTTGCATTTTTTAATCATTTCCATCAAAGTTCCATTCATCCCCCCAAAATCAAGAATAGCTAAAGCGAAACCATTCTTTTGTTTTTGGTCTATAAATATATCTCCAAAGGTTTCTTCCGTTAAATTCCCAAATACACCCATTTTTCCGTTCGAAATCTGGAATAGGTAGTTTCTTGACATAGAACTTATATCTTGTTTTTCATAACTACCTGGATAAAGTGTTTGTTCAGCAACTTTTTCCCAGTGTTTTTCAGTGTGTTTTAATTTTTTATAAAGTAAATCTAAATTCAGTAAATCATTTTTGATAGAATCATTTGAGATGATAGCAAAATTCCCTGAATTTTTTAGCTCTTGGTAAGTATTGTCAATTAAATAAAAACTTTTCCAAGTGTAGATATCAACAAGGTGTTTATTAATAGAATTCCAATCATCCACAGGTTTACTATTAATATGTTCTAATACTGTGTTAGCTGAATTAATTAGAGAATTTTGTCTATCAATAAATTGATTCATTTCTGTAATTGAAAGTTGTAAATCTCTTTTGATATTATTGAGATAAATTATTTCGTTATCTCTAATCTTTCTTTTTTCGTTCCAATTATTGATTGATAATGCTATTAAAATCCCAATTACAACAAGAACAATTTCACCTATAGCATATTTTAAATACTTTCCAGTTTTGTTTTTTTCCATAAGGTCGTAGCGTATTTTTCTAAAGAATTTTATCATTTAGTTAATGGTTTGTCATAATGAAGCACAACTCAGGGTTAAACGTAGTTCAGCTATTATAACGAAGATACAATAAAATGGATAACAATTCTATGATAAGCCTCTTCCACTAAAATCATTGAATTGTTCATCAATTAGATGATGTAAATCATCGTAAATTGCCATTTTATTTTATTGGGAGTTATCATAGCTGTACCAAATTACATTTAACCAACGATGCTACACGTTTTAGCTCGAAGCTCGCAAAAGGCGATATTCTTAGATAAACTACGACTTAGTAATTTGGTTTAACCCTGAGATGAAACACATTTACTTTAAGGACGAGAGTGCGCAGCACGTAGTAATTAAAGTTCGCCTTTGGCGAATGTGTTTCATCGTGTCCGTATATGAAACGTAGCGTGTTAAAAGACGTTATCGTTTCGGATTATACACGAGCCGAATTTTTAAATTTTTCTTTTTATCTTAATTTTCTCAAAAAGCCAAATTTAAAAATTTGGCGGTCTTCGTAAATACACACAAACCTTTGGTAAAGGCTATAATAGCTATGTTTTATATACATTGTTGTGCTTTCGTTATTTTTTAATTTCGTCGTCTATTAATTTAATCAAATCTTGAATGTATTCTGCTAAATTTTTGTGCATTCCAGCTAAAAAACTGTTGTTCATATAAGCAAGTCTTAATCCGTTTTTAAACAAGTCATTATTGTGTTGCCACTTTGCATTTTCTATGAGTCGTTGGTGTTGTTCTGTTGGAATGTCCTCAATTCTTAACCTATTTGGAAACCCATAATTTGGTTTGCTTAAATCAAAAAATGGAATAGCTTTTATGTTTTTAACGTGTGGGTCGTATAAGTAAGTTTCGTATTCTCTTCTCATATGGTGCTCTCCTCCAGAAATGTCAGCGTAGTGTTTTTCCAATTCTAATAGCTTGTTCTTTATTGAATCATTTTTAATTCTGCTTAAATTTCCAGAACTCAAAAGTTCTTTGAAAGTATTGTTGTTCGGTACATAGGTATTCCAGATAAATACTTTTTCATAAGTATCTGTATATTCTTGAACATCATTTATAGAATTGGGCTCGTCAAAATTCAGTAGAGTAGAACTTGCCATGGCTTTTTCAAAACGATAAGTTGCAAATCGTTCAGTATTTTCAATTTCACTAACTAAATCAGCTTTTAAATTTAAAAGAGAGTTAATCTCTTTATCTCTTTCTTTTCTTATTTCATTTGCATTATTAATCTGTAATGCAATTAAAATTCCAATAACGACTAATATAATTTCGCCAATCGCATATTTTAGATACTTTCCAGTTTTTCCCTCGGAAAGTAAATTTTGTCTAATTTTTCTAAAGAATTTTATCATTGGTTAGCGGTTTCTGATAATGAAGCACAACGTGTTCGTGTATGATTTTTGCGGATTGAGCCGAAGCTATTTTTAGCTTTGGATGAGCCACTTGTGGCGAAAAATCCGCTGGAGGAAAATAGCAAGGCTTAGACTTGCTATTTTCCGATTAGTTAAATATACAAATTGTAGGATAAAATCTTCCAAATAACCAACTTGTGTAGCAATTAATTATACACGTTGTTGTACTCTCGTTAATTTTCTAATACTTACTAGCCATTGATATACCATTTACTAAATGTTGATAAAGATTAGTCATAAATTCAGTAGTTAACATATCATGATGGTCACCTTGTATTTCAATAATTGTGCTTCCTTTTTGTTTTAGTATAACTATTTCTTCTTTAGACTTTCTTCCATTTGCCTCATCTTGCGTGGAATAAACAGAAATTAAATTTTTGAAATCTTCGTCCTTATATAAGTCGGTATATTTTTTTGCCATATTATTCCCGACGATCATTGTTAGATTGTCGGCTACCCTATCAAAAGAAGTTTTCAATGGGTGGTCCTCAGGTATTTCTTGAAATACTGTCAATGCATAAGGATTTTGTCCATTTTCCCATCTTATATATTCACCTGTATTTAATGTTTTCCAACTGCTTATATCTTCATCTAAATCTAATCCCATTAACACCACTTTTTCAGTCAAATTTTCTTTTGAGTGAAGATATTCCATACTTATAGATGCTCCATAAGAATGTCCAATCAAATAGACTTTTTTCTTATGCGCAACTAAATATCTAATCACTCTATCTAAAATTTCAACACTTTGCGAATTCTCATAAGCGCTTTGCTCTGCGGTTAACATTGGATTGCAAGCTATTGTTTCTGGATTCAACATTTGGGCTTGATAAGGGTATATTTTGAGCAACTCATTGTGATTTGGCATCAAATGCAGCCCATCTCTTGGCCCTATATTTAACTGTAAATCGGGACCACCTTGAACATAAACGAATGCTACATTGTTTTTCCAATTTCCTTCTATTTGAAATAGTTTGGTTGTATCATTTGGAAGAATTGTTGGGCTGTATACCTTTGATTCTAGATAGCCCAGTTGGTGAAATTGAACCTTACCATTAAGCTCAATAGACTTTCTGTAATAGTCAATAGATTTTTGATGATTTCCAATATTTAAATACCCTTCAGCTGCACTATCGTAGGCATTGTATGAATTAGGAAATAATTCAATGTTTATCTCAAATATTTTTGAAGCTTCAATTGGTTTATTTGAATTGTATAACAATCTATACCCTAAAGCATTTAGTTCTTCTTCATTAATAACAAAATCTTCAGATTTTTTATTTTCTTCTAACCAATCTACAGCTTCTTTTATTCCGGATTCATTAATTTTTTGTTCTGCAATAATAGTCGTCGATGGATTATTTTCAGATTGGCGGTTTTCTGGAATTTTATGTTTACATGAATTTAGCAGTATGAAGGTAATTAAAATGATAGTTAGTTTGTTCATGTCTTTATAATTAATGGAGTACAACGTGTTCGTGTATGGTTTCGTGCGGATTTTCAGCTGAAGCGCTTTGCGCTCAGATGAGGCGCTTGCGGCGAAAAATCCGATAGAAAAAAAGCGCGATGCTGAGCGACGCGAATTTTTCCGCGAAACTAAGATAGTTAAATTGTAGGAATAAATCTTTCACTTAACCATCTGCGCTAGCATGGACTATACACGTTGTTGTATGCTGTAGGTTATTCTTTAAAACGCCAATTGTCTAAGACTAAAGTAATTATTGAATGTGGCCAAGTTTCAAAGTTCTGTAATTTTGGTTTAATAGGAATAATACTAGTTGCTTTCCAATAATCATGTTTAGGAGTATACATTCCAGCGTTGTGATATAATATTCTATCAAAAGGATTTTTCACATTCAATATCATTGTAATATTGTTTCTATCCTCAGCGTTTTGTGAGAATTCAATTTCTATTGTTCTTTCAGGATTCAAGTTTTCTTTAACTACTTTCATCGAATAGATTGTGTCTTTTTTTATTTCCACTTCAACTAAAATTCTTTCGGAAGGATATATTTGTAAAATTTTTTCTTTGACGAAATAGGGAGTTGAATCAACTTTCATTGTATAGTTGTTTTCTAAATCAGCCACTATATTTAATTCGAATGCATTTCTGAAAGGTTTGTCATTTTGTGAATAACTGAAGAAGACTAACATCAAGTTAATTATTGTAAATAATTTTTTCATAATAAGCTTTTTGATAGTTTCTTACCTATTGCATACAACGTGTTCGTGTATGATTTGTACTGAATCAGACGTAAGTCAGATTCAGAAGCAAATCAGATGTTGGAATAAAGATAGGATTTTTTATTGAAGGAAAACAGCAGTATAAATTATACACGTTGTTACGCACTTTTACGAAAGAGTAGAGTGAGAGCGTTCAGCTAGGCAAAAAATCCGTTTAATAAAGAAAGAGAAAAGCTAAACTTTAGTTTTGCTTTTACGATTGATAGCGAAAAGTGTTTTGTTTAAAACGCTTTGTAGCATTTAGCGATAGAGTGATTCATTCCGCAAACTAGCTAAAATTCCGATTGAGTGAGAATCCGATTTTGAGTAAGCAAAAATTCAGAGTTTGAGTGAGCAGAAATTCCATTTTATTTTTTCAGAGTTGAGTGAGTAAAACTGAAAGCATTGAATGTTTAGTTAATCGATGAAAAGGAGTAACAATGTTTATTCCGAGTAATTGTGCGTAACGAGGACTTGTATGGCAAGTGCCTCTATTTTAGAGTAAGTTACATAAAAATTTATTTAATTGAATAATAAATTTTATGTGTAACTACTGAGGCATTTGCTATACGAGCTGTTGTGTGCTGTAAGATTAAGCTATTGCCTTTGTGGAGTATGGAAGGAGCCAGTAAGTCTGTCGCTACAATTATTTTCCCTTTCAGAGTTTGACTCTTTAAACTTATGAATAATAACTTCGTTATGATAACGTCAGTTTAAAGATCGGAATCCATTACAACAATCCGACAATAATGAAAATAATTACTTTAAAATACTAAGTTAATAAATTTGACTTTGTCGAAAATTTTCTATAACTTAGTCAAGCTGATTATCATTCCTTATCGCTTTTGATAGTATAACTATCACACGATTATTAAGATAACGCTTGACCAAACAAAAACTGGACTTTGTCCTGTTTGTTATTCGTTTTAAATTAATTTTTTTCCCCTTTAATGTTTTCCGAACAAACCTCTGGAAGAACAGTAAGGCGGACTTATTGGACACAACGGTTTTGTATATGGCTCGTAGCGTGCAAATTAGAAAATTATTTTCGGATTGAGCACAAGCCAGATTTTTAAATTTTACTATTTATCTTTTTTATTGGAAATCGTCAAATTTAAAAATTTGGCGACTTTGCAAATACACCTTAACTTCGATTATACAACTAATTAGCTATGAGATATATACGGTGTTGTGCATAGTGCTTTTTACATTCAGATTGTCAAGTTTAGATTGGTTTTCCGATGTATGTTATTTAGTTCAGACGTGAGCGTTGGCAAAGACATACTCTTTTGCAGTTTTGGCGAAGCTTGGATGATGCGACTGTAGATGTGTATGGCTTTTAGCGTTGGCTTTTTGCGTTCTATTCGAGCAAATTTTATTTTTTGTTTACTAATATGACCTATTGAATTTCAATATTGACAGATTTTAGATAGTAATCAAAATCCAATAAACAGTTGCGCTACAAATAGCTGCAATCGGCAATGTTAAGAGCCAAGATAATAGGATATTCCTAATGACTTTTAAATCGGCTTTTTTTGTCACAGTTCCTATTCCAAAAATCGAACCTACTGAAACGTGTGTAGTAGATACAGGCATTCCGTGTACACTAGCAGTTGTGACTAAAAGTCCAGTAACCAAGTTTGCTGTAAAACCTTGACCACTATTCATAGGTGTAATCTTTTTACTCATCATTACTCCAACTTTTTTGGCGTTTATTAGTCCACCAATAGCCATTGCAATAGCTACAGCAATCATTCCCCATTTAATATCCATTGCATTAATAACAATTAAAAGTCCTACAATTTTTGGTGTGTCATTTAATCCTCTAGCAAAACTTACTATACCTGCACTTGTATAATGTGCGAAATCCAATAGTTTTTGCGAATTAATGCCTAAAAAATTTCCTTTATAAGATTCAATACATTGTGATTCATTTGATATTTTAATACTCGTCTGTTTTTTGTTTTCGACAGTTAAGAATTCATTTGTAATATTGTCTTTAATGACTGGTATTATTTCTTCTCCAACACATACACAGGTTTCTTTAGTAACTCCAACAAGTTTTCTTATTTTTCTAAAAATTAGATACGCTATAAAACTAACTATTGCAGCCATAAGTGGACTGACAATTAAAGGCATTAAAAAAGTGCTACCTAACTTTGCAAAGTTAAAAGAAGCACCAACTGCAACAATTCCACTTCCAAATAATGCACCTACTAAACTATGAGTTGTTGATATTGGCATTCCAATTTTAGTGGCTATAAAAACGGTTATTGCTGCTCCAATAGCAATTGATATTGCAAATTCTGGTGTTTGAATTAAAGTATCTGGGACTAAACCTTTTCCTGAAAAATTTTTAACTAATGTTTCTGCTAAAAAAATCGCTGCAACTGACCCAGCAAATGTTGTAGTAGTTGCCAAGGTTATTGCTTTTTTATAATTAAGAGTTCCACTACCAAATAAAGTAGCAACTCCTTTAAAATTATCATTTGCGCCATTTGTATAGGCAAGAAAGCATGCAGCAAGAAAAAGTAATATTAAAATCATAAATTGTGATTAGTTTAAATGAGTAGATAGTCGAATTGCTTTCGTAATAATTACGTAATTTTTATATTTAAGGTTTTAAGGAACTTTTATCTGTAAATATTCTATTAACTCCATCGCCTTACTTTTTCAGCTTATGGTATTGAAAAGTCTTTTCTTAATTCTGTTTTGGATTTTGTTTTTTAACGTTGGCAAAAAACAACTCTTTTAGTTTTTTCTGCGTTGGCTTATGTGTCGGCAAAAAACTAAATGTGCTGTTTGTGCGGCTGGTATTTCCTAGTTCAAATGTTGAATTTTAACACGATTTTCGCATTATGCACAACGTGTTCGTGTATGATTTTTTGCGGATTGAGCCGAAGCTATTTTAGCTTTGGATGAGCCACTTGTGGCGAAAAATCCGCTGGAGGAAAATGGCAAGGCTCTGACTTGCTAATTTTCCGATTAGATAAATATACAAATTGTAGGATAAAATCTTCCACATAACCAACATTGCGTAGCAATTAATTATACACGTTGTTGTAAAACGTTTTTAATTAATTTTTTCAGCTATTGTTTCAAAAGGTTCGATAGGAAGTCCATATAAAACAATTTTATTTTCGTCAATTTCTTTAATCGGAACTACCAAGCCTTTGTTATTATTGTGAAACGTAGAAATCAACAAAGTGTCATCTATTTTTTCTAAGAGTATTTTCCGTCCTTCATATCCAATTTTCTTTAACATTTCAAGGACTTCCGGTTTGTCTAAAATTTTATTGAATTCGATAACAACTTTTTCGTTGTTCCATTCAAAATTGTATTTTAAAAGTTGAATTCTACTTTCAGATATTTTTGATTTAGTTGGAACTAATCTGACATAATCGTGTTCAAATATTTTGTCTTCGGTTTTAGATTCCGTTTCGTTTAATCTTGTATATACTTTGCCTTTTCGATAAAATCGAATTCGGTCGGGATTTATAAAATCAAAGTTTAAATCAGATAAGTTTTCAGAATGGTTTTCGACTCTTTTTTCTTTTAAGTTCAGTTCATTAACATTACTTTCCAAAACTGAATAATTAATATTATCATTTTCGAATACAATAATGTCAATATCACCAAAGGGTCTTCCTTCACTCACGTTAATCCACTTTCCTTTGATGTTATTACTCACTTTTCTCAAATGTTTTACAACGTTGTTGTGTATGGTTAGTTGCGTGGTTGAGCAACTAAGTTAATAAACATTTACGAACCCGTGAATATTCCGCAGGAATATTCGCAAGTAAGCTCAATGCAGCAATTAATTATACACGGTGTTGGCAGTAGTTATTTATTTTTGTAGTAGTCAATAATGAATTGAATTTTGTCTTTCACATTATCCTTAATAGGAACATCTGGAATTATTCCTGTTTTATTGTAACCCTCTTCAAAAACGTCTTTATTAAGCGTACTAGTTGGATATCCAAAATATATATTCTGGTCTCCGCTATTTAGTTTTATTGAGTTTACACTTGTATAATCAATTACTCCATCAGTTGGCTTACCAAATGTTTTTACCTTTGTGCTTGCCTTTTTTGAATGTATTATAAAAGATTCTGCAGCACTCATACAACCATTATCCGTTAATATTGCAACGTTTTTTATATTGGACTCGAAAGGTTCAAATTCACGGATTGGATACTTAGGTCCATTTATAATTTGTCCAATGTTTGTTTTTATTCTTTCGACAACGGGATTATATATCTCGTGACTGTTTTTGGTAAATCTTTCAAAATAGATTTTTGTTTGTTCAGACGCTAGTACTAATCCTTGAGTACTTTGCATCGATTGTGTTGCATATGCATCCAAAAATGAAAAATAAATTGCATTCCCACCAACATTTCCCCTAATATCAATAATTAGATTAGTAGTGTTTTTTAATAATTCTAAATTGTCGAGAATGATTTGATTGAATTTTTGATAGTCAGCCATAAATGAAGGAATGGAAAATAATGTGTTAGTATTATCAAGCTTTTGAATAACAGGTAGTCTTGTGTCTTCATTATGAATCATACTAATTTCTCTTACACTATTGTCTCCAATTTTCCCCCAATAATTTGCTCCTGTAAAAACCAGCAATGTACCTTCTTTATATATGTTTCCTTCTACATATCTTGGGGAATATCCATAAGAATAATAAGTTCCTTCAAAGCCATTATCCGTTGATTTATATATAGCTTTAAGCTCACCTGGTTCTACTGTTTCTATTGTAGAACTTATAATGTAAGCTTTATAATATCCTTCATCTTTTATGATAGCAAATTTCGACTTTCCATCTGTCCATTGTCCAATGATACCATCTAATCCATTTTTTTCTATCATTTTTTTCTCGTATTCCAGAGTATTTAGAATACTGTTAGTACTGATTACATCTTCCTTGATTTTTTCCCTAAACTGTTTAGTTTCATTTTCTGAGTATTTGGGTAATTCAAAGGTAAATAAGTGACCATCTTCAAAAAAACTTAAAAATTGTTGCAAATATTTGGCGCAATTTGCGCTATTAATTTTACTTACCTTGTTTTTATATTCTATTTTTCTTTTCTCATATTCTTTGTCCTTATTTAGAATTCTCAATTGAGCCAATCCAATATAGTTATCTTCAAGTTTTTCGATTAAGTTATCATAAACAATAGCACAATCACACTTAGGGTTTTGAGTTAATAAGGTGTTGCTACTTAAAACAAAACCTAATATTAGAATTATTCGTTTCATAAATAGTTTTTCTTTAAAGACGATTTAGTTTCTTAATTGTTACGCTTAATTACTGCCAACGTGTTCGTGTATGGTTTGTGCGGATTGAGCCGAAGCTATTTTTAGCTTTGGTGAGCCACTTGTGGCGAAAAATCCGCTGGAGGAAAATAGCAAGGCTTTGACTTGCCAATTTTCCGATTAGTTAAATATACAAATTGTAGGAGAAATTCCTCGTCTTAACCTACAGAGCATTAACTATACACGTTGTTGCCAGTAGTGTTTATGTTTTCAACACCAATGTATTGGATTTCCAGATTCCATTGATGCTTCTGCTAATTTTTTTAGTGGTTCTGTCATATATTTATATTCGTCAACTATTTTAACTGTGTTTTCTTTTATCAGAAATTCATATTCTTTTTTTGGATTACTTTCGTGCGGATGAAGTCCAACATTGCAAATAAAACTGTTATTCGTTTTTTTGTCTATGAACATAAACTTATCTATTGAGATATATTTTTGGATGAAGTTCTTTGAGCGAAAAACAACATAAGAAACTTCTTGATCATTTTCCTTAACATTTTCAAGAATAAAAAATCCATCTTTATCAATTCCGTAATTATTCTTGTTATATGCTGTAAGAACAAATATTAAATAAGTTTCTGCGTTTACAGTTGCTTTCAACTCATTAGTTGAAACTTCAAACAACAATATTCTATTTTCATTAAGTTTTTGTTTTTCAAATTCATCTATTTCTTTCAAGACTTCTGGTGTAAATTTCGCTGGTAAAGTTCCTCCATTTGCAGTTGGTAAAAACTTACTCAATATGGGAAATTTTTCTTTTCCGCCTAATCTTTCTATTACTCCCTTAAATTCTACCATTCCGAGAGTGTTTGATAAATATTCGTAACACAATTCCATTTCTTCGTGTTCGCAAGCACTATTTTTCCAGTTGTCAAAATCAGAATCCATTTGAAGAACTTTTTTTTCATTTTTATCCCACAAATCATTAGGAATATCCAAAAAAAGTCCATCTTCATCAAATTTGATGTATTCTTTATGTGGCGGTTCAACTGTTTTTCCTTTTTGATAGCAATTGCAAACTACGAATGCGCTATAGCTCATAAATTGGTTCGGGTTTTACATTACTGGCAACGTGTTCGTGTATGATTTTTTGCGGATTGAGCCGAAACTATTTTTAGCTTTGGATGAGCCACATGTGGCGAAAAATCCGCTGGAGGAAAATGGCAAGGCTCTGACTTGCTAATTTTCCGATTAGATAAATATACAAATTGTAGGATAAAATCTTCCAAATAACCAACTTGCGTAGCAATTAATTATACACGTTGTTGTACCACGTTATTTTTTAATTCGATTATATTTTTTTAGAGTTTCTATGAGTAAATCATGAGGAAGTGCATATGCTGTATTTCCATTAATTCCTTCCATTGTTTCAGCCGCTACCATTGCATTAATAATCGCTTCCTCAACAGCTTGCACAGTTGCTTCGAAAACTGGCGTAATTTGGTCATTCGACATTGATTTTACGATTGTAGTTTCATCTCGATTAAATGCGTTTTCATTTGCAGTTGAGAAAGCTAAAAAAATATCTCCTGAACCATTACTTCCTCGTCCGCCTACAATCCCAACTCCTAAAGGAATTCTTTGGGCTATTCTTTTTAGTTGATGCGGTAATAGAGGTGCGTCTGTTGCTACTATTACTATTATTGAACCATCACCTTCTTGTCTTCTTGACTTTGGTGGTGCCTTAAATTTATAATTTAAAGTATCTTTTAATTCAATTCCAACAGGAACACCAGCAATTGATAAGTTTCTTTTCGCTCCAAAATTTGATTGAACAATTGCTCCAACTGTATAGGTAGAATCCTTAATTTTAATTACTCTAGAAGAAGTTCCAGTTCCTCCTTTAAAGCCTAAACACATCATTCCGGTTCCTCCGCCAACATTTCCTTCAGCTATTTTTCCACTTGAAGAATTTTCGATAGCTTCCAAAACGTGTTTTTCTTTTACGTGAAACCCGTAAATATCATTAAGAAATCCATCATATGTTTCTGCTACTACTGGATATGTATACCACCAATTTTCTCCACTATACCAATCTGTATCAACATACCATTTCAGTACAGCTTGTCTTACTTCTCCAACACTATTGGTGTTTGTAATCATAATTGGTGTTTCTAAAAATCCTGATTCAGTTACCCAAGTTGTACCTGTCATTTCTCCATTTCCATTAAGACTGTACCAATTAGCATAAACTGGACTAAATTTCTTGGCTTTTCCTCTCGGAAATATTGCGGTAACTCCAGTTCTTATAGGTCCTTTACCTACTATGTTTTCTCCGTTACCAGAAATAATAGTGCTATATCCAACCTCGACTCCTTTAACATCTGTAATAGCATTGAATTCACCAGTTTTACCAACAAATGGAACTCCTAAATCTCTTGCTCTAGGTTTTTGTCCGAAAGAATGGAAACAAATGAGCATTACTATTAAAACTAAAAATGTTCTTTTCATATTGGTTGGTTTTTAATGTGGTACAACGTGTTCGTGTATGATTTTTTGCGGATTGAGCCGAAGCTATTTTAGCTTTGGATGAGCCACTTGTGGCGAAAAATCCGCTGGAGGAAAATGGCAAGGCTCTGACTTGCTAATTTTCCGAGTAACTAATATAAGAATTTTATCTCGATCGTTTACTTAACCAACATTGCGTAGCAATTAATTATACACATTGTTGTATGTAGTTTTTGCTTTTAAATAACCTCATTATTGGTTTTTAAAGTATTATAATCATTTTCAAACATTCTCATAACTTCAATAGAAGGAGGTTTAATTTCATATTCTGAATCACTATTTTTCATTATTTCTCTCATATCTTGTGATTTCTTATTTTTCCAAAATCCAGCTTTAGTGAATCCAATTGCACATATTTGTCCATTTTGCTCAAAAG
>NZ_JBHUOV010000002.1:0-565912 GCF_042686125.1 Lacinutrix iliipiscaria
GTAGTATCTTCAATGGTAAATGTAGCAGATTGTGAAATAGAATTATTACACTCATCAGTTAAAGTAAAGGTTACAGTTTCCGAACCCGTTGCACCACAAAGGTCGCTTAATCCAGTACTATCATGAGTCACCGTTACATTACCACAAGAATCAGTACCTGTGAAGCTATTTAACCAAGCGGCAAAAGCCCCATTAGGATCGGCAGAGCCATCACACTGAACAGTTTCATCTGCAGGCGCGTTAGTCCAAGTCGGGTTTGTAGTATCTTCAATGGTAAATGTAGCAGATTGTGAAATAGAATTATTACACTCATCTGTTAAAGTAAAGGTCACAGTTTCCGAACCCGTTGCACCACAAAGGTCGCTTAATCCAGTACTATCGTGAGTCACCGTTACATTACCACAAGAATCAGTTCCTGTGAAGCTATTTAACCAAGCGGCAAAAGCACCATTAGGATCGGCAGAGCCATCACAATCAACAGTAACATCTGCAGGCGCGTTAGTCCAAGTAGGGTTTGTAGTATCTTCAATGGTAAATGTAGCAGATTGTGAAATAGAATTATTACACTCATCAGTTAAAGTAAAGGTCACAGTTTCCGAACCCGTTGCACCACAAAGGTCGCTTAATCCAGTACTATCATGAGTCACTGTTACATTACCACAAGAATCAGTTCCTGTGAAGCTATTTAACCAAGCCGCAAAAGCCCCATTAGGATCGGCAGAGCCATCACACTGAACAGTTTCATCTGCAGGCGCGTTAGTCCAAGTAGGGTTTGTATTATCTTGAATTGTAAGAGTTGCAGAAACACTAGCAGAATTTCCACAATCATCAGTACCTGTATAAGTTACAGTAATTGTACCACCAGCACCACATGTAGGTGTTAAGTTACTAAAGTCATAATCAGACACTATAGTATAAACAGCATCTGCATCACAATCATCTACTGGGCAAGTTTCAAGAGCAGTAATATTAGCTGCATTCCATGCATCAGCAATCGATTCAGCAGAACCATTACATTCAATAATTTCATCATCAACAGAACAGTTCGATAAGTCAGGACCTGTAGAATCTTCAAGCGTTAGTATTGCAGAAATACTAGCAGAATTCCCACAATTATCTGTTCCTGTATAAGTTACCGTAATACTACCACCAGCACCACAATTAGGTGTTAAGTTACTAAAGTCATAATCAGATACAATAGTATAGTTACCAACTCCGTGACAAGCGTCTATAGGACAAGTTTCAAGGGCAGCAATATTAGCAGCATTCCAAGCATCAGCAATTGATTCGTTGTCGGAACCATTACATTCAAGGACTTCATCATCAACAGAACAGCTTGATAAATCTGGAGGTGTAGTATCCTCAATAGTAAGTGTTGCAGAAGTTGTCGTAGTATTACCACAAGAATCTTCAGCAGTAAATGTTACAATAGTTGAGCCACCTGTACCACATTGGTTAGTTGTAACTCCTGTATAATCGTTAGTCCAAGTAACAACACAATCTCCAACGACAGATCCATTACCACCAGCATTTAACCAGGCATTCACTTCAGCAATATTTCCATTTCCATCACATTCAACAGTTAAAGGTGTTGCTTGAGAATCAATTTGAAGATCAGGAATTACTGAAATAACAATAGGTTCTGTAATTGGGGTATTTATACAAGGGCCAGACGATTCATAACCTTGAATAAACTTAATAAAAAATGGACTTCCAGAAACCGCACCATTACCAGATAGTGATGACGATGCTAAGGTTATTGTAGGTGTACAATTAGGTGGATTAAATGCTTCACAATTTGTTGAAGCTTCTAAATCAAAATCTATAGATAATAATATGTCATTTGGATTTGCAGGTAAAGGAAGGTTACCTATATCCCAAATAATTCCTCCATAAAGTCCATAACCAGGATCATAATAAGGAGCATTAGTAGTTGTGGCTGGAGCATTTACTTGATAATTTATACTACCAGGAATAAACATACCAGTATTTGGTAGAGGAATAGTAAGCATAACATCAGTTAGTGCTTCAGAACCATTATTTGAAATATCAAGACTATATTCAACTACTTCACCAGGGTTCATCGAATATGGTTGGGTAACACTCATATCACCATCAATACTATTTACCATTAAGGCACCAACAGTAGAAGGTACAAAGGCATCAATAGCCATGGCAATATTAAATATGATATATGTATCTTGTGTGGTTCCAAATCTAAATCTTGTAGACGTGTCGCCATTATCAATAATTAAGTTTCCAGCATTATTGATATTGAACATACTAATATCAAGTCCTGTATTGTTTGTTAAGTTTGGTGTTCTTGGATTTCCTCCAGTTTGTATAGAAGAATTAAAGAAGTTTGTGGCAGAGTTTCCACTGTGAAATAAAGGTACCCAAGCATTATCGGCAGCATTTCTAATTTGGAAGTAGTCTCCAGAAATACCAACATCACCTTCACCAGCGACCATACCCATTTTTACATTTACTGGTCCGCTTTGAACAGCATTAAATCCGCTAACGTTTAATATTTCACTAGCGGTTTGGTTTCCTGCTAAATAAGCATAACCATCAAATACAGTAACATCTCTCCATTTCATTAGGTCGTTTTCATAAACCACTACCATAGCCCAGCCACCATAGTAACCAGTATTACCACCATTTCCAGTAGTAATTGCAATATCAGCAGCCCAATATTCACCTAAACCGTTGGCCATAACAACATCTGTAACATCTGCATAAGCAGCATACATATTATTACTTCCAGGATATTGGATGTCACCTGGATCAGCTACAATAGTTTGGTAGCTATTTTGATCTTCATGTCTAAATTTAATGGTACGTTTTTGTAAAGTTGTCGGTGTACCATCGGTTCTACCTGTCCAATATAATCCAGCAAAAAGCACATTAGAACAGGCTTGAACTGCATTATTCTCTTCACTGAAAACTAAGGTTGCAGACGAAGAGTTAGATGTTCCACTACTTGCAGGATGTGTAGGTGAAATGTTATCATCTTCATCTACAAAAATCATAACTTCATCACTATTATTCTCGGAAGCAGAATAATCTTGTAAAGTTAAATTGGTATTACCAATAAGCGTAAAGTCACCTTTTATACTATAAACGGCTTGACCTCTAGATGTAAAAGTAACCTGACTATACATATCACTAAGACTAGATAAGCATAATAAAGCAACTAAAATTTTGAAATATGGTTTAATATATGTTTTCATAGTCATAGGTTTAAATTGGTCGGTTGTTACTGTAATACTGTTTAATGTCATCAGTAACACAATTCAACTTTGGTAATTTTTTATTTTCAATGAGGTTAGATTGAAATACGAAGTAGATGTATTTCAAGTTTTTAAATTGATTGAATTTTGAGCAATCGATAGATTGAATATCAAAACCAGGTTTTGAAATAGAAATAACTATCATTTCGATAGTACTTGCAAAATTCAAATTAGTATCTAAATAATTAAGATCATTACTTTTAATACGCACTAACTGAATTCCTTTTTCCTTGTTGTAAGTCTTAACTTGGTTTTGCTTAATATAAGCAACTCCAACATCGGCACTTGTAGCCAAACGAGAAAAATCTTTTAGGTTGTTAGTTTCAATAAACTGACGGTTTGCTATATCACTATGTTCTAGTCTTGTTAAATCTTGAGCAAAACTTAAATGTGAGAGGCAGCAGACTACAAATAATACGATTACTTTCTTCATGTCAACAAATCTTAAAATTTCTAATTTTTTAAACATTGTAACATACAATGCTCTTTATATAATTTATTATTCAGTTAATTATTTTTTAACTATAATTAAAATATATTAAAACTCCGAAATGCAAATAAGCCAATAATCTTTTAGTGAGGGAAGTACATTAAATTTAATGCGGTTTTGATTAAGTTAATATTATTTAAATTTGGGTCGCTTTAATCTTTTTATTAATAGCATTGATAACAAATAAAAATTGATTTTATATTACCATCAAATAAAAGTGCTAAATAACTAAAAAATTCGTTAAAATGAAAAAAAAATGCATTTAATCGAAAAAAACTTACACTTAAACGAGTTGTTTTATGAAAAATTTAATACTTATTAGACATGCAAAATCATCTTGGGAACACAATGTAATAGATTTTTTAAGGCCTCTAAAAGCCAGAGGTTTAAAAGATTCTCATCTGGTTTCTAAGCATTTAATTTTACAAAATATTAAGCCAGATTTGATCCTTTCTAGTGATGCCAAAAGGGCGAAAATGACAGCTGAAATTTTTATTGATTCTATGAGTTTTTATGATATTGATTTTCAATTACATAACGATTTGTACGATTTTTCTGGCTCTAATCTTCTTAAAACCATACATAATTGTGATAATAAAGTAAAAAGCTTAATGATTTTTGGTCATAATCATGCCATTACATCATTTGTAAACACTTTTGGTTCAAAATATATAGAAAATGTACCAACATGTGGAGTTGTATTTATAAGGTTTAAAAGTGAAGATTGGAAAAACTTAATCCATGGAGAAACAGTTTTTACTATTTTTCCTAAAGGTTTAAGATCATAATTGCAATCAATCTTTAATAAATTATAACTTATGTTAAAGTGATTTAGATATTGCACATAATTAAAATATATTTGTGATAAATAAAACAACTCATTTAAAATTTGACAAATACATATATCAATAGAGAAGTAAGCTGGCTACAATTTAACGCTAGGGTTTTACAAGAAGCTGCAGATGAAAGTGTTCCATTAATTGAACGATTGAGGTTCTTAGGTATTTTTTCTAATAATTTAGATGAATTTTTTAAAGTACGATATGCTACTGTAAAGCGTATTGATGAAGCAGGTAAAGGTGGGAAAAGCGAACTTGGAGGCATTAAAGCTAGTGAACTATTAGAGAAAATAACTCAAATTGTAATAAAACAACAAAGTGAAAGCTTAGAGATTTTAAGTGTTATTCAAAAGAAATTAGAAGCAGAAAATATTTTCTTCATTAACGAAACTCAAATCAATGAGCTTCAGCATAAATTCATTAAAAACTACTTTATACAAAAAGTAAGCCCTGCACTTGTTACTATTGTTTTAAACGATTCGGTTAAATTGCCTAACCTTAAAGATAGTGCAGCCTATTTAGCAATTAATATGGTTTTGCAAAATAATCAAAACCAACATGCTTTAATCGAGATTTCTAAAACCATGGATAGGTTTGTAGTATTGCCAAAGCAAGGCGAAAAAAACTACATTATAATGGTCGATGACTTACTTCGTTATTGTCTGGATGATATCTTTAATATTTTTGATTACAAGAGCATTTCTGCACATATGATTAAAATTACTAGAGATGGTGAATTAGATCTTGAAAGTGATTTAAGTAAAAGTTTTATTGAAAAAATATCTGATAGTGTTAGAGATCGTGAACTTGGAGCTCCTGTTCGATTTGTTTATGACAAAACCATTGATCAAGAATCACTAACTTATTTGATGACTAAAATGGGAATTGAATCCGCAGATAGTATTATTCCTGGTGGACGATATCATAATAGAAGGGATTATATGGATTTCCCTAGTCTTGGACGAACAGATTTATTATATGATAAAATTGAAGCTTTACCTATTAAAGGATTAAGTCTTGAGAATAGTATCTTTAATGAAATATCTAAGAAAGATTATTTACTATATGCACCTTATCATACCTTTTCTTATGTTGTAAAATTTTTAAGAGAAGCAGCTCTCGATCCTAAAGTTAAAACCATAAAGATTACAATTTATAGATTAGCTCAGATCTCTCATGTTGCCAGTTCATTAATTAATGCAGCAAAAAACGGAAAGAAAGTTAATGTGTCTATTGAAATTCAAGCGCGATTTGATGAGCAAGCTAATATTGATTATGCTGAACAAATGGAACAGGAAGGTGTGAATTTGGTTTTTGGTGTGCAAGGCTTAAAAGTACACAGTAAAATGTGTGTTATAGAACGCGAAGAAAATAATAAGCTCAAACGTTACGGATTTATTAGTACTGGAAACTTTAATGAATCTACAGCTAAAATATATACAGATTATACTTTGTTTACCTCCAATCAAAAAATATTGAAGGACGTGAATAAAGTGTTTAACTTTTTCGAAACGAACTATCGCGTCTTTAGATATAAACATATTATTAAATCGCCTCACTACACAAAGGCTTCATTTTTTAAACTTATAAATGAAGAAATTGAAAATGTCAAATCAGGAAAACCAGCATATATAAGACTTAAAATGAATAGTATGTCTAGCTATAAAATGATAGATAAACTATACGAAGCTAGCCAAACTGGAGTGAAAATTCAGTTAATAGTTAGAGGTATTTGCTGTTTAATACCAGGCATAAAAGGCATGAGTGAAAATATTGAAGCCATAAGTATTGTTGATAAATTCCTTGAACATACACGACTATTTGTTTTTTGTAATAATAATGATCCAAAGGTTTATATTTCTTCAGCAGATTGGATGACTAGAAATATTGAGAATAGAGTAGAAGTAAGTTGTCCTATATATGATCAGGAAATTAAGCAAGAACTAATAGATACTTTTAATATATGCTGGAGCGACAATGTAAAGGCTAGAATTCTAAATCATAACCAGAATAATGAGTATAAGCGCAATAATAAGGAAAAAGTGCGTTCACAATTTGAAACTTATAACTATTATAAAAATAAGCAGTAAAAAATGCTTACAATAAAAAAATATGCAGCAATAGATATTGGCTCTAATGCAGTAAGACTATTAATCGCTAATATTATTGAAGAAAAAGGGAAGCCACCAAGGTTTAAAAAAAGCTCGTTAGTTCGTGTTCCAATTCGTTTAGGTGCTGATGTGTTTTTAAAAGATAAAATATCTAAAGAAAACACTCAACGCATGCTCGATACGATGTTGGCTTTTAAATTGCTTATGCAATCTCATAAAGTTGATAAGTACAAAGCTTGTGCAACTTCTGCAATGCGAGAAGCTTCAAATGGGAAAAAACTGGCCAAGTTAATCTTCGAAAAAACTCAAATTATTATCGATATTATTGAAGGTGAAGAAGAGGCTGCTATTATTGCAGCCACAGATTTACATGCGTTCATAGATAACAACAAAACGTATTTATATGTTGATGTTGGGGGAGGAAGTACAGAATTTACAGTTATTCATAACGGAAATTCAATCACTTCAAAATCATTTAAAATAGGGACAGTACGACTGCTTAACGATATTGTTAAAAATGAAACTTGGCAAGAATTAGAAAGTTGGATTAAAATACATACATCTTTATATGACAAAATTGAAGTTATAGGCTCTGGAGGAAATATCAATAAAATATTTAAAATATCTGGTAAAGCTTTAGGTAAACCCTTAACATACTTTTATTTAACCTCTTATTATAATATGTTGCAAAGTTATTCTTATGAAGAAAGAATTTCTGAATTAGACCTTAATCAAGATAGAGCCGACGTTATTATTCCTGCAACTCGAATTTATTTATCGGCAATGAAGTGGAGTGGAGCGAAAGATATTTATGTTCCTAAAATAGGTTTAGCAGATGGCATCATTAAGAGTATATATTATGATACTGTTTCAAGCAACATACAGTAAATATTTACTTTTTATCTTTTAAATGTTTGATTTTTAGCAAAATAATTTATATTTAGCCGCTATAATTAATGAACCAAATTACTATATTATGAAAAATTTACTACTTACTATTGTTGTACTTACAAGTACTTTTTATGGATTTTCTCAAGAAAACGGAGCCTATGGAGTTCGCGCAGGAATTAATATCTCTAATTTAGATTTTGATCCAGATGCTACTTTTGGAAATACACATAGAAATGGCTTAGCTTTCGGTTTTTTTGCTGAATATGAATTAGGTGATAAGCTATTAATTATGCCAGAACTTCAATATTCTTCTGAAGGTGCTAAAGAAAAAGATTTGCGAGTGGATTATATTCAAGCGCCTATATTTTTTAAATACACAATATCTGATAGGTTACACGCTGGAGCTGGTCCATTAGTTGGTGTTAAAATCCATGAAGAAAATGATGGTTTTAAAAACTTTTCTCTATCTGCTCAAGCAGGATTAGAATTTGCCATAACCGATGAAATATTTATTGATGCAAGATATACTTATGGATTAACAAATATATTAGATGAAGAAACTGGTTATAAAGCAAAAAACACAAATGTTCAGTTTGGAATAGGTTATAAAATGTAATTTTTTAGCACATTTTGGCTATTCAATTTTTTATTGACATTTTTGTTTCTTTAATTTACAGTAATTAATTAAAACATATAGAATGAAAAATACTTTACTTTTAATCGCTTTTATATTTGTAAGTTTTACGATGCATGCACAAAACACAACTTCTGGTGTACGTGTTGCTTATAATATTTCCAATTTAGATTTCGAACCTGATGCTACTTTTGATAATACGCATAGAAATGGTTTAGCCATTGGTGCATTTCTTGATTATGCTTTTTCAGAAAAAATGTCTATCATGCCAGAACTTATGTATTCTGCGGAAGGTGGTAAAGAAAAAGAACTTAGAGCGAATTATATTCAAATGCCAATTACATTACGGTTCCATTTTGGAAAAATGTCTGTAGGTGTTGGTCCTCAAGCGAACTTAAAAATATGGAGCTATGAGGATGGTTATAGAAATTTTATCTTCTCAGCAGTTGGAGGCGCTCAATATGATATTTCAGATAATTTCTTTATTGATGCAAGATTCAACTATGGTTTTTCTAATATTTATGATGACGAAGTCGGCGTAGAAGCAAAGAATTCTACGATTCAATTGGGTATTGGATTAAAGATTTAAAAGACACAAAAATTTAAAAAAAAACCTCCAAAGCTTTATGTTTTGGAGGTTTTTTTTTAACCATGTATTGTTTCACTCTTACTTAATTTCTTCATGATTTCAGCTTCATAAGCTAATAGACCTTGCCACTTTTTATCAACTTCTTTTCGGTCTCCATATTGCCTAGCAAAACCTAAAAACATCGTGTAATGATTGGCTTCACTCACCATTAAATTCTTATAAAAGTCAGCTAACTTTTTATCTTTTAATGCTTCAGAAAGCAGCCTAAAGCGTTCACAACTTCTGGCTTCAATTAATGCGGCATATAGTAGCCTATGCACTAGTTGTGTGGTTCTACTACCTCCTTTAGGAAAGAATTTTAATAGCGCAATTACATATTCATCTTTTCTATCGCGACCTAGTGTCCATCCACGTTCTAGGATTTTATCATGCACCATTTTAAAATGACTTATTTCCTCTTTAACTAAAGCCACCATTTCTTGAACTAGTTCTGTATATTCAGGAAAACTTACGATAAGTGAAATTGCAGTACTGGTTGCTTTTTGCTCACAAAAAGCATGATCTGTAAGTATTTCTTCTATATTTTTTTCAGCAATGTTTACCCAACGTGGATCTGTTGGTAGTTTTAATCCTAACATATCAAATGATTTCTTCGAATAATAATTCGTCTTCAAGAAAAATAAATTTCAGCACTCTGTTTTTTCTAGACTCTGGATTTATATACTCTAAAAATAGTGTAGGAGTCCCGTTGTAGATATGCTCTAAATTCTCAATCCAAAAGTCTTGAACTAAAAATTGTTTCGTCGCATTGACATCAAATAGCTCTTTTTCTAAAAGAAAAGATTTGTCTATAGTGCCATTAAAAAGCTCCTGACTGTCTTTTGTGATTTTCACATCGACTATAAAATCTCTAAAATGAGTATGCTCTTTATCTTTAACGATGATGGCATTATTCATATCAGAATACAACTTAATATGCACTTTAAAACCATTACTTAAAATGGTATCAGTAACCTTTTCTGCATATGTTTTTGGATAATAATTTAGGGCTTCTGTAAATGTGTCAAGTATTTTATTTTCTAAAAGATCAGTTTGTGCACTTCTAAAAGCTTTATCACGTCCATCACAGCTAGTAAACATAATAGTCAGCGTTAAAAAGAATAGAGGTAGAAGTATTTTTATTTTAGACATCTAAATCAAAGCTTTTTCGCAATAGTTCAATTGCATTATTTTTTTCTTTTAATTTCTCGTACTTTTCTATAGGAGTATAAGCATATTGCTTTTCCATTTCTTCATTGACAGTTATTGACAAATGAATATCAAAGTTATTGAGTTCTTTTCTAATAAACCCTAATAAATTATACTGTTGTCTTTCTACTTCTACCTTGTTGGTTGCATTAGGATATTCTAAATAAATAGTTGTGCCATCAACTTTTGGTGTATCAATAGACAGAATAGAAGCTAAATTGTATTGTCCTTTTTCTTCAATTTGTTTTACATAAGTATTCCAAACTTTAATTAATGCGTCTTCTGTAAACTCATCTTTAGGAAGGTCTTCTTCATCAAGAACAACTTCCATTTGTTTTATTTGGTGTTCTTTTTTAAGCTTGATACTGCTTAAAGAGAGTCCTGATGTCGATTTTTTCTGACTATTTAAAAGAATCTTTGGTCTTTTTTCTACTATAGTTTCAGAAGCAGTTTCTGTTTTTGAAGGTGATTGAGTTTCAGTTTTGCTAACTGGAGGTTTTTCCTCTGAATTATTTATAGAATGAGTTTGCGAAACGAATTCAGGTTTTTGAACAGGAATGGGTGTAATCCCTTTGCTAGCAAAATACGAAGGTGGAATTATATAGTTTTTGCTATTTTTTTTTTCTCCATCAAAAGTGATAGAGGCTAATTGCATTAGAGTAAGTTCAACAAGTAAGCGTTGATTTTTACTGCTTTTATATTTCAAATCACAGTCGTTTGCCAACTCTATTCCTTTTAATAGAAAAGGTTGAGAGGCCTTTTTACTTTGTTTTAAATACTTGGCTTTAGTTTGTTCTCCAACTTCAAGTAATGCAATAGTGTGTTCATTTTGACAAACTAACAAATCTCTAAAATGACTTGCTAATCCTGCAATGTAATGATGACCATCAAAACCTTTAGCTAAGGTGGTGTTAAATTGAACCAAAAGTTCTGGGATGTTATTCTCAAGGATTAAATCTGTACTTTTAAAATAGGTCTCATAATCAAGAACATTTAGGTTTTCGGTGACAGCTTGACGTGTTAAATTTTTTCCTGAAAAGCTAACCACACGATCAAAAATTGATAAAGCATCACGCATGGCTCCATCAGCCTTTTGGGCTATAATATGAAGGGCATCATCTTCAGCAACAACCTCTTGTTCTTTAGCGATATACTTTAAATATTCTTTTGCATCAGTAACAGTTATGCGCTTAAAATCAAATATTTGACAGCGCGATAAGATGGTTGGTATAATTTTATGCTTTTCAGTTGTTGCAAGAATAAAAATACAATGTTTTGGTGGTTCCTCTAATGTCTTTAGAAATGCATTAAAGGCCGCTTGTGAAAGCATATGAACTTCATCAATAATATAAACCTTATATTTTCCAACTTGAGGTGGAATACGCACTTGATCAGTAAGGCTTCTAATATCATCAACGGAATTATTTGAAGCCGCATCTAATTCAAAAATATTAAAGGCAAAGTCTTCATCAGGATTTTCTGTCCCATCACTATTAATCATCTTTGCTAGAATACGAGCACAAGTCGTTTTTCCTACACCACGTGGACCAGTAAATAATAAGGCTTGAGCAAGATGATTATTCTCAATAGCATTTAATAAAGTATTTGTAATAGCTTGCTGACCAACAACATCTTTAAATGTCTGTGGTCTATATTTTCTAGCAGATACTACAAAGTGTTCCATTGTAAATAATTAGAATAACAAAGTTAAAAATTCAGCTTAAATTTATGAATAAAGCTTAGACATTTTAATAGGAGTTATTAACAATTATTCTACTATTTTTGCCATAAGTAAATCGCCTTATCGAACCAAACTTGTTTTGGTTAGGAAAGTCCGAACACCATAGTGTAAGCATAGTGGTTAACAGCCACCAGTCGTGAGGCTAGGAAAAGTGCAACAGAAAGAATGTACAGGTCATGCTGTAGTGAAATCAGGTAAACTCTATGTGGTGCAATGTCATGTAAACTAGTGCTTGAGCGTACACGCGCGATGCTAGAGGGTAGGCAGCTAAAGTGTTTTGGTAACAATACACTCAGATAAATGATAAGGGCTTTTCTTTTTAAGAATTTATTTTCATAAAAAGAAAATGTACAGAATTCGGCTTATAGATTTACTTAAACATACAAGTCCTTTGCTCGTGCAAAGGACTTTGTTTTTGTTATATCTCGAGCTCTTTTTTAGGGTTATCTCAGTTTTCCTCAAAAAAACTAAACATATTTCCACCATAACTTTTAGAATGAGAATAGTTAGCTAAGTGCGATAAATCGGTATGTTTAGAGTGTTCAATAATTAGAACACCTTGGTCTTCAAGCCATTTATTTTGAAAAATTAATTCAGGGATTTTTGCGAATTTCTCAAGAGGAAAATCATAAGGAGGATCAGCAAATATTATAGTATATGGCGTAGAAGTTTTCTCTAAAAAAGTAAAGACATCACTTTTAATAGTTTGAATCTGCATATTAAAAGATTCTGCAGTTTCGTTTATAAACTTAATACAGCCATAATTAGCATCAACACTGGTAATCTGTTCTGTTCCTCTAGAAGCAAATTCATAACTAATATTACCACTTCCTGAAAACAAATCTAACACAGAAACAGCGTCAAAATAATATTGATTATTTAAGATATTAAATAAGGATTCTTTCGCCATGTCTGTAGTAGGGCGAATCGGTAATTTTTTTGGAGCAGTAATTCTTCTGCCTTTATATGTACCAGAAATAATTCGCATTAAAAGCTGTGTTTTAGAATGAAATTAGAATGCTCTAATGATTTGGTGTTTTGAGTGTAGTTTGTATTAGATTTCCCAAATTGAATATGTCTTATATACTTATAAGCTACATTGTATATTTCATCACCTTCAATTACATCACCTAGAAGCACAAGTATAAGGCTCTCTGGATTTAATGATAATTGCTCTGCAGTAAATAAGATGTAGTAAATAAAATCTTCTTTAGTATTATAATTAAAAGTATTATAGAGTAAAAGCTTTCCATGATTAATTACAATAATTTCAAAGTGAGTTTTTTCAACATGCACATACATTTTTGCATCTTGTTCATGTTTTTCTATCTGTAATATTTCTTCTATTAAAATTGTAGAATAATGCTTGTAATCAAATGCACCAAACTTTTCATATAAATAATTATTAATGTTCATATATGGAACATAAACATTCACAGAATCATTTATATTAATTTCATCATAAGCAATGAAATCTGTTTTTAAAATTTTAGAATTAAACTTTAAATAATCCGCTAATACGTTTTCATTAAATAAGGGTTTAGGGACTAAAGTCGATAGCTCATTAATGTATATTACTTGAATAGTATTAAACTCCTTTTGTAATTCATTTTCTGAATTGAATATGAGTTTTAAATCATCTAATAATTGAAAAGGTGTTTGTTTTTGTGGACTTGGAAAATGTTTTAAATAAGTAATAGTATTTATATCTGATTGCAGGATACAAAAAGAAAGTCCATTCAAACTTATTTGAATGGACAATTCTTGGTTAGTTAGTATATGTAAATTGTTATTCGCTGTCGCCATAAGTTTTTGGCCAGTTTCCACTAGTATTAACTTCTTCCATTGAGCCAACTATAATGGCATCTCCATTAACACCATCAACAGCAACTACTTCATTTTCTTGTTTAATTAAATCTTGGTTTTGATCATGTAAAATAACACTTTTTAAGACTTTTGCTTCAAAAACTGGAATTCTAACATCGCCTTCTTCACCAATAAATCCTGATTTCATTTCAACTTTAGCTCCATTAGAATTAGGCACATTCATCATCGTTTTATAGCGATCTGAAGTTTTAAAAAGAGAATCTTTAACCGAAACATAGTCTAAAGTATCGATTATTGTAATTTCTTTAAAAAAGTCAACACCATACTGTTTCGTTTTCACTTCATCTAAAACAGTAGAATCTCGACGTTGTGTAATTGTAAATTGTGCAGAATCTATAAATTTAATCAAGTTTTCAAAATTTGGAGCATAAGTTCCAGTAACTTGTCTATGCGCTAATTGTGCTTCTCTAACATCAATCATACGATCAATGACTTCAGCATAACGTTTTTTCTTCACTTTATTAAACTGAATTGGCTCATAAATGGACATGAATGTTTGATATCCAAGAACAGCAATCAAAGCCCAAAGTGCAACAACTAGAATAGGTTTAAACTTTGCAGGAATAAACTTATCAATAATCCAAACCAATCCTATGGTAAGTGCTATTACGGCAATTGCAATTAATATTAATTTTAGCATAGTGTTTTTTATTAAATTTAAAATAGGTCTTTCGCAAATCTACAATTTTTTTTTAATCGTAAAAACCAATGTGCGTAAAAATCATTACTATATTTGATGAAATATTACTTTATAGTCTAATTTAATGAACTCATCTGAATTTTATTCCCTTATAAAACAGCAATTTCCGTTCCAACCAACGACAAAGCAAGATATTGTTTTATTACAGCTTTCTGAGTTTATTTTTTCTAAAACACCAAATGCCTTATATTTATTAAAAGGCTATGCAGGAACTGGCAAGACTACCATTATTGGAACTATTGTTACTAATTTGTGGAAGGCTAAAAAAAGCGCTGTACTTATGGCTCCAACAGGTAGAGCAGCAAAAGTCATTTCAAATTATTCTAATAAGGAAGCATTTACGATTCATAAAAAAATATACTTCCCTAAAAAAGATAAAGGAGGAGGTGTTAAGTTTGTTTTACAGCCTAACAAACATAAAAATACCATTTTTATAGTTGATGAAGCCTCTATGATTCCAGATACACCTGGCGAGTCAAAGCTTTTTGAAAATGGGTCTTTACTTGACGATTTAATGCAGTATGTTTATTCAGGGCATCAATGTAAATTGTTGCTTATAGGCGATACTGCACAATTGCCTCCTGTTAAATTAGATTTAAGTCCAGCCTTAGATGAAAAGACCTTAAGCTTAAATTACAATAAGGAAGTTACTAAAATGGAGTTGGATGAAGTCGTTCGTCAAGAACAAAATTCAGGTATTCTTGAAAACGCAACTGTTTTAAGAGAAGCTTTAGCTAGTGCCTTTGTTGATACATTTAAGTTTAATTTAAAAAGCTTTAAAGATATTGTACGACTTATAGATGGACATGAAATAATGGATGCGATTAACGATTCTTATAGTCACTTAGGAAATGAAGAAACCGCTATTATTGTTAGAAGTAATAAACGCGCAAATCTTTACAATCAGCAAATCCGAGAACGTATTTTGTTTAATGAAAACGAATTAACCACTGGAGATTATTTAATGGTTGTTAAAAATAATTATTTCTGGATTAAGCCAACCACAGAAGCTGGTTTTATCGCTAATGGCGATATTATTGAAGTCTTAGAAATATTTTCAATTCAAGAGCTATATGGTTTTCGCTTCGCGGAAGTTAAAATCCGCATGGTCGATTATCCTAAAATGCGCCCTTTTGAAACAGTTCTGTTGCTAGATACTATTACTGCTGAAACACCTTCTTTAGCTTATGAAGATTCTAATCGATTGTATCAAGAAGTCCAAAAGGATTTTGAAGATGAAACGAGTAATTATCGAAAGTTTTTGAAAATTAAAGGCAATAAGCATTTTAATGCGCTCCAGGTCAAATTTTCTTATGCCATAACATGTCATAAATCACAAGGTGGACAATGGAATACTGTTTTTGTTGAGCAACCTTATTTACCTAATGGTATTGATCGTGATTATTTACGATGGTTGTATACAGCTGTTACTAGAGCTAAAGAAAAATTGTATCTTATTGGTTTTAAAGATGATTTTTTTCATGAAGATTAGAAGATTAATGTCTTAAATTTTCAAGTATGACAACAGAAACTATGTTAAGTATTTTTTTGGGTATTGGTCTAGCTGCATCTGTCGGGTTTAGAATCTTTGTACCTTTATTTGTACTAAGCCTAGCAGCACATTTCAATATATGGGAACTCAATGCTTCTTGGGAATGGGTTGGCAGTATGACTGCTGTTGTTACTCTAGGAGTCGCAACGTGTGTAGAAGTGTTTGCTTACTATATTCCTTTGGTCGATAACTTGTTAGACTCGATTGCTGTACCATTAGCAGCAATTGCTGGAACTGCAGTTATGGTTTCAACTGTTGCAGATTTAAGTCCAGTAATCACTTGGGCTCTAGCTATTATAGCAGGAGGAGGCACTGCTGCAGCTATTGCTGGAACATCAAGTCTTACACGATTAGCCTCTACAAGTACAACAGGAGGCTTTGCAAATCCAATAGTATCAACTTTAGAAACAGGCACATCGCTCGTTATGTCTATAATTTCTTTATTCATCCCAATTTTAGCTATAATATTGGTAATAATACTCTTGTTTATCATTTTTCGAATTTATAGAAAGTTTAAATCAAGGAAGACCTAAATTCTATTTTAAATGTTTTATTTTTGTAGCTCTATTTAAATCATCACATGAAAATAATTTCAATGATACCTGCACGCTATAGTGCATCTCGCTTTCCAGGGAAACTCATGCAAGACCTTAATGGAAAAACGGTAATACTTCGGACTTATGAGGCTACCAAAGCGACAGGTTTGTTTGATGATGTATTTGTTGTTACTGATAGCGAAATTATTTTTAAAGAAATTGTTAATAATGGTGGAAAAGCCATAATGAGTAAGAAAACTCACGAATGTGGAAGTGATAGAATTGCTGAAGCAGTTGAGTTCATGGATGTCGATATAGTAGTTAATGTGCAAGGTGATGAACCTTTTACTGAAGTGGAATCGTTAAAAAAACTTATTGAAGTATTTAAAGAGGATAACGATAAGCAAATAGATTTAGCATCATTGATGGTTCATATTACTGATGATGACGAAATTAATAACCCTAATACAGTTAAGGTTATTGTCGATAATAATCAATTAGCATTATACTTTTCTAGAAGTCCAATTCCGTTCCCAAGAGCTACAGATGTTGGTGCAAAGTATTACAAACACAAAGGTGTGTATGCTTTTAGAAAAGAGGCTTTGTTAGATTTTTATAGATTACCAATGATGCCTTTAGAAGCTTCAGAAAAAATAGAGTGTATTCGTTATTTAGAGTATGGAAAGCGAATAAAAATGGTAGAAACAAATGTTCAAGGTGTTGAAATTGATACTCCTGAAGATTTAGAGCGTGCGAAAAAACTTTGGAAATAGACTATAAAAATATAAAAGTTATTGGCTTTGATGCCGATGATACACTTTGGGTTAATGAAACTTATTTTCGTGATGCAGAATTAGAGTTTGCAAAACTTTTAAGTGGATTTGAAACTGCTAACAAAGTTGATCAAGAACTTTTTAAAATGGAAATGAAGAATTTACCATTATATGGATATGGTGTTAAAGGGTTTGTATTGTCGATGGTTGAAATGGCTTTAGAACTTTCTAATTATACCGTTTCAAATCAAACTATTGAGCAGATTCTTAATATTGGTAAAGACATGATTAACAAACCTGTAGAGCTGCTTGAAGGGGTTACAGAAACTTTAGATGCATTATCAAAAAAATATAGATTGATTGTTGCAACTAAAGGCGACCTGCTAGACCAAGAACGCAAGCTTGAAAAATCTGGGTTGTTAGATTATTTTCATCATATTGAAGTTTTAAGTGATAAAAAAGAAGAAAATTATTCTAAATTATTAAATCATTTAGATATTAAACCATCAGAGTTTTTAATGATTGGAAATTCATTAAAGTCTGATATTTTACCCTTAGTGAATATAAAAGCACAAGCGATTCATATTCCATTTCATACCACTTGGGCACATGAGCAAGTGAGTGAAAAAGAAACAAATGGTAAAGCCTATAAAACAGTAAAAAAAGTCAGTGATATTTTGAAACTAGTATAAAAACTTCAAAATATATAAACGAGTAAAATAAATAATGTTATTTTTATTTTTTCAAAAGGAAATTAATTAAATGAGTTATAAAAATTATCCAATGGTGTCCAGAGTTGTTTTCGGACGTGGAAGTTTCAATCAATTAAATGAAATTTTAGCGCCAAAACGATTAAGTTCTAAAGCACCATTTATTTTTTTAGTGGATGATGTCTTTAAAGGTAAATCTTGGTTAACCTCAAGAATACCTTTATCTTATGATGATAAACTTCATTATATATCTGCAGAAGAAGAGCCAAAAACATCTCAAGTCGATGAACTTGTAGAACAAATTATTTTGACTCATAAAGAAAGACCTTCTGGAATTATTGGAATTGGAGGTGGAACCATTTTAGATTTGGCTAAAGCAGTGTCTATTATGCTTACTAACGATGGCGAAGCTAAAGATTATCAAGGTTGGGATTTGGTTAAAAACCCAGCGATATATCATGTTGGTATTCCAACTATATCTGGAACAGGAGCAGAAGTCTCTAGAACAACTGTATTGACTGGTCCTGAAAAAAAATTAGGAATAAATAGTGATTACACACCTTTTGATCAAGTTATTTTAGATCCTGAGCTAACCAAGAATGTGCCTAAAGAACAATGGTTTTATACTGGAATGGATTGTTATATTCATTGTATCGAATCTTTAAATGGCACCTATTTAAATGCGTTTAGTCAAACTTATGGCGAAAAAGCATATGAGCTTTGCTTAGATTTATTTTTGAATAATAACTTACCAAAAGAAGTCGCCCAAGATAAGCTTATGATGGCTTCTTGGCATGGAGGAATGAGTATTGCGTATTCACAAGTTGGTGTAGCTCATGCAATGAGTTATGGATTAAGCTATTTACTTGGTACTAAACATGGTATTGGAAACTGTATTGTTTTTGATCATTTAGAGGAGTTTTATCCTGAAGGTGTAAAAATCTTCAAGCAAATGAAAGATAAACATAACATTCAATTACCTCAAGGTTTGTGTGCAGACCTTGGTGATAGAGAGTTTGATATTATGATAGATGTTGCCTTAAGTCTTGAACCGCTTTGGGAAAATGCAATAGGTAAAAATTGGCAAAAAACCATTACTCGCGAAAAACTTAAAGAGTTGTATTTAAAAATGTAATATGCGCTGGTTAGCAAAATTCATTTATTTTAAACTTCTGGGTTGGAAATTAGTTGGAAATATTTCATTTTCAAAAGAAACCATTAAACAATCTGTAATTATTGCAGTGCCTCACACCAGTTGGCATGATTTCTACATTGGTATATTAATACGAAAAATAAGTGGTGTAAAAACTAATTTTGTTGGTAAAAAAGAGCTTTTTAAATGGCCTTTTGGTTGGTATTTTAAAGCCGTAGGAGGTAGGCCTATTGATCGAACACCAGGACAAAATAAAGTAGAAGCTATTGCGAAACTCTTTAAAGAAAACAAAGAATTTAGGCTTACATTGGCTCCAGAAGGTACAAGAAATAAAGTTGAAGAATGGAAAACGGGTTTTTACTTTATAGCAAAAGCTGCAAAAGTGCCAATAATTATGTTTACGCTCGATTTTGGTAAAAAACAAAATCTTGTTTCTGAACCTTTTTATCCTACAGATAATATTGAAGCTGATTTTGATTATATGTACAGTTTCTATAAAGGCGTACAAGGTAAAATTCCAGAGAAGTCATTTAATATTTAAAATAGAAATCAATAATTAGTCTTCACGTAGTACATTTCAGAAAGTAGAAAATCAACAATTAACTTATTAGTGGTTTATAGATTTTATAGGTCAATTAAAAAAATATCAAATATTTTTTGGCATATTATTTGATTTTACTATAATTGTAGTGACTAATGAAACATAAAGTAAACTTAAAGTCCCTAAAAAGAAACATTAGTTCCTACTATTAAAAGCTACTTTAATTCTTATTGAAGTAGCTTTTTTTGTAGAATTTAGTATTCTTCTACAGGAATTTTAAAATCTTTCATTTCGTTTAAAGGCTCAATGACATTATAATCTGACCAAATAGAGGCATCATAAGTTTTAGGAGTTTCATAGTCAACGTCTTTGAGTTCTTTGTAACTATTAAAAGTTGATGTTTCAATCTCATTCCTTGATAAAATAAGCAGCTCTGTTTTTTCTTTAAATGTCCCTTCAATCTTAAAGCTAAAAGAGACTTTATTAGATGTGTTAGAGTTCTCAATAAATTTAAAAGGCCTATTGATATAGAAATAGCGATCAATTTGTTCATTGATAAAACTCGGATAATAATATCCATCATCATCTTTTTTAAACGCCACAATCCCTTCTTGATTTTTTTCTACATATTTGACACCAAATAATAATCGTAAATTTAGTTTTTCGCCAACACGATTTTTATAAAATCGGTAATCAGCTCGTATAACAGCAAACGTTTCGTTAGAAACATAAATAGTTCCTGTGTATTTTACTGATGATCTTTTAGGTTTAAAATCAATAATATACACCATCTCATCATCTATGAAAGTCACATCTTTTAATTCGTAATTGTATTTTTTGGTTTCACTAATAAAATCAAGCCTGTTATTTGAATTGTTTAAAGCATTATTCATAATCATTTCAAATGATTTAGTTCTAATATGACCCAAGGAATTAATGGTGTCTGCCATTTTATCTTCTCTATTATCTAGTGACACAGAGTCGGAAATCTTAAACAATCCCGTTTTTACAGTATATATTTTGTCTTTATCTAAGTGTTTTAATACGATATCATTTCCTTTTTCAGCTAAACTTTCTAATGATTGATTATTGCGTTCATCCAGTAAACGTATTGCTTTTTCTACTTTTAGTTTCGCTTGAGAGTCGTCTAAAATCATTAAAGACCCAATAAAATCTGTATATTGTTTAGAATTATTATTTAGTAACGAAGTTTCTAGCTTATCAAAATCTGTATTGAATAATTCTAATTGCTTTTTTCTAAATCCAGTAGATTTAGTAATTTCAAAATCTGCATTTTCACCAACAATATATTCAGTTTTTCTACTAAAGATTTTAAATTCATTTAAATGAAACCTATAGTTTTCTTTTAGTTTAGCATTCACATAAAACATAATGGAATCTACACTAAGTGGTTTGTTTGTTATAAATACTTCGGAAAGCTCGTTGACTTTTTCTTTTAACGTATAATCTTGTGATTTGAAATTGATGAGTTTAAGATCAACAGATTCGTAGCCAAGACATGAAATTCTAACCATTTCATTGTCGTCAAAATCATTTGTTTTAATAGAAAAAAGGCCTTCTTCGTTTGTAATTACACCATAGCTTTCACCAATTTGAACAGTAGCATATGGAATGGCTTCTTGACTTGCTGTTAATACTTTTCCAGAAACAGTTTGCGAGTATATATTAGAAGCTAAAAGACTAGCAAATATGAAAAAAAAATAGCGATGGTTAAATTTCATAAAGTGATGTTTATTTTATAACGAATAAGTTAAAAGAATGTTACAAAAAAACCTAAGCTAATGCTTAGGTTTTAATAATTTGTGATTCTTTTAATCATCAGAGGATTCTTCCATAGTATGATATACAGACTGGACATCATCATCTTCTTCAAGTTTTTCTAGGAGTTTTTCAACATCAGCGGCTTGTTCTGCACTAAGAGGTTTAGTCACTTGAGGAATACGCTCGAAACCAGAGGATAGAATTTCTATTTCCCGTTTTTCAAGCTCAGCTTGAATGGCTCCAAAGCTTTCAAAAGGTGCATAAATTAAGATGCCATCATCATCGGCAAAAACTTCTTCAGCACCAAAATCAATAAATTCTAATTCTATTTCTTCTGGGTCTAAGCCTTCGGCATTAATTCGAAAATTACAAGTATGGTCAAACATAAAAACAACAGAGCCTGAAGTACCTAAACTCCCATCACATTTATTAAAGTAACTTCTTACATTGGCAACAGTACGCGTGTTATTGTCTGTAGCAGTTTCAACTAAAACCGCAATTCCATGAGGTGCATAACCTTCAAAAACCACTTCTTTATAGTCCCCTTGATCTTTTTCACTTGCTTTTTTAATAGCACGTTCAACGTTATCTTTAGGCATATTTACAGCCTTAGCATTTTGAATCACTGCGCGTAATCGTGAATTACTTGCTGGATCAGGACCTCCTTCTTTAACAGCCATAACAATGTCTTTACCAATACGTGTAAAGGCTTTGCTCATGGCAGACCAACGTTTCATTTTACGTGCTTTACGAAATTCAAAAGCTCTTCCCATAGTAATCTTGTTTTATGATATAATTGACAAATTTAAAAAAAAAGTGGAGGAACAAAAATATTATTCATCTTCAGGTATTACAATAGCATCAATCGCTTTTGCAAGTATAAAATCTTTATGAGTAACATCTTTTACATCGTGTGTTGATAAAGAAATTTTTAAAATATTATATGTATTTGACCAATCTGGATGGTGGTTTAAAGCTTCACATTCAAAAGCAATTCTGCTCATCGCGCTAAAACAATCTTTAAAATTTTCGAATTCAAATTCAGCATGAAGCGCTTGATCGTAATATTCCCAATCAGGAAAATGAAGCAGGCGTTTTTCTATATCTTCTTCAGATAACTTATCCATAAACTTATAATTTAATTGATATTACAAAATACTGCTTTTTAAAACATCTTTGCTTCGTATTTGTAAATTTTTTGGCAATTTGTTGTGTTTAGAAAGAACAGCTAAATATCTATCGTCATTAGTTGTATATACTTGTTTATAAATGGGTTTATAATTGCCTAACGCGTTTACGATATCTTTAATAAAATCATTATGGTACACTAAATCTGTACTTCCTAAATGAAAGACTCCAGTTTTTTGCCTATTTATTATATAGTGAATTTGCTGAGACAGTTTGTTGTCTGTAGTCAAGTTTATTATTAAGTTTGGAAATACTTCAATAGCTGTTTTCTCTTTGAGATGTTTTTTTAGATCTAAAATTCTAGGAGAGTTTGTGCCTAGTACCATTGGTATTCTTAGAATAGCCCATTTATGTTTTGGTAAACGCATGAACATATTCTCAATTTTAATTTTAAAATGACCATATATGCTACTGCTAAATGTTTTATCATTTTCATAACTAGGAAACTTACTATAAGCATCAAATACATTAGATGATGATAAAAACAACATCTTGCATTCCTGATATTTTATATAATCGACAATATGTTGATGTGCCATAGTTTGAGTTGCAAAATTTCCGCGAAGTGAAGAAATAATTATGCTAGGTTTTGTAATTTCAAGTATTTCAATAATATCATCTTCTTCATGATTATAATGAAAAAATTGCTTGTTTTTTTCTAGCTCTTTAGTAGGCGTGTTATATGTGCCATAAGTTCTAAAATAAGCATGTAATTCTTTATAAATAGCATTGCCTATGAAGCCATTAACACCAAGTATTAGGATTTTGTGTTTTGAGTTGTCGAGCATTATTGGCGCAATTCTTTAAAAAATTGAAAGTTTTGTTTTGGTAGTAAAAGCTTCTAAAGCTTGCATTCCAATTTTTGAATTTCCTTTTGGATTTAGTCCTGGAGACCATGTAGATATAACAAATTGATTTGGAAGTAGTGCTACAATGCCACCACCAACACCACTTTTTCCTGGTAAGCCAACTTCAAAAGCAAACTCACCAGCTTCATCATAAAATCCACAAGTAAGCATGATGGCATTAATTCGTTTTATTTGACTTGAGCTTAGTCTTTTAATGTTTTGCAAACAAACACCATGATTGGCAAACATAAAGAAGGCACTTGTTAATTGTTCGCAATTCATTTCTATAGCACATTGATGAAAATAAAAATCAAGGACATCTTCGACCTTATTTTCTAGGTTGCCATAAGATTTTAAAAGATTAGCTGCCGCATAATTATTAAAACCAGTAGTTTTCTCAGATGTTGCAACTGACTCATTATAATTTATACTATTATCATTAGCTAGTTCACGAACATAATTTAAAAAATCTGCTTTTGGGTTATCTAATTGAGAGATTAAAATATCTGCAATTACTATGGCTCCAGAATTAATAAAAGGGTTTCTAGGGATGCCATTTTCAAGCTCTAATAAAGATAAATGATTAAAAGGATCGCCAGAAGGTTCTACATCTAAGCGTTGCCAAAGTTGATCTCCTTTAAAATTGAAGGCCATAGAAAGCGCAAAAACTTTAGAGATACTTTGAATTGAAAACGGTGTATTTGAATGTCCAACTGAAAAATTTTCGCCAGAGATGAGCTTTAAATATATTCCGAAATTATTAGCATCTATGTGTGATAATTCAGGAATGTAATTAGCTACAAGTCCACGATTAACCTCATGTTTTAAGTCATCGTGTATTGAATTAATTACATGTTGAAAGTCCATCATTCGTTAGCCTTTATAAAAAGGGAGTTTCACGACTGTTGCAGGGACAGCATTTTTCCTTATTTGAATATTTATTTTGCTATCAACATCAGCAAATATGGTGGGCACATAACCTAATCCTATTCCTTTACCAAGCATTGGGCTCATAGTACCAGAGGTGACTTCTCCAATTTTTTTACCATGACCATCTACAATGTCATAACCTTGGCGAGGAATGCCTCTTTCATTTAATTCAAAAGCTACAAGCTTGCGTTCTGGTCTACGACGCTTTTCATCTTCAAGCGCTTCACAATTTGTAAAATCTTTTGTGAATTTAGTAATCCACCCTAAACCAGCTTCAATTGGCGAGGTCGTATCGTCTATATCATTTCCATATAAACAATAACCCATTTCTAATCTTAAGGTATCTCGAGCAGCTAAACCGATAGGTGTTGCACCAGCTTCAATAACTTTATCCCAAATCTGTTTAACCTCAGAATTTTTACAGTAAATTTCAAAACCACCACTTCCAGTATAACCAGTGGCAGAAATAATTACATGCTCAATACCTGCAAAATCACCAACAACAAAATTATAGAATTTAATAGCAGCTAGGTCATGGCTAGAAAGCGTTTGCATAGCTTCAACAGCTTTTGGGCCTTGAATAGCTAATAATGAATAATCTTCACTTAAATCTTTCATGTCTGCACCAACATCATTTTTCGATTGAATCCAATTCCAATCTTTTTCAATATTGCTTGCATTTACGACCAATAAGTATTGTTCTTCTTTAATTTTATAAATAATTAAATCATCTACAATACCACCATCATCATTAGGTAAGCAACTGTATTGTGCTTTTCCAACGGTTAGTTTGCTCGCATCATTGCTAGACACTTTTTGAATTAACGCTAAGGCTTGAGGTCCTTCAATTAAAAATTCGCCCATATGGCTCACATCAAAAACGCCAACACTATTTCTAACGGTTTCATGTTCAATGTTTACACCTTCATATTGTACAGGCATATTGTAACCTGCAAAAGGCACCATTTTTGCTCCAAGTGCTTCGTGAGTTGATGTTAAAGCTGTGTTTTTCATTCTCTAAATTTTAAAAAATTGGTACACAAATGTATCGAAAAAATATCGATTAAGTTAGGCACAAATAGACTAAAATTTTGAATATTTTGAGACCAAAAGCCAGTTATGTATGAAGCAAAAAGACTTTCAACTCTTCATAAGAACTAATCTTTGTAGCTACTTTCTCTTTATGCATTACGGATTGGATTTGTTCTGGTAAAGCGACTTTTGTTTTAATCACTTCTTCAACAACATCTAAGAATTTGGTAGGATGAGCAGTTTCTAAAAACACACAATGTGCATTAGGATGTTGTTTTAAATAGGCTTTGCAACCTAAATAGCCAACAGCACCATGAGGATCAGAAATGTAATTAAAATTGTTGTAAATTTCTAGCATAGCCTCTCGAGTTTCAGTATCAGAAAAGCTAAAAGAAGAGAGGTTCATTTTTAAGTTTTCAAACTTGTTTTTATAGATTTCCTGAATTCGAATAAAATTACTAGGATTTCCAACATCCATCGCATTACTGATGGTCTGTACACTAGGTTTGGCTTGATAATTTTCTGTCTTTAAATATTGAGTCACTACATTATTAGCATTATTAGATGCAATAAAATGTTTGATAGGTAAACCTAATTGTTGTGCCATCATACCTGCACAGACATTACCAAAATTACCACTAGGTACAGAAAATGTAATATCATTATAAGTATTATGCAGTTGTTTATACGCAAATATAAAATAGAAGAGTTGTGGTAACCAACGCGCAACATTAATCGAATTGGCTGAAGTTAATTGCATTTTACTTGTTAAATCTTTATCTAAAAATGCCTGTTTTACCATATCCTGACAATCATCAAAAACACCATCGACCTCTAAAGCTCTGATGTTTTGACCTAAAGTTGTTAATTGTTTTTCCTGGATATCACTAACCTTACCAGAAGGATAAAGTATAACTACATTTACTCCTTTTACTCCAAGAAATCCATTTGCAACAGCACCTCCAGTATCACCAGAAGTAGCAACTAAAACTGTAACTTCATTACTGTTATTTTGATTGAAATAACCTAAACATCTTGCCATAAATCGAGCACCAACATCTTTAAATGCCATGGTTGGCCCATGAAATAGCTCTAAAGTAGATATATGGTTGTTGAGTTCTATTACAGGAAAATCAAAAGATAGGGTTTCTTCAATAATAGTTTTTAAAACCTCTTCAGGAATTTCAGGCGTAACAAATTGTTTAATTGCTTGAAATGCGATTTCTGAATAAGACAAAGTATCAATATCTTCAAAAAACGAATTCGATAATGGTGTAATTATTTCAGGAAAATATAATCCTTTATCAGGCGCTAAGCCTTTGATAACAGCATCTTTAAAGGACACTTTTGGTGCGTTATGATTGAGTGAGTAATAATTCATTTTAAATAACTTTAATGCCTTCAGTGTTTATTTTACAGGTAAACGTGTAAAAGTCAATTCCTGTTTTAGAATATACATCATGAATAGTGTTCTCAACACGTGTAGCCATTTTTTGACCTTTACTTAATGCAAAAATGGATGGTCCTGAACCTGAAATTCCACAACCTAAGGCACCTATAGAAATTGCAGCTTTTTTAACAGCATCAAAGGAGGGAATTAACTGACTTCTATATGGTTCAACAATAACATCATTTAATGTTTTCCCTAATAATTCATAATCATTAATATGTAATGCATGTACCAAACTACCTACGTTAGACCATTGAGTTATGGCATCTTTTAAAGGAATATGATTAGGTAATATTGCTCTAGCTTCCGAAGTTTTGACTTCAATTTGTGGATGAATAATGGTTGCATATAATTCACTTGGTGTTGGTAATTGCAATATGTCTAAAGGTGTAGTGCTTTTCACTAAAGTGAAACCTCCAAAAAGGGCAGGAGCAATATTATCTGCATGTTCGCTACCACTGGCTAATGCTTCGCCTTTCATTGCAAAACGTGTAAGCTGTGTTTTATTATAAGGTTTACCTAACAGTTCGTTGATAGCATATACAGCTCCAGAAGCACTAGCAGAGCTGCTACCAATACCACTTCCTGGTTTAATTTTTTTGTAAATTTCAATCTCAAAACCACAGTTAGGTTTGGCATCTTCATATAGTGCTAAAGCAGATACGCCAGCTACATTGTCTTCCGTTTTTAAAGGCAAATCATAGCCTTCAATTTTAGTGATAAAAATGCCTTTGTTTTCTGTTTTACGGATAAGCATTTCATCTCCAACTGTATCCAAACAAAACCCAAGAACATCAAATCCACAAGACACATTAGCCACAGTAGCAGGAGAAAATATTTTAATGTCTTTCATATGCTATTTATTAGCAATTTGTATTATATCAGCAAACAAACCTGAAGCGGTAACATCTGCTCCAGCACCAGCACCTTTAACAATAAGAGGCTGTTCTGGATAGCGTTGAGTATAAAACATAACGATGTTATCTTTTCCTTCTAAATTATAAAAAGGATGACCTTCAGGAATTTCTCGTAAACCAACTTTAGCTTTTCCTTTTTTAAATTCTGCAACGTATTTTAACTGACAATTTTTAGCTTTTGCTGAAGCGTATAATTTTTGAAAATGAGCCTCATCAGCTTTAAGTGTTTTATAAAATTCATCAACAGATTTGCTTTCTAAATTCGCTGGAGTTAGAAAAGAGTCGTTCTGAATATCTTCAATTTCCATAATTCCACCATTTTCTCTTGCTAAGATTAATATCTTTCTTGCTACATCAATACCACTTAAATCAATTCTAGGATCAGGCTCAGTATAGCCTTCAAACTGAGCACGTTTTACCGTATCATGAAAATTTGTATGATCACTAAAATTATTAAACACAAAATTTAAACTTCCAGAAAGTACTGCTTGAATACTTGTAACTTTATCTCCTGAAGCAACTAGATTATTTAGAGTGTTAATAATTGGCAATCCAGCACCAACGTTAGTTTCATATAAAAATGGCGCATTATATTTAAGGGATAAATCTTGAAGGTTTTTGTAATTTTCATAAGTACTTGAGCAAGCAATCTTACTACAAGCCACCACAGCAATACTGTTTTTTAAGTAATCTGCATACAATTCTGCTACAGCTTCATTGGCAGTTACATCAACAAAAATACTATTCCGTAAATTCAGTGCAATGACTTTATTTAAAAAGCCTTTTAAACTTGATTTATCTGCATAATGAAACTGTGAAGCCCAATTGCTAAGGTTTATACCTTCAGCATTAAAAATCATTTTCTTAGAATTTGCTAAACCAACAATACGAACATCAATTTTGAGATTCTTTTTTAAGAAATTGTGTTGCTGCTCGATTTGATCAATTAACTTTTCTCCAACGTTTCCAACACCAGTAATAAAAAGATTAAGTTGCTTGGTTTTGACTTCAAAAAAGCGTTCATGTAAAGTATTTAATGCCTTTTTTACATCTTTATCTGCAATTACTGCAGAAATATTTCTTTCTGAAGCGCCTTGTGCAATGGCTCTAATATTAATATTATTTTTACCCAAAGCACTAAACATTTTACCACTAACGCCTTGATGATTTTTAATATTATCTCCAATTACGGCTATAATAGATAGGTTATCTTCAAGAATAATTGGGTTGATTTTATGCAATGATATTTCATTTTCGAAGGTCGCGTCTAAGGTGTTTTTAGCAAGTTCAGCATCTTTTGTTTCAATACCAAAACATATAGAATGTTCTGAAGACGCTTGAGTAATTAAAATAACGTTTATCTTTTCTTGAGCAAGGGTTTCAAATAAGCGCTTTGAAAACCCAGGAATACCAACCATTCCACTGCCTTCTAATGTTAATAGTGCAATATTACTAATATGAGTAATCCCTTTTATTGGTGCTTTGTTATTGGTGCTATTCTTTGAAATAATAGTACCAGCATCATCGGGTTTTAAAGTGTTTTTAATGTGAATTGGAATATTTAAATCAAAAACAGGTTGTACCGTTGGTGGATATAATACTTTTGCTCCAAAATGCGATAGCTCCATCGCTTCTTGATATGATATTTTTTCAATAGGAAAAGCTTGTTTTACCAACTTAGGGTTTGCTGTAAACATGCCACTTACATCGGTCCATATTTCAAGTTGTTCCACTTTTAAAGCAGCTGCGATTATGGCAGCAGTAAAGTCAGAACCACCACGTCCTAATGTTGTTATTTCTCCAATCTTTGATTTCGAAACAAAACCTGGAAGTACAGTGATTTTATGGTCTATACTTTTAAAATAAGCTTTTATGTTTTTATTTGTTAAACTGTAATCAACCTCTGCTTTTGTAAAATTAGAATTCGTTACAATAAGTTCTTGGCTATTCTTTAACTCCGCATTTGCTTTCTGATTTTTTAGAGTTTCAGTTATAATATAAGAGGATAATAATTCTCCAAAACTGACTAATTTATCTGAGGTTTTAGGCGATAATTCATTAATCAAGTATATGCCATCTAACAAACTTTTTAGCTCCAAAAGTGTATTTTCTACATGATTTAAAACTGATTTATTTTGCTTCGGAATTAATTCTGCAACAAGATTAAAATGAGTTTTTTTTATAGCTTCAAATTCAGCGACATAGCCTTTATCTTTCTGATTCGCTAGTGTTCCAGCTTTTAAAAGCCGATCTGTAATTCCTCCAACAGCAGAAACTACGCAAATAATTTGATCAGTAATTGAATAGGCACCTAAAATACTGATTACTTTATTGATGTTTTTCGTTGAACCTACAGATGTCCCTCCAAATTTTAATACTTTCATTTTAAATTACTTTTCTGTCTTTTAAAGCTTTTTCAAATAAAAGAACATTAATTTAAGACTCATAATATATCCGATAAAAATTCCTTTAGTCACTTTAAACGGTTCATTTTTCAATACCATAAAATGTGTTTAGAAATTAGAAAAGTATTACTTTTACTCCAATTATAAAACTAAATTCTTCTTTTTGAAGAATCGATAAAAATACATACCTATTTTTGATGAAATGAAAATATTTTCTAAAGAACAAATATACGAAGGTGATAAATTAACAGCAGAGAAGCAAAGCATTACATCAACAGAACTAATGGAACGCGCTGCCATTCAAATTTTTAATTGGATGCATATACGCATGCAAGGTGCCCAAGTGCCAATTCATGTGTTTTGCGGTATTGGTAATAATGGAGGAGATGGATTAGTTTTAGCAAGGCATTTAATTACTCATGGTTATAATGTGAATACTTATGTTATTAATTATAGCGATACACGTTCTAAAGATTTTTTAATCAATTACGACCGAATTAAAAATGTATCAAAAAAGTGGCCTTTGTTAATGACAGATGCAGAAGCGCTTCCTGTAATTCATCAGGATGATATTATTGTAGATGCAGTGTTTGGTATTGGCTTAAATAGACCTGTTGTTGATTGGGTTAAGAATTTATTTACTCATTTTAGAGCGTCAAAAGCCTTTACATTATCTATAGACATTCCATCAGGATTATTTCCAGATCAAGTGCCTGCTAATGAAAATGATGTGGTTTGGGCAAATTATACGCTTAGTTTTCAAACGCCAAAATTATTATTCTTTTTACCAGAAACAGCAAAGTATACTGTTCAATGGGAAGTTTTAGATATAGGAATTGATCCAGAATATTTATATACCACAGCAACTGCTTATGAGTTGATTGGAAAGCATGAGATGCTTCCTGTTTATAAACCAAGAGAGAAATTTTCTAATAAAGGTCAGTTTGGACATTGTTTAATTATTGGAGGCAGTTATGGCAAAATTGGTGCTGTAACTTTGGCTAGTCGTGCTGCATTATCATCTGGAGCTGGATTAGTCACTACTTTCATCCCTAAATGTGGTTATAATGCAATACAATCTTCTTTCCCAGAAGCTATGGTGATTACAGATGTAAATGAAGATTGTATTACACATATTAAGTATGATATTGAGCCTTCAGTCATTGCCTTAGGTGTAGGAATGGGAACTGCGACAAAAACGATAACAGCATTTGAAACCTTCTTAAAAACGAATAAAACGCCTTTAGTAATAGATGCAGATGGTATAAATATGCTAGCACAAAAAAAGGCTTTATTAAAATTACTTCCTCAACAAACAATTTTAACACCACATCCTAAAGAATTAGAACGCTTAATTGGTACATGGAAAGACGATTTTGATAAATTAAAGAAAGTAAAAGCCCTATCTAAAAAGTATGATCTTATTGTTGTCATCAAAGGCGCTAATACAATTACTGTTTTTCAAGACAAAGGCTATGTAAATACAACAGGTAATCCTGGTTTAGCTACAGCTGGAACAGGTGATGTATTAACAGGTATAATTACAGGTTTAATCGCTCAAGGTTATGCACCTATCGCAGCAACATTATTTGGTATTTATTTACATGGAAAATCTGCAGATATAGCTATAGAAGATTTAGGGTATCAGAGCTTAATTGCTAGTCATGTAATTGAAGCTTTAGGTGAAGCGTATATTGATTTGTTTAAGCAGCCTGAACAGCCACAAGTAGAAGAGGAGCCAGAAGATTCTAAAGAATAGAATAAAAAAAGCCACTCTATTGAGTGGCTTTTTTTTTTAGATATTTAATGAATTAAATAGTTTTTTCAATTTTGGACTCGAAGGTCTTGGTGCATCTGGATTAATAATAATTCCATCAGGACCAATTAAGATAAAACGAGGAATACTATTAATTTTGTAACCTGTTATGAAATCAGATTGAAACGCATTATCTGCAAATAATTGTACACCTCCCATTTCTTTATCAGCAATCATTTTTTTCCAACCTTCATAAGCTAATTCTTGTGATTTGTTTTTATAACCTCTACCATTGTCTACAGAAATGCTTACAAATTCTATATTCTTATCATGATATTCTTTTTCAACTGCTTTTAAAGAAGGAATTTCGGCTTTACATGGTCCACACCAAGTTGCCCAAACATCTACATATACATATTTACCTTTTAAGTCGTTTAAGGAAGTATCTCCTCCGTTAAAGTTTTCATAGTTTTCAAATGTTGGTGAAGGTTGTCCAATTAAATCCGCAAACTTAGCTGCTCTAGCCTTATTTCTTTCTTCTTGTTTTGCATAATATTCTAAGTACTGGCTTTCAAACTGATTCAAACTTTCCATTTCACTGGCGTATAAAGTAGAGTCTATGTTTTTATTATTGTTTAAAAACTCACTTTTTTTAGCACTGATTTCAGAAATGGCAGCTTTAAAATCGGCTTCTTCAAAATCAAAAAGACTAGGAGGGAAAAGCGTTTCTTCCATTAAGGATTTTTTTGCTAAATAGTTGTTTGTTTCTGAGCCTAATCCTGCATACACAATAGTTTCATCAAACATTTTAGTGTCTAAAGTCATATTAAGATCGAATCCGTTTTGCAAATACAGGCTTGTGCTTTCACCACCATCATAAAAGCTATAGCGTCCGCTTTCAATTTTTAAAGTATCACTAAAAGTTCCATCTTCATTAACTTTAATAGTTTTAGAATAGGTTTTATTGCTAACAACAATAGAATCACTATTCTTATCTATTATAGTACCTGAAAAGGTCATATAATCTTTAGGTTCTTCCTTACATGCAATAAGCGTCGTTATGGCAGATAAAGTCATTATTAATTTTTTCATTTTATTTGTTTTAGTTTCTCAAAAATAATGCACAAAAGATTAATAATTTGCATTTTTTTAAATTATTAACAATTGTTGCATAAGTTGTTTTGAATTATGACTTTTGAAACACTATTATAAAAGCCATGAGTAAATATCACCAAATTTCATCTGAAGAATTAGACATTGTAACTATTTATAATATTTTTAAGGAAGGTAAAAAGTTAAAACTTTCTTCAGCAGCAATTCAAAACATTAAAAAGTGTAAAGCGTATTTAAATAGTAAGCTTGAAGCTGATGATAAGCCTTTTTATGGAATAAACACTGGGTTTGGCTCACTTTATAATGTTAAAATATCTAAACGTGATCTTACAAAACTTCAAGAAAACCTAGTCATGTCTCATGCTTGTGGAACTGGAGATCGTGTGCCAGAAAGTATTGTGAAAGTGATGTTGCTTTTAAAGATCCAATCTTTAAGTTATGGGCATAGTGGTGTACAATTAGATACTGTAAATCGATTAATTGATTTTTTTAATAACGATATTTTTCCTTTTGTATATACACAAGGCTCACTTGGTGCTTCTGGTGATTTAGCGCCATTAGCGCACTTGGCATTACCATTAATAGGAAAAGGGAAAGTCGTTCACAATAAAAGGGTTGTAAATGCGTCAACAATTTTAAAAACATTTAACTGGAAACCTATTAAATTAGAAGCCAAAGAAGGCTTAGCACTTTTAAATGGAACGCAATTTATGAGTGCTTATGGTGTGTACTTATTATTAATGTCGCATAAAACATCTTATTTAGCTGACTTAGTTGCAAGTATTTCATTAGATGCTTTTGATGGACGGATAGAACCTTTTCACGATTTAGTACATCAAGTTCGTCCTCATGCTGGACAAGTTAAAGTTGCGAAACGTTTTAATGAGTTTTTAAAAGGCAGCGAATTAATAACAAGAGAAAAGGCACATGTGCAAGATCCTTATTCTTTCCGATGTATACCGCAGGTGCATGGCGCCACTAAAGATACATTAGATTTTGTAGAGAAAACCATACTGACCGAAATTAATTCAGTAACCGATAACCCAAATATTTTTTCTGACGAAGACCTCATTATTTCTGGAGGAAATTTTCACGGACAACCATTAGCATTAGCACTAGACTACTTAAAGATAGCCATGGCAGAAATAGGCAATATCTCTGAACGTAGAACTTTTCAATTAGTTTCAGGCCTAAGAGATTTACCTCCTTTTTTAGTTAATAATCCAGGCTTAAATTCAGGGTTTATGATTCCGCAATATACTGCAGCTAGTATTGTAAGTGCTAATAAACAATTAGCAACTCCAGCGAGTGTAGATAGTATTGTGTCAAGTAATGGTCAAGAAGACCATGTAAGTATGGGCGCAAATGCTGCGACTCAAGCCTATACTTTAATTAGAAATGTTGAGCGTATAATTGCTATTGAATTGATGAATGCCTCACAAGCAATAGCATTTAGAAATCCGTTAAAGACTTCAGATTTTTTAGAATCTTTTTTAGCAGAATACAGAAAAGAAGTCTCTTTTGTAAAGAAGGATCGAGTTTTGCATAATGATATTGAAGCTTCTATTCAGTTTTTAAAAGACGTAGATATTGAAATAGAAGAGCTGTTTTTGAATAATTACAGTTAGACTTAACTCGCACAATTTACACAAAACCTGCTATGAGGCATGAGCATAATTCTTCCAATAGGAATAGTATTCTTGCATTTAGCACAAATACCAAATTCTGGTTCATGTAAGTTTGATAAAGTAATTTGAAGGTTTTTTAATTTTTGATTGGCTTTATGTAAAGCAGCGTCATTCACAGACTTATTATTTATAGCATCCATTCGAGATACTCGTCCAATAGCATTTTCAGGAGCAATAGGCTGAGTCAGTTCTTCAAGGTTATTAATAGAAATTTGAGTGTTTTCTATTTCTTGATGAATTAAGGCTTCAATGTTTTTTAATTCGGTTTTATTCATTTTTTTTGCTGAACGTATTTGCCCAAAATAGGGCATCTTCTAAATCGTTAAAAATCTCAAAAAAAGGTTGGTTATTTAATAAAGGTTTTTCGGAAATACTCTTTTTAATTAATGATTTATCGTTGCTAACGACTATAATTCCTAGTAAATTTTTATTCTTAGAGACAATCTTATAAACATGAGGTTCAACGGTATAATTATGTATTCTATGCGATATATAAATAAACGGATTTCCTTTAAAGTAGTTTACAATTTCTTTACTAATTAGTGCAGCCTTGCTTTCTGTTAAATGAATATTTTCATTAACAGTACTTATAATATAATTTTTAGTGAATTTTAAAACACAAAAGTCTAACTCTACAACCATAAAATTGAATGTGATAACTCTTAATTATAATAAAGAGCAAGTCTATTATATCAGGACATGCTTTATTATTTGTCAATTCGTTTTTTTCTTCAGTTGATGAAGTTTATATATTTTTTTTGCCCATAGAATAGCTTCATCAAGTTCTTCAAAAATTTCAAAAGGTTTATTAACAAACATTTTTTCAATAGAAGCATTTGTTATGGCCATTCCTTTTGTTGACACGACTGCAAATCCAATTAGATTTTTAATTTTCATCGTTTCTTTATAGATAGCAGTATCTACAGCATACGAATGTTTACGATGAGTGATATAAATAAAAGGTTTGTTTTTAAAATGGGATTTTGCAAAATCGATAAGCACTTGAGAGGTGTCTACAGAAACGGTTACACCTTCATGCATAACAGTTATCATGTAGTAATCATGCAAAGTTGCAATTCCTATACCTATATCAATGTCAATAGTTTGTCCCATTATCAGATAAATTCATAGGTAAGTTACGAATTAATTGATAATTTTATTTTAGTTGAAGTGTGTTTTTTAATTAAGAACTCTTAAAACTACGATTCATGAGTTTTTTTAGCTTTTTCAATTTTAATTTTTAATTCTTTAGTTTTGCTATCTAAATCCATAATAATTTTATCACCTTCAGCAATTTGTGAAGCAATAATTTCTTCAGCTAAAGTATCTTCAATATACTTTTGAATAGCACGTTTTAATGGTCTAGCACCATACTGTTTATCAAAGCCTTTATCTGCTATATAATTTTTAGCGGCTTTACTTAATTTTAAAGTGTAACCAAGGCTTTTAATTCTAAGAAGCAATTTCTCTAACTCAATATCAATAATTTTATTAATATCTTCTTTTTCTAAAGCGTTAAAGACAACAACATCATCAATTCTATTTAAAAACTCTGGAGCGAATGCTTTTTTTAGAGCATTTTCGATAACACCTCTAGCATTTGCATCTTCTTGTGCTTTTTGAGAAGCAGTTCCAAATCCAACTCCTGTACCAAAATCTTTTAATTTTCTAGAACCAATATTTGAGGTCATAATAATAATGGTATTTCTAAAATCAATTTTTCGTCCAAGGCTATCAGTTAAATAGCCATCATCCAACACTTGTAGCATCATATTAAACACATCTGGATGCGCTTTTTCAATTTCATCTAATAAAACTACAGCATAAGGTTTACGTCTCACTTTTTCAGTAAGTTGTCCGCCTTCTTCATAACCTACATAACCAGGAGGTGCGCCCACAAGTCTTGAGATAGCAAATTTCTCCATGTATTCGCTCATATCAATTCTAATTAAAGAATCTTCACTATCAAATAATTGTGTTGCTAATACTTTCGCTAATTGAGTTTTACCTACACCTGTTTGTCCCAAAAATATAAATGACCCAATTGGTTTATTAGGATCTTTAAGTCCAGCACGATTGCGTTGTATGGCTTTTACAACCTTAGCAACAGCTTCATCTTGTCCTATTACTTTTCCTTTAATAAGTTCTGGTAATTGCGCTAGTTTGTTACTTTCGGTTTGAGCGATTCTATTAACTGGAACACCAGTCATCATAGATACCACATCAGCGACATTATCTTCAGTAACCGTTTCGCGATGTAATTTAGTTTCAGCTTCCCATTTTTCTTGAGCTTCAGCAAGTTCTTTCTCTAGACGTTTTTCATCATCTCTTAGCTTGGCCGCTTCTTCATATTTTTGCTTCTTTACAACAGAAGATTTAGTGGCTTTTACATCTTCTAGTTGTTTTTCTAGTTCTAAAATTTGTTTAGGAACATCAATGTTTGTGATGTGCACACGAGAACCTGCTTCATCTAAGGCGTCAATAGCTTTGTCTGGTAAGAAGCGTTCAGTCATGTATCTATTGGTCAGCTTTACGCAAGCTTCAATAGCCTCGTCGGTGTACTCAACATTGTGATGGTCTTCATATTTAGCTTTAATATTGTTCAGAATCTCAATGGTTTCTTCAACAGAAGTTGGTTCAATAATGACCTTTTGAAAACGACGCTCTAAAGCTCCATCCTTTTCGATATACTGTCTGTATTCATCAAGAGTTGTTGCTCCAACACATTGAATTTCACCACGTGCTAACGCAGGTTTAAACATATTTGAAGCATCTAAACTTCCTGTAGCACCACCAGCGCCAACAATTGTATGTATTTCATCAATAAAAAGAATAATATCATCATTCTTTTCAAGTTCATTCATAACCGCTTTCATACGTTCTTCAAACTGTCCTCTATACTTTGTTCCTGCAACCAAGCTTGCTAGATCGAGAGTAACAACGCGTTTATTAAAAAGAATACGCGATACTTTCTTACTAACAATTCTATTCGCTAATCCTTCAGCAATAGCAGATTTACCAACACCTGGCTCACCAATAAGTAAAGGGTTGTTTTTCTTTCTTCGACTTAATACTTGCGAAACACGCTCAATTTCTTTTTCACGTCCTACTACAGGGTCTAGTTTTCCTTCTTCAGCCATAGCTGTAAGGTCACGTCCAAAGTTATCTAAAACAGGTGTTTTAGATTTTTTATTGGATTTTCCAGTAGGAGAATTAAAAATATCTTTTGAAGCATCTTCGGCAGCAGCATCATCGTCTTGAAATTCAGCTTTTGGTTCTATATAATTATCGTCGTTAGTGATCATAAATTTGAATTGTTCTTTAACATTATCATAATCCACTTTAAGTTTATTTAAAAGCTTAGTTGTAGGATCATTTTCATTTCTTAAAATACACAACAATAAATGTGCTGTGTTTATGGAATTACTTTGAAATAGTTTTGCCTCTAAAAAAGTAGTTTTTAGAGCACGTTCGGCTTGTCTTGTTAAGTGTAAATTTTTCTTCTCGTTAGACGCAACTGCCAAATTAGGATTTGCAGGACTTAAAATTTCTACTTTTCGTCTTAAGTGATTTAAATCAATTTCTAGAGCATTAAGAATGTTAATAGCCTTTCCGTTTCCATCACGCAATAAACCAAGCATTAAGTGTTCAGTACCAATAAAATCGTGGCCTAAGCGCAATGCTTCCTCTTTGCTAAATGCAATTACATCTTTTACTCTTGGTGAAAAATTATCATCCATAAATTAATCCTTTCTACTTTAAAAATACTAAAATCATATAACTAAAAACAAAAACTATACCTTAAATTATATGTTATATGCTAATAGACGAAAAAATCTTTATAAAATCAAAATAATTAACAGCTTACTTATTAACTAAAAAAGAACCTAAAATTGTTAATAAAAAGTCGCAAAAAAACCAATTGAATGTCTTACTATGACTAATGAAAGTTTTATATTAGCGTGTTTTGAAAATAAGCGAATAATTTAATATATTTTATATATGGCAGAAGGAGAAAAACTCATTCCTATTAACATTGAAGATGAAATGAAATCGGCTTACATTGACTACTCAATGTCAGTCATTGTGTCACGTGCATTACCAGACGTAAGAGATGGATTAAAACCTGTACATAGACGTGTGCTTTATGGCATGCATGAATTGGGTGTTAGAGCAAATAGTGCACATAAGAAATCGGCAAGAATAGTTGGTGAAGTTTTAGGTAAGTATCATCCACATGGAGATACTTCTGTATATGATGCAATGGTACGTATGGCTCAAGAATGGAGTTTGCGATATATGCTAGTAGATGGTCAAGGAAATTTTGGATCTGTTGATGGCGATAGTCCTGCAGCAATGCGTTATACTGAAGCACGTATGCGCAAAATATCTGAGGATATGCTTGCAGATATTGATAAAGAAACTGTAGATCATAAGTTAAATTTTGACGATACTCTTGAAGAACCAACCGTTTTACCAACACGTATTCCAGGGCTTTTAGTGAATGGAGCTTCTGGTATTGCAGTTGGTATGGCTACAAATATGCCACCTCATAATTTAACCGAAGTGGTTAATGGTACAATTGCTTATATCGATAATCATGATATTGAAATTGATGAGTTAATGACTCATATTAAAGCACCAGATTTTCCAACTGGAGGAACCATTTATGGCTATGATGGTGTGAAAGAAGCATTTCAAACTGGACGTGGACGTATCGTGATGCGTGGTAAAGCTAATATCGAAGAAGTTCAAGGACGAGAGTGCATCATTGTTACAGAAATTCCTTACCAAATTAATAAAGCAGACATGATTAAAAAGACTGCTGATTTGGTAAACGATAAAAAACTGGAAGGCATTTCGACCATTAGAGACGAGTCAGATAGAAATGGAATGCGTATTGTTTATGTACTCAAACGTGATGCAATTCCTAATATCGTCTTAAATAAATTGTATAAGTATACTGCTTTACAGTCGTCTTTTAGTGTAAATAATATTGCACTAGTTAACGGAAGACCACAATTACTGAATCTAAAAGAACTCATACATTACTTTGTTGAACATAGACATGAAGTAGTTGTAAGACGAACAACTTACGAATTACGAAAAGCTGAAGAAAGAGCTCACATTCTTGAAGGTTTAATTATTGCGTCAGACAATATTGATGAAGTTATTAAAATTATTAGAGCATCATCAAATGCCGATGAAGCAAGATCGAATTTAATTGAACGTTTCAAACTTTCTGAAATACAAGCCAAAGCTATTGTCGAAATGCGTCTGCGCCAGTTAACTGGATTAGAACAAGACAAATTGCGATCTGAGTATGAAGAGATCATGAAAACGATTGAAGACCTTAAAGATATTCTAGACAAGAAAGAACGTAGAATGAATATCATTAAAGAAGAACTTGAGGTTGTTAGAGATAAATATGGTGATGAACGTCGTTCATCAATAGAATATGCTGGAGGTGATTTAAGTATTGAAGATATGATTCCTAATGAAAAAGTAGTGATTACTATTTCTCATGCAGGATATATTAAGCGTACCTCACTTACAGAATATAAAACACAAAATAGAGGTGGTGTAGGTCAAAAAGCATCTACAACTAGAAATGAAGATTTCCTAGAGCACTTATTTGTAGGTACAAATCACCAATACATGTTGTTCTTTACCCAAAAAGGGAAATGTTTCTGGATGCGAGTTTATGAAATCCCAGAAGGAAGTAAAACGTCTAAAGGTAGAGCCATTCAAAATCTTATAAATATTGAGCAAGATGATAAAGTGAAAGCTTTTATATGTACTCAAGATTTAAAAGACGAGGATTATATTAATAGTCATTATGTCATTATGGCAACTAAAAAAGGCCAAGTTAAAAAGACGTCATTAGAACAATATTCTCGTCCAAGAACTAATGGAATTAATGCCATTACAATCAAAGATGATGACATTTTATTAGAGGCAAAACTAACCACAGGAGAAAGTCAAGTCATGCTTGCCTTAAAATCTGGTAAAGCTATTCGTTTCGAAGAAGCTAAAACGAGACCAATGGGAAGAAATGCTTCAGGTGTTCGTGGCATTAGATTGCAAAATGAAAAGACTGACGAGGTTGTAGGAATGATTGCTGTTGATGATATGGAAAGTAATATTCTTGTAGTTTCAGAAAATGGATATGGTAAACGCTCTAGCTTAGAAGACTACAGAATTACCAATAGAGGAGGAAAAGGAGTTAAAACTATTTCTATAACAGAAAAAACAGGAAGTTTAGTTGCAATTAAGAATGTTACAGATGCCGACGATCTTATGATTATTAACAAATCAGGTATTGCCATAAGAATGGCTGTTAAAGATTTGCGCGTGATGGGAAGAGCTACACAAGGTGTTAAATTAATTAACCTAAAAGGAAGTGATTCAATTGCAGCAGTTGCTAAAGTGATGCACGATGAAGATGAAGTTGAATTAGATGAAGATGGAAATGTTATAGTTGCTGAAGGTACTGAAAACAGTACACAAAATGAAGATGGCACAACTCTTGATATGAACCAAGAGGAAGAATAAAAAATAACTAATTTAATAAATTTAAAAATGAAAAAACATGTCATTTTAGCTTTAGCACTAGGCTTCAGTATATTTAGTTTTGCGCAAAAGAAAGAGCTTAAAACTGCTGAAAAAGCGATAAAAAACAATAATTTTTCTGAAGCAAAATCAATTTTAAATCAAGTAGAATCTATGCTTTCTAGTATGGATGAAAAATCAAAAGATAAGTTTCACTACTTAAAAGGTCAAGCATTATATGCTAATGGAGCTGGAACAGATGCCGACTTAAATATGGCGATTGATAACTTAAATATGGTTAATAGTTCATATAAAGTCGAAGTTCAAGAAGTAAAGCAAAACATGATTAATTCGATTATTACAGAATCTAATAGTCACTATCAATCTAGTCAATATTCTGAAGCTGTAAAAGGTTTTGAGAAATTATATAAGCTTATCCCAACAGATACAACCTATCTTTATTATGCAGCAGCAAGTGCAGTAAACGGCAAGGATTATGATACAGCTTTAAAGCATTATAATAATTTAAATGAGATAGGATATACAGGTGTTGAAAAAGAATATTTTGCGACCAATCAAGCTACAGGTGAAGAGGAAGTGTTATCTTCAAAAGATGAAAGAGATAACTATGTAAAGATAGGAGCTTATAATAATCCAGGTGAGCGTCAAACCGAATCTAAAAAAGGTGAGATTATAAAAAATATTGCCTTTATTTATGTAAGCCAAGGCAAAACAACTGAAGCTTTAGCCGCCATCAAAGAAGCTCGAAAAAATGAGCCAAATGATGTTAGTTTAATTTTAACTGAAGCGAATTTATATCATGAAACAGGAGATTTAGATTCTTATAAAAACTTGATAGAAGAAGCTATAAAATTAGATCCAAATAATTTAGATTTAGTTTTTAATTTGGGCGTTATATCATCTGATAATAACGATATAGAAAAAGCTAGAGAATATTACCAAAAAGTAATCGACTTAGATCCTACTTATATTAATGCGCAAACAAATATGGCTGCATTAATTTTAGGTGAAGAACAGAATATCATAGAAGAGATGAATAGCTTAGGAACTTCATCTGCAGATAATAAGCGTTATGACGAGTTAAAAGCTAAACGTGTAAACATCTATAATGAGGCAGTACCATATTTAGAAGCTGTATTAAAAATAGATCCTAAAAGTATTGATGTTGCTAGAACTCTAATGAATATTTATAGTGCAGTTGATAATACCGCAAAATTTGATGAAATGAAAGCGTTGGTTGATGCCTTGTCAGGAGGAAATTAAGCGATATACTTATACATTAAAAAGCCACTTTTTAAAAAGTGGCTTTTTTTATATTATTTTTTTTATAACTCTTAGTTTATGAGTATGAATGCTTTTTTCTGCATTATAAATACCTGAGTGATCTAATCTATCAATTCTTACTTTTCCATGCGCATGAATGATATAATTATCTTTCATGATGATACCAACATGAATAATTTGCCCTTCACTATTATCAAAAAAAGCCAAATCACCAGGCTCGCTTTCTTCAATAAAACTAAGCGCTTCTCCTTGTGTCGATTGCTGTGAAGCATCACGTAATAATTTATAACCATTAAGTTTATAAACCATTTGGGTAAACCCTGAACAATCAATCCCTAAAGGAGTTTTTCCTCCCCAAAGATAAGGTGCATTTAAATACAAAAAGGCCGTATCAATGATAGCCGCTTTAGGCTTAATAGAACTTATTGTATGGCCATCATGAGTATGATTTAAAATAGACAATCCATTTAATGAAGATCCTAATGTAATAGGGTAGAGTTGTTTGTTTTGGTCTTGAACAAATTCAATTAAATCACTTGAAAGGATTGGTTTTTCTTGGTGAAGCGATTTGTAGTCCTCTTGAGTGATTTCAACATATTGTTTATTATCAATCCACCCTTCATACTTATCAAATGCTAAACGAATTTTGCTCCATGATTTACGTTGTTCAAGTACTTTAAAATAATCACCATATAAAACTTGCGAAACGAGTTCGGTTTTATCAGAAGGTTCAAATCGTAAAGGAACAATGCTTAAGTTACAAATTCCGTATTGCATGTAATTTTAGTTTCGTTCAATAACAATTGCTGAAGCGCCACCACCACCATTACAGATTGCAGCAGCTCCAATTTTTGCGTTATTCTGTTCTAAAACATTTAATAAGGTAATTATAATTCTAACTCCAGAACATCCTAAAGGATGACCTAATGATACAGCACCTCCATTGACATTCACATTGCTATCAGTTAATCCTAGAATTTTCATATTAGCTAAACCAACAACAGAGAAGGCTTCATTGAACTCAAAAAAATCAACATCATTAATCGAGATTCCAGCTTTATCTAAAGCTTTAGGCAGTGCTTTCGCAGGAGCAGTAGTAAACCATTTCGGTTCTTGTGCTGCATCTGCATAACTTTTTATAGTCGCAAGGGGTTTTAAACCAAGTTCATTAGCTTTTTCTCTACTCATTAATACCATCGCACCAGCACCATCATTTATTGTAGAAGCATTAGCTGCAGTTACTGTTCCATCAGGTGTAAAAGCAGGACGTAAAGCAGGAATTTTATCCATCTTTACATTTGTATATTCTTGATCTTTATTAACAATAATTGGTTCTCCACGTCTTTGAGGAACTTCAACAGGAACAACTTCATTGTCAAATTTACCTGCATCCCAAGCTGCGGATGAACGTTTATAAGACTGAATCGCATATGCATCTTGATCTTCTCTAGTGAATTCATACTCTGTAGCGCAAGCATCTGCACACACTCCCATTGCATTTTGGTCATATGCATCTACTAATCCATCACGCTGCATTCCATCTTCCATTTTTGCTGGACCAAATTTAGTTCCAGTTCTAGCGTGGTAATAATGCGGAATTAGACTCATATTCTCCATTCCTCCTGCAACAACAATTTCATGGTCGCCTAAAGCAATAGATTGCGCAGCTTGCATGACTGTCTTCATTCCAGATGCACAAACTTTATTAATAGTAGTACAAGGTACAGTATCTGGTATTCCAGCATAAATTGCTGCTTGTCTTGCTGGTGCTTGGCCAGTTCCTGCCTGAACAACATTTCCCATTAAAACTTCTTGAACCATTTCTGGTTTTAAATTAATTTTATCTAAAGCTCCTTTTATTGCAATTGCACCTAATTTTGGAGCAGGTATTGTTGATAAAGCACCTAAAAAACTACCTATAGGTGTTCTGGCTGCTGATACTATTACGACCTCTTTACTCATTATTGAATGTGTTTAATTTTAATTCTGCAAAAATAATCATTTTTTGGCATAAATGAATATGATTAACATTTTATAAATATTTATAAAGCGTATATTTTATGTATTTTTGAAATACGATATTCTTTATATGAAAGACTTTATAAACACCTTATATAAAAATCATGCTCTAATATATAAGGTTTTACTTTTTATTTGTGCAACTATACTTATTGTATATTTATTTCCAAAGCAAGGAAAATTTAAATATAACTTTGAGCAGGGAAAGCCTTGGCAGTCAGAAAATCTATATGCACCTTTTGATTTTGCAATTAAAAAAACGACTGAAGAAGTTGATGCCGAAAAGCAAACCATTGAAAATCAATCAAACTTATATTTTAGCTTAAATACGTCTGTAGTTAATAACGTTAGAATAAATTATAAAGCTACTTTTAATGAAGTGTTTTCTGATTCTATTCCAGATGAAACGTTTAGTCGTTTATTTAAAACTGGGGAACTCATTATTGATAAATTGTACAACAATGGTGTTTTAAATGAAAATTATACATTTTCTAATGATAAAAAATGCATCATATTAGATGGACAAACAACGGTTAAACAAGCTCAGTTTATAGATCTAGTACAGCAAAAAGATTTATCTAGTATAATAAATTCTATCTTAACAGAGAATAACCATATTGATTATCAAACGGAGTTTCTAGCTTTATTTTTTGATGTTGTTGAGCCGAGTTTAACCTTTAACAAGTCGCTTACAGATAAAGCTCTGCAGGAAGATTTAAATAAAATTGCATATACTCGAGGAAGTATAGAAAAAGAAACTTTAATTATATCAAAAGGCGAAGTTGTTGAAGGTGAAAAATATCAAACTCTAGAATCTTTAAAAAATGAATATAAATCTCAAGTCTGGAGTGCATCAAATTATAATTGGATTGTATTTGCGCATACCTTATTAGTGGCATTAGCATTGCTGATGTTGCTTCTGTTTTTAAGAAAATATAGAATCGAAGTGTTTGAAAATAACACTAAAGTGACTTTTATTTTTTTCAATATTATTTTAATGGTTCTTATTACAACACTAGTAATTAGCTATAATTCACAATATATATATGTTATCCCAATTTGTATTTTGCCCTTAGTTTTAAAAGCTTTTTTTGATGCTCGATTAGGTATGTTTACGCATGTTATTACGGTGTTATTATTAGGTTCAATAGTTCCAAATAGTTATGAATATATGTTCCTTCAAATTATCGCAGGAATAGTGACTATTCTTACAGTTTCTGAACTTTATAAACGTGCAAACTTATTCGTTTCTGTCGGACAAATTACACTTATTTATATTATTGCTTATTTCGCTTTTTTTGTGATACATGAAGGTAGTTTTGATGCTTTAGAATGGGAAACTTTTGGACTCTTTATTTTATGTGGTCTAGCTACTTTATTTGTACAACCACTTATATATGCCTATGAGAAACTATTTGGTCTAGTTTCTGATGTTTCTTTATTAGAACTATCTGATACAAATTCTAAGCTATTAAAAGAGTTATCTAACAAAGCACCTGGAACTTTTCATCATTCTTTAAATGTGGCAAATTTAGCTGAAGCTTCTGCAAATGAAATAGGAGCAAATGCAATGCTAGTTAGAGTAGGGGCTTTATATCATGATATTGGTAAAATGAAAAATCCAACATTTTTTACTGAAAATCAATCCACAGGAATTAATCCTCATGATGAATTATCATCAATTGAAAGTGCTAAAGTAATTATTGATCATGTTATAAATGGAATAGAAATAGCCAGAAAGAATAATCTTCCAGATCGTATAGTAGATTTTATTCGTACACATCATGGTACAAGTGTGGTCTATTATTTCTATAAAAAAGAAAAAGCTTTAAATGACGATATTGATATCGAAGATTTTAGATATCCTGGTCCAAAACCTTTTAGTAAAGAAACGGCAATATTAATGATGTGTGATAGTGTTGAGGCTGCTTCAAAAAGTTTAAAAGAACCAACTTCTTCAAAGATTGATGCTTTTGTTGAAAACATTATAAATAAGCAAATGGAGAATGAACAATTTTTAAATGCTAATATTACATTTAAAGAAATTCAATCCATAAAAAAAGTGCTAAAACACAAGCTTGCAAATATTTATCATTTGCGCATTGAATATCCAGAGTAATTATTTTGAAAAAATAAAATAAAATAGTTGCGTTGTTAAAGATGATGCGTTACATTTGCAACCGCAATTTTATTGCAAAAGTTCATAATAAAATGGAGAGGTGCCAGAGTGGTCGATCGGGGCTCCCTGCTAAGGAGTTGTACCTTTACGGGTATCGAGGGTTCGAATCCCTTCCTCTCTGCTTTTTATGAAACTTCGGGGTGTAGCGTAGCCCGGTTATCGCGCCGCGTTTGGGACGCGGAGGTCGCAGGTTCGAATCCTGCCACCCCGACTATAAGAGTTAAGGGCTCTTAGCTCAGCTGGATAGAGCACCTCCCTTCTAAGGAGGCGGTCGAAGGTTCGAATCCTTCAGGGCTCACAAAAAGCTTCACTAATTATAGTGAGGCTTTTTTGTTTTTAGTTATAATGCAATAAAATTTTTATTGAAGTTCTTTTCTAAACGTTTTTCTACGCTTAATAATTTTAGGATTGAAGTGCTTCCAAATTTGTTGAATAGCCATATTATCAGCTAACTCTGGTGTTCTAATACAGTTTTCTATTCCCTTTTCAGAAAATGTCTTATAATATTCATTAAATATAACTGCTGTTATTCCTTTATTTTGATATTCTGGATCAATACCAATTAAATAAAACATAACGTCTTTACTTTCTTTTTTCGCTTTTAATAATTTTAAAAAACCAAACGGAAATAACTTTCCTTTTACATCTTGAAGAACTTTAGAAAATGAAGGCATTACAATAGCAAACGCAATCATGTTATCATCTTTATCAACAACAAATTTGATGTATTCAGGGTTTATAAAATTGATAAATTTCTTTTTGAAGTATTCTTTTTGAATGTCTGTTATTTCTACAAAAGAAGATAATGAAGCATACGTTTTATTAAACAAATCAAACATGGTGTCTGCATAAGGCATGACTTCTCCTGTATGCTTAAAATTTATAGCTTTTACTTGATATCTTTTTTTTATTAAAGCATTAGCCTTAATAAATGAATCTGGATTTATATTGTTAAATGAAAATTGGCTTTCTATATATTCTTTTTCTGGACGATAACCATGTGCTTCAAAATGGTTGACATAGTAAGGATGATTATACCATGTTATCATAGTACCTATATAGTCATACCCATCGGTTAAAACGCCAACTTTATCTAAGTTTGAAAAGCCTACTGGACCTTCGATATATTCTAATTCATGAGCTTTACCTATTTCTGCTACCTTATCTAAAAGCGCCTTAGAAACGTCTAAATCATCAATAAAATCAAACCAACCAAAACGCATTTTTTTTTGATTCTGCTTTTTAACTTCTAGCCAGTTAATTATAGCTGCAACACGACCAACAATTTCTTCTCCTTTATAAGCGATAAAGAAGAAGGCATCAGCATCATTAAAAACAGGGTTCTCTTTTTGATCAAAAGTTTTAAGCTCTTGAGTGATAATAGGTGGTACCCAATATTTTGAATTTTCATAAAGCTTAAATGGAAACTTCACAAAAGCTTTAAATTCTTTCTTTGTATGAATTTGTTTTACAGTAATCATACAGTTAGTAACTCGGTTTTAATCATCAAAATCTTGCTCTTGTTTTTCTCGGTTGTTTTTTTGTGATTTTCTTGACTTTTTATCGCCTTTATCTTTTTTGTCCTTTTTCTTTTTTCCATCATTACCATCAAAGCCATTATCTATTTCTTTGTCTTCATGAAAATCTAATCGATATGAAGCTCCAAAAGTCACACCAAAAACTGAAGGTGTATCTTTAGTATTAAGTGTTAATGCTGTATCTAACTGAAAATTTCGACTCCATAAATATGCACCACCAAAACGTATTAGATTATCGGCATAAAAATCACTACTAATCCCATGAGCTTCACCAAATACAACCCATTCAGAGTTTATTGATTTTGTTAATGTTAGAATATATTGAAAGTCGGATTGGTCTGTCCCAATTCTATCTTTTATAAAGTTCATAACATAAACCCAACCACCTACAAAATTATTTTGCGTTGCCACCATTATTTTTGGACTAAAGCCTTCTACACCATAAGCCGTAAATGGGTTGTCTTTTGTGTCATAATTACCTCCTACATACACAGAAACCGCAGGAATAAGAGATTTCCATTTAAATTTATGATTGGCATTCCAACTGTATAAATTTGGTTTTTCTTCTTCAGACTTTTTATAAGGATCATACACTAAATACTTGGCTCCAATGGTCAACGTTTTAAAATTGCTAAACTGGTCTTCATTAGAAACTGTATTTGTAAATGTTCTTTTTGTAGATTGAAAAGTACCTTCGACATTAAGTTCTAATTCTTCCCAAAGCAAACCATATCTAGCTGTAAAATCAATCCCGAAGCTTTTATCTTCGCGTTCTAAACGAGAATGGTTTTCATTCAGCATATAAGGACCAGCTTCAAACTGTATGACATTAGTTCCAACAGAAAATGCACTTCTTGAGACACCAGGTCTATTAGAATTTATTACATCTGTGTACTGAGAAAAGCTTGTCAATGAAATAGAAAAAACTAGAATTAGTAAATAGAATTTTAAAGACTTCATATTTATGGGGTTTGTTAGACTTCAAATATATATATTTTATATTTTTTTTAAGTATTTATAACATAAATTAAGGCATAAGAATTGTATTTTTGTCTTACTTTTTTAAAAGAAGAATGGATTTATGAAAATTATCTTAATTATTGCATTAATTTATTTTGGTGTAAAAATACTATCTAGGTTATTTGCTCCAGTACTACTAAAGTATGTTTCAAAAAAAGCAGAACAACGTTTCGGACAACAGTTTGGCGGTTTTCAAAAGCCTGAGCCACCAAAAAAAGATGGCGAAATTACCATAGACAAAATTCCAAATAGTAAATCATCAAATAAAAATGTAGGTGAATATGTAGATTACGAAGAAATTGATTAATTTTCAAACTTATTGTTATAAATTATTTTCATGCCGTTTTATATAAAAAAAGTAATTCCTCACATTCTTGTTCTATTAGGTTTTATTATACTTTCTCTTGCTTATTTTAGTCCTGTATTAAAAGGGAAACAAATCTATCAAAGTGATATCAAACAGTATATTGGAATGTCTAAACAACAGTCCGATTTCAAAGCAGATACTGGGGAAGAAACGTATTGGACAAATAGCGCCTTTGGTGGAATGCCCACCTATCAACTTGGCGCAAAATATCCTCACAATTACATTAAAAAGCTAGATTCGGCTTTACGCTTTTTACCACGACCTGCAGATTACCTGTTCTTATATTTTATCGGGTTTTATATCCTCTTATTGGTTCTAAAAGTAGATTTTAAACTCGCTGCTCTTGGTGCATTAGCCTTTGGGTTTTCAACCTATCTCATCATAATCCTTGGCGTTGGTCATAATAGTAAAGCTCATGCAATTGCCTATATGCCTTTAGTTTTAAGTGGAATTATACTCACTTTTAAGAAGAAATATATCGCTGGGTTTTTACTCACTGCAGTTGCAATGGCTTTAGAGATTTGTGCGAATCATTTTCAAATGACCTACTACTTACTACTATTGGTCATAGTTTTAGGAATCACATATCTAATTGACGCTTACAAAAAACAATTACTTCCTCATTTTTTTAAATCTGTAGGAATCTTAATACTTGCCGTTATATTAGCAGTTGGATTAAATGCTACTAATATTTTAGCAACTCAAGAGTATGCTAAAGAGAGCACACGTGGCAAAAGTGAATTAACTATACTTCCAGATGGCTCGCCAAAGGAAGCCTCTTCTGGATTGAGTAAAGCATATATTACTGAATATAGCTATGGTATTTTAGAAACTTTTAATTTATATATACCGAGGTTTTTGGGTGGTGGAAATAACGAGGATGTTGGTAAACATTCTGCATCTTACGACTTTTTTACAAGTCAAGGTGTTCCGCCATTACAAGCTAAAGAATATGTTAAACAAACACCAACATATTGGGGTGACCAACCCATTGTTGAAGCTCCAGCTTATGTTGGAGCTGTTGTTTTATTTTTATTTGTATTTGCTTTGTTTTTAGTAAAAGGCCGCTTAAAATGGTGGCTCGTTGGTGGCACATTGTTTTCATTATTATTGTCTTATGGAAAAAATCTAGGCTTCTTGACAGATTTTTTTATCGATTATGTACCTTTATATAATAAGTTTAGAGCTGTGTCTTCGATTCAGGTTATTTTAGAATTGTGCATTCCTGTTTTAGCCATTTTTGGTTTATCGCGTTTGTTTAACAATTTTGAACAAGATGAAGAAAAATTAAAAGGCTTAAAATATACTCTTGGGATTACTGCTGGAATAGCTATTTTCTTTTTGATTTTCAAAAACTCATTAGGTGTTATTGGTGTTGATTTTGCAGGTGTAAATGATGGTTATTTTAAGCAAAATTACGGACAACAATTTATGGATGCGCTTCGTGATGACAGAAAAATGTTGTTCACTCAAGATACATTTAGAACACTTCTGCTAGTATTGCTTTCTGCAGGAACACTGTTTATGTTTTTAAGAAAAAAGCTTTCAGAAACCTTGGTGATTGTGATTTTTGGCGCATTAATTATTTTTGATTTAGTGTCTGTTGATAGACGCTATGTTAATAATGACAATTTTGTTTCGGCTTTACAAGTCAATAAACCCTACCAAGCTAACGAAGCTGATGTTGAAATACTAAAAGACACCACACATTTTAGAGTGTTTGATATTGTTGATGGCACAACACGAGCATCTTATTTTCATAATGCTTTAAGTGGATATCATGCTGCTAAGTTGAAGCGTTACGATGAATTATTCGACTTTCATATCGCGAGAAATAATATGAATGTATTAAATATGCTTAATACAAAGTATATTATTGCTGAAGAGAATGGCAAAATATTCCCTTTTGAAAATACTGATGCTAATGGTAATGCTTGGTTTGTTGAAAAGCTAAATGTGGCGCAATCGGCAAATGAAGAAATAAAAGCTTTAGATAGCTTAAATACTAAAAAGGAAGCTGTATTAATTGCTAATAGACAGAATGTAGAAAACATAAAAGCAAAAAAAGAATTTAAAATTGATTCGTTAGCTTCAATAAAATTAACAGAATACAAGCCTAATTATTTAAAATACCAATCCAATAACTCTAATGATAGCTTTGCTGTGTTTTCTGAAATTTATTACGGACAAGGTTGGCAAGCTTATATTGATGGTAAAGCAACACCTCATTTAAGAGTTAATTATGTGCTAAGAGGAATGCCTATTCCATCTGGTTCACATACCATAGAGTTTAAATTTGAACCTAAAGTCATACAAACAGGAAGTTCTATTGCTTTAGCAAGTTCTATTGTATTGGTTTTGCTACTGCTTGGAGGCTTGTTTTATAGCTTTAAGAAACAAGAATAAGTGTCAAAGAAAGTACTTATTATAACCTATTATTGGCCTCCTGCTGGAGGTCCAGGCGTACAGCGTTGGTTAAAGTTTGTAAAATATTTACCTACTTTAAACATTGAACCTGTTGTTTACATACCTTCAAATCCTAATTATCCAATTGTTGATGAAAGTTTACTTGCTGAAGTTTCTAATCAACTAACCCTACTTAAACAGCCCATTCGTGAGCCTTATAAATTAGCGAACTTCTTATCTAAAAAGAAGACTAAAGCCATAAGCAAAGGACTAATTCCAGAAAAGAAAAAGCAATCTATTGCTGAAAAGTTGATGCTTTATATTCGCGGGAATTTTTTTATTCCTGATTCTCGAAAAAGCTGGGTTAAGCCCTCTGTGAGCTATTTGTCGACCTACATTTCAGATTTTAATATTAATACTGTTATTACGACTGGTCCTCCTCATAGCTTACATTTAATAGGCATGCAATTGAAAGAACGGTTAGGAGTGAAGTGGCTTGCCGATTTTAGAGACCCTTGGACGACCATTGGCTATCATAAAGAATTACGCCTTACTGAAATATCAAAACAAAAACATTTAAATTTTGAACGACAAGTACTTCAAACAGCCGATCATATTATAGTGACCAGTGAGGTGACTAAAGTCGAATTTAAAGAGAAAACGAATCAACCTATTACTGTCATTACCAATGGCTATGACCTTGAAAAGACTGGAGGAGTGGCTTTAGATGAAAAATTCACCTTGGCACATATTGGTTCTTTATTATCTCAACGTAATCCAAAAATATTATGGAAAGTCCTTCAGGAATTAGTCACAGAAAATGAAACCTTTGCAAATTGTTTTCAACTAAAACTAGTAGGTTCAGTCAGCAATGAAATATTAAAAACCATTCAAGATTATAGTTTAACTAACTATGTTGATAACCTAGGATATCTTTCACATAATGAATCTATTAGACATCAAAAAGCATCTCAAGTATTGCTGTTAATTGAAATTAATTCTGAAGATACCAAATGTATTATTCCTGGTAAATTATTTGAGTATATGGTTTCTAACAGACCAATAATAGCTATAGGACCAAAAGGCTCAGATGTAGAAACTATTATTTCAGAAACAAATACAGGCAACTATTTCACTTACAATGATGCAATAAATTTAAAAAGTGTAATTTTAAAGCACTTTAAGGCGTTTCAAGAAAATACATTGCAATCTCATCCTATTGGATTACAAAAATACAGTAGGAAAGCATTAACTAAAAAACTCACCGAAATAATATAATGGGAATTGTTGCAACACAATCTATTAAAAACACCATTGTTACTTATTTAGGCTTTGGTATTGGAGCCATTAATACCTTATTTTTATATACCGAGTTCTTATCTGCTGATTATTTTGGATTAGTTGTTTTTGTGCTTTCAACTGCGAACTTAATGATGCCTCTATTAATGTTTGGTGTTAATAATAGTTTAATCAAATTTTATTCATCCTATAAGACTAAAAAACTACAAAGTAATTTTTTAAGTTTTATGCTGTTTTTGCCATTATTGATTATTATTCCATTAGGTTTAATAGGAAGTCTGTTTTATGAAACAATTGCGACTTGGCTTTCAAAAGAAAACTATATTATAAAGGACTATACTTGGCTTATTTACGTTTTATCAGCAGTTCTTGCTTATTTTGAAATCTTTTTTTCCTGGAGTAAAGTCCATTTTAAATCAGTATTTGGAAATTTCATGCGAGAAGCTTTTCATAGAATCTTTACAATGATTTTATTACTGGCTGTTTACTTAAAAAAGCTTACAGTTGAAGAGTTTATTTATGCAATTGTTATTGTATACATAGTGAGAACCTTTATTATGATGTTTTATGCCTTTAGTATTCGTTTTCCTAAGTTAAATTTTAATCGATCGTTTAATTATTCAACCGTTTTAAAATATAGTTTTCTAATTATTATTGCTGGATCTGTTTCTATGGTATTATTAGATTTAGATAAGTTTATGCTTGGCGAATTAATAAAAATAGAAAATATAGCCTATTATAGTGTTGCCATTTTTATTGCTACTGTTATTGCAGTTCCAGCTAGAGCAATGCATCAAATAGTAAACCCATTAACAGCTTCTTTTTTAAATAACAAGCAGTATTCAGACTTGAAAAGTCTTTATAAAAAAAGCTCCATTAATCTTTTTATTATTGGAGGATTTATCTTTGTGCTAATTATAGTGAATATCAATCAATTATATGAACTGCTTAAGCCAGAATACAGCCAAGGTTTATATATTGTTTTTATTATTTCTGTTGTGAAATTAATAGATAATCTTTTAGGAAATAACAACGCCATTATTTTTAATTCTAATTATTATAGAATCATTCTAACCTTCGGTTTTTGTATTGTGTTATTAGCTATAATTTTAAATTTAATTTTGATTCCTAAATATGGAATTGAAGGTGCTGCAATAGCAAGTCTTATTGCATTTCTTATCTATGACAGCTTAAAACTATGGTATGTGAATTTAAAATTTAAAATGCATCCTTTTTCACAAAAAACTTTGCAGACACTGGTGCTTATCATTATTCTTTGTTTTGGATTCTATTTTTGGGAATTTCCATTTCATCCAATAATAAATATTGCGATTAAAAGTATTCTTGCCAGCCTGTTATATGCTTTTGTGGTACACAAGTTTTGCCTTTCTGAAGACATTAGCTCGATACTAAATAAAATTTTTAAATTAAAGTCTGAATAGTTGGTAAAAGAAAAACCTGCAACGTTGGTTTGAGGCAAACCTGCTGCAGGATTTTCAGATAGCTAACTAATATTATCTTCGTTTTCTAGATGTTGAAGCTGTTCGCTTATTGCTAGAACTTGTTTTTCTTGATGCATGAGATACTTTAGATCGAGATGCACTTTTTTGAACTCTAGATTTCGATGGTGTTCTAGATGGACTAGTCACTCTTGGCTTAGATTGCGTTTTTGGTCTAGTACTGACTCTAGGTTTTACAGTATTGTTTGTCGTTCTTGGTTTTGTAGAAACACTAGATCTTGGGTTACTTGTTGTCACTCGAGGTCTTGGAGTGCTTTGCGTATTTGTTCTTGGTGAAGCAGTTGCATTACCACGTCTTGGACCCACAGAATTTGCATTTACAGTACTTCTAGGTCTATCATTTCCTCTTGTTGCCAATTCACTTCGTCTCGTTATTGTATTACCGCGTCTACTTGCCACAGCAGTTGTACGTCTATGATTATTCACAAAAGGTCTTGTGTATTGATATCTAACAGGTCTATAATGTTGTCTGTATGGTCTGTTAAAAACAACACAGTGATTAAAGCTTGGAATCCTAAAGTAGGTGTGCCAAGGTCTGAAGACATAAAACCTATTATGAATATTAATAAAACCTGAACAATGTGAAAAACGATTGTATCTATTATAGTGCACATATAATCCACCAACCTGATGAACATATCCAAAACCATTATAGTTTATCAATACATTACCAACTTGACTCACACGTCCATAATAATCGTAAAATACAGGCACATGTTCTATTTGAACAATTGCACCAAATTCATCATACTGCACATACGCATTATAATCATAGCCAGAGTTAAAACTAATGCTTGCATTTGGTGTATTTACTGATACATTAATACTCGGCCCATAATTTGGCATATAAAAATCAAACTGACCATCTGGAAATATTGAAAACTCAATATTTTGTTCTACAAAAATGAAAGAATTACCATAACCTCTCACTGATGATGAATTAATTGAATTAGTCTCGATGTGGTTGGTTGCGGTTGCGTTTGCTGTAAATCCTATAAAAAGGATGCTTGTAAATAGTGCTATTAGCTGTTTCATAATTGTAAGTTTTAAAATTGAACTTACTTCTAGAAATACAAGCATCGTGCCAAAAACTGTTAAGCTTTTGTAAGGCGTTAATAATTAAGTGTTTAAGTGATTTTGCGAGGCGATTACTTTACTGCAATCATACTGATCTCAACATTGACGAATTTTGGCAAGTTGGCAACTTCAACAGTTTCTCTAGCAGGAGCAGAGTCGTCATTAAAATACTGCGCGTAAACTTCGTTGATTTGTGAAAAATTGTGCATATCACTAATAAAAATAGAGGTCTTTATCACATTTTCAAAAGTCATATCTGCTGCATGAAGTACAGCCTTCATATTTTCCATGACCTGTTTAGTTTCGGTTTTAATATCATCTAAAACCAAGTCACCTGTTTCAGGATGAATTGCAATTTGTCCAGAGGTATATAAAGTATTACCGCTTAAAACAGCTTGATTATAAGGTCCAATTGGAGCAGGCGCATGAGGTGTCGTAATAATTTTTTTCATTTAGACTATAATTGTTGATCTGGTTGTTTTCGCTTATCGTACTTAATATCTTTCAGCACACTCGATTTAATACCTATAAAGAAATTCCATGAACTACGAGAACTAAAAGGCACCCAAGAAAAGTTCATTCGCCAACTTAATAAATCACGTTCAAAACGTAATTGTGTATAAGTAAATCCTTGATTTTTTAAATCATAACCCGAAGAGGCTCCAACTGTCCAACGTGGAGAAAATTCTATATCACCAGAAAACATAATGGAATGTGATGAAATTTCATCTTGTCTTGCTGAATTTGAATAGTTTACGGCATAAGCAAAACGTAAGCTCCATGGGATTTTATACTTGTATAAATCGCTAGGTTTCTCGTCTTTCTTTTGGTCATTATCACTGTCATTTAAACGCTGATCAGCAAAGTCTTGAGCAACACCAAAAAGATCATCTGCACGACCACCACTTCTTAAGTTTTCATCTCGACTTTTAGATCGACTTTCATCTTCTCCTTCAAAAGATTTACTACTCAATGAATAATTCATAGTTAGGTTGGCACTTGTTAATCTGAATAAACTTCCGCCATTATCAATATTGAACTTATCAATTTTTGTATTGTTGTTATCTAAAGCATAAGGATCTAAAGTCGCTCCAAAATTTATAGTCATTTTATCATTCAATATTTGTGTGCCTCCAGTAACGCGTATTGGACTCCATTGTAATGAATCTCCTGCTAAATTATATGATGTAGAAAAATTAAGGTTGTTTAATAATATGATTTTTTTGTCTTCAGTTGCGGTACTGTCTTTGTCTCGTACTTTGGCTTCAAAATTATTTGAAAGATTTAATCCTATTGAGCTAGAGAAATTTTTATTAGGCACACCAAAAATAGAGTTTTCAAAACGTGTAAACTCAACCTCTTCAACAGTATCGCCATCTGCATTTACAACTTCTACAGTATCGTAATATTTATCGAAAGCTGGATTAATATTGTAGCTAATAGAAGGTCTAACCACATGTCTAATCGCCTTTATTTTCCTATCCTTGCCTTCTTTCTCAAAATTAAAAAGCCCATAAACTGTTGTTCCTAAACTGGTACTAAAATTGTAAGTTCTGTAAGCGTCAAATCCATTAACATCAGTAGATACTATATCATCTAACTCTGCATCATAATATTTTCTTATGGTTTTAAATGACCAATTTTCTTCATAACTGGTGCTTGCACTTAAACTAAAATATCTAAAAAGTTTAAAGTTTGTAGATATCGGAATACTGTGCTTAATTCCATTTTTTGCTTCATCCCACATTTCCTTTTTAAAAAACAAAGAATCTGTAGTTGTAATCCTATTTTCAGCTCTAAAATTATACTGAAAGTTTATATTTTGTAAGATGCCCTTTTTGGTTTCACCTTCTGGCGCAAAAGGAAAAATTCTGCTCACACTTGCTTGCACTGTAGGAAGTGTCATATTTATAACTTCGGTATTTGTATTTTGAGAATGTGTTGCAGTAACACTCATATTAACTTGAGGTTCTCCAGCAAATGTTTTTGAGTATGAAATTGATGATGCTAAAGTATTATTTAAAAAACTGGGTGCATTAACTTGATTAATGGTGCTTTGATAATACTTACTACTTCCTAAGTTAACAGATGCAGAAAAACGGGAACTCGGATTTGATTTTGCATCTTGTGTATGCGTCCATCGTATATTATAAATCGTATTTTTTGCATAATCAGGAAACCCTCGTTCACTACTAATTAAATTTTCATATCTAAACCCTATGTTTCCACCAAAACGATACCGAAGCTTATACGCACTTTCAAAGCGCATACCATAACTTCCGTTGGTATAATAATCACCTAAAACAGCTAAATCCACATAATCACTAATCGCGAAATAATAACCTCCATTTTGTAAAAAATAACCTCTATCATTTTGCTCTCCAAAACTTGGAAAAATAACTCCTGAGGTTTGCTTTTTTGTTAATGGAAAATAAGCAAAGGGTAATCCTATGGGAGTAGGAACACCATAAATAAACATGTTTGTTAATCCAGTAGCCACTTTTTCATCAGGAACGACCTTAGCTTTTCTTAAAAGAAAATAATACTCTGGATCTTCTCGATTGCTAGATGTAGTGTACTTTGCATTCTTCACAAAATAAACCGAATCGTTTTCTTTTTTTGATATTTCACTATCAAAATAACCTCCAGCTTGTTCGGTTCTGGAGTTAAATATTAATGCTTTTTCGGTGTCTATATTAAATCGAATCGAATCTGGTTCAACAACTTGCACACCTTGCTTAAAAACAGGATGTTGCGTATATTCACCTAACGAGTCTTTTAATCGTCCCGCATACACTTCATTTTTACTATAATCAATGACAATTATTCCAGCTTTAATTTCCATATCTTGATAGTAAATCTCTGCTTCGTTATATAAATACAGTTTTTGCTCTTTTCTGTTAAATGAAGTATAATCAGTCGCTTTATAGGTCACAATATCTGTAAGAAATTCAGGATTAGGTTTCACCGAATCTATTTTTGTAGAATCTTGTCCTTTTTCTGAAATCACTAACGTAGAATCTGTTTTTGTGGGATTTATGACCTCCTTAATATTCACAGAAATACTATCCTCTTTTTTAGAAGGTTTAATTTCTCCTCCAGAATTAGGTCTATCTTGTGCGTAGCTAAACATGTTAATAAACATGGTAAAACTTAAGGCAAAAATTATTTGAAAGTTATTTGTACGCAACGCTTTTAATGTATTTTTGTAAAAGTATGGCTCGGTTTTTGAATTGCCAAAATTACATATATTTTTTATGATTAATTTAATATTACGCAATTTAAAATAAACCGCATCTTAATTAGTTATTATCTTTATGAAAACGAATAGTATATCACGTTTCTTATTTATTATAATAGTATTAACGTTTTTTGTTAATACATCCACAATTTTCTCGCAAAAGTCAGATCAATTTGTAGTTGTTCTTGATGCTGGACATGGAGGTCATGATCCTGGAAGGCCAACTAAAAATGGTTATAAAGAAAAAGATATCGCCTTAAAAATAGCACTAGAGGTTGGTAAGTATTTAGAGTCTAATAAAGACGTTAAAGTTATTTATACTAGAAAAACAGATGTTTTCGTAACCTTACGTGGTAGAGCTAAAATAGCGAACGATGCAGATGCTGATTTATTTGTATCTATTCATTGTAATGCACACCACACTCAAGCTTATGGTACCGAAACCTATGTCTTAGGTGTTGGCAATACAGATCGAAATTTTAATGTGGCTAAAGCAGAAAACGAAGTGATCTTTTTAGAAGAGAATTATGAAAAACATTACGAAGGTTTTGATCCTAATGCTCCAGAGTCACTAATCGGATTAACGCTAATGCAAGAGGAGTATGTTGATCAAAGTATCATGCTGGCCGATTTAGTTGAGAAAAATTTTCAGAATAAACTTAATCGAAAAAGTAGAGGCGTAAAACAAATTAGTCTTTGGGTGCTACATAACACCTATATGCCTAGCGTACTTATTGAAACTGGATTTATCACGAATAAAACAGAAGGTAAATATTTAAACTCTAAACAAGGACAAACGGAATTGTCTAAATCTATTTTTGATGCTATTATGAGTTATAAAAAGAATTTAGATCAAAATATTGGTGAATCTGTATTTATTCCTGCTGATGATGATTTCGTTGTTAACACAAGCGAACCAGAACAAATCATTAATAACATTGTTTTTAAAGTACAAATAGCCGCAAGCTCTAGAAAATTAGAACCTAAATCTTATAATTTTAAAGGCTTATCAGACATTTCTAGAGAGACTGAAGGCACATTGTATAAGTATTTTTATGGCTATACATCAGATTATTCCAAAATAAAACAATTGCAAGCTAATGCTAAAAGTAAAGGCTATAGCTCTTGCTTTATTGTCGCTTTTAAAGATGGAAATAAAATTAGTCTCGACCAAGCCTTAAAAACAACTGCCAATTAGAGTCCTTTTTTATAAATTTATTTCTAATTTTGTTTAATAACCAATCCAAATTACTTTGAAGTTATCTAGAGAAGTTAAAACTGCAATACTTGTAATCTCAGGAATTCTATTTTTAATCGTTGGGATTAATTATCTAAAAGGGATTAACATCTTTGAACCTAAAAATGAATTCTATACAGAGTTCGATTATAATGCGCTTACTCCTTCATCTCCTGTTACAATTAAAGGAAATATCGTTGGTAAAATAAACAGTATTAAATACGATTTTGAAACAGGTAAAACTAGAGTGGCTTTTTCTATAGATAAAGGTCTAAAATTCTCTAAAGACAGTAAAATGCGGTTGTATGAACTCGGATTAATGGGAGGAAACGGAATGGCTATTATTCCTGTCGAAGGTGGTACACCTGCTAAAAACGGTGATTTCTTAGCTTCAGAAGTTGAAGAAGGCTTAGTTAAAAGTCTAACTAGTAATTTTTCTGGATTGAGCTCTGGTTTAGATGATACCTTGGAATCTGCAGATTCACTCTTAGTCAACTTAAATAAACTAATTGAAGACGATTCAGATAAAGGCCTAAAAAGTGCTATAGCAGAACTTAATTCAACCATTAAATCTTTTAAATCATTATCTTATTCTTTCAATTCATTAATTTCTAAAAATGATGACAACCTAACTGCTGTGATTTCAAACTTCAATAAAGTAAGCGCAGATTTAGCAACACTTTCTGCGGACTTAAAAGATGTTGAGATTTCTAAAACAGTTAAAAATTTAGACCAAACTTTATTGAGTGTAAATGAATTACTAGCAGGCCTAGATAATGGCGATGGTACTTTAGGGAAACTCCTCAATGATGACGAACTATACAACAACCTTGAAGTTGCCTCACAACAATTACAAGAACTATTACAGGATTTTAAATTAAACCCTAGTCGATATATTAAAGTCTCTGTCTTTGGTAAAAAAGATAAATCTGGTTATGTTAAACCAGAAGACGAAAGACAATAAACCAACCTTGACATGAATTACTTACCAAATATACTTTTTGCCATAGCACTTGTTTTAGGCTTTGGTTACTTTGCTAAAAATGTAAAAAAACTTGTACGTAATATTAAACTCGGACAAGATGTAGATGTTAGTGATAATAAATCGCAACGCTGGAAAAACATGGCCATGATTGCTTTAGGTCAAAGTAAAATGGTACGTCGTCCCATTGCTGGCCTTTTACATATTATCGTATATATTGGATTTATCATTATAAATATTGAAGTTTTAGAAATTATTATCGATGGTTTATTTGGTACACATCGTATCTTTTCTGAAGTCTTACCACAAGCGGTTTATGGCTTCTTAATCGGAAGCTTTGAAATCTTAGCCATTTTGGTTTTAGTTGCTGTAACCATCTTTTGGGTTCGAAGAAATATAATTAAACTAAAACGCTTCTGGAAAGCCGAAATGACGTCTTGGCCTAAAAATGATGGAAACTTTATCCTTTACTTTGAAATGGTCTTAATGACTTTATTCTTAGTGATGAATGCTACAGACATTCACTTTCAAGACATGAATGCTGGAAATGTGATTAGTCAATATATTGCACCTTTATTTTCAGGGCTATCTGAAGGAACACTTCACATGGTAGAAAGAGGAGCATGGTGGCTGCATATTATTGGAATCTTAATCTTCCTAAATTACTTATACTTTTCGAAACATTTGCATATTCTACTGGCTTTCCCAAACACATTCTATGGTCGCGTTAATAACAAAGGAGAGTTTAATAATTTAGACGCAGTGACTAAAGAAGTTAGAATGATGATGGATCCAAATATCGATCCTTTTGCAGCTCCTGCTGAAGGTGCAGAAAATGCGGTTCCTGCTAAATTTGGCGCTAGCGATGTGCAAGATTTATCTTGGGTCAACTTACTAAATGCATACACCTGTACAGAATGTGGTCGTTGCACTAGCGAATGTCCTGCAAACTTAACTGGTAAAAAATTATCGCCTCGTAAAATCATGATGGATACCAGAGATCGTCTGGAAGAGGTTGGTAAAAATATAGATGCTAACAATGGCGTGTTTAAAGACGATGGCAAGCAATTACTAGACGATTATATTACTCGTGAAGAAATTTGGGCATGCACAAGTTGTAATGCTTGCGTTGAAGCGTGTCCTGTGAGTATCGATCCTTTATCGATCATCATTGACATGAGACGTTATTTGGTCATGGAGCAAAGTGCTGCACCAACAGAATTAAATAGTATGATGACCAATATCGAAAATAATGGAGCACCTTGGCCTTACAACCAAATGGATCGCTTGAATTGGAAGGATGAGTAACATAATTTGGGCGTTACCACAAGGGTCAGGCTTTCGGCAGTCGCTTTTATTTTTTCTATTCGAGGCTTTTTACTCAGCAAAAGAATATCGATAACAAAAAATAAAGAGCTTCAACAAAGCCTCAATCCTTAACGCGGCAACCAACATAAAAATAACATATAAACTCAATAACATGAGCGAACAACTGAAAGTGCCAACAATGGCAGAAATGATGGCAAAAGGCGAAAAACCTGATATTCTATTTTGGGTTGGATCTGCTGGAAGTTACGACGATAGAGCAAAAAAAATAACCAAAGCTTTTGTAAAAATATTAAACAAAGCTCAAGTTAACTTTGCGGTTCTAGGTACAGAAGAAAGTTCAACAGGTGATGTGGCTAAACGTGCAGGAAACGAATTTTTATTCCAAATGCAAGCCTTAATGAATATTGAGTTGCTAAATGCTTACGAAGTTAAACGTATAGTCACTTGCGATCCACATTCATTTAATTGCCTAAAAAACGAATATCGCAATCTTGGTGGCCACTACGAGGTATTACACCATACACAATTCATAAAAGAGCTAATCGATACTAATAAGATTGAAATTAAGGACGAACGCTATAAAGGCAAGCGCATCACTTTTCATGATCCTTGCTATTTAGGGCGAGCAAATTCAGAATACGATGCACCTAGAGAGGTGTTAGCCACACTAAATGCTAATATGGAAGAAATGAAGCGCAGCAAAGCTACTGCTTTATGCTGTGGTGCAGGAGGTGCTCAAATGTTTAAAGAACCTGAAAAAGGTGATAAAGATATAAATGAGTTACGTACGGAAGATGCTTTAAAAACCAATCCAGATATCATCGCAACTGGTTGTCCTTATTGCATGACCATGATGTCTGATGGTGTTAAAGTCAAAGAAAAAGAACAGGACATACAAGTAATGGATGTCGCCGAATTAATTGCAAACACTCAAGAATTATAAATAATGCTCGTAGACTTTAATACCTTACCTGAAGAATCTCGTGTATGGATTTATCAAGCCAATCGTTCTTTTACCGAACAGGAAATCCAAGACATTTCTAATAAACTCAATCTGTTTATTGAAAATTGGACGGCTCATGGTAGTGACTTACAAGCTGGTCATACTCTTGTATATAAGCGCTTTATCGTTATTGGTTTAAATCAAAATTTAAACCATGCTACTGGCTGCTCTATTGATGCTTCTGTGCATTTTATCCAACAACTAGAAAAAGATTATAATGTCGATTTAATGGATAAAATGAATGTATCCTATAAACAGGGCGAATTTATTGCACATAAAACACTAACCGATTTTAAAAAAATGGCTAAAGACAAAGCCGTTTCTAAAAACACTATTGTATTCAATAATTTGGTAAATACAGTCGCAGAATTCAAAGAAAATTGGGAAGTTCCTGCAAGCGAAAGTTGGCATAGCAGATTTTTAAAATAAGAAGCGATTTTTTAGTATGGCCAACGAAATTTTTTTATTAAATATCTCAGGACAAGATAAGCCTGGATTAACGTCGAGTTTAACACATGTTTTAACCAATTATGGTGCTAAAATATTAGATATTGGACAAGCAAATATTCACGATACTTTGTCTTTGGGATTTATGTTTGAAATTGAATCTGGAAACAATTCTGCAACTGTTTTAAAAGATTTACTTTTTAAAGCTTATGAACTTGGAGTACAAGCTAAATTTACACCTATTTCACTCGAGGATTATGAAAAATGGGTGAAACTTCAAGGTAAGGATCGATATATCATTACCATTCTAGGTGAAAAACTATCGGCAGAACAAATTTCTAAAGTCACGAAAGTGATCTCAGATAAAAATTTGAATATTGATGCTATAAAACGACTGACTGGTCGTACTTCTCTTATCCAAAAAGAAGAATATCCTAGAGCTTCTATACAACTTTCTATTAGAGGTAAAATTGATTGTAAATCTGACTTTACAGAAAAGTTTATGCAAATTTCTAGAGACTTAGATGTTGATATTGCTTTTCAGGAAGATAATATTTACAGAAGAAATAGACGTTTAGTCTGTTTTGATATGGACTCTACACTTATTCAAACCGAAGTTATTGATGAATTAGCAGAAATAGCTGGTGTTGGCGATGAAGTCAGAGCAATAACAGAGTCCGCTATGCAAGGTGAAATCGATTTTAATGAAAGCTTTATCAAACGTATGAAGCTTTTAAAAGGCTTAAACGAAGATGTCTTACTTAAGGTTGCAGAAAATTTACCAATAACAAAAGGAGCTAAAAGACTAATTGATACTCTTAATAATTACGGATTTAAAACAGCTATTCTATCTGGAGGGTTTACTTACTTTGGACATTATTTGCAAAAAAAATTAGGCATAGATTATGTTTACGCCAATCAGTTAGAAATAAAAGATGGTCTGCTAACTGGTGGTTATATTGGCGACATTGTTGATGGTAATAAAAAAGCAGAATACTTAAAAGAAATAGCTGATAAAGAAGGCATAAACATAAGTCAAACTATTGCTGTTGGTGATGGTGCTAACGATTTGCCAATGCTAAATCTAGCTGGATTAGGCATAGCCTTTCATGCAAAACCAACCGTTAAAGACAACGCGCAAAGCTCTATATCTAGTATTGGATTAGATGGTGTGCTTTATCTGTTAGGATATCATGACAGACACATAGACTTAATTGATTAAATTTCAATTTATACATTTTACTCTGTAACATTAGTTACAAAATATTGAGCCACTTTTTTCGTTATTGTACTTATTATATTTAATTAGAATGAAAAAATCAATTGCTTTAATTATTTTCTTATTGTTTACTATAAGTTTAACTGCTCAAGAATGGATTACTTCTTTTGAAGAGGCTAAAAATATAGCAACGAAGAATAATCATAATATTGTTTTAGTTTTTCAAGGGTCTGATTGGTGTGGTCCATGTATTAAATTAGATAAAGAAGTTTGGAGTACTTCATCATTTCAAAAGTTAGCAGAAAATCATTTTGTAATGTTGCAAGCAGATTTCCCAAGACGAAAGCAAAATAGATTGTCTTCTGAATTACAAGCACAAAATAACAAACTAGCAGAGTCTTACAATCCTAATGGCTATTTCCCCTATGTTGTAGTTTTGAATACTAAAGGAAAAGTATTAGGAACTCTAGGTTATGAAAAAACAACGCCAGAACTTTATTTTGACAAACTAATTGCTTTTGAAAAATAATCTATTCATATTAGCATTCTTAACTGTTTCCATTACTTTTTCACAAGAAGTTTTTCAAAGAACAGTAATACTAATGGGAAGTCGATTTGATTTTTCAGTAGTTGCAAATTCTAATGTAGAAGGTAATAATTATATAGATATAGCTATTGAAGAAATTACAAGAATTGAAAAACTAATTTCGTCTTGGGATAAGAATTCACAAACATCATTAATTAATTCCAACGCAGGAATCCAACCAATAAAAGTTGACGAAGAACTGTTTCAGCTAATAGAACGCTCCATCAAAATTTCTAAGCTAACTAATGGTGCTTTTGATATTAGTTATGCTTCTATGGACAAAGTCTGGAAGTTTGATGGTTCAATGGCAGAAATGCCATCTCCTGAAAGCGTTAAAAAATCAATCGAAAAAGTAGGCTATCAAAACATCATCCTAAATAAAGAAAACCAAACTGTGTTCTTAAAATTAGAAGGAATGAAAATTGGCTTTGGAGCTATTGGAAAAGGTTATGCTGCAGATAAAGCCAAAGCTTTACTGCAAAGTAAAGGGGCTGTATCTGGCATAATAAATGCATCTGGTGATTTAAATGCTTGGGGAAAACAACCTAATAATAAAGATTGGATGGTTGCTATTGTGAACCCATTAAATAAAACTAAAGTTTTTTCTTGGTTACCAATCTATAATAGTGCTGTAGTCACTTCTGGAAATTATGAAAAATACATTAAGTTTAATGATGAGCTTTATTCTCATATTATTGATCCACGTTCGGGATATCCCAGTAAAGGCATCCTAAGTGTTTCCGTTTTTACAACATCTGCAGAACTAGCAGATGCCTTAGCAACTTCTGTTTTTGTCATGGGAGTAGAGGTTGGACTCGACTTTATAAATCAACTTAAAGATATTGAATGTATAATTGTTGATGCTAACAATCATATTAACACATCAAATAATATCAAGTTAAAACAAGAAAATCATGATTAAGAGATTATTAGTATTCATTTTGTTAATAACAACTGTCAGCTCTTGCATTTCTGTAAAGGAATACGAGAAAGTATTTTTAAATGATCCTGATATGGTATTGTCTCAAAAAAAGGTAGATCGGTTTGAAACAAATTTCCAAGTCTATCGTGAGGCTGCATCTGGTGCTAATGGAGGAAAATCTGGAGGAGGCTGTGGATGTAATTAATATGAAAAAAACATTTGCAATATTATTTTTAGTTTGCTTTAGCCAAGTATTTAGCCAACAAGACTCAACAATAGTTTATAAAAAACGAGTTTTAGAAACTACCGAAGTGGATTTTTTGACTAGTTATTATTCGCAAGATGGTGACAATGCTTCGGTGTCAGGAGGTGTAGGTACTGAAGAGCTAACCGATTTCACACCTACAATTATTATTAACTTACCTCTAAATGCTGATGATGTACTGACTATTGATGCAGGAATATCAACATATACTTCAGCCTCGTCTAGTAATTTAAATCCTTTTGATGATTCCGAAGGAAATAATATAACAGGTAGTCCTTGGGTAGCATCGTCTGGTGCATCTCAAAAAGATACATGGGGAAGTATTAATGTGAGCTATGCACACAGTTCTGACAATAGAAATAATAATTGGAACGCCAATATATCTTTCGCTACAGAATATGATTATACATCTGTTGGTTTTGGAGGTGGTTTTACTAAGCTATTTAATGAGAAAAATACAGAAATAGGAATTAAAGCCAGCATATATTTAGACACTTGGAGCCCTAAGTACCCAATAGAACTTGATGCTTATTTAAAAAATAATGGCAATTTAAATGAAGGCTTTTTTGCAAACGTCGATGTTTTAAGTCAAAATGGTAATGTAAATCCAAATTGGAGTCCAGTTTCTGGTTTTGATTTAATAAATGATAAATCTAGAAATTCTTATGCATTATCGTTTAGTTTTTCTCAAATACTAAGTAAGACTACTCAAATGTCTTTATTTTTTGATTTAGTAAAACAAGATGGTTGGTTAGCAAACCCTATGCAGCGTGTTTATTTTGCTGATATTGATAATTACTATATTGGTAATCCAAATAGTATTGATAATTATACATCTTCTAATAATACAGATGTTTTTCAGTTAGCAGATGATATCGAAAGATTACCTAATAGTCGCTTTAAAGTTCCAATAGGACTGCGCTTTAATTATTATTTAAATGAAGTTATTTCCTTAAGGACATACTATCGCTATTATTTTGATAATTGGGGAGTTAATGCACATACAGCTAGTATAGAGGTGCCTGTAAAAATTACTCAAAAGTTCACATTATATCCATCATATAGATTTTATAATCAAACCGCTGCAGATTATTTTGCGCCTTATGAAGAAAACCTCTCAACTAGTGAGTATTATACTTCAGACTATGATTTGTCTAAATTCAATGCAAACCAATATGGATTTGGAATATCATATACAGATATATTTTCTAAGTTTCATCTTTGGAAGTTTGGCTTAAAAAACATTGACTTTAAATACAATAATTATAAGCGTAATACAGGTTTAAAGGCTAATATTTTTGCCATAGCCTTTAAGTTTGTAATGGACTAAGAATAATTGTTACTATTATTCTTGATAAATCTATCATAAAGTCTGATTAAATTCGTTCTAAAAATGTTATTTTGGCATAGTTTTTTAGCTATACTTATTAAACAATTTTATGCGTCAATTCTATTTACTACTTACATTAAGTTTATTTTCATTTTTTAATTGTTCTGCTCAAGAGGATAACCCTCTTGTCAAAAAAGATGCTGTCGGTCAAAACAAATGGGTTGATAGTGTGTATAATAGCATGAATTTAAATGAAAAAATCGGTCAACTTTTTATGGTTCAAGTCTTTTCGAACCAAGACATCAAGTCAAAAAATAAAATTGTCAAACTCATTAAAGAGCAACATATTGGAGGTTTAATCTATTCCAATGGTGGACCAGTAAGACAAGCGAAATTAAATAATGAATTACAAGCAGCTTCAAAAATTCCATTATTGGTAGGTATGGATGCTGAATGGGGTTTAAGTATGCGACTGGATTCTACTTATGCCTTTCCGTGGAATATGACGCTTGGCGCTATAAAAAATAATGAATTGGTTGAAAAAGCTGGAAGACAAATAGGAGAACATTGTAAGCGCTTAGGGGTTCATTTTAATTTTGCTCCTGTAGTAGATATTAATACCAATCCTAAAAACCCAATTATTGGTAATCGCTCTTTTGGTGAAGATCGAGATAATGTAACCGAAAAAGCACTGGCCTTTATGAAAGGCATGCAAAGCGCTGGAGTCTTAGCCAATGCTAAACACTTCCCTGGTCATGGTGATACAGATGCAGATTCGCATAAAACCTTACCAACCATTTCATTTGATAAAGCACGTATCGATTCCGTAGAATTATATCCTTATAGACGATTAATAAAAGAAGGTCTATCAAGCGTCATGGTGGCACATTTAAATGTACCTAGTTTAGAAGCTCGCAGTGGCTTTCCTTCTTCTTTATCAAAACATATTGTGACAGATATTTTAAAAGAACGCTTAGGCTTTAAAGGCTTAATATTCACTGATGCACTAACAATGAAAGGTGCTGCCGATTTTATAGAAAAATCCATCGATGGAACTACCAATAAAAAAATTATTACTGGAGGAGAAATAGACCTTGCAGCATTTTTAGCTGGAAACGATGTAATGTTAATGTCTGAAGCTCCAGAAAAAGCAATCGCTAAATTCGTGGATGCATACAATACTGAAGTGATTACAGAAGAACGTTTAGCACATTCTGTTAAAAAAATATTACAAGCTAAATATAAAGTCGGATTAAATCATTACAAACCTATTGGCACACATAATTTAGTAGAAGATTTAAATAGAATTAAAGATGATGCTTTATATGAAGAACTCTTAGAAAATGCAATTACAGTTGCTAAAAACAAACCTGGCTTGCTGCCATTACGAAAATTAGAAACTAAGAGTATTGCCTATGTTAAATTAGGAGATGATGAGGGCTCAGATTTTTTAAGTGAGCTTCAGAAATATACACGTGTTCATGAGATTAAAGCTGAAAAACTTGACGAACTACTCAATAAATTAAAACCGTATAATACAGTCATTGTTGGTTTGCATCGTTCCAATGCTAATCCATGGAAAAGTTATAAGTTCACAGATAAAGAGTTGGTATGGTTATATGAAATTGCCAGAACAAATACTGTGATTTTAGACCTGTTTGTAAAGCCTTATGCCCTTTTAGATTTAAATACAGTAACCAACATTGAAGGAATCGTGGTGAGTTATCAAAACAGTCCTATCGCTCAGCAAAAATCAGCACAACTCATATTTGGAGCAATTGCAGCAAAAGGCTCTTTACCTGTTTCTGCAGGAGAACATTTTAGTGTTGGTCAAGGTGAAATCTACAATCCAATAAACAGATTAGCATACACGATTCCTGAGCGAGTTGGTATGAGTTCATCTCAATTGAATAAAATTGACTCTATTGCAAATCATGCCGTAAATTCAGGAATGACGCCTGGAATTCAATTATTGGTAGCGCGACATGGTAAGGTGATATACAATAAAAATTTTGGTAAACATACCTACGATAAAAATGCAGAAAGTGTTAAGTTTAATGATATTTATGATGTAGCGTCTCTCACTAAAATTTTAGCAACATTACCTTTATTAATGGAACTTGAAGAACAAGGAATCCTGTCATTAGATAGTAAGCTTTCTAAATTAATTCCAGAATATAAAGGCACGAATAAAGAAAATATCACAATCAAACAAATGTTGTCTCATTATGCAAGGTTAAAACCTTGGATTCCGTTTTATTATGCCACTTTAGATTCAATAACCAAACATCCTGATCCAAAATATTACAGAAAAAAATTCGATAAAACATTTAGTGTTAAGGTTGCTGATGAATTGTATATGCGAAAAGATTATAAAGATTCAATTCAAGGTATAATTAAAGATACCGATTTACTATCTAGTCTGCGCTATCGCTATAGTGATTTACCATATTATATTCTAAAGAAATTTATTGAGAAACATTACGACAAACCTTTAGATGAATTAACAAAAGATCATTTTTATGAATCTTTAGGTGCCAATCATACTATGTATAACCCTAATAATAAAGTCAGTAATAAGAATATTGTCCCTACTGAAGAAGACGATTATTTTAGATATCAAAAAATTCATGGGTATGTTCATGATATGGGAGCTGCAATGCAAGGTGGAGTAGGTGGACATGCTGGTGTTTTTAGTAATGCAAACGACGTCGCTAAAATCATGCAAATGTACTTGCAAAAAGGCTATTATGGAGGCAAACGTTATTTTAAACCTGAAACTTTAGATAAGTTTAATAAATGCTATTATTGCGATAAAGATAACCGACGCGGAATAGGATTTGACAAGCCTCAATTAGGAGATTCAGGTCCAACTTGTGGTTGTATCTCAATGACTAGTTTTGGACATTCTGGGTTTACAGGAACCTATGCTTGGGCAGACCCTGAAGAAGAAATTGTATATATATTTTTAGCAAATAGAACCTATCCTAAAGCAGGTAAAAATTTATTATTAAGAGAAAATATTAGAACCAATATTCAAGAGGCTATTTATGAAGCCATTATAGAATAGATACATTTAAGAATATATGAAAATAGGAATAGTATGTTATCCTACATTTGGAGGAAGTGGAGTTGTTGCTACAGAGCTTGGTATTGAGTTGTCTAAACGTGGACATGAGATTCATTTTATAACATATAATCAACCTGTAAGATTAGAACAATTAAGCAATAATGTGCATTATCACGAGGTAAATGTCCCTGAATATCCACTATTTCATTACCAACCTTATGAGCTGGCTTTATCTAGTAAATTGGTAGATATGGTTAAGCTTCATAACATTGAAATTTTGCATGTTCATTATGCGATTCCTCATGCTTATGCTGCATACATGGCACAGAAAATGCTTCGAGAAGAAAGTATATATATTCCTATTGTAACAACTCTGCATGGCACAGATATTACACTTGTAGGTTCCCATCCTTTTTATAAACCTGCTGTAACATTTAGCATCAATAAATCTGATGCCGTTACTGCGGTTTCACAAAGCTTAAAAGATGACACTATGCGATTGTTTGATATTAAAAATGAAATCCATGTCGTCACCAACTTTATCGATATTAATAAATATAATTTTCATTTTACGGACTGCCAACGTGATATGATGGCTCATGAAAATGAAAAAATTATAACTCATATCAGTAACTTCAGACCTGTAAAGCGTATTGAAGATGTTATTAATGTATTCTATAATGTTCAAAAAGAAATCCCTGCAAAGCTAATGATGGTTGGAGAAGGCCCTGAAAAAGAAAAAGCAGAACAACTTTGTGAAAAACTTGATATTTTAGAAAAAGTAATCTTCTTTGGAAGAAGTCATGAAATAGATAAAATTTTGTGCTTTAGTGATTTATTCCTGCTACCAAGTGAGACAGAAAGTTTTGGTCTTGCTGCTTTAGAAGCAATGGCTTCAGGAGTGCCTGTAATCTCTAGCAATACTGGAGGAATACCAGAAGTCAATAAACAAGGTGTAACAGGGTTTTTAAGTCATGTTGGTGATATCGATGACATGTCTAAAAATGCCATTCATATTTTAAGCAATCAGGAGCGTTTAAAAACCTTTAAACAAAATGCCAAAGTTGAAGCGGCAAAATTTGATATTCATAACATTGTTCCGCAATATGAAACTATATACGAGAATACTCTAAAAATGTGTTTGTTTACACAAAAGCTATAAACATATTAAAGCCACTTTTAAATAAAGTGGCTTTATAATATTTTAAAATAGTTCTTCGATTAAAACGTGTAACGAACACCAACACCAACATCAAAGTCTAGATTGTCATTATCGTAAACATCATCACCAAAACCTAATTCAGGTCTGATATCTAAGGATAATAACAAAGGAAAATCAAAATGATACTCAACACCAATGTCTCCAGCAATAAATCCAAAAGTATCAGTAACATTATCATTAGTGCCTCGAATATCTATCGTAACTGAGCTTAAGCCTCCTCCAGCTCCAAAATACCAATTGAAATCATTAACCAATGGCTTAATCCATTGAAATAAGGCAACACCTTTAACGCCTCTAAGGTTTCTTCCATTTCGCCATCCCAAATCAAATTCTAAGCGATTATGCTCTAAAATGGCACGTTGATACGATACAGAAGCTCCAAAGCCTTCGCTATCTCCTAAGCGTAAGCCAATAGCATTAGGTGCAATTTCTTGAGCTTTTATTATCCCAAAGCTTCCCATAAACACAACAATGACTAAAACTAATTTTTTCATAAACTTTAATTTTTATAATTAATACGGATTTATAAATGACTTAAACATTTTTATTTCACATTCATTTACAAAAACAACGCCAAAAATCAATTTATATTAGATTTCTTTTTAGTTTTATAATGACTTTTCATTTTTTATGGATATACACTCAAAATTGAATGTTTTAAATTCTCAACTGACAGGAGAACTACATTTTGATAGCTTAATGCGTACTATTTATGCCACTGATGCTTCTGTGTATCGAACTCTACCATTGGCAGTTGCTTTTCCTAAAAATGAAAACGATATTAAACGCCTTATTGATTTTGCACGAACTCATAAAACCTCTCTAATTCCTAGAACTGCTGGAACTTCATTAGCTGGACAATGTGTTGGGCATGGTATTGTAGTTGATGTCTCAAAGCATTTCACAAAAATTTTAGACGTTAACGAATCGCAACAAACAGTTAGAGTACAACCTGGTGTTATTCGTGACGAGCTTAATAATTTCTTAAAACCTTTCGGATTGTTCTTCGGTCCTAATACATCCACTTCAAATCGCTGTATGATAGGAGGTATGGTTGGTAATAATTCTTCTGGAACTACCTCAATTCAGTATGGTGTAACTAGAGATAAGGTTGTTGAATTGCAAACCATATTAAGTGATGGTACTTCGGTTGCTTTTGGTGAATTGACTCCAGATGCCTTTAAAATTAAAGCAGAATTACAAACGCTTGAAGGTGATATTTATAGAACTATTTATTCTGAACTTAGTTCTGAAACGGCTCAACAGCAAATTAAATCGGAGTTCCCCAACCCAGAAATCCATCGAAGAAATACAGGATATGCTATTGATGAACTCATAAAATCTGAAGTGTTTTCTGCGTCCACAGAAAAAATTAACGTCTGTAAGTTGCTTGCAGGTAGTGAAGGGACTCTAGCATTTACAACCGAAATTACACTAAAGCTAGATCTTCTCCCTCCAAGTGAAAGCATAATGGTAGCTGCTCATTTTAAAAGTGTTTCTGACTGCTTACAAAGCGTTCAAACAGTGATGAAACATGATTTGCATACCTGTGAAATGATGGATAAAACCATTCTAGATCTAACCAAACATAATAAAACACAACAGGAAAACAGACAGTTTATTCAAGGTGATCCTGAAGCCATTCTTATGTGTGAAGTTAGAAGTCACTCTTCTGATGAAGTTAAACAGAAAGCGAATCTTCTTCACAATACCATAAAAGCACAAGGATTAAGCTATGCAAATCCTTTATTACATGATGACACGATAACTAAGGCTGTTGAATTGCGTAAAGCAGGATTGGGTTTATTAGGAAATATGATTGGCGATAAGAAAACCGTTGCTTGTATTGAAGATACTGCTGTAGCGTTACCTGATTTAGCAAACTATATTGAAGACTTTACGGCATTGATGAAAACCTATAATCAAAATGCAGTGTATTATGCACATGCTGGTGCTGGTGAGTTGCATTTAAGACCAATACTGAATTTAAAACAAAAAGAAGATGTTGTTTTATTTAGACAAATAACAACAGATGTTGCTAAGTTAGTAAAGAAATATAAAGGCTCAATTAGTGGCGAGCATGGTGATGGTATTGTGCGAGCAGAATTTATTCCTTTAATGATTGGTGATGCCAATTACAAGATTTTAAAACGGATTAAAGCTGTTTTTGATGCTGACAATATCTTCAATCCTGGAAAAATTGTTGATGCATTTCCTATGGATGAAAACCTACGCTATGAAGCCGATAGAGTAGAACCCAAAGTCGATACGCTTTTAGATTTTTCGAAATCACAAGGCATTCTTCGTGAAGCTGAAAAATGTAATGGTTCTGGTGATTGCAGGAAACTTCCAGAGTTTGGAGGAACCATGTGTCCGAGTTATAGAGCTACTAAAAATGAGAAAGACACAACACGTGCTAGAGCGAATGCCTTAAGAGAATTTTTAACGCATTCCGAAAAAGCTAATAAATTTAATCATAAAGAACTTAAAGCGGTTTTCGATTTATGCTTGAGCTGTAAAGCCTGCGCAAGTGAATGTCCGAGTAGTGTCGATGTCGCAAGTTTAAAAGCGGAGTTTCAGTACCAATACCAACAAGCAAATGGAGTGGCTTTGCGAACCAAACTATTCGCTTATAATAATAAACTCAATACCATTGGTAGTCGTTTTCCTAGACTTACAAATTTTGTGTTTTCAAATCGTTTTAGCTCTGGAATTTTAAAATCTTCATTAGGTGTAGCTCAAAAAAGAAGTCTTCCTTTAATTTCAAATAAAAGTTTAAGTAAGTATTATCTAAATTTTGAAAATCAGTCTATTAAAAATAATCACATAAAGACTGTTTATCTATTTAATGATGAGTTTACAAATCTATTAGATACCACCATTGGAATCGATGCACTACAATTACTAACACAACTTAACTACAAGGTTAAAATGATAAATCACGAAGAATCTGGTCGTGCATTTTTATCTAAAGGCCTTTTAAAACAAGCCAAACAATTAGCAAATAAAAACGTATCTATTTTTAAAGATTTAATTTCTGATGAAACACCACTTATTGGTATAGAACCTTCAGCAATACTCACGTTTAAAGATGAATATCTTAAACTTGCAGACGACTTACCTTCAGCAGAACACATAGCAAAACACACCTTTTTAATCGAAGAGTTTCTTCAGAAAGAAATACAATTAGGACACATCAAGGCTTCACAGTTTACGAATGAAGCCAAAACCATTAAGTTTCATGGCCATTGCCATCAAAAGGCATTAGCAAATCAATGGTCCAGTTTTGAACTCTTAAATCTACCAGAGAACTATAAAGTAACCATTATTCCTAGTGGTTGCTGTGGTATGGCAGGAAGTTTTGGTTACGAAAAGGAGCATTATAAAGTGAGCATGCAAATAGGCGAACAGACTTTATTTCCAGCAATAAGGAAGTCGAATAAAGACGTTATCATTGCCGCAAATGGAACGAGCTGTAGGCATCAAATAAAAGATGGAACACAACGTGAAGCATTACATCCTATAAGCATAATAAGACATGCTTTAAAATAAAAAAACGCCCTAATTAAAATTAGAGCGTTTTTCAAACTACTAGAGTTTTCTGTTATTCTACAATAAATGAATCAATTTCTTGATTATTGGTAACTGTAACTGTTGTTGGTATATCTAATACAATACCTCCAAAAGTTAATATTTCTACAAAAGTATCAGCAACAGCATAACCTTGTGTCGCATTTGCTTTTATAAGTCCAACATCTTGAGAAAAATAATAATCAATAGACAACACATCTTGTGTGTTTAATACATCAACTTCTGTTATAGTACCTGTACCTAATATATCCATAGAGGCAATAACTGTAACCTCTAAACTGATATTAGCTTGAATTACATTTGTATATTCTGTACCATCAACAGTTAGTGTATTACTTCCTGAATTTACATTGGTTGTACTTAATACATAGTCTATTGTTAAAGGAATTGTTGCTCCATCAAAAGGAAAATCTTGAGTAAATGTACCAGAAGTACTAGATAACTCTTCACCATTAGAAGCGTTTAAATCGTATAAAACGAAATCTACTAATGTAATTGTCTCATCTGAAAAATCTGAAAACTCAGCTGGTAAGTCTAAAACACCATTATATAATAAAGTGCTTTCAGTTTTTCCTAGAGTCCCATTTTCTAAAAACTCACTCATTCTTCCATTTGCTGGATCTGCACCATTTGCATCTACTGTAAAGCTTGTCGCTGTCACAGAATTTACTGTTAACAAATCTGTAGCATCAAAATCAAAAGTATCATCATCTGCATTTCTGTTTTCAACGTTGTAAATCCAAAGATCATCCATGGTTGATGGAAAATAGTTTCCAGTTGCTGGTTCTGAACTTCCACCACTATCGTCACTACTACATCCAACTAATACTAGTCCTAAAAAAAGCAGCATAATTGCTTTTAAGTTTTTCATAATTAAGGTTTTAAAATTTTTTTCAAAAATATAAAAATTAATAGGACTAACAACCTTTTACTGAAGCCATTTTTTAATGGATTCGTTTCAAATCAATTTAAGCCTCAAAATTACCTGTTAAGCACTAATTGCATGCACAAAAATTAAGCATAGATGTTTTAATTTGTCTAATAATAAATTTACATTAGCGATATATTCTTAATGTATTAGCAAAATTAATTAGTAAATGGCTGGAAATTCCTTCGGAAATTGTTTTAAACTTACCACATTTGGTGAATCTCATGGTGTTGCTATTGGTGGTGTTATTGATGGTTGTCCTGCAGGATTAACCTTAGATTTTGATGCTATACAAAGCGAATTAAACCGAAGAAAACCTGGTCAGTCTGAAATCGTCACTCAACGCAAAGAACCAGATACTGTCGAATTTCTTTCTGGAATTTTTGACAACCAAACCACTGGAACTCCTATTGGTTTTATGATTAAAAATGCCAATCAGAAGTCAAAAGACTATTCACATATCAAAGAAGTCTATCGTCCTAGTCATGCCGATTTTACCTACGAAAAAAAGTATGGCATTCGTGATTATAGAGGTGGTGGACGAAGTTCTGCGCGTGAAACCGCTTGTCGTGTCGTAGCTGGAGCTATTGCCAAACAACTATTAAAAGACATAAAAATTAATGCTTTTACATCTTCTGTTGGAGATATTTTTATCGATAAACCATATCAGGAATTAGACTTTTCAAAAACCGAAAGTAATATTGTACGCTGTCCTGATCAGGCTTCCGCAGAAAAAATGATTGCCAAAATAAAAGCCATTCGCAAGGAAGGCGATACCATTGGAGGTACTGTCACTTGTGTGCTAAAAAATGTCCCAATCGGTTTAGGCGAACCTGTGTTTGATAAATTACACGCAGAATTAGGAAAAGCCATGTTGTCTATAAATGCCGTAAAAGGCTTTGAATATGGTAGCGGATTTTGTGGTGCTCGAATGAAAGGCAGCGCACACAACGATTTATTTAATGAAGACGGAACAACTAAAACTAATCTCTCTGGAGGAATTCAAGGTGGTATTAGTAATGGAATGGACATCTATTTTCGTGTCGCTTTTAAACCTGTAGCCACAATTATGCAGAAGCAAAACACAATAAATAAAGACGGTAAAATTGTTGAAATGCAAGGCAAAGGTCGTCACGATCCTTGTGTCGTTCCTAGAGCGATTCCTATCGTGGAAGCTATGGCTGCATTGGTTTTAGCAGATTATTACTTGTTAAATAAAATGTATAATTAGAAGCTGTTTCTCGCTTTCGGCAGTCGCTTTTTGTTTTGTAAAGATCGTTCGACTGTGCTTAAGGTGACAAAACAAAAGAGCTTCAACAAATGCCTCAATCGAGGCTAGACTAAACAACTAACGATAAAGAACAAATGAAAAAAATCGCATTACATTGGAAAATCATTATAGGAATGGTCTTAGGTATCATTTTCGGATTTATCATGAATACACTCGAAATGGGTCCTAAATTTATTTCAGATTGGATTGCTCCATTTGGAACTATCTTCATTAATTTATTAAAACTTATTGCGGTGCCATTAATACTAGCATCGTTAATAAAAGGAATCTCAGATTTAAAAGATATCTCTAAAATTAAAACTATGGGACTACGTACCATTCTAATTTACGTAGGCACCACACTAATCGCAATTATCATTGGTTTAACCATTGTAAATACAATTCAACCAGGTGTTGGCATGTCGCCAGACACCATTGAAAAAATAAAAACGAAATATGAAAATTCAGAAGGAGTTGTCGATAAATTAAATAAAGCCTCTAATCAGCATGATGCTGGTCCTTTACAAGCCTTAGTAGACATTTTTCCTAGTAATATATTTACAGCTTTAGGGGAAGCAAAAATGCTTCAAGTTATATTTTTTGCTCTCTTTGTTGGTATTTGTTTATTACTCGTTCCAAAGAAAAAAGCCAAACCACTCGTTAAGTTTTTCGATTCACTTAATGAAGTCGTCATGAAAATGGTCGACCTTATTATGCTTTTTGCACCATACGCTGTCTTTGCTTTAATGGCAAATGTGATTATCGCTTTTGATGACACCGAAATTTTAGTCAAACTTTTAGGTTATGCCTTATGTGTTGTTTTCGGATTAGTTTTAATGATCTGTTTTTACCTGATGCTTGTAAAAGTATATACAAAAAAATCACCTTTATGGTTTTTAAAAGAAATCAGTCCAGCGCAATTATTAGCCTTTTCAACCAGTAGTAGTGCTGCAACACTTCCTGTAACTATGGAGCGTGTTGAGGAACATCTTGGCGTTGACAAAGAAGTTTCTGGATTTGTTTTACCTGTAGGAGCGACTGTAAATATGGATGGTACAAGTTTATATCAAGGTATTGCTGCAGTATTTATCATGCAAGTCATTTGGCCAGAAGGATTAACATTTACGAATCAATTAGTCATTATTGCTACAGCTTTATTAGCATCAATTGGTAGTGCTGCTGTGCCAAGTGCAGGTATGGTAATGCTGGTCATTGTATTAGAATCTATAGGCTTCCCTGCAGAATTATTACCAATAGGATTAGCTCTAATTTTTGCAGTCGATAGACCATTAGACATGTGCAGAACGGTTGTAAATGTTACTGGTGATGCTACAGTCTCTATGCTGGTCGCTAAATCTTTAGGGAAATTAGGAAAACCTAAAGTAAAAAACTGGGATGACAACTATGAAAAAGTGAAATAAAAGTTTTAAATTTAATTACTAATCAACCAAAAATATACAATTATGAATGTTTGCTTTATCATGTATCCATGGAGTGAAATAGACCCTGAAAATGATACAAGTTTAGCTTTAATGAAAGAATGCGTAAAAAGGAATCATGGTGTTGCTTTGTGTTCACCTGCCAATCTTACCATTCGAGATAGTGTAACTAATGCCTTCTGTACTGTTATTGGTAGAATGGATAAAACACCAAGCTCATTAAAAGCGTTTTATAATAAAGCAAAATTAAGAGATGAAATGTTACCTCTTGCTGGATTTGACGCCATTTTCTTTAGAGCAAATCCGCCTTTAGATCCATTAATGCTCAACTTTTTAGATTCGGTTAAAGACGATGTGTTTATTATTAATTCACTTCAAGGTATGCGAGAAGCGAATAATAAACTATATACAGCTGCTTTTGGTGATGCTCATAGTAACATTATTCCTAATACTCATGTTTCAAAAAATAAAGAGTATTTAGTACAGCAAATTAAAGACTCTAAATCTGATAAAATGATCATCAAACCTTTAAATGGTTTTGGTGGTTCTGGAGTAATTCTTATTGAAAAGTCGGCAATGAGTAATATTAATTCACTTTTAGATTTTTATATTAATAGTAACTCAGATGGTACTTCAAACTATGTCATCCTTCAAGATTATATTGAAGGTGCAGATCAAGGCGATGTTCGTATTTTACTTTTAAACGGAGAACCTGTTGGTGCAATGCGTCGTATCCCTGGAAGCGATGACCATCGTTCTAATGTATCTGCTGGAGGTAGCATCGCTAAGCATACTTTAACCAAAGCAGAAAAAGCCTTATGTAAACAAATTGGGCCGAAATTAGTGAAAGATGGACTCTATTTTGTTGGTATAGATGTTATTGGAGGAAAGCTTGTAGAAGTTAATGTCATGTCACCTGGAGGCATTACTTATATTAACAAAGTGTATAAAGCTAAAGTCAAAGTTGAAGAACGTGTTATCGATTTCTTAGAGAGCAAAGTGTTAGATAAACTTCAAGCTTTTGACAGACGTTCTCGTTTACGTAAAACGGTTGAAGACGCTTAATCCTAAAAGAATTCCAGCTTAATAAATTAAAATGTCTGAACTTATTTTAGAAGAATCAATAGTATCAGTAAGCTGGCTTAAGGCGCATTTAAATGCATCTAATTTGGTGATTCTAGATGCCACTATACCAAAAGTTACACATACAAGTTCTTTAGATACTGAAGCATTTCAATTCCCAAAAGCGCGCTTTTTCGATATTAAAAAGAAGTTTAGCGATCCTGATGGACCATTTCCAAATACATGTCCTTCGGAAGCACAATTTACAAGGGAAGCGCAAAATATTGGGATTAATAAAAATTCAGCAATAGTCGTTTATGATGACAATGGTATTTATTCGAGTGCAAGAGCTTGGTGGCTATTTAAAGCTTTCGGACATGATAATGTCGCTGTTTTAAATGGAGGTTTACCAGAATGGAAGCAAGCGCATTTTCCGTTAGAAAAAAAACATCCCATAAATTATAGTACGGGCAACTTTATTGCTAAGTATCAAGAAGGCTATTTATTGTTTTTTAATGATATTCAAGTTTTAAAGAATAATAGCAAATATAAAATTTTAGATGCTCGTTCGGCTAATCGATTTCATGGATTAGCACCTGAACCAAGAGAAGGTTTACGTAGCGGAACCATACCACATTCTAAAAATTTACCCTTTGAAAACTTGCTGAGTGATTACAGATTGCTTTCAAAAGAGCATCTTGAGCAGAAATTCGCGACTATAACAGATCAAAAAGAACAACTTATATTCTCTTGTGGTAGTGGAATTACAGCATGTGTCTTGGCATTAGGAGCAGACGTTATTGGTTATAAAAATATAGCTGTTTATGATGGTTCATGGACAGAATACGGAAGTTTAATTACAAATGAAAATACCATGCATTGGACAAAAGATGAATTGATTGCTTATACCTTGTTATATGCTGCAAACTCAAACTTTATTGAAGATAATAAAGAAAAAAATGTAATCATTGAACGTGTTGATATGCAAACATTTCAAAATATTCATGACGAGTTTGATGCCGATAATGACTACCAAAGTATTCAAAAAATAGTACAAGGTGTGAAAGATCATCAATTTAATACTAACGATATCAATGCCTTACTCGCTGAAATTAAAATGTTATTTTTTGCTGATGGCGAATTTGATGTTACAGAGCGTATAATGTACAGAAGTTTAAAGCATATTTTAGAACAGTGAAATTCATTTTAAAACTTTTAAATAAATTAGGTGTTCTAAAGTACTTCCGTTTTACTGCGAATCTTTCGATTTTAAAAAAAACAATTAAAGTTCCAATTATTAATGGCTTAGGACTTCATAATTTAAATCAAAAAAACACATGGTTTACACAAATGTTGGAACGTTTTTATTCACAATATCCTCATCATGTTTTTTTAGATATTGGAGCAAATATCGGACAAACGTTTATTCAAGTGTTAGCTGCTGCTCCAAAATGGACATACATAGGATTTGAACCCAATACCAATTGTGTAACCTATATAGAAGAGTTAATAAATGCGAATCAAAAGAAGCAATCAACCATTTATCCTTTTGCGATTTCTAACACTACGGGAACTCTAAATTTATATTACAACACCAATGCAGATACGACTGCTACAACTTTAAATGCCTTTAGACCAAATGTTTATAAAGATGGTTATACCAAAGAAATTCAAGCTGTGAAGTTTGATGAGTTCTTTAAAAATAAGCTTACTGATAACGCTTCTTACATTGTTAAGATTGATATTGAAGGTGCAGAATATCACGCGCTTCAAGGCATGCAAGAATTTATTCAGAAAAAAAGACCTCTTATCATTTGTGAAGTTTTAGACACTCATGCTGAAGACACTTTAGAAACTCATCAGCTGCATTTAAAAAATATGAAAACGCTATTGCATAATACTAACTATGAGATATATCAAATCATAAGAACAAAAGAGGACCTCAATATTCATGCATTTAATCATATTAAAACTTTTGAAACTAAGGTATGGTCTCCTGAAAGTTTGCAATTAAATGATTATCTTTTTATGCCGAAAGAAAATAAACTCAATTTAAACTCGCTTTTTAATTTAGATTAATGGAACGCTTATCTATTCAACAAATAATTAATAAAATTAATGCTGAAGATTGCTTTCATGCAGTAGCTTCAGACTATTCATTTACCATAAAAATTGATGAATATGTACACTATGTGTGTGGTGCTGTACATGATGGACATCAGTTTAGAAAAGAACTTTGGGATATGTGCTTGCATACCGAATATGAGCGTTGGTATGAAGAAGATCCTGAAACTAAAAACATGGTCAATTCGCATCCTATTGTTATTGCAGGTATGGATTCACGTTTTGAGTATGATCTAAATAGAGCGCCTGAAACTGCTATTTATACAGATGCTTGGGGAAAACAATTATGGAAAAGTCCGCTTTCTGAAGCCATGACCACAAAAAGCTTAAATAAGCATGCCAACTTTTACAAGGTGGTTCATGCATTAATTAATAAGCTAGAAGAAAAGTTTGGAGTGTGTATTGTATATGACATGCATAGCTATAATTGGAAGCGTTGGGATAGGGAAGTGCCAACTTGGAATTTAGGCACATCTAACGTTGATAATAATCGCTTTGGCACCTTTATTGAATCTTGGAGACAGAGCTTAAATGAAATGCAATTGCCAAATGACATAAAAAGTACGTCGCTAATTAATGACACCTTTCAAGGGAATGGCTATTTCTTAAAATATATTACTCAGAATTTTAAAAATACATTAGTTTTGGCAACAGAAATCGCCAAGGTTTATTGCGATGAATATGACTATATCATATATCCAGAAGTCGTTGCAGCTGTAGAACGTGAATTACGGGAACGATTACCTGCACATGCTAAAGCCTTTTATAATAATTACAGATAGTATAATGAATACACCTCATACCAGTACTAAGGCATTATTTGAAATTGACAATCAAATTGATATTTTGGTCAAAAAGATTGAACTTTTAAGTTATGTAAACCCAACAAATATTGAGGCAGAAAAAGAACGTTTTTTTGCTTCAAAGTATTTAACAGACCCTGTATTTATTTACCCAGAAATTAATTTTGATCGTTTTAATTTACATCGCGAGTTATTTTCTCAACCTATAGAACAGATAGAAGATACTGAAATAAGACAATTATATCAAGATATTATTTATGCCTATTCTGGATTAATTCAATGTATAGAAACTATAGGAGAAGGAAAAAAATTCTATTATAATTCATTGCATTCTTTTGGAACACCAACCGAAGACGATGTTGAAAATGCCAAATTCATTCTTCATTTTGATGATGAGGATGATAAAGATGAACAATTTCGTCCGAAGTATAATGAATTGCAAACAGAACAAAAGTTTAGAGATTACTCTAAACGCTACGATTTTACTTATACTATTAAATTTTCTAATACTATGAGTGCTATTGCTATGGTTTTAAATAATACTAAAACCTTAGTCATTAATCAAAACCATACGTTTTCGGATAATGAGATTGCTGTTTTAACCAATCATGAAATAGGAGTACACATGGTAACTTCTATGAATGGCATCCTTCATCCTTTAAAGATATTTTCTCATGGTTTTCCTAATTATGAAGAAACTCAAGAAGGTCTAGCTGTGTTTTCTGAATATATGAGCAATAGTCTAACTGTAAGACGATTAAAAGAATTAGCCTATCGTGTAATAGCTGTAGATAGCTTAGCTAAAGGCTATTCATTTTCTAAAACGTTTAGACTTTTACATAATCAATACGATTTAGAAAGAGAGCGTGCATTTTATATTACTGTGCGAGCACATCGTGGAGGAGGCTTTACAAAAGACTACTTATATTTAACTGGTCTGAAGAAAGTGTATAACTATTATAAAGAAGGTAAAGATTTGAAATGCTTACTAACTGGTAAAATTTCTTTATCGTACTTAACTTCTATCGAATCGCTTCGTAAAAAAGGCTTTACAGCACCAGTAAAACATATAACTGACTCGTATTTAAAGAATAACAATACCAATAAAACGGTTGATTTCATTTTAGAAAGCCTCAAATAGGTAGTTCATCGATAATTTTCACATCTATTTTTGATATAACTAGATTTTAGTGTTTTCTGTCGAATTTATTTCTAATTACTTCAATGTACCCTTAGTTTTGCTCAAAACAAATCGAAAGTATTATGAAATTATTAATTGCTATTTTTCTAGTTTCCTTTTCTGCAACTGCTCAAGACATTGAGTTAAACAATGAATTACAAATTACTCCAATTGTTATTGAAAACAATACTATTGAGTTAATTGAAGACGCTAATCTTAATTTATTTAATAAAGATTCAAAATCTTTATTAGTAAGAAAGAAGTCTTATAAAAATATTATTGAAAAAACTTTATCTGGTGAAAAGTTTTTAATCTTTAAAGCTAAACGCGACATTAAAATTTGCTAATAAAAGCAACTTATTTACCCACTTCTATACTAAAACTGTGAAATCATTAATTAAACTTAGCCTAATTACATTATTCTTTGCTGCAACTTTTTTTTCTTGTAGTAGTAATGACGATGGTACTATGAATACTACTCATGAATTAGTAGGGACTTGGGAACGAGCAGATTCTAACGCGAATTTCGAGTATAAGCTTATTTTTGATACCAATCATTCTGGTCTTAGAATTTCTTCTGAAAACAATGGTACAACTGTAATTTCTAATGCAACAGATTTAGAGTGGAGTACTATAGATAATGAATTAACCCTTTTTATAAATGAAGAAATAATAACGGATTATTATTTTGATTCTGAAGGACGACTTTATTTAAATTCTGTATCTGATTTTCCTTTTATTAAATTAGATTAAAAAAATATTAATCTAAAAACTTTGCCCTCAATTCTGGTGTAGGGATCATACAAGCCTCTCTTTTTCCATACCATTTATAACGATTTTTTGCGATGTAATTATACACCCAATTACGAATAAAAGCAGGAATAATTAAAAAGACAACCATCATATTATTTGGAAAACCTAAGTGTTTTGCAATATGTAAAGCTGCAGTCGACTTTATTTTTAGGCCATTTTCATTTGAGTAAAGTAAGATGGAATCTGTTTTTGAAGTATCGATATTATATTTCTGAATGATGTCTTTACCAACATCACTTTGCAAAGCCGCAAAACGAAACACGTCCTTTTTATCATGCTTAATCACATATTGTACTGTGCTATTGCATAAATTGCAAACGCCATCAAATAGGATTAATTTTTTATGTTTTGGTAATTGATTCATATTATTTTTTTGGCTTCAACAAGCTCTAACATGTCTACATTAACATTAGTCGTAAAGATACCATAATTTACAACAGCTTTATTTTTTTCAATCTTATCAATACTACCAACAGCACGACCATCTTGCATACGCACTCGATCTCCAATTTTTAAAATAGGTTTTGGTTTTTCTGGAACTATTGCTTTTTTCTTGGCTTGTTTTTTCTTTTTACGAATGACTTCAACTTTTTTCTCAGCTTCTTTTTTGACTTGAATTTCTTTGGCTTTAATTGATTTTTTCTGCTTGGCTGATACTTTTTTGCGTTTAGAATTTTCAATCTGAACCAACTTAAATAGCTCAGCCATTAATTCTCGCTTTTGTTTGTTATCGAAGAATCTCTCGGCTAAATCATTTACTTTTTGTCCTAAATAAATGAGGCGTTGATTACTATCATATAACTCTTGATAGCTTTCTAATTTCTTTTGAATTTTCGCATTAATCTCTTCTAACTTATCCGCTTCAGCAAGCTTTTTCTTTTCATTGAGCTTTAAAGATTGTCCTGTTTTTTCAAGTTTAGAGCGCTCTTTTTGAAGCTTTGCAATAGTAGCATCAAAACGTACTTTTCCGCGTTCAATTTTCTTTTTAGATTTATTAATCAAGCTATACGGAATGCCGTTTTTTTGTGCGACTTCAAACGTAAATGAACTTCCTGCTTGACCAATAACTAACTTGTAAATTGGCTCTAAACTACGTTCATCAAAAAGCATATTGGCATTTTGCATATAAGGCAATTCATTGGCCAATAACTTTAAATTTGAATAATGTGTCGTGATGATGCCGAAAGCTTCTCGTTCATAAAAAACTTCTAAGAATGTTTCTGCTAAAGCTCCTCCTAATTCAGGATCAGAACCTGTTCCAAATTCATCAATCAAAAAGAGTGTGTTTTTATTGCACTTCTTTAAGAAGTAATTCATTTGCTTGAGCCTATAACTGTAGGTACTCAAATGGTTTTCAATCGATTGATTATCACCAATATCATTTAATATACGATCAAATAAACAAACTTTACTACGCTCATGCACAGGAATCAGAAATCCGCTTTGCAACATCACTTGCAATAAACCTACCGTTTTAAGCGTGATACTTTTCCCACCAGCATTAGGACCAGAAATCACGATAATCCGACTGTCTTGTTTTAATTCTATAGTTTGAGGAAATGTTTTTTCTTTCTTTTCTTTATTCGTTAAATAGAGCAGTGGATGATAGGCATCTCTTAAGAACAAGCTGCGTTCTTCAGTAATTTCTGGAAGAATAGCATTCATAAATTTTGCATACTTCGCTTTTGCTGAAATAACATCTAAGGCTGTTAAAAACTCTTGATATTGCTCTAATAAATGCAAAAAAGGCCTAATAAAATTAGTAACCTCTTTTAATATTCTTACAATTTCTTCTTGTTCTTCAAACTCTAAATTATTGAGTTCTCGAGTATGTTGTAAAGTCGTTTCTGGTTCTATATAAACAATGCTTCCTGTTTTACTGCTTCCCATAATAGCGCCTTTAACTTTGCGCCTATACATGGCTTTTACAGCAAGCACACGCTTATTATCTACAACAGATTCTCGAATATCATCTAAATAGTCTAATTGATGATTTGCATTTAATGCTGAAGTGAAACTCTGATTGATTTTCCCCTTAAGTGCATTCATCGTTTTTCTTAGACTAGATAATAGAGTAGAAGCATCATCTTTAATATCTCCAAAGCGGTCAACAATACGATCGACTTTTTCGATGATCACAGTCGTCACCTCAATGTTTGAAGCATACGTATTTAAGTTGGGATAGTACTCTTCAAATTTTTTCAGAAACTTTACAATTTCATTTGTGGTTAATGAAATAGCAACCAGTTTTTTTAAGCCATGAACTTCTAAAAAAGCATTTTCAATTTTTATAAGTTTAAGTTCTTTAGAAATCTCATCAAATCCATGATTAGGAATGCGATTATCATTATAATATGAAGCTAGATACTCATTCACAAACTGCAAATTAAGCAGTAATTCTTCTTTAGATGTAAAAGGTGCTATTTGCAAAGCTTTGTTATGGCCTAAAGGTGTAATACAAAGCTCACTGACTTGTTGCAAAACAGTCGCAAATTCTAAATCTTTTAAAGTTTTGTTGTGAATATTAATCATTTGAATTAAGCTGTGTTCTTTTTTGAACAGTGCAAATTTACATATTAAACTTTTAATTCATAAGAATAACCTTTAGTGTTAAATGAAAATTCACTAGATTTAATACATAACAGACACCTAATGCGAGCATTTTTTATACTTATCCTTTTAATATTTTGTTTGAGTTGTTCTGATGTATATGATAAATACAAAAATGAGCCTGATTATATTACACACGCTAAAGCATCAGATAAGTCTTATTTTGAAGCTTATGACAAAACCTTGAAGCTATGGAATACTTCTTTTGAAGAGTTATATGTTCCAACAACTAATGGTATTGCTCATGTCATTGTAAGTGGTCCAAAAGATGGAGATCCTGTAGTTTTACTCCATGGAATGAATGCTAGTTCTACAATGTGGTATCCAAATGTAGAAGCCCTAACTAAAACACATCGTATTTATGCTATAGATTTTATTCTTGAACCTGGAAAATCTTACTTATATAATGATATCGAAAATGTAGATGCTATTACCGAATGGTATAAGGAAGTATTTTTTGCTCTTGAATTAAATCGTTTTCATATTATTGGTGCTTCTCGTGGTGGTTGGTTAGCAGTAAAAATAGCTTTAAATAATCAAAATAGTATTAAAAGTTTAGTCTTGTTAAGCCCAGCTCAAACTTTTACTTGGGTGAAGCCTAGTACAGATTTATTTAAAAATATAATCACTTTACTTTCTTCAAAGGAAAAACAAATGGAACAAACTTTAGAAAGTATGTCTAGTGATGTGGACAACATCAATAAGGCATACTTAGAACAATATTCTATTGCAACTGAAAAAGATTCTGTCAATAAATTTATAATTAACATGAAACCTTTTTCATCTAATGAATTAAAATCTCTAACACTGCCTGTTTTAGTTTTAATAGGTGATGATGACATGATTAATACAAAACGGACGGTTGATTTAGCAAAACGTTTACTTCCAAATGTCAAGGCAGAAACTATAAATAATGCTGGACACTTTTTATCTATTGATCAAGCTGAAATCATTAATCAGAAAACAATTGATTTTTTAAATATGAATAAGTAAGATTTAAACTATTCTATTTTTCACAATAAAGCATTGTATTAATATTAGAGAGTTTATCATGAATCGAAGAGATTTTATTAAACTCTGTTTTTCTTGCTCTATGATTTATTATTTCCTTAATAGTAAAGCCTTCATTTAATAAAAGTTCAATTATATCTCGATAATCAGTATTGAAGTTATTCTTCAAAAAATTAATATGAACTTCCACAAGGAGTTTTAAATTTTCCTGCTTCAAAGTAGTTTTCATACCATTTAGAACTTTCCATTCTGCACCTTCAACATCAATCTTAATAAAGTTTGGTGTTATATCTTTTGAAGAAATATAACTATCAACTGTTACAGAAGGCACTTCTATAAATTGTTTACGATTATTAGAAATTCTTAAAGCTGGACTTGGTGCATCATAAACAGGAATTTTTTCAAATCCGATAGCATTTGAAACAGCATTATTATTTACAGTAACGTTTGCAAAATTATTAAGTGCTACATTTTTTTTAATTAATGGGATACATTTAGGATCCACTTCAAAAACATGCACACTTCCTTTTGATGCTAAATAACTAGATATACAAGAGAAATAACCAATATGACCACCAATATCAAGTACACAATCAGATTCCTTAATAGTGTCAATAAATATATTAGTTGCTGCAGGTTCGTGAATTTTACCGTTTCTGCATCTTGGGTAAAACCATGAATGAGAATAGCTGTCTGTTGTGTCAAAAAGTATTTTAATTCCATCATAATTGAAAACATACTCCTTTAAACCGACAAACTTTTTATTTATTTGTTTTAATCTAAAAGTATTAAGCTTTTTAATAAGCTCAAGTTTTTTTAAACTTTTTTTAATTAATTGTTTCATTTGGTATTATAACTATTTTATTGTCTTTAAATGTACACAGAAATTGTCATGACTATTAATGTAAATAAAGTCATAATTATCATTAACGGCATTATAAATTTCAACCATTTGTTAAAGCCCACTTTTACAATAGCTAAAGAAGCTAAAATTAGTCCCGTTGGATTTATAAAATAAAATAACCCCATTCCATACTGGTAAGCATTGACAATAATTTCTCTACCAATACCAACAGTATCTGCTAATGGTGCCATTATAGGCATTGTTAGCACTGCCATTCCTGACGAACTAGGTATAAAAAAAGAAAGACCTCCATATATAACAGTCATAGCACTGGCAAAGATACCTTTATGCATACCTGTTGTTAAATCACTTGCGTAGTACAGCATAGTATCGCTAATCAATCCGTCTGTCATAATTACTGTAACTCCACGAGCAATACCAATAATTAATGCAACACCAAGTAAATCACCAGCGCCTTTCACAAACGTATCTATAAAAGTTGTTTCATCAATATTTGCAATAACTCCTATTAGTATCGAGCCTACTAAAAAGGTTGCTGTCATTTCTACAAACCACCAATCAAGCATCGATACCCCAATAATCATAATAATAAAACAAGCGGCAAAGACTAATAACGCTAAACGCAAACGTGTTGTGAAATTAGTCACAGTCGTTTCTTTACTCAAAAAGAGTGCTTCAATTTGATCTTTTTGGTTATAGATTATAGACTTAGTTGGATCATTTTTAACCCGTTTTGCATAGCGCATAATATAAATAACACATATTATTAAAGACATTATGAGCATAATTGTTCGTCCTGCTAAACCAGTTGTCCAATTTATTCCTGCAGAATCACTAGCAATAATAGTACTAAACGGATTTATCGTGGAGCACATAGTGCCTATAGAAGAGCCTATAAAAATACAAGCCACTCCAACAAGTGCATCATACTTTGCAGCCAAAAATACAGGAACTAAAATAGGGAAGAAGGCTATAGTTTCTTCAGCAAAACCAAATGTTGTACCACCTAATGCGACTAAAGAAGTCACTAATATAATAAGAATGTACTCTCTTCCTTTTAACGCTGAAGCCAACCAAGAAATTCCAGCATCAAAAGCGCCTGTACTGTTAATAATTCCTATGAGTCCGCCAATGATTAGGACGAGAAAAATAATATCTGCAGCTTCGATAATACCTTTGATTGGTGACTTAATAAAATCGGCAAAATTTTGAGGTTGAGACTCGAGTTGTTTATATGTATTGGGAATATTGATCGCTTTATAGATATCTCCACTAGTAAATTTTTCTAAGGGAATTTTAATAGCTAATAATTCTAACGTTTCCTGTGTTGCTGGCAATGTTTCTATATTATCTTGACTAACTTTAGTAAAGGTTTTAGAATCTGAGTTATACGCAAGAGTATCATATTTACCAGCAGGAACAAACCAAGTTAATAAAGTTACTAATCCAGCTATAATTAGTAAAATGGTTTGAGCGGAAGGAAATTTTAGTGTTTTCATAAATACGTTTTATTTTTTAAATAAATCCTGTCGAAAGTAGTTTTAAAATTAGTTTTAGCAATATAAACATTAATGATTTTTGATAGAACTAAAGATAATACTATTTTACACTGAAATAAATTTTGATAAAAAAATGCAGGTTAAAATAGATAAAAGTTGGGAAGTCCATTTACAGGAAGAATTTAAAAAACCTTATTTTAAATTACTGACAGATTTTGTAAAAGAAGAATATAAACTGCATCAATGTTTTCCAAAAGGGAAAGATATCTTCAATGCTTTTAATTTATGTGCCTTTGAGAATACTCGTGTGGTGATTATTGGGCAAGACCCTTATCATGGTTTTAATCAGGCCAATGGTATGTGCTTTAGTGTTAATAATGGTGTTGCATTTCCGCCATCACTTAAAAATATATTCAAAGAATTAGAAACTGATTTAGGGATTACATATCCAAATAATGGTAATCTTGAATCTTGGGCTAGGCAAGGTGTTTTATTATTAAATGCAACATTAACGGTTAGAGCACATCAAGCAGGAAGTCATCAAAATAAAGGATGGGAAACTTTTACGGATCATATCATTCAATTAATAAGTCAAGAAAAAAAAGATGTTGTATTTATGCTTTGGGGTGGGTTTGCAAAAAAGAAAGTGAAGCTAATAAATTCTAAAAAACATCATATACTAACTACTGGCCATCCATCACCTTTGAGTGCGAATAGAGGATATTGGTTTAACAATAAGCATTTCAGTAAGACTAACTTCCTGTTGGAGCAAGCTGGTTTGCAACCTGTTGATTGGAAGGTTTAGATTGATGAACAATACTATTTTTATCAATGACACTGTTTCTTTTTACTGTTTTATTACAGCTAAAAAATAGAAGGATAAAGTTGATGGCAACTAGAAAAATAAGAATGGAAGTAATTGTTATTAACATAAGCAATGTGTTTTAATATTTGCTTTAATAGGACAAATATAAAGATTTCGGTTTGTAAATTTAACAAAATTTAACGGAATTAAAAATTTAAGCCATTAAAATATAAGTATTTACAAATTACAAAACTTTAGTTACTAATTTATTATAGTCCCATTTTTCAGGAATAATTTCTAAAGCCATTAACTGATCTTGAACATTATTTATAGTTTTCTCATCAATAACATCTTGAGACCATTCAGTTAAACTTAACCATTCTTGAACGTCTTCTAGTTTTTGTTCGTAGCGATTAGCAATAGTAGAATCTATGCAAGGAATGTCTTTAAATTCTTTAGTGGTTTTATTTATAATCTTTAGTATAGATTTTACATCTGATTTATTATGCTCCAAAAATTCTGTTCTGACAGCTATTACAAAGCATGGCCATGGAGAAGGACAATTTCCAACACGTCTAAATGTGCCATCATCAACTAAAGGCTTGGTTGTAAATTTTTCCCACATAAAATAATCTGCAACATTATTGGTTAGTCCTTCAACAGCTCCATCTAAGTTTTTAATGACTTCAAAATTTAGGTCTTCTTCTAAATTCCAATGGTTATTTTGTGCATTAATATATGCCATTAAATGCGAGCCAGAACCAAACCGACTAATAGCAGCTTTAGTTCCTCTCAAATCATCTATAGTGTTATATGCAGAATCGTGAGCCACATGTATTCCCCAAATTAAAGGTGTTTCAATAAATGTCTGGATGATAGTACTTTGGTTCCCATCAATAATGTCTTTGATAATGCCTTCGGTAAGAATAACAGCTAAATCAATATCACCATTGCGAAGAGCTTTACACATTTGACCAGTTCCACCAAAATAATCATGCCATCGAAGATTAATATCCTTTTCTTTATACTCGCCGTTTTTCAGCGTTAAATACCACGCTAAATTAAAATGCTCTGGAACACCACCAATTTTAATTGTCTTCATTAAAAATTATGCAATCAATTTATTTAAAGTATATATTATTAAATTATCTACAACGGCTTTTGGGTCTGGGCTAAATTCTCCCGTAGCTCGATTTGCAATTATGGCATTCATAGATAATGCCTTATGACCTAAAAGTTTGGCTATACCATAAATGCCTGCTGTTTCCATTTCTAAATTAGTAATCGCCATTCCTTTATAATCAAAACTAGCAAGTTTATCATTTAAAGCATGATCTTGAATTGGCAATCTTAAAACTCGACCTTGTGGACCATAAAATCCAACATTAGTTGCTGTAAATCCTTTAACGGTTTGACTAGAATTCAGTTGTTGAAATAAGTCTGAATCGCATGTAACAACATAAGGCTCTGATTTTTTATTAAACCAATTAGTTTGTTGTACTAAAGCTTTTGAAATGTCTAAATGCTGTATATGTTCACTTTTATAAAAATGTAATAAACTATCAAAACCAGCGGCATATTCACTAATTAAAAAAGCATCAATTGGAATGGCTTCTTGAATAGATCCAGAAGTTCCAATTCTAATAATTTTTAAAGTCGTTAATTCCTTTTTTATCTCACGCGTATTGAAGTCAATATTCACTAAAGCATCTAATTCATTAAATACAATATCTATATTATCTGTGCCTATTCCAGTAGAAATCACAGTAAGTCTTTTGCCTTTATACGTTCCTGTTTGTGTATGAAATTCACGCTTTTTAGTTGTGAATTCTATGGTGTCAAAATGTTTAGTTACACTTTGAACACGATCAGGATCTCCTACTGTTATAATAGTATCTGCTAGATGTTCTGGTCTTAAATTAAGGTGATATATACTTCCATCTGGATTTAAAATAAGTTCAGAGTCTTTAATTGGCATGTAATATAGTTTTTATGAGTTTGTTTTCTTTTTTATTGAATTGGTAGTCTAAACGATTAAGGCCTCCAAATATCATAGCATCATTAATTTCTGAAGCAAAGTTATGATGCTTAAGAAGAACGTCATGCCCTTTTCTATTTAATTTAACTTGATTGTTTTCTTCGGTATAAAAAATAGATAATTTATCTATCATACGCATTAACTGAATATCTCCAAAACCATAGTATCCTTGATAATTCAGTGCATAACCTAACAAATGATGTTTAGAGTTTACTTCATACTTATTAAGTAAATTAAGAATATTATGCTCGATAACGCTTAGTCCGCTTTTATAATCTGGAAAACGTCTTAAATGTGCTTTTAGACAGCATCCTAAATATTCATAAGATGATTTTTTTGTAATGAAAGGCTTTAATAAATTATGATCTTTTCCGCAGTAAATCTGCCATACGCTAGTAGCGATATCAATATCTTTAGTCGTTAATTTGATTCTATTCTTGTAGTGTTCATCTATTTGCTCAGGTGTAAGTTCGCTTAAGCCTTTTAAATTAATTTCTCCTGGGATTCTTCCACTACACACTAAGCTTATGGGAAGGGTTATTTTCTTTTCATTTAAAAGACTAATAACAGCAACCATATTAATATGGCAAAACAAATCATATTCAAACCATAGAATGATTTCAGAATATTTTTCGGTAGCATCTAATTTATGTAATTCGGTTTTATATTCATATTCATCAATCTCTACATCATAAAACTGATTTAAAAACGCTTTGCGAACAGAGATGAAATCATCAGAATTAATATGCTTAACCGTCGGACCTTCGCATAACATTTCATGCCAAGTCAAAAAATCACCTTTAAAATCTAATTCATTTAAATAGTGAGTTAAACTACTTCCGTTGGTGATATGGAGTACTTGATCTGCCATTTATCCTCCAACACGCTTTACATTAAACCCTTTCTCTTTTAACATAGACATGATCTTATCACGATAGTCGCCTTGAATAATAATTTTATCCTCTTTAAAACTGCCTCCAACACTAAGAGTTTTTTTAAGCTCTTTTGCTAGAATTTTAAAGTCCGCTGTAGCACCTGTATAGCCTTCTAAAATGGTTATAGGTTTTCCTTTACGTTTCTCGTACTTGCATATAATAGGCTCTTCCTGCAACCAAATAGAATTACCTTCAGAAGGATCTACTGGAGATTCTTCTTGAACATGTTCAGGGAACATCTTTTTTAGCTGCTCTTGTAAATCCATTCAATCTATTTTTTGACCAAACCTAAATCGACAAGGCGCTCATGTAAAAATTCACCAGCAGTAATATCTTCAAATCCTTTAGGATTATCTTCATCTATACAACTTTCTAGTACATCTAATTTCATATCGCTTATTGGATGCATAAAAAATGGAATAGAATATCGTGAAGTGCCCCAAAGTTCTCTTGGCGGATTAATAACTCTATGTATAGTCGATTTTAATTTGTTGTTGGTATGACGCGATAACATGTCTCCAACATTAATCATAAGTTCATCTGGTTCGGCAATAGCATCAATCCATTCACCATCAAATTTTTGTACTTGTAATCCTCGGCCTTGCGCTCCCATCAATAATGTAATTAAATTAATATCACCATGAGCAGCAGCACGAACAGCATTTTTTGGTTCATTTAAAATAGGAGGATAGTGAATTGGTCTTAAAATAGAATTTCCATTATGAATATATTGATCAAAATACATTTCATCTAAGCCTAAATGTAAAGCCAAAGCACGTAATACATACTTCGCTGTTTTTTCAAGCATTCTATAGGTTTCTTTTCCAATTCTATTAAATTCTGGCAATTCTTTTACTTCAACATTTTTCGGGTATTCAGCTTCTAGAGCAGGATTATCTTCAACATACTGACCAAAATGCCAAAACTCCTTTAAATCGCCTTCTTTCTTTCCTTTAGCGCTTTCCTTTCCAAAAGAGATATAACCACGCTGTCCAGCAATTCCTGGAACTTCATAACTTTTCTTAGTTTCTAGTGGAAGAGCAAAGAAATTCTTTACTTCTTTATATAAATTATCTACTAAAGTATCATCTAAAAAATGACCTTTAAGCGCAACGAACCCTATGTCTTCATAGGCTTTACCAATTTCGTTAACAAATTTTTGTTTGCGTACTGGATCACCAGAAACAAAATCGCTTAAATTCACACTTGGTATTCTTTCCATAAGTCTATATTTTAATAAGTCGAATTACAAATGTAACGAAAATCTTCAGTAAAATTAAACTAAAACCTAGCTTAACATTAAAAATTAATTACATTTGAAAACTAAATATAAAAGGATTGGAAACGTTTTCTAAAACTATGATTGAGTACAACAAAAAGGGTTTAAATAAAGAAACCTTAATCGATTTATATAAAAGCATGCTTAAGCCTAGACTTATTGAGGAAAAGATGCTTATTCTATTGCGCCAAGGAAAAATATCTAAATGGTTTTCAGGAATTGGTCAAGAAGCCATTTCTGTAGGTGTTACAAAAGCTATGCTAGATGATGAATATATCTTACCAATGCATAGAAATCTAGGCGTATTTACCACTAGAAAAATTCCTTTATTTAGATTATTCTCGCAATGGCAAGGAAAAGCAAATGGCTTTACCAAAGGACGTGATAGAAGCTTCCATTTTGGGACTCAAGATTTCAAAATTGTTGGTATGATTTCTCATCTTGGACCTCAATTAGGTGTAGCAGATGGTATTGCTTTAGCAAGCAAACTAAAAGATAAAAATCAAGTCACAGCTGTTTTTACTGGAGAAGGTGGAACAAGCGAAGGCGATTTTCACGAAGCATTAAACGTAGCTTCTGTATGGCAATTACCTGTATTATTCTGTGTTGAAAATAATGGCTATGGATTATCAACTCCAACAAGTGAACAATATAACTGTAAAGATATTGCTGATCGCGCTTTGGGTTATGGTATGGAAAGCCACATTATAGATGGTAATAATATCCTAGAAGTCTATACCAAAGTTAATGATTTAGCAAAAAGCGTTCGAAAAAATCCGAGACCAATTTTACTTGAATTTAAGACTTTTAGAATGCGAGGGCATGAAGAAGCGAGTGGAACAAAGTATGTGCCTCAAGATTTAATGGATGCCTGGGCAAAGAAAGATCCTCTAGAAAATTTTCAAGCGTTTTTAAAAAATGAAGGTATTATTGATGAGGCGCAAGAAGTTGCTATTAAAGAAGATATCGTTCAAGAAATAAATGAACATTTACAACAAGCATTTGATGAAGCTATTATAACTCCTTCTGAAAGTGAAGAGTTAAATGATGTCTATCAAAATTATACCTATCAAGAAGTTAGTCCGAATGATACTACTGAAGAATTAAGACTAATCGATGCCATTTCTCAAGGTTTAAAACAAAGCATGGAGCGTCATGATGATTTAATTATCATGGGACAAGATGTTGCAGAATATGGTGGTGTTTTTAAAATAACTGATGGTTTTGTTGAGCAATTTGGAAGAGACAGAGTACGTAACACACCTATCTGTGAATCTGCTATTGTTGAAGCTGGAATGGGATTATCTATTGCTGGAATGAAAAGTGTTGTAGAAATGCAATTTGCAGATTTTGTAACTTCAGGCTTTAATCCTGTTGTTAATTATTTAGCTAAATCACATTATAGATGGAGTCAAAATGCAGATGTCGTTTTACGTATGCCTTGTGGTGCTGGAGTTGCTGCAGGACCTTTTCATAGTCAAACTAATGAAGCATGGTTTACCAAAACTCCTGGATTAAAAGTGGTGTACCCAGCGTTTCCTTACGATGCTAAGGGCCTTTTAGCGACTGCTATTAACGATCCTAATCCTGTGCTCTTTTTTGAACATAAAGCCTTATACAGAAGTATTCGTCAAGATGTTCCTACAGCGTATTTCACTTTACCTCTAGGCAAAGCTTCTCTTTTAAGAGAAGGTCATGACATTACAATTATAGCTTATGGTGCTGCTGTACATTGGGCGTTAAATACTTTAGATAAACATCCTGATATTCATGCAGATGTTATCGATTTACGCTCTTTACAACCGCTTGACACTGAGGCTATTTACACCTCTGCTCAGAAAACAGGAAAAGTTATTATACTACAAGAAGATTCTTTATTCGGAGGGATTGCTAGTGATATTTCTGCATTAATTATGGAAAATTGTTTCGAACATTTAGATGCTCCTGTGAAACGCGTTGCAAGTTTAGAAACTCCGATCCCTTTTATTAATCAGCTAGAAGATCAGTATTTATCTCGTGATAAATTTGAAGGTGAACTCTTAAATTTATTAGCATATTAATTTTTTCTTAAAAAATTAAAATTCAAGAGTTTAAATCATAATTGAGTCTGTTTTATTTTGTTACTTTATGGAATAATAAACCGTATATAACATGAAAACACCAATCAATTATTTGTTTATCGCTCTATTTGTCTTAGTTGGATGTAAAAACAAAGAGGAACAGAAGGAGCAAAAAACTATTGAAGCTCCAATTGCAAAAAAAATCCCTAAAGAAATTGTCACACATGGTGACACTAGAACAGACGACTACTTCTGGATGCGTTTAAGCGACGAGCAAAAAAATGCAGAAACACCAGACGCTCAAACTCAAGATGTCTTAGATTACCTTAATCAAGAAAACGAATATACTGCTAAAATCATGAGTCATACTGATAAGTTTCAAGAGAAACTTTATGAGGAAATGGTGAGTAGAGTTAAAAAAGATGATGCTTCTGTTCCTGTCACAGACAATGGTTATTCATACTATACGCGCTACGAAGAAGGTGGTGATTATGCTTTGTATTGCAGAAAGAAAGTTGAAGATAATGCTAAGGAAGAAATCATGTTAAATGGACCAGAAATGGCTAAAGGGTTTGCTTATTATGGTTTTGGGTCAAGTGCTGTGAGTCCAAATAACGAACTATTAGCATTTAGTATTGATACTATTTCTAGACGTCAATACACTATATATTTTAAAGATTTAAACACTGGAGAACTTTTAGCTGATAAGTTAAATAATACAAGTGGTGGCGCGACTTGGGCAAATGATGGTAAAACTGTTTTTTATACAACCAAAGATCCTGAAACATTAAGGTCTAATAAAATTTTTAAGCATGTACTAGGTACTCATCAAGATCAAGATGAATTGGTTTATGAAGAGAAAGATGATACGTATCGATGCTTTGTCTGGAAATCTAAATCTAAAGCATATTTATTTATTGGAAGCTTTCAAACCCTTTCAACAGAATTACAATATCTAGATGCTAATACTCCAAATGGCGAATGGAAAGTTATTCAACCTCGAGAGAGAGACTTAGAATATTCAGTCGATCATTATGAAGACCATTTTTACATTCGAACCAATCTAGATGCTAACAATTTTCGACTCGTTAAAACACCTCTTTCTAACACAACAAAAGAACATTGGGTCGATGTTATTCCACATCGCAGCGATGTTTATCTTGAAGGTTATGAACTTTTTAAAGATTACTTAGTGGTTGAAGAACGCAAAAATGGATTAATAAATATTAGAGTTAAAGCATGGGAAGGCGAGGAGCACTATATTCCGTTTAATGATCCTGCATATCTAGCTTATACAACATCTAATTTAGATTTTGACACCAATAAATTGAGATATAATTATTCATCATTAACCACACCTTTCACAAATTTTGAATATAATATGGACACTAAATCTTCTCAAGTTTTAAAACAAGAAGAAGTCCTAGACCCTAATTTCTCAAGCGATAACTATATGTCCGAACGCCTATATGCAACAGCTAAAGATGGTACTCAAATACCAATATCAATTGTGTATAAAAAAGGAATTGATAAAAATGGTAAAAACCCATTATTGCTCTACGCGTATGGTTCTTATGGCAATAGCATGGATCCTAATTTTAGTTCTACTCGATTAAGTTTGTTAGATCGTGGATTTATTTATGCCATTGCTCATGTTCGTGGTGGACAAGAAATGGGACGTGATTGGTATGAAAATGGTAAGCTATTAAAAAAGAAAAATACGTTTACAGATTTTATCGATTGTGGCGAGTATTTAATTAATAAAGGCTACACCAATAACGAACATTTATATGCTTATGGTGGAAGCGCTGGCGGATTGCTTATGGGAGCTATTCTTAACATGAAACCAGAATTATGGAATGGTGTTGTGGCTGCTGTACCATTTGTCGACGTGGTTTCAACGATGTTAGATGAAACCATACCTTTAACTACTTTTGAATTTGACGAATGGGGAAATCCGAAAATTAAAGAATACTACGATTATATTAAATCTTATTCCCCTTATGACAATGTAGAAGCTAAAGACTATCCAAATATTTTAATTACAACAGGCTATTGGGATAGTCAAGTGCAATATTGGGAACCTGCAAAATGGATTGCCAAATTAAGAGCTATGAAAACAGATGATAACCTGTTACTAATGGATTGTAATATGGAAAATGGTCATGGAGGTGCTTCTGGACGTTTTGAACGCTACAAACGAACGGCTTTAATGTTCAGTTTCTTCTTAGACCTAGAAGGCATTACCGAGTAAATAATTTAATAAGCCTAGTTTTTAACTAGGCTTATTTTATTTTGTTTCCGCTTCACTTATAATAAAAGGATAGGCATCTCGTACAACTTGAATTTCTTCATTTGTTAATTCTTCAGCATATTTATTGAACTTTAATCGACTATAAACCGAACGTAATTCTGAATAGGCCTTTGTAATTTCATCTTGTACACTTATAAATTTTGCATACGAGGTTTTTCTATCATTCTGTAAAGAAATAACAGCTTGTTTCGGATGATCTGAAGATGTTGCAAGTTGTTGTCCATTACAATATAAACAAGATGCATCACCATTATTGTCAATAAATGCCTTAGTAAGCTCTTTAATTTCATTAATGGTAACCATCTTATTTTCAACGAGGATTTCATCCTTTGCATTTAAGACTATTCGCAATACATTACGCTCATTTAAAATTTCACTACAATCTACTGTTGGTGGACATTCACGTGGCAACTTTCTATTAATCCCTTCATCTGAAGCTATCGTGGTTGTCACTAAAAAGAAAATAAGTAACAAAAATGCAATGTCTGCCATAGAGCCTGCATTTACTGATGGAGATGACTTTAAATACCTCATAACTAGATAGGTTTATGTGAATAATAATTAAATAATCACAAAAACAGTACCATAAAAAAAACAGCTAACTTATTCTGTCAGCTGTTTTTTATAGACTAATTCAAAACGTTCCTAATGTGCAAAGCGTTTTGTGCCTTTCCAAATACTTTCATCAGAATTATAAAAACGAAGAATATGTCTATTCACTATGGTTTGCTCGTCTACAATACCATTAACTTGTTTAGATAATTTGATTAACCTTTTCATAACTCGATTGATTTGATTGATTTGATTGATGTTTTAAATTTTTACTATCTGTAGCGTCTTTTACTATTCCAATTATAACTTTTAGTGCTACTTAATGTTCCTGATAATTGGTTGGTGTTTAATGTTCTCATGATTGTTTGTTTTTTGATTGTTATACTTAATAGACGACGTAATTATCAAAATGTTACAGTACTGTGCTATACCAACTAGTAATTTAACAAATTTTAACACTAAACACTGATACAATGTCTTTTAAATATAGATAGAAGACGTAATAAACGAATAAAATAACGTTAAATAAATTAAAAACAATTCATTAAAATTGCATATTATAAACTTAGGAACGATTTTTGAAAACAAAGAATTGAATTATTCTATTAATATGAGATTATTATTTATTTTTCTTTTTAGTGTTTTAAGCACTTCAATTTATGCACAAGTTGATAGTGAAGAAAAATCTGTAGCTATTCCTGTAATTGAAAGTGATGAAGGTGAAATAGAGCAGGAGGTAGAAACCGAGAGTCAACCTCTTGAGAACACAGGTTTAATAAATCCTCAGGAAGATAAAGTGAATGGATTATCAGTTCCAAAAAAGAATCAGCCCTTAGATTTACCAAAAAAAGAATTCTCAATGTTTGAAACAGAAGAATTTGGTAATCCAGCTGAGTTATATGCAAAAGATCTTAAAAAGCATACAGCTTATAAAGACAAGGTTATAGAAAAAGGAGGTTATGGTGGAGATACTGTAGATCAATTTCTTGGTGACTTTACAACAAAATCCCCAACAGTAACCATTGTATATAGAGATTATGGTCAATTTGATGGTGACTATATTCGCATCTTTATTGATGGTGAAATCCTTAAACCAAGAATTCTGTTATCAGGAAGCTATAATGGGTTCACTTTAGCCTTAAAAGAAGGCATTAATAAAATTGATTTTTATGCCTTAAATGTTGGCTCAATGGCACCAAATACTGCAGAATTCCAAATCCTAGAAGAAGATTCAGAAATTATTTCAGCCAATCAATGGAGCCTTGCTGCTGGTGTAAAAGCCACAATTGTTATTATTAAAGAATAGTTAATAACTATTTAAAAATTTTCTTACCAATTAACTTTATATAACTATAGAAAGATGTTATTTTTGCACATCTGAAAAAACTTATGAGTCACACAATTTCTACATCTGAATTAGAAGAAAGAAAAGCAGGAAAAGATCTTTATAGTTATCAAAAAGGAGCTATAAATAGAATTTTTAAAGCATTTGAAGATGCTCCTGAAGATTACCATTTACTATATCAACTTCCTACAGGAGGAGGGAAGACTGTGATTTTTTCTGAAATTGTTAGGCAATACCTAAAGCATCATAAAAAGAAAGTGCTTGTCATGACACATCGTATCGAGCTGTGCAAACAAACCTCGAACATGCTAACCGAATTTGGTGTTGAAAATAAAATTGTAAGTAGTAAAGCAAATCTAGACGACCAAGACCAATACAGCTGCTTTGTGGCCATGGTAGAGACTTTGAATAATAGATTGCAAGAAGATAAGCTTGACATTTCTGATATTGGTTTGGTTATTATTGATGAAGCCCATTATAACTCCTTTACTAAGCTTTTTAAGTTTTTTGAAAAATCATTCATTTTAGGTGTTACTGCGACGCCTTTAAGCTCAAATATTAAGCTTCCAATGAATGATAATTATGACGAACTTATTGTTGGTGAAACTATTGAGCACTTAATTGAAAATGAATTTTTGGCGCGCGCTGAAATCTATTCATATAATGTTGGATTAACCTCATTAATCGTTGGTGCAAATGGAGATTATACCGTAAAATCTTCAGAAGATTTATATACGAATAACGACATGCTTTCAAAGCTTATTCAAGCTTATGAAGAACGTAGTAAAGGGAAAAAAACCCTAATCTTTAATAATGGTATTAATACGTCATTGCATGTTTATGATACGTTTAGACGCGCTGGTTATCCTATTGCGCATTTAGACAATACCAACTCTAAAAAAGAACGAAAAGCCATACTAAAATGGTTTAAGAACACTCCTGATGCAATTTTAACTTCTGTGAGTATTTTAACCACTGGTTTTGATGAACCTACTGTGGAATCAATTATACTGAATCGTGCTACCAAATCACTTACATTATACTATCAAATGATTGGTCGTGGTTCTCGTATCCTAAAAAATAAATCGACGTTTCAAGTCATTGACTTAGGAAACAACCTTCACAGATTTGGACCTTGGGGAAGTGATTTAGATTGGCAACGCATTTTTAGAACACCTAATTTCTATTTAGATGGTATTCTAAATGATGAAGATATTGAAAGTAATTTTAGATATGAAATGCCTGACGAATTACGTGCAGAATTTTCTAATTCGGAAGAAGTTTATTTTGATATCAAAAAAACCTACATTGATTCTATTAAGAATGGTGAATCTTCTAAAGTTGTCTTAGAGCGCTCTATAGCTCAACATGCTAGAATTTGTATTGAAAACAGCGAAGATGTATATGATGCTTTAGGATTAGCCAAAATGTTAGGAGACGATATCGATTATCGTATTGGACGCTACACGAAATGCATCAGTAAAAGTACTTTCAACTTTGTAGAGTGGTTAAAAAACGACTACAGATTAAAACTCAGAGCCTATCTACGTGAAAACTTTGATACTGTGTTTGAAGAAGTGCATGGTCGCGTTGCAGAATAATTTCCGCTTTGCGTTAGCTTCAAAATTAAGTACCTTTCCGTTTTACATTTTACTATGGATAAACAAGTTATTCTAGAGACGCACGAACGGATTCAGCCTTATATTCATCATACACCTGTCTTAACTTCACAAGGAATTAACGCCATAGTTGGAGCACGGTTATTTTTTAAATGTGAAAACTTTCAGAAAATGGGCGCGTTTAAAATGCGAGGTGCTACGAATGCTATTCTTCAACTCACTCAAGAACAACGCGATAGAGGAGTCGTTACGCATTCTTCTGGTAATTTTGCTCAAGCTTTATCTTTAGCGGCTAAAAGTTTAGGTGTAACAGCTCATATTGTAATGCCAGAAAATGCACCACAAGTTAAAAAAGATGCTGTTTTAAGTTATAATGGGTTAATTACCGAATGCGAGTCAACACCTGAAGCTAGAGAAGCTGTATCGCAACGCATTGCAGATAGTAATGGACTCACTTTTGTTCATCCTTCAAATGATATAGATGTGATTCATGGTAATGCTACAGCGTGCTTAGAACTCTTAGAGGACTATCCTGATTTGGAGGTTGTGATTGCACCAGTTGGAGGTGGAGGCTTGTTAGCAGGAACTGCATTAGCAGCACATCATTTTGGTCAGCATTGCAAAATTCTAGGTGGAGAACCTTTTGAAGCAGATGATGCGTATCGTTCACTATTAAGTGGAACGATAGAAACAAATGCATCAACTCGTACGATTGCTGATGGCTTGCGAACCCATTTGGGTGATATTAATTTTCCTATTCTAAAAAAGCATGTTGACTCTATTATTCGAGTAGAAGAACATGACATTATAGAAGCCATGCGTCTTATATATCAACGCCTTAAGATCGTGGTAGAACCTTCGAGTGCTGTCGCTTTAGCAGCTATTATAAAACAGAAAGCGGACTATAAAAACCACACTATTGGCGTCATTCTTTCTGGTGGTAATGTCGACTTAAAAGCCTTGCCTTTTTAGGCTTCAGCAGCTACTGCTAATTCATACAATTCTAAATCGAAAAACGGAACAGCAGCCAAGCTATGATCGAAAATATCAGACATGATATATTCATAATTAACCCAACGTTTATCACTACTAAAGGCATAAATTTCTAAAGGTAAACCCTGAGGTGTAGGCGCCAACTGTCTGGTCATGATGGTCATGTCTTTATTAATGGCTGAATGGTTTTCGATATACGACTGTATGTATTTTCTGAATACACCAAGATTCGTAAGGTTTCTACCGTTAATTAAAGTGGACTTGTCAATTTCATGTTCAGTATTATAGGTGTTAATTTCCTTTTCTCTTTCTGATAAATAGGTAGCAATGAGTTGAATATTTTTAAGTTTTTCAATCTCATCAGCTGTAAGGTATTTAATACTCGATGCCTTTAAAATAATTGAGCGTTTGATGCGTCGTCCACCAGAATCGCTCATTCCACGCCAGTTTTTAAACGAATCAGAAATTAAGGCGTAAGTAGGAATGGTGGTAATCGTTTTATCAAAATTCTGGACCTTTACAGTAGAAAGGTTAATTTCTACCACATCGCCATCAGCACCATATTTATCAAAAGTGATCCAATCGCCAATGCGCACCATATCATTTATAGACACTTGAATACTTGCGACAAAGCCAAGAATTGTATCTCTAAACACTAAAAGAATAATGGCAGAAGCAGCACCAAGCGTTGTTGCAAATCTCCAGAAAGACACACCAGTAATTATGGCGAAAATAGAGAAGAGGCCAATAATCCAAGCGAAAATCATAAACACTTGAATGTAACTATCAATAGGTTTGTCTTTAAATCTAGGAAGCGTTTTAAGGTAATCTTTTATTGAGTTCAAGATGCTTCTAGCAATCCATAATACGAGAATAATTCCGAATACTTGAAGGCCTTTTTCTATGATATTTTCAAAATAAGGAAAATCAACAAAGACAATAGGAATAAGCTCTAAAGCAATAATAAGCGGAATGATATGTGCAATATTTCTAGGTGCTTTATTCTTTACCAGGATATTATCGAACTTTGTTTTAGAGCGTATGGCAAACACCGAAAAAGCATTAATTAACAGTTTACGAATCACAAAATCGACAATAGCTGTTATAATCATTAAGGCTATTAATAAGCCTAACATGTTGAGATATTTTGATGCGTTCTCAGATAAGCCTAAAGACAATAGATAATCGTAAAGCAGATGTTGAAAGGTATTCATATCAAAATAATTAGAGTACAAAAGTACAGTACTAAGATGATATACCTAGAGACTTTAAGTTTTTTTTAAATGACATTAAAAATGATTAATCCGTAGATTGCAAATCGCACTAAACGCAAAGCACCAAAGCCCATTACTTTTTTAAATGGAAACTCGATAAGTCCAGCAGCCATACAGGATACAGAAAAGGGCACAGGTAAGAGTGCACCAACAATAATTAAAAATCCGCCCCATTTTTTAGAGTTTTTAAGCTGCTTTTCCATTTTAGCTTCAATATAATTATGTACCGCAGGCTTTTTAGTCATAAGATGGCCTAAATAATAAGAAACTAAACCTCCTAAATACGACAAAATAGCTAATACAGATAAAAACAACCAAGGGTTAGTCATTTTTCCAGCCCAAACAATAAATATTTCTGGAGGCACTAAACCTAAAAGTGCTTCAGAAGTAAAAAAGAAAGCCAATACACCATACGTTGGTAAAGCCTGAGTAATACTTACTAACATGGCATTAATATCTACAAATTGATTAATGACTGCTAAGAGTATGATTAAAGCAGTTACATATGGTAATGCTTTTTTAATGGCATTGCCCACGAATGTGTAAAAACCAGTATAAGTATAATATTGATGAAGTAATTGCAGTCGCGATTTCTCTGACTTAGGTCGGGTTTTAGTAGGTTTCATTAGGTTAAGATTTGGTTATGGAGGGAAATCAAATATAATGTATGATATTTTATTTCAAAGAAAATTTTAGAATTTTCGATGAAATACAAAACCCAATTTAATGGACGCAGAACAAAATATAGTCTATTTTAAACTTCTCATTTTATTATAATTTCTTTATTTACAGTGATTTGTATTATAACTAGTTTTGTAACCTATAGAGTGGATACTCATATTTTCTATTTTACATAATATTAATTATAGTACATTTTACAACAATTAGCATAATAGCGCTTTTAAGCGATATTTGACATAATTGCAGATATAATGGCTGCCTGACTTATATCGTTAGTAATTATGACAAGCTAATTGTGGCTTCCTTGTTGTATTTATTATTTATAAACTTTAAGCTCATTACACTTTATCGTTTTGTTTTTCCGATAATTTTAATATTCTGCACAATGGTTCAAGATTTTTTAAATACGCGATTCTAAGCGCTTAGTGATTGCTATGGATTTCTTTAAAAGTGATGTGTTTAAGGATTTGAAACTGGCTGTATGTAATGCTGCTCTTGAATATCAATTGATTCTATATTCTGAGATTGCGTTGTTTTGAGGTTTCTTAGGACTTAAAAAAGCTTTTTTTTGTGCTTGCAGATACCCGAAGCATACCCGAGGCATACCCGACGCATATCCGAGGGACACCCGAAGGAGCTCCTTTTTCTTTCGGGTGTGCTATTATGTAAAATAGAACTCATACTTGTATTTTAAAAACAATTAACGGCTCGTTGCATTTGTATAGCCTAAACTATGTACGCTTACTACCCAGCCGCATCAACTGGCAGATTTAAATAATTGATGTATTAATCAATTATTTAAACTCCTGTTTTAGCCAAAATTTTATGAGGCCATTTTAATCTCTCATGAATTTTTCTCTATCATATTCACACATTGGACACAAACTATTCTCTGATATGTATATATGATCTGTAAGTTCTGCTACATTACCATTTCCGCATCTTTCACACTCATGATCACTTGCGTAATTTTCTGCAAAGTTTTCAAGAACATATTTTTGTTTATCAGATAACGAATTAAAACCTTTATCTAATAAGAATTTTGTAATGCCTTCAATTGCACCTTCCAACTCACTTCTATCCATTAATTGACTTAAAAAGTCTTTTAAATCGTCTTCATGTTCTTTGTCAAACATCCATTGTTTTACTTGTCCCATATAATATTTACTTTTAATTGTTCTTTATGATATTATCAATATAATTCTGTATTGTATAATTTATTTCATCGTCGCTCAAAGGACTGTATTTTTCAATAATATCTTTTTTAAAATCTATTAGAGGTTTATCACCATGTTCTATAATATGATCAAAAAGCTTCCCTTTAGGTTTAGAAAACTCTGCATAAAAAGCTTTTAATCTTGGCTTTTTTGTTTCATCCTTAAGTATTCTAAAAAGACCAGAAGCAGCAGACAATTGCTTACCTCCCATAATTTCTGGCACTTTTTTGTTTCTTATCATATATTCATCAAACTTTGACGAATAATACCTATCGATTGAAATAAAGCGCTTTGGTATTAAAATTATATGCTCACCTTTATGAACTGGTAACTTTACAGTCTTTGTTTTCCATTTTTCATCTACATAATCAAATACTTGAATTTTTATATCAAAAGTGTTTTTAACATTGTGTAAAATACATTGCTGTGATGTAAATTCTGCAAATATATTTCTACATATTGCAGCAACCATATCACTAACATTATCAGAACCAATTCCTTCAACAAGTAATTGACTATAGCATATATCAGAAAGAAGTGTGGTTTTTGCAGCTTTACTATTAGAAAATATATCATAAAGATGTTCTGCTTTTTCCCTACCTATTGCTTTACCATGAAATTGCTCAAAACCATAACCCATGTGAATTTCTGTAGGTTCTCTTAAGAACAATAAAAGTTTTATAGCTTCATTTTTTTTATTTTCTTTTATAAGTTTAAGTAATTTTTCAAAATATTTTTTTAATGTAATTTCAATCTTGTAACTCATATCACAATTACTTGCAGAAATAAGCCAAGGACTAATGAATAATGGTATATCCATATCCACCAGAATGTCTATAAATTCTAATTCTTTTTGGCTTTTTGCAATACCAAATTGTTCTGTGAATTTTTTCTTTTTTAATGTTTTTTTCATGCTATTAATCTTTAATTAAATTTAACCTTTTGGCGGAAACGGATCGTTTCCACTATATGTATTTCGTTCTCTTATTCTACCATTCTTTCCATGAATAAGTAATTCACTATTTTGATTTTTGGCAATTTGAGTACCAATTTCTATGGCTTTTTTTTGTGTTGAAACTACTTTTGTAGCTTTTTCATTACCTGCTCCTTTAACAGCCCAACCATCTTTATGTTTAACTATGTGTTGATTTTTTTTGCTCATTTTATCGATATTTACGTGTTTATTATCTAGTATTAATGTTAAATTTCTCCAAAAAAATCAATTATATGAGAAATATACGTACAAATCTACAATTTTATTTTCATACTTAAAAATTTATTTGTACTTTTATACGATAATGTCGTACATTTTACTATATTTGACGACTAATAGCACTAAAAAACGATTAAATGCTCGTAAAATTCACGGTTCAAAATTATCTTTCGTTCAAAAACAGAACAACTATTGACTTGACAGCCACGTCTCTAACAGAGTATCGTGCAGATAATATTATTAAATCCCCTATCAATAATGTATCATTATTAAAGAGTCTTGTTTTATATGGAGGAAATTCTAGCGGAAAGAGTAATTTGTTTAAAGCTATTAAATTTGTTAGACGATTCATATTAATGTCATCAAAAGATTCACAAGCAGATGAACCGATAGATATTGAACCATTTAGACTATCATTGGAAACTATTAATGAACCAAGTTATTTTGAAATTGAGTTTATTCATGAATCTGTTAAATATCGTTATGGTTTTGAAGCAGATACTGATAAAATTTATAAGGAATGGCTATTTTCAACTAGTAAAAATAAAGAGCATTTATTATTTGACCGAGATTTAAAAAACTTTGAAATTTCTAAAAAGTTTGATGAAACAAGTAAAAACTTAATTCGAATCACAAGAGATAATGCTTTGTTTCTTTCTGTTTGCGCTCAATTTAATATTGCACTTGCGATAGATTTATTGAAAAGCATTGGAGATATACAATATGTTTCTGGAACTGAAGACAGATTCATAATGGATTATACAACTGAAATGTTAAGTGATCCAGAAAAAAGTGTCTATGTAAACAATTTTATTAAAGGAGCTAATTTAGGTTTTAACAAAATTAAAACAGAAAAAATTAGCTTAACAGCTGAAATGCTTACTAAAAATAAAGTGCCGAAGGAAATTCAAAAGATTATTCTTGACTCAAACGAAGAGAACACTATTATTACTACGCAACATACAGTCTATGATAAAAACAATAAACCTGTAGATGAAGCTTATTTTAACTTAATGGCAAGCGAATCTTTAGGAACAAGAAAATACTATTCATTAGCTGGTCCAATAATTGACACTTTAATAAAAGGAAAGACTTTAATTATTGATGAATTTGATGCTAGATTACATCCTTTGTTGAGCAAGGCTATAATCCAATTGTTTAATTCAAGTGATAATAATCCTTATGGTGCTCAATTAATCTTTGCTTCTCACAATTCTTTTTTTATCAATTCTAATAGTAGACTATTTAGACGAGATCAAATAATTATGACTGATAAAGATAAATATGGAATTACTGAAATGAAGTCATTGTATGAAAAGAAAATTAGAAAAGATGCTTCATTTGAAAAGGATTATTTACTCGGTAAATATCAAGGAGTTCCTGATTTAGAGATAAGTAATCAGCTTTTTTTATTTGATGATAATGCAATTTAAATAATCCACTCCACACACATTATGCTTCCCTCCTACGTCGTCGCATAAAAGTGATTTACTAGTAGCTCGTGCATATTGAATGCTTAACCATTGCTTAATCTCATTCTTCGATTTCATTAACTGAGTTAATTGTAATTTGAAACTATAAAACAAAAGATATGCACTTAAAGCCCATTAGCGCTTAATATTTCTTGAGTCGCAGTAAGGAGCGTTGTAATTTTTTTATGATCATATGCATCTTGATGTGCATTTGCATATACTCCTTTATCATTGTCAAAATACCTGCCTGATTGATTTTTATGACGTTCTAAGAGCGCTAAGTCATATAAAATAGCGGCACCCTTCTCTGCTGGCGACCAATGCTGTCCATACGCTTCTTTTACCATTTTTGTATTTAAAAGAGAACCAGGATTTACTGCAATGGTAGTAATGTTTGGATGATTTTTGGCAAAATTAAAAGACCACATCGTTAGGGCTAACTTACTTTGAGCATAGCTTTCACTTGCGTTTACAGTGGCATCACCTGTTAAGACACCTTCTTGTACGGTAGATTGTGCAGCAGAACTTAAATTGATGATTCTGGGTTGATTCCCTTTTTCTAGAAGTGAAGTGATCGTTTCTGTTAAAACGAATGGCGCCAAATAATTAACAGCCATTCGAATGTCTAAACCGTTTTTAGTTTTATCTACAGGGCTTTTATAAATGCCAGCATTATTAATAAGAAGGTCTAATTGAGGGACTTCATTTATAATGTGTCCTGCGAGTTCTTTTACAGCATTGATATCTGAAAAATCAGCGACAAACCCTTTAATATTCTCGTTGTTTGAGGCTTCTTTTAATTCTGAAATGACTTCGTTTAACTTAGCTTCATTTCTACCATGTAGATATATATGATGCCCTTCTTTAGCAAGTTTTAAAGCGGTTAGTTTTCCTATTCCGTCAGTACTTCCTGTGATGAATATGGTTTTATTCATGATGTTCTGTTTTTTGTGTTTTATTATGAAATTCTGGCAATACGTTTTTTGCAATGAGTTCTAAAGTATCTTCCACATGCATTGTATTAAAACGTAGATTTAAAGCTAAGTGATTTACACCTATACTTCGTAATTTATCTAAATAATCGGTTAAATAATTAATTCCTAATCGGAAGCCTAATTGGATGGGTTGTGGTTTAGCGTTTGCATCTTCCAATAAATCTAAATACATCGGTTGCATAAAGGGTTTGTCGCATTCAGATGTTTCTGCTACTAATTCTCTATACTGCCTTATGGTGTTGTTTTGACTATATAAATCTCTTGGATAATTCATCCAACCATCGGCATTTTTAGCATTCCATTCTAGAGATTGTCGACTACTTCCTGTCATTAACAACGGCACTTTATGCGCTGTAGGTTTTGGTAACATATCAACATGTCCTTGAAAACTTCCGTAGTTATTCGTTTTAAAAGTTGGAAAATCGCTTTGTACATTTCTAATGTAGTTAAATGATTCTCGAAACAATTCACCGCGTTTTTCATAATCTATTCCCATGGCAGGATATTCGTCAAAACGATCACCAGAAGCAACACCCAAGAGCATTCTTCCTCCAGATAACTGATCAATACTAGTTGCTGATTTTGCAATATTTAGCGGATGATGTAATGGCAATGCAATACTAGAAACTCCCAAGGCGATTTCTGAAGTTTGGCCAGCCAAAAAGCCCAAATATGTAAACGGATCGAAGGTTTGACCTGCATCACCAAAACTTGGAACATTAAGTGGTATATCTCGAATCCAAATGGATTTAAAACCGAGACTTTCTACTTGCTGTACGCGTTTTACATGGTCTTGCATTCTTGGCACAGGACCAGTAGCATATCTTTCAATGGGCACGACTACTCCAATACTTAATTCGTTTTGTTTAAATACGCTATTATAGGCTTTATTTATGGTTTTGAACGTCATAATTATATGAATTTAAAATAGAAGAAGCCACCATTCAAAGTGACTTCTTCCTGCTATTAATCAATACTTAGGGTTATCGATTAATATTAATTATTCTATTAAAGTCACTTCAAACTCACCATTAGTTCTTATATAAACAAGTGCTTCTTGGTCATTTTTTACCGTAATTTTATGAGTAGAATTTTCAGCTGCACCGAAATAAGTTCCAGCTACTAAAATGGCACTATTTTTAGCATCAGACACTTGATGTGCAATAGTTCCTTGAATGATAACTGCTCTGAAGTTTGGACTTAGGTTTTTAATCGCTCCTTCAAAACCTGCAGGTAATTTTACAAGCGTCGCCCGTAATTGTCCGTCTTGATGATTTCCCCATAAAAATGTAGATTCCACATTACTTTCATTAGAAACCCAAGTCATATCCTTCGCATTTATCCAAACTAAATTTGAAGCATCTACATTAACAGGACGCTCACCATTATCAAAAGCGTTGACTGTAGGTTTTACTAAATATGGTCCTTCTTGAATTTCAATATATGCTAAGTTTTCTTCTCCAGAAGCTGCAGTAATATGAGCCTCACCTGCTGGTTGTTGCCAAAAAGATCCTGCTGGCAACCATTGTTCTTCTGCGTTTTCATCGTCATTATGCAACAAACCTTTAATAACCACACCACGATAAGTAACGTTATGAATGTGTGGTGGCGATGAAAACCCTTTATTAAATTTCACCAAAAAACCAGACGCTAAAGTCTCTGTTCGGTCTCCCCAAAGTTTTCCTGCTGCTGGACTTTTATCGCCTCTAAGTGGATTGAGCCAGCCCCATTCTATCTTGTCTGTGGTAACAACTTCATTTTTTGATTTTGTATTATCAGTTGTTGGTGTTTGTGCAATTGCATTAACGCTAACTGCAAATCCTATTACTAGTGTAAAAAATGTTTTCATTGTTTTGTTATTTCCAAGTTACTATGTCTTCAAAAGCGCGTCTTGATTTTGGGAATTCTGGATCTGCTTTTCGGTATCCAAATGCAGCCATAAATGAAATACCATATTTATTAGTATCTACTCCAAATTTTTCTCTTAATAAGGCTTCCGTTTTTTCTATATGAAACCCTTCAATCGGACAAGAATCTATGCCAGTTAAAGCAGCATCAGTCATCATATTCCCTAAAGCTATATATGTTTGTTTTGAAGACCAATCGAATAATTTTTTATCCGAATCTAAATTAAAATCGCGCTCTTGAAATTCTCTATAAAATTTAGAATACATGTCTATTACATCTTCTGGTAATTGCTTAACGTCTTTCATCATATGCTCTATGTACTCTGCATCATGTTTAACCATAGGTGCTTTCATGGCTAAACCTAAAATAAAGTGGCTTGCAGTATCTAACTTTAAAGGTGCTCCCCAAGCTACTGGTTTTAATAGTTCGCGTAATTCTTTGTCTTGTACAACTACAAAATGCCACGGTTCAAAACCAAAAGAACTTGGTGATAAGTTAGCTGTTTTTAAAATAAAACTAATTTGATCGTCTGTTAATGTTTTTGTGGCATCAAATTCTTTAGTGGCATGTCTATAGTTAAATGCGTTTAATATGTCTTCTGTTGCAAAGTTTGGTGTGTTCATGATTGTATATTATTATCTGATTAATTGTTTTATAGTTTGTACTATCAAAAGTATAGTGACAAAAGTATATATAGTTTTAATTTCTCACAATAACGGTCAAAAAGGATAGTATAAACTTAATTTATTAACTTATTGTATTTCAAGTTGTTACATTCAAAATATTTTACTATAAAAAGTATAGTTGTATAATTTAGTATAGTAGTATATCTTTGTACTTACAGAAACTATGAATACTTAAATTTTTTAACTGTATTATGTATCAATATAAAGGAAAAGAATACCCATGTTGTGCCAGTTTAACTATGGGAGTTATAGGCGGAAAATGGAAAACAGTTATTCTATACCACCTAATTAACAAAACGTTGCGTTATAATGAATTAAGAAAAGAAATGCCAACGGTTACAGAACGCACGTTAAGCTTGCAATTAAAAACTTTAGAAGACGATGGCATTGTTAAAAGAAAGGTATATACCTCTAAACCTCCTTTAAAGGTAGAGTATTCGTTAACCGATTTTGGTAAAACATTAATACCAATAATACAGTCTATTGCAGATTGGGGCGTTTATGTTGTTGAGCAAAAAAGCGAGACTTTGGCATAAGAATTACAATTTGTTTATAGTACTTCTTGATCTCCGAGGGACACTAGAGGTTCTATTTGGTTGTCTGGCTGTGAAGCTCTTATTTTACAGTCTGTTTTTATGATTTATTTTTTATCAGATTTTATAGCTTGTATTTCTTTTTCTAAAGCTTCGGCTTTTGATTTATACTTGTCTATTGCTTTTTTTAACTGACTGATTTTTTTAAAAACCGCTTCCTCTTGAACTGCTGTGTAGGTTTCCTTTTCTTCTATTAATTTGTATTTTGCTTTTGCGCCACAAGTTGGGCATGTTCTAACGTCTGACATGTGTTTTTATATTTAATGTTTCTTTATTATTAAAATGAAAAGGCTACCTATTGGTAACCTTTTCTGCTATTAATCAAACCAAAGGCGTTTGTTAAATTACTGAGGAAAGTTAAACTTTCCGTTTGTATTTTTTCTGTCGCCTTTAGGTGCAATGGTTTCCATAACATCCCAGTGTTCTGCTATTTTCCCCTCTTCGACTCTGAATAAATCATAATACGATGTTGGCTGTCCTGCAAAGGTTCCTTCGCTTATTGTTAGTACAAAATTACCTTGCCCCAATACTATATGAACGGTGTCGAGTTGCATTGTAACCCCTTGTTTTGCCATTGCTTCTAAGGCCTGCCCTAAACCAGATAGCCCGTCTGCAATGTTAGGGTTGTGTTGTATGTAGTTGTCGTCCTTAAAGTAATTGGCTATTTTATCCATTTTACCTTGCACTAAGACGTCGTTTACAAAATTGGAAACGAGTGTTTTATTCGCTTCGGTTTTGTCTATATCTGTAAGTGTTGTTGTGCCATCTGTTTGCGTGCGACCACTTGGGTTGGGTGCTTTTTTTTCAATTAAGTTATCCCAGTGCTCTACTACTTGTCCGTTTTCGAATCTAAATACATCAAAGCCAATTTTTGGTCCGAAAAAGTCGTATTCTGTTTGTGTAAACCCATAATCGCCATCTTGAAAAGCGCGTATGGTATTAACTTTAAACCCGCCTTCTGGTGCCTGAGACAATAGTGCCCCAAACCCCTCTAGACCATCTGCGACTGCAAGATTGTGTTGTGTGTAGTTTGCTGCATTGATATAGCTTACACCTTGTGGGTCTCCGGTTTCTATACTTTTTAATACTGCTAGTGTTTTTTCTTTAATTGATACTTCCATTTTTGTGTCTTTTTTTATTTGTGATTCCTTTTCTACTCCTTTTTCTGATTTGCAAGCCCCTACTATGAATACTAGTGAAGCTACTAAAAGTGTTTGTTTCATGTTTTGCTAATTATATTGTTAGTTAAATTCTGAGGACAAAATTACTATAGCAATACACTTTGCTAAAGGTGAAAATGGTTGTAAGACTGGTAAATATCGAACCTAAATGCTTAGATGTAGTCTTTTTTGAAGGTGTTAGGGGTAAATCCCGTATGCTTTTTGAAGTATTTCACAAAATTAGTTGGTTCTTCAAATCCTAAGGCATAGGCTAATTCTGTACTTTTTATTTCTGAATTTACAAGCAAGCGTTTTGCTTCAAGAACTACAAATTCATCAATAAACTGTTTTGCCGTTATTGCAAGGGTGTCTTTGCAAATAGTGTTAAGATGTTTATAGGTGATGTTTAATTTATCGGCATAAAACTCTGCATTTCTACTTTTAGTATGGTTGTTTTCTAAAAGCGATTTAAACTCTAGAAATGTCTTTAGTTTATCGGAACTTTTTAAATGATTTGTTTGGTATTGCTTTAGGCGTTCTAATTTTGAAAAAATGATAGAATATAAGGCACTATAAGTGTTTTCTTGATTATAGTCTTCTGCTGTATTTGAATACTCTTGATAAAATAACTGGATGTATTTGGATACATTGGCATCTTTAGGAACCTGAATTATTGGCGAAAACAAGTGCGCATTAAAGAGTCTTATTAATTCGTTTTTTGGCAAATTGTTTATCTGCTTTTTAAGATAGGCATCTGTGAACAGTATGATGAATCCTTTTAGGTCTTCGTTAAACTGAAAGGCATTAATTTGTCCTTTAGATAAGTGAATAATGGTGTTTTGCTTTACTTCATGCCACACAAAGTCTACTAACTGCTTGCTTTTTCCTTCGGTATAAAACACAATCATATTAAAAGCTAATTGATGTGCTTTTTCGGGATTATGAGCAATGTCGTTTTTTCTAACAGAAAGACTTTCAATGGTTAATATTTCAATCCCCTTATTGTCTGGTTTTTGAGAATTAAATACAATATGTGGAATGTCTTTTTGCATTAATAGCTTATTGGTCTTTTGTTTTTCTATTGCTTTTTTAGTTTAGGCTGGAAAAAAACCAAGGATCTTTTTATATCGTCATTAAATTAAACGAAATTTTGATGCCTTGAATAATCATTCCTGTTCCGATAATTGCAATGATTAAACCCATTATTTTTCCTATTACAGAAATGACATTATTACCTACTACTCTTACAATAACGTCACTTAATTTGAAGGTAAAATATGTTATGAGGCTCATGGACCCAAATATAAGAATGACTAAAATGGTATGAACCGTGTCGACATTAGATACGAAATTCATTGCTGTTACAATGGTTCCTGGGCCAGCTAAAATTGGTATTGCCAAAGGAGATACCGCAATGTTTTCATCGATATGTACGTTATCTAGGGTTTTGACATTGGACTGCTTAGATTGCAGCATATCGAACCCTATAAAAAAGATTAAGATTCCTCCTGTGATTTTAAAGGCTGGAATACTGATATTAAATAATTCGAAAATATACTTTCCTAAAAGCACAAAAACCGCCACAATGATAAAGGCGATAAAATTAGATCGCTTATTGATATCGTGCTTTGTTTTTACATCTGCCCCTTGTGTTAAGGACACAAAAACAGTCATATTTGATATAGGATTTGTTATGGCAAAAAAGGCCGTAAACACTGTAATTGAAAATGTAATTAGGTTATCCATCTATTGGGATTTTTAATTTAAAAAAAGGCAAAATTACTTCTTTATATTCAAAGTATTTTTGTTTTTTTAGAATAGTTTTAAAACTAAAAAACAGTGATTTTTATGACGCTTTAAAAGATACGACATTTGAAGCGTTTTATTATTCTACAAAATTTAGTATTTGCCTTATCAATTTATGAGTATTAAAATCTGGTGTTGCTTGGCTTATACAATAAGAAATTGTTGATTTAGTTTCTGGACAATAACCAACAAAGGTGTTGTAAAATCCGAAATGCCCATAATACACCTTTTGATTAACAATAAACTCATAAACGCCTAACCCATAACGGCTTTCATTTTCTTTTGTGGTTTTTACATCTATCATTTTAGTTAATGAGTCCTTATTAATTAGTTTGAAATTAAATAAGGCCTTTATAAAAATGGCTAAATCTAAATTTGTAGATACGAGCCCTCCACCTGCCCAGTCGAATGAGGTGTTGAGGTCTGAAAAATTAATAGAGCCCACATATTGGTTTACTTGGATTGCTTCCTCTTTTGGTGTTTCGTAAAACTCAAAAAAAGTGTGGTGCATGTTTAGGGGTTCTAATATTCGATGTCTTATGGATTGTGATAGGGACTTGATATCTAATTGCTCTATGACTAATCCTAGTAAAATAAAATTAATATCGGAATAGTACCACGCTTCATCGGGTTTAAAGTGCGGCTCACGATGTAAGTTGAATTGATAATATAGCGCCATAAGTGCTTTTGGAGAATATTGCTTTTTTGGGTTTTGCATGAGCATGCCAAAAAAAGCTTCTTCTCTATCGGTAAATAGATCTGCAAGTCCAGATCGATGTGATAAAAGCTGTTTGATTGTAATATGTTTTGCATATTTTACACCATCAAGGTTATGGATGTTTTCGAAATCAAGATATTCCAGATCCTTTAGGTAAGGATATACTTTATCATTTATGTTGAGTTTCGCTTCTTCCTGAAGTTGAAGTATAATTGTTGACACAAAAAGTTTTGTACTACTCGCAATTTTAAAGGAGCTATGCGCTGTAACACTATCTCCCTTTTTATCTACCAGTCCAAAGCCTTCACTATACATGACATTTTTAGTTTCATTGTCTATGTATAGTAACATACTATGCACAGGGTTTTCAGAATAATGATTAATTTTATCAATAATTCTATGAGTGATTGAGTCGGTTTGTCCAAATACAAGATTAGATACAAAGAGTAAAATATATAATAGTGGTTTCAATTTTATTGGCTTATAGTTTCTGCATTGTCTTTGAAGAAGTGATACAATCGATTATTTCCGAACCTAGGTGCTATATTATCTTCGGCCATTAAAGTTAAAAAAAATTCTATAGGTCCGTAGGTTTTAGAGGATGTAAATGTGCGTAATGTCCAAATTATCAATCTCCTTAACCAATCGGGTAAATGAATAATTTTTATTGGTTTTTGAAGCGCATTCAGCGCCATCTCACCTATTTCATTTAAGGTTAAAATATCTGGGCCACCAACTGTGATTTCAGTATTGTTTATTTGCATTGCTTGTAAACAAACAATTGCTAGATCTTCGCCATGTATTGGATTGAACTTTTGTTCGCCATTTCCGAAAAGGTATATTTTTCCTTTTCTGGCCATGTTTAAAAAGTCTCTCATATCTGAAAAGAATCCATTAGGACGAATTACAGTAAAATCTAGTCCTGAGCTTTTTAATGCATCGACAAATTTTTCTTTGGCTTCAAATATTTTAAGATGTCGATATCTATTTCCATTAATAGCAGACACGTAGATAAACTTTTTAACCCCTGCTTTTTTCGCTTCATTAAGTAGATTTAGATTCGCTTGATAATCTACATCCATATAGGTTAAACCCTCTTTTTGTCTAGTAATACCAACCGTAGAAATTACAGTGGTTACGCCATTGCAAACCCCTTTTAATGTTTCTGGTTTTGTGACTTCAGATTTAATTATTTTAACCGTTTTACTTTTAAAACAATCCAGTTTTTCAGGTGATCTCGCTATGAACTTGGCTTTTATATTTTCTTCAACTAAAGCCTTAGCAATATAGCCGCCTAAGTATCCTGTTGCTCCAGCAAGCAAAATGGTTTGTGAGTTGTTCGTGTTCATATTACTCAATGAAAATTACAGACAATTGATTCCTATTCCAGCACTTAATGAAATGGCATCTCTATGCATATCTCCATCTAAATAGGCTCTTCCTAAGACGATTTTAGATTGTAGGTTTAACGTTATGTTTTTTCTTTTCAAAATTTCATACCCTGTACTTGCCATCACAGCACATCCAAAATTCCACTCGTCGTTAACATTATCTTTAATGTCATAAAGTGCAGGCCCATCGATAGCCAGACCAATACCTCCGTGAATCCACCATTTCTCTTTTACCCAGTATTGTACTGAAGGTATGAAACCGCCAAAATGCCTATCATTATCTTGAAATTCATATATCATTCCAGGCATTGCTGCAGTTAAAGCTAGTTTTTGATTTAACCTATAACCAAGCTTTAAATCTGGAAAAACAAAAGCCCCTTGAGCTTTATCGAAAGTTTGAATTTCCTCGCTATCTTCAAGACTAATAATTCCACCTCCAAGGCTTATTTCTAAAAGAAACCCCTTTTGTTGATTGAAGTTATTATCTGTTTTATTTTGAGCAAACGTGAGTGTAGAAAGGAACACTAAAGCTATAAAAGCAGTTTTTGACATGATTTGTTTTTTAATGATTTGTAAGTTGTTTTCGTGAATTTGTGTTTTCATTTTAATTGTTTTTAATTGTTCGATTTTTGATTGTTTTTATATTAATTATTAGAGATGTACTCTTGTATGGCTTGAGTAATTAACGATTTAAGCTCTTCCCATTTTGATTCGTTTCCTGTAAAAGTTCCATCCATATTAGATATAATGAAGAATCCTGAAGTGCCGTCTTGATTTAGTTGTATATGTGTTGACACCCCTAAACTATTACCCCCATGTATTAAAGACCCTTCTTTTATATACCATAGCAAGCCATGATTTTCGGCAAAACCAGTAGGCACAACACCATGTGCTAATTGTTCAGTAAATAATAAATCGTAATAGTTGCTAGGGAATAAAACAGATGCTTCACCTCTGGCTCCTTTCATCATATCGAGTAGATAATTACTCATATCGTCGCTATTGCTATATAAGCCCCCTTCTACGTAGCCATGATTTGCATATCTAGGGAAAGGTGCATTCGCATCGTAGTATTGAGTGGCCATATTCTGAAAATCAACCGCATTTACATCAAAGGTAGAATTGGTCATTTGTAAAGGGTTTAGAATATAATTTGCCACATACTCATCAAAAGATTGGCCAGACACATATTCAATAATGTAACCCAACAATGTTACTGCATCATTTGAGTACGCCCAAGTGTCACCAGGCGCTGCATCTAAATAGTTGTCTAAACTGTAGAGTTCACCATTTTCATCAAAAATTTCTGACACATAATCTTCTAAATCAACTTGATCCATTTGTTGGATACCTAAATCGTTTACCAAAATACTAGCCAAAGGCGTTGTAATATCTTCGCCTAGTAAGATATAGTAGTTACTTGCAATATATGTTGAAGGAACATCTACAATTCCAGAAGTATGAGTGACTAGATGCTTGATCTTAATATCAGAACCTGGCTGTTTAGGATTAATGATTGGTATAGGTAGTAAATCGTTAATATTAGTCTCCAGATTAAAATAGCCTTGAGCGATTGCTTTTGCTGTTGCTGCACCAACAAAAGTTTTGCTTACAGATGCCAAATTATTTAAAGTCTGGTTAGTATAAGGGATTCGATTAGCAATGTTTGCATAGCCAAAAGATTCTTGAAATACTTTATTATTTCCTAAACTAACATTTACTGAAAAACCTGGAACATCAATACTGTTACCCAAGTTCTCTAAATACGATGATAAATCATCGGTTGTAACGATGTTCTGTGGTAAAGGTGAACTAGATGCTGCGTCGTCATTATTAGTACATGATGTTAGTAAACTTAAAATAATTAGCGCTAAGCATGTGATTTGTTTGGTTAAAGTTATCATTATTGTCGTTTTTTGATTCATAAAAAATTATGATGCAAAAGTGCATACCATAGGCATACGCATCGTTCGACATTATGATTTAGAACCTCTTTATGTGAAATTCGGAACTTTATTTAATAAAAGAGCGCTTCTAATTTTGTGATTTCACCCATTTGCTTGGTGTCATCCCTGTTTCTTTTTTGAAGAATGTATTAAAAACAGTTTTAGAATTGAAACCACTATCGTAGGCTAAGCCAAGAATAGTGAGGTGTTTAAATTTAGGGTTTAAAGCCATTGATTTAAAATGCAGCAATCTAAACTTATTTATATAATCATTGAAATTGACCCCAAAAGATTCATTGATAAGGTAAGAAATTTTATTAGGATTAAGCTGTAAGGCTTCAGCAAGACTAATTAAGTTAAGCTTAGGGTTTAAGTATGGTTTTTCATCTTCAAAATAAGCTATAAGCTTTTCCTTCAATACTTTTAATTGTTCTGCATCTAAAGTATTTGTCTTCGTTTTATCATTATGCATTGATAACTTGATGTCTGAAAGCAATAGATTTGATTGATGCAATTGAGAAAAGCCTTTTAATTTACGTAATGGTATTAAAAAAGGCTCTTGTCTAAAATTAATAATTTGTCCGCGTTTTTGGTTTACTTTGTCCTGCAACATCGAAAATGCTAATTCTTTATGTTTTGAATTCGCTAGAATGTACAAGTTGTATGGTGCTAAATTATTTTCTGTGATGTTATTGTTTGAACATTCTTCTAAGAATGCTACTGGAATTGTTGTATCCTTATTATTAATAACTTGGAACAGCAGTGTTTTTTCATAATTATTTGGCTTAGCTATGATGGCGTCTTCAAACTCTTTTTGCCTATTTAACCATATATAACAATAACATTGTAAATGATGTGCCAGCTCTAATTCTGGATTTAGATATAGTGCATAATTTATACTCTCAAGCGCTTTATTAAACTTTTTTTGATAATAATAAATATGAGCCAAAGTGTAATGATTATTCGCAGATAATGGGTCGACAGCTAATAATTTATTAGCATACATTGTAGCATAATCAAAAAATCCTAATGCCATGAATAATTCAGACATAGCTTCTAGTCCATCTGTATGATTTGGGTTTATTTCTAATACTTGGTTAATATGCCCATAAGCGTTTTTAAAATCCCATTCGCCCCAAAAAGACTTCCCAACAAATGAGAGTGGATATTCTGGAAGCGTAGTATCTATTTCTTTAGCAATTAAAAAGTTATTTAATGCTAAATCCATTGCTTCTTTATAAGGCATATCTCCCCACATAGCTAACAAACCATAGCATTGTAAATTTGCGTAATAGGCTTTTGCGTAGTTTTTATCTAGAGCAATAGCTTTATTGTAGTATGATATGGCTAGTTTAATGTTTTCGGCAGTCCATTTTAATTGAAGTGAGCGTCCTCTTAAAAATAACTGATAGGCATTTATATTATTTGTAGGTTCATTAACTAAATGTTTTTGTATTTCGAGGTGACCAAAATTTTCTCGTATTAGATTTGCTATACAAAGGCTTATTTCATCTTGAAGTTCAAAAACATCCTCTAAATTTCTATCAAAATTCTGAGACCAAATATGAAAACCATCTGTTGTTCTTATTAATTGAGCAGTAATACGAATTTTTTTTTTGAATATTCTAATACTGCCTTCAAGAACCGTAGCAACTCCCAATTCATTTCCGATGTGACGCACATCAATATTTTTATTTTTAAAGGCAAATGAAGATGTTCTAGAGGTTACTTTTAAGCCCTTTACTTTAGTAAGCGCATTAATAATTTCTTCTGTAATACCATCACAAAAGTATTCATTATCAATATGACTACTCATATTGACAAAAGGCAATACTGCTATAGATTTTTGGTTAATCAAAGAATTGTTTTGAGAAAACAAAAGTATAAAAACTTAAAAAAAATTAAAGTAAATCCTTTTAAATCTTTGCGCAATACTGCATTCTACACACACTATCTTACCTACTACTGTAAGGCATCAAAAAAAAAGCCTATCAATTTTTTGATAGGCTTTAATACAAAATAATATGTACCATTCAACTACAGTGTAGTTTGAATCTAATTTTTTCATGTTTCTTTTTTTTGGTTATATGTATAAAACAATTCAACCTTTAAAACTCCTGATTTTTTTTAGTTTTTTTTAATACATAATTAAATTTTTGTCATGGCTTCTAAACTATTACTTGCATAATTAGCCCCAAAATTAGCATCAATATCTAAAGATTCTTCACGTCCTAATGTATAAACTAAACTATTAACTCCTGCTTCTGTATAACACAAAACAAGATCTGCCAGCATATTATAAGCCCCTTTAGTTTTTTTAGCTGAAGTGGTTAACTCACTATAACTACGAGAGGCGAAATCTGAACAATCCACAACTTTAGATTGATTATTAATGTAACTTTTACCTGATATGACTTGACATCCTGCTGAGAAGTTAGTGCTCCCAATACCAGACCAATGAATGTTTATAGAATTATTTACTCGGATACCTAGAGGTGTGCCGTTTCTGTCTGTCATATCTAAGTCTTTTGACGTTAGTGAGTTATCATTATTCCAGTCTCTCAGTACAAGAACACCTTCAGGCACTAAAGGTTTTGCTGCTCTGTAAATCTTTTTTTCAACCCAAACCTTATGCCATCCAAAACGGTAAAGATGCTGTCCTTCTACTAAGAAGGGTTCATCTTTTCGTCCAGCCATACGCACACTTGGGTCTGTTGATCCCCAAAATTTAAATACTTGTCCGTTAACCAATAAAACAAAAATATCATCATTTTTACGATCATGTACAGGCTGATCTTGATTGCGTCTTATGCCTATAAGATGTATTTCATTTTGGTCAAAATTCCAATCTTCAATCTTTCTTGTTGAATAGGTCTGATTAAGGTTATTGATCTGTTTTAAAATCGGTCCAGGATTTGATTTATAATAGGATTTCGCCTTTTGTAATAATGTAAACCAATCTTTATACTCTTGGGATGGCGCAGCTGCAGATGATGGTCCCCAACTGCAACTCTTATTTTGAGCAATCCAACGGTTAACATGCTTCATTGTATTGTTCCCTACAAACCCATCTGGTACCATTGTAGAATCGCCTTCTTCATCAATAGTACGAACATATTCTTGAAATAAACGAACCGCTGCTTGTGTGGCATAATCAAAAATACCAAGGTTCATTCTATTAGCTGAAAAACCTGCATTTTTGAGAAATTGTTGTAAGTGTTCTACATCGTTCCCTTCCGTTTTTCTAAATGAGCGCCAAGTTGTACGATCGTCATCACGAAAGGTGATTTTTCCACTCATTAACCCATCTTTATGATAAGGTTTTAAAAAAAGTTTTCTGTCGTTGGGGTACTTAGAAGAATCACAACTCCCTAGATATAGTAATGCCATTTGGTATTGATTTTAATGATGATTAATATTAGATATGACAGCGAAGTCATAATTATGATTTGCTAACATTAATTTAAGGGAGACTTAAATGTACAAAAAATATGGCAAAGAACTTCCAGTTCATTAGGCATGATAAATAAGATTCAAAAAGGAATAAAAATATTAAGTGTTAATTTCTAACACGACCTTAACATAAATTATCGTTTAAAATATTTATATTCGGCAATCAAAAAAAATGAGCATCAATTAATTAATGAGATTATTAGTTTCTTTTACATTAATACTACTAAGCATAAGTACCTATGCACAAAAGAATAAGTATTTACATACAATAGATTTTTCTAAATTTGAATTTTCTCCTCAAAGCATTGATTCTAATCTAAGTAATAAAGTTGAAGACTCTGCTGTAGTGGCAATAGATATTAAGGCTGAATATTGGGACAACAAAGTTTACAATCCTTATAAAGATGCTGAAGTTGAATTTCCGTTGCAACTTCAATTTAAAGATACAAGTTACGCCTCTCCTATCGGAAAAAATAAAGTTATAACGTCTCGCTATGGATGGCGACATGGCAGAGCACATAAAGGCATTGATATTGATTTAGTTACTGGCGACAGTGTTTATAGTATGTTTGATGGTATTGTTCGATTAGCAAGATATAATACTGGACACGGAAGAACAGTCGTTGTAAGACATTTTAATGGCCTTGAAACGACATATGCACACTTATCAAAATATGGTGTTAAAGAAAATGATACTGTAGCTAAAGGAGCTTATTTGGGTAAAGGTGGCGTTTCTGGAAATGCAAGAGGAAGCCATTTACATCTTGTTATTAATTATAAAGGAATTTCTATAAATCCTGAGTATTTATTTGCGTTTAATAATGACAATACCATAAGGTCTAAAGAGGTTTGGGTCACTAAAAAATGGACACGTCCTTATGCTCATAGCTCAAAACGACAAAGTAAAATTAATTTATTGCGTTCTGAAGAAGACGTTTTAGCAAGTTTACAAAAACAAACAAAAATTTATGTTGTCAAACGTGGTGATACTTTATCAAGAATTTCTGCAAGAAACAATGTATCTATTGCTTCACTCTGTAAAGCCAATGCTATTCATAGAAATGCATTAATTAGAGTTGGTCAAAAATTGGTTATTGAAAACTAATCAAATTTCACTTTAAAAGTGCACACCCAAAAACATGACGCAATTTAATCAATCTAATCTTAACCTCGCATTCACTATAAACTAAAGTCTATCCTTTTGCTTTGCAAAAATTGACACTTCTTTTACATTCTTTTGACATTTATTTAGATTGCTTCGGGTAGTTTTATATCAACATTAAAAATATAAACTATGAAACCATGTATTCTAAGCCTTGTGCTCTTATTAAGTCTGAGTTGTAGCTCAGATAAAAACCCAAATAGTAATCTGATTGCTAGTGTTGAAGCAAATGATCAAAAAAACGTAAACATAGCAAATAAAAGGACTACAGGACCCTTTACTACAGATCCTTATAAACTAATGTTTGATGTACAAAAACGCAAAGATGATGCCTATGATTTAATCGTTAACATCGAATTAAATGATGGTGCGCATTTTGTTTCTCCGCATGCCAAACAAGATTTTAAAGGCAAGTTTTATATGGATCTTGGGAGTTATACACATCTTGATTTTGATGGAGATATCTTAGAAACACCACCTTCTGTTGAAGAGTTTGATAGCCATCCTTTTGTAAATGGCCTGGTAAATTGGGTACGAGTAAACACAACTTATAGACAGACTTTGAAGATAAAATCTGATGAAGATTTTAAAGTGTTTGGAAGAGTCCGTTTTACTATTGAACCTCGTTGCACACTAGAAGAAATACCTTTTGGAATTTCATATGAAAATGGAATTTTGACATTTTTTGAACCTAAATGCTAATAAAAAACTGTTTTTATGAATAATTACACAAACACCTTATCTAAAACTTACACGTTATGCTGCTTCATATTTGTTGTCTTAGTTTATTCGTCTTGCGGACAAACAAACACTTTTAAGTCTGAGGCCAGTTCAAAAAGTGATAAAATAAACGAAATTGTAAGCTTATATGCCGATTATGATGGCTTTAATGGTTCTGTTTTAGTGGCTCAAGAAGGGGAAATAATTTACAAGAATGGATTTGGCTTTGCGCATATGGAATGGGACATTTCAAATCAAACTGATACAAAATTCCAAATTGCCTCATTGACCAAGTCTTTTACAGCCATGCTAATCATGCAGTTAGTAGCAGAAAACAAACTGGATTTGAATCTGCCAATTTCTACCTACTTACCAGATTATCCAAAAGAAAATGGCAACCTAATAACAATTCATCACTTATTGACGCATTCATCAGGATTAGGGCGCGATGCTTCAGATGATAAAAAATACAATCAACCTAAGGATATGGTGAATCAGTTTGCAAATGCACCACTTCAATTTCAACCTGGAGAACATTTTAAATACAGTAATTCTGGTTATACACTTTTAGGATATATCATCGAAACAATTAGTAAAAAACCTTATGAAGAAGTTCTAAAAGAAAAGATATTTACACCTTTAAAGATGAACAATTCTGGCTATTTTAGACATCAACCACTTATTAAGAAAATGGCAGCTGGCTATGTAAAGGGTTTTGGTGATTTTTTTAATACTATTGGGTCTGATGAATCTAGTGCTTATGCAGCAGGAGCGATTTATTCAACTGTTGAAGATTTATTTCTTTGGGATCAAGCCTTAAGTACAGAAATTCTACTTCCAAAAAAATATATGGATTTAATGTTTGAGAAACATATTCCAGATCCTAGCTATAATGGACACTATGGCTATGGTTGGGAATTAATAAATAAGCCTATTGGCAATACTTCTGAAACTGTACCTACTGTTGGACATAGTGGCTCTATAAGTGGTTTTCGTGCATTATACACAAGAATTCCATCAATTAACGCTACCGTTATATTCTTAAATAATACCAATAGAGCATTTATTATTTCTATGACGACAGCAATTACTGGAATTTTACATGATAAACCTTATGATTTTCCTAAAAAACCATTAGCTAAGTTTATGTCTAAAGTGATAAAAAATGAAGGTATAGCGAAAGGGATTAAATTCTATAAAGACCATAAAGATTTAGATGAATATTATGTTAGTGAAACTGAACTCATAGTTGCTGGATATAGATTCTTGCAGGCTGGAAATGCTGCAGCTGCTGCAGAGGTTTTTAAGCTGAGTACTGAAGTCTTTCCAGATAGAGATAATCCTTATGATAGTTATGCAGAAGCCTTAAAAACTCTTGGTAAAAATAAAGAAGCTATCATCAACTATAAAAAATCATTACAAATAAATCCAAACAATACGAATGCGATAAGAATGCTTAAAGAATTAGGTGTTGATTATATTAATGAATAACCCATAAAAAAAGCCATTCAAAAATATTTTTGAATGGCTTTTTAAGGTATAGTTAGTTAAGGAATTTATTATTTACAACTCGACATGTCTTGACCTAGAATAATATCACGATTGGTGACAAAAAAGTCTTCTTTCTTTTCAAGTTTTAAAATACTTGCTCCACGTCCTTTTTTTATTAATCGTTTACGACGAAATTTAGTTAGTAAAGGGTCATTATCGAAATAAAAGTTATTCAAGTCATATTCTATAGCATCTAAGACTTTAATAACAGGATGAATATGTCTTAAGTCTCCACTTCGATGAACTGTTCCAGGAATAAAAGTATAAAAGGTATACTTTCCATCTGCATCAGTCTTTATTGAAGCACTATGGTGTACTCGACGTACATCATTTTCTTCTATCATTTCGTAATTCCCATCTTCATTTGGTTGATAGATATAAAGTACGACATCTTTTGCAGGAGTTACACCATCAGCGTGATAAATGGTTCCTGTAAGCTTTAACTTATTTTCTTTCGTTTGAAAATCAGGAATACTGTCTATATTATTTAATTGAACTTCAGCGTTTTCATGAATTGAAAGCTCCAGTAAATCATTGATATTGTTAGCAGAATCTTGTGCATTTATCGTTTGAAATGCACTAATGAAGTAGGTAAAACAAAAAAATAAAATTAAATTTTTCATAATAATACATAGTTAGGGTTCTTAAAACTATAGCATTCAATCCATTAGTAAATAAAAAACCTTATGAACGCAATAAATTTTCGCTAAACTGAAAACATGTTCAAAAAAACACGATGAAATGCGTATATAAAACTCCGAAATGGAAAACAGAAAAGAAGATTAAATAATTATATTTTTAGTCCTAAACCAATACTTAAGCTAGAAGTAGATTGCTTATCATAATGGTCAGTTTTACTTAAATAAGAATAATTAAACAGCGTATTTATATTCAACCTCTTACCTATTGGTATTTCTACTTTAAACTGTTCAAGAATCCGATAATTCCCAAAATCAGCATATAAAGGTTGGTAATAAATGGTGTTTAAAAGACTAATATTGCTTTTTGATAATGTGGCATTAAAAGATAAGTAAGTGCTATTTCTGTGGTTATAGAATTTTTTATCGATTGCATCAATTTTTTCAAACTCATACATATAAGAGTTCCCAACATACAGATTTGCCTTTTCTTCCGAAATAATTTTAAACCGAAGACCTGCACCAACTAAATTTCTTCTATTAATATTACTGAAGGCGTTATACTGACTTTGAACAAAGGTTTCAAAACGAAATAAGCGTGTAATCTTATAATTAAAACGGAAGTGCAATAACCACGAATTCCTTAAGTCACTGTTTTCGACATGAACCAGGTTATAGTTTCCTATTAAAAAGTAAATCTTCTTTAAATCTTTAGATTTTAACTGAGCAGATAAGCCATTACTGATTTGATAAATATCATTATCATCAATAGAATCAAAACTAAAATAAAGGTCGTTGTTTAAAACAAAACGAACAGAATCCGTTTGCATACGTTTGCCTTCAATATTAACAATTTGCGAATGTACTGAAGAACTCAATAAAACAAGCGCAAATGAAAATACAAAAGCAAATCTCATAAATGCAAACTCTAAACTTTAATGTGAATTAGATTTTTTTAACACGAACAGCATTCATCCCTTTTTGACCTTTTTCTAGCTCAAAAGACACTTTATCATTTTCTATAATCTCATCTATAATACCACTTACGTGAGTAAAATATTTTTCTTGATTTTCTGAATCAATGATGAATCCAAAGCCTTTTGAAGAATCAAAAAATGAAACTGTACCATTTCTAACAGGATCAAAAGCTTCTCTATCGCTTTCTAAAGTTTTAGGAATACTAACTTCAATATTAGCAGCTTTAACTTTAATTTTTTTAGATGGATCTGGAGGTGTATCGGTTAAATTACCATTATGGTCAACATAAGCAAATTGAATCCCTTCTACGCCATTGGCTTCTTTCTCGGCTTTACGCGCTTCCATTTTTTTTCTTTTATCCTCACGCTTTTTTAAACGTTTTTTTTCCTTTTCACTTTTATTAAATGTTTGTTGCGATTTTGCCATTGATATGCTTAATATGGATTAACTGATCATTAAATTATTTCTCAAATATAATTCTTTACTTAAACTAATGCAAAGATTACAGTGGTTTTAGAGCGTCTTTTGCTTTATCTTAATTCCTAAAGCCGATTCTATTTCTTGCACTTTAGGAACTTCATTTGGCAACACCAATGCAATTGAAACACCTGTCTTTCCTGCTCGTGCAGTTCTTCCAGACCTGTGTGTGTAATATTCTAAATGCTCTGGCAATTGATGATGTATAACAAAACCTAAATTATTGACATCTATTCCACGAGCTGAAACATCTGTAGAAACTAATATTTGTAAGCTTGTATTTTTAAAAGCACGCATGACTTTTTCGCGTTCGCGTTGTTGCATATCGCCTTCTAAAGCAGCAACATCAAACCCCTCTTGTTGCAGTTGATGTGTTAAAGCCTGTGTTCCTGCTTTGGTTCTGCAGAATATGATTCCACGTTCTTCATGACGCTCTTCTAAAACAGTTATAAGCGCATCTAATTTATTTGTGATTGATGTTTCTACAAAATAATGTGAAATGTTCGCATTGACAAGGTGATTTCTATCAATTTCAAGTCTCACCGCATCTTCTCGAATATAACGTTTTACAATAGCTTTTAAATCTTCTGGCATCGTTGCAGAAAATAACCAAGTATTTTTTGAACCTTTTGTTGTTTTAAGAATGGTTGTTAAATCATTTTTAAAGCCCATGCTTAACATTTCATCTGCTTCATCAAGCACAAGAGTTTCTATATTTTTTAGATCAACAATATCTCTTTGTATTAAATCTACTAATCGTCCTGGAGTTGCAACTATAATATGTGTTGTTCGTTTTAAATTACGTATTTGAATATCAATTTTTTCACCTCCATAAACGCCTTCACAAAATATTTTAGCCTCATTATACTTCGTAAACTTAAAAAGTTGTTTTTTAATTTGCTGAACAAGCTCTCGTGTTGGTGATAAAATAAGTGCTTGAATAGCGTCTTTCTTAGGATTGATTTTATGCAAAATTGGCAATCCATATGCCGCAGTTTTTCCTGTTCCTGTTTGAGCTAACCCAATAAAATCGGTTTTAGATTGCAATAAAATTGGAATGGCTTGCTGCTGAATTTCTGTAGGGTCTTTAATCCCTAATTCCTTGAGTGATTTTATATAATTCTTCTGAATTCCTAAATTGAAAAATGATGACATACCTATATTTTTTTTAACTCTATTTAATCTTCAAATCTATAATAACTACACTTTAAATATGCGCCCTCAGGAAAACCGATAGGATGATCTACATCATGTTGGGTTTTTAAAACGCATTTATAAAGTCTCTGTGATTCACGTAATACCTGAGCATTAATATCAAAAAAAGTCTGAGCAAGTATTCTACTAGAACATGAGGCGAGAACCAATAAACCATTATTGCCAGTTAGTTCTAAGCCCAATTGTGCTAATTGTGCATACTTCTTTTTCGCTAAATCAATTTCGCTCTGTTGCTTTGCAAAACTTGGAGGATCAATTACAACTAGATCAAATGTTTTTTGATTTGCAATTAACTTTTTCATCGCTTTAAACGCATCTCCAGCAATGGTTTTATGCGTTCCAGAATAATCATTTAATTTCCCGTTAGCTATAGCCATTTGAAGCGCTTGCTTACTAATATCTAGACTAGTGACTTCTTTAGCATGATTGGCTAATGCGTGTACCGAAAATCCTCCAGCATAACTAAACACATCTAAAACTGTTTTATCTCGACTCCACTCACCTACTTGTTTTCTATTAAGTCTATGGTCTAGAAAATAACCTGTTTTATGACCTTGAATAACATTGGCGGAAAAATTCACTCCATGTTCCTCGAATATCACGACATCATTTTCAAGCATACCGTAAACAACTTCTCCATCTTTTAAATCATGTGTTTTACTCTGCTGTAATCCTCGACTTAAACGAAGAACTACAGTTTCACTTTGACTTACTTTGACTAAATTTTCTATAAGAGATTGTAAATGATTTAACCATATTTCTGAATATAGTTTTACTACTAAAACTTTTGCATATACATCAGCTATTAAACCTGGAAATCCATCATTTTCGCCAAAAATCAATCTGTAACTATTAGTTTCAGTTAACAATAAAGGCTTACGTTTATGAAATGCTATCGAAATTTTCTCCGCAAAAAAAGTATCATCAATACTAATAGCATCGCCATGATGCAACATTTTTATTCGAATTGGAGAGGACAAATCAAATAAGCCAAAACCAATAATCTTATTTTTATTCTTCCCAAAAATAATAGCTAAATCGCCTGTTTCTGGTGTTTTATTCATTTTTACAATACTATTCGAAAACACCCAAGGATGATTTTGCAATACAGAACGTTCTCCCTTTACATTCAATTTTACTGCAATGCGTTGACTTGGTTTTGAATTAGGAAAAGTTCTAGAAAAGTACATGACAAATTTTTTGCTAAAGTATAACATTTAAAGCTGTTAAGAATATAGTATTAAAGCGATTTTTTAAGACATGTTTTTGGAAGAGTTGAAAAAAAAATAAAAAAAAGTAGGACGCTTGAAATCTATAATAGATTTACTTCCGTAAATAAATTAAACTAAAACGATTATCGATTATGAAAAAATTTTCACTCCTATTGCTTGCTGCAATAGTTTTAACTTCATGTGTTTCTAAAAAGAAATTTCTTGCTTTAGAACAGGAAAATGGAGAGATTAAAAGCGAATTGACTAAAACAAAAGTAGAAAAAGAAGATTTAGAAGCTAAATTTTCAGCTATTCAAGCACGAGTAGATGAATACAATACTAAAATTAATTCTTTAGCATCACTAAATACGTCTTTAAATGAAGAAAATGATGCGAAAATGGAAACAGTTGCTAACGTTGCTGTTATTTCAACAGATACTAAGCGAAAAATGCGTGAAACATTAAAAAATGTTGATCCGATGTTATTAAGTCAAGCAACGACTTTAAAAGATTCTATGGATTTAGCTGTTTCTTATAATTTAAAGAAAACTATAGACACATCAACTTTTGATGAAAGTGATGATGTTGCAATTAGTATTGATGAAACCGTAGTTATGATTTCTATTTCTGATAAAATGTTATTTAATTCAGGAAGTTATCGAGTGAGTAATAAAGCCAATGACATTTTACAAAAACTTGCCGATGTAATCAATTCTGAACCAAGCATTGATGTTATGGTTGAAGGTCATACAGACTCAAGAAGTATTAACACTGATAAAATTCAAGACAACTGGGATTTAAGTGTATTACGCGCAACTTCAGTCGTTAGAAAATTACAAAATCAATATCATGTAGCTCCTGAAAAATTAATCGCCTCTGGACGCAGTAGTTACCAACCTTTAGTTGGAAATGACACTAGAGAAGATCGCGCTAGAAATAGAAGAACAAGAATTATTATCTTACCAAATATTGATAAGTTCTTTGCTTTAATGGCCTCTTCTGAAGAATAATAACATACACTTTATTATATTAAAAAACGCAACTATTATAATAGTTGCGTTTTTTTATTTAAGGGATTGACACTTTACAATGAAGCGTCTTCACCTTCAATAATATTTCCATAAATATCTAACTCAATAACAGGTTTACCTAATTTTTTAACCTCTTCGAATTGTGTTTTCTTATCTCCAACAACCAAATAAACCATATCTTCTTCCTTCAAATAGTTGTTAATTATAGAATGGTAGTTATCTAGAGTCATACTTACTAACTCATCTTGATCATCGACAATATAAGTCACAGGCTTGTTGTATTTACTTATATTTCTTAAAATAGAAAGCTGAGCACCTAGGCTTTCATAAGCTCTAGTATTACTTTTTAAAACTTTGTTTTTCGTCAATTCAACTTCAGTATCTGTGAAGCTAGATCCATAATCGGTTAGCATTTGTTTAATGATCTCTAAAGATTTTAAAGTTGCGTTTGCTCTAACACTTGTTCGCACAGAAAAAGGTGCAATTTCACTAGATTGAGAGACACCAGAATATGCTCCATAAGTGTAACCTTTCTCAATACGTAAGGTTTGAAATAAGCGTCCGCTTGAACCACCTCCAATAATTTCATTTGCAAAACTCAAGTTATTTGCATCATTATCATTTTCAGAAAGTGCAAGTTTTCCAATTCTAATCACAGATTGTTTTGCATCAGGAATATCAATAAAGTAAACATTACCCTTTTTAGAATTGATTGGTAAATTATTATAAGGAATAGCAATTTTGTAGCCAGTCCAATCATTTAAAATACGTACAACATTCTCGGTTTGGCCTTTAGTAATTGCTCCAGCAATATGAAACTTTGCCTCTCTTGGTGACAAATTATTATAATAAGATTTTAAGTCACTCATTGAAATATTTTTAGTGGACTCTAAGGTTCCAGAACCAGGTATTCCAAATCTGTGATTATCGCCATAAATTAATTTATTAAAGACCATAGAGCCAATAGCATTTGGGTTAGCCTCTCTTCCTTTTAAGCTCGTTTCTAAAGCTAATTTTAATCGCTCAAATTCTTTTTCATCCCAACGTGGTTCTAGAATTATCTCTTTAACTAGAGCCATAGTAGCTTCAAAGTTTTTAGTTAGGCAAGATCCTGTAATGTGAAAGTCTTCTTTATCGCTATACATATTTATTGAAGCACCTAATAAGCCAATGGCTTCTTCTAAATCTGCAGACGTTTTAGATGCAGTACCTTCCATTAATAAGTCACTCAATAAGCTAGAAACCCCAGCTTTACCAATAGGATCTAATAAATGCCCTCCAGGTATAGTGATATCAAATTGTACTAATGGCACTTCATTATTTTCAATACCATACAAAGTCAATCCATTATCTAAACTACTCGTCCAAATTTCTGGAGCTTTAAACAATGGCAGTTCACCAAAATCGGGTTCACTTCTATCATGTATGGTTTCAGTTTTTTCATAAACAGCTTCTTCACCTTGTCCAACTTCTTCATTAGCTACGTTTTGTCGCACTTGTTCTATCCAAACTTTAGCTTCTTTAGCTTCAGAAACAGCTAAGTCTAATTGTCCTTTAGGAACAACACTTGTCATCACATAATTCTTATTCTTGATATACTTGTTAAAAACACGCATAACATCATCTGCAGTTACAGCATTGGTTAGTTTAGCACTTTCAACAATAAACCCAGGATCGCCTTTAAATTCATTGTCTTGTACAAGTTGAAATGCTTTGTTTAAAACTGTGCTTATGCCTTGGTATAAGTTAGTTTCTAATTCAGCTTTAATACGTTTGAGGTCATTTTCATTGACACCATTAGACTCGAAACGTGCGAGGCCTTCTTCTATAGCATTTTTAACTTCGTCTAAATCTATCCCTTCATTGGCACGAACTCTAAAAACAAACTCACCAGCAATTTCATTACTCGATTGATAGCTGCTCACGTTTGGCGCTAATTTTTTTTCTTCAACAAGCACATTATACAAAGGCGCTTTCTTGCTTCCACTTAATAATTGTCCCAATATTTGCAAAGCATAAACATCTTCATGATACTCTTCAACAGATGGAATTACCATTCTTAACTCTGGAAGTTTAGCAAAATTATCTTCAAAATAGAGCGATTTGGTTTCGGTAAGCGTTACTGGCTGAGCTTGCAGTTCTTCAACTTCTGGTCCGCTAGGAATTTCACCAAACCATTGTTCTACTAATTTTTTAGTTTCTTCAATATCGATATCACCAGCAATCACTAAAGATGCGTTACTTGCACCATAATATTGATTATAAAACTCTTTAACATCATCAATAGTTGCAGCTTGTAAATCAGGTAATGCGCCTATGACTGTCCAACTATAAGGATGTCCTTCAGGGTACAAATTTTTTCTAATGATTTCATCTGTATACCCATAAGCTGCATTATCGACACGCTGGCGTTTTTCATTTTTAACTACTTGTTTTTCACGCTCTAAAGCCGCCTCAGTAACAGTATTAATCATATATCCAAAACGATCAGAATCTATCCAAAGAATTTTTTCAAAAGCATCTTTAGGCACGACTTCATAATAAACAGTTCCATCGCTCCAAGTACCACCATTACGGCTTCCACCCCATTCAGGTATCATTTTTCTATTAGCGCCTACAGGAACATTTTCAGAATCATTAAAACTCATATGCTCAAAAAAGTGAGCAAAGCCTGTTTTTCCAGGTTTTTCTCGATTAGACCCTACATGCATCATGGTTGCAACAGCAACAATTGGATCGCTATGATCTTCATGCAGAATAACTTCAAGTCCATTATCTAAGACAAACTTTTCATAATCGATTTTAAACTCTGTAGTTTTTTGTGAAATAGGTTCTGGTTTCTCGCAAGAAATAAAAGCAAGACCAAGTAATGTAATCATTAAGTATTTATGCATAACAGTATTTTTGATGATATAAATATAATAAATTGTTAGCTTAAAATTAATCGTTAAACAACTCTATTTTTTTCATATTTTTATCAAAAATTTTATTATGAATAAATTTACTTTATTAATATTCAGTTTTATATTGCTTTTAACAAGTCCTGTTTTTGCACAGCATTCTGTTGCAAGAGAATGGAATGAAGAAATTTTAAATGCTATTCGTTTAGACTTTGCTAGACCAACGGTACACGCCAGAAATTTATTTCATACTTCTGCAGTTATGTACGATGCTTGGGCCATATTTGACGAACAAGCAGAAACTGTTTTTTTAGGAAAGACTTTTGATGGCTACACAATGGATTTTGAAGGTATCGCAACCCCAACAGACATAGATGCTGCACGCCATGAAGTTATTAGCTATGCTATTTTTAATTTAATAAAACACCGCTTCCAAGATTCCCCAAATTATTTTTCAGATATATATCCATCGATTGTTATTTTATTTCAAAGCTATGGATATGATATCGATTTTACATCTACTGATTACAGTTCCGATTCTTATGCTGCTCTAGGAAATTATATGGCAAGTCAGATGATTGCTTTTGGTTTACAAGATGGATCTAATGAGGAAAATCAATATGCCAACATTAACTATTTACCAACTAATGAACCATTAATTTTAGATTTATACGAAGATAATACTGGTATTGATCCGAACTCATGGCAACCCTTAGCATTTGATGTATTTATCGATCAAAGTGGAAATACTTTACCTTTGAGTGTACCTCCGTTTTTAAGTCCAGAATGGGGCAAAGTAGGTCCTTTTTGTCTTAAGAATGAAGATCTGAACATATACAACGATCCTGGTTATGATTGCTATGTTTATAATGATCCTGGAGCACCACATTATATCCAGAACTCTAATGAAGATGGCTTTGATGATCCTTATAAATGGCATTTTGCTTTAGTGGCAGCATGGTCATCTCATCTAGATCCAAATGATGAAACTATGATGGATATCTCTCCAGGTTCAATTGGTAATTTTGATTCAGATAATTTTCCTGAAACCTTTGAAGAATATAAAGCCTTTTATAATTTTGAAGAAGGTGGAGATGCCAGCACAGGGCATGACTTAAACCCTTATACAGGAGAACCTTATGAAGTACAAATGGTTAAGCGCGCAGATTACGGACGAGTATTAGCTGAATTTTGGGCAGATGGCCCAGACTCTGAAACACCACCTGGACACTGGTTTACAATATTAAATTATGTGAGTGATCACCCACTAATTGTTAAACAAATGAATGGCACAGGTCCTGAATTATCAGATTTAGAATGGGATGTTAAAAGCTATTTAACATTAGGTGGTGCTATGCATGATAGTGCTGTAAACACATGGGGAATAAAAGGTTTTTATGATTATATAAGACCTATTTCTGCAATTCGTTATATGGCTGGAAAAGGACAAAGTACTGATGCCTCTCGTTTAAGTTATGATCCACATGGATTACCACTTATTCCTAATTTTATTGAAATTGTTGAGTCTGGTGACCCTTTAGCTGGAGCTGGAGATGAATATGTAGGTAAAATTAAGATTCGCGCATGGAAAGGCCCAGATTATATTGATGACCCAGAGACTGATATTGCTGGCGTAGATTGGATTTATGGTGAGAATTGGTGGCCATATCAAAGAGCGACTTTTGTAACGCCTCCATTTGCAGGATATGTTTCTGGACATTCAACTTTTTCAAGAGCTGCAGCTGAAGTCCTTACTTTATTAACTGGTGATGAGTTTTTCCCAGGAGGTATGGGAACTTTTGATATTGAGCAAAATAATTTTCTAGTTTTTGAACCTGGACCTACTCAAAATATGACTCTACAATGGGCAACCTATCGTGATGCTTCAGACCAAACAAGTTTATCGCGTATTTGGGGAGGAATTCACCCACCTATTGATGATATTAGAGGTCGTATAATTGGAGAAGAAATAGGTATTGATGCCTTTAATTTAGCGACTCAATATTTTGATGGTTCTTTACATACTGATGAGTATTCTGAAGCAGAATCACTTATTAGTATTTATCCTAATCCAGCTAGTGAGCTACTTCATATAAAGACCTCACTTAACGAACCCTTAAAAGTAGAAATATATAGCATTGAAGGTAAATATGTTTATAATAAAATGATCTCAAATTCAATTAGCAGTATTGATATTTCTACGATGAGTTCGGGATTATATTTTGTGAAAATTTTAAATCAAAATGCAGAAAATATTTTAATAAAAAAGATCATCAAAAATTAGTATAACGCATCCCTTATTGTATTTTTAACACCTAATGAATTACTAATATGTTTTCTTTAAAAAATATTTTCCGTCTAATCGCTTTTTTAGAAGGCCTATCTTATATTCTACTTTTATTTATCGCTGTACCTGTTAAATATATTCAAGGGGATCCAGAGTATGTAAAACTATTAGGAATGCCACATGGACTACTCTTTGTTTCTTATATAGCACTTGCTATAGTTTTAAGTATGACCTTTAATTGGAAGAAAAAAATCTTATGGATTGTTTTACTTGCTTCAATTATACCATTTGGAACCTTCTATATAGATAAGAAGTATTTATAGAATCGATTTAAAGTTTTATAAAACTAGTTTATTACTAGTTTTTTAGTCGTTAAGCCATTTTCAGTTTGAATTGCAACAACATATAGACCAGCACTCAAATCTGAAATATCGACAGTATTACTTCCGAGTAACATGTCTTTTTCAAAAATGAATTGGCCTTTAATAGTATAAAGTTTAAAACTTGCCTTGTGAGTGTTTAAATTAACATTTACAAAGTCATTAGCAGGATTAGGATATAAAGTGAAACTTAAATTTAAATCCTCTTTAACACTTAATGTTTGACATTCATCTTCATCTTCTACAAAGTTAGCATTACCATCTAACTCCCAATCAGATAAATATGAAGCATTAGGGTTATCAACAAATACACATGTTAAACCAGAGTTTTGAGTTACTACAAACTCATTAATTCTATGGTTATGATTATTTCTAATATCGACATTAGTCAGCAAATTATTTTCTGCTCTAAAGTACTTTAAGTCTGAATTATCAGAAAGGTCTATACTTTGTATTTGATTATTCATTGTATAAAACAAGAATAAATCTTCAGCAGTAGAAACATCTATAGAAGTCAAGTTATTATTGTTACATAATAATCGCTTTAAAGCTGTGTTATTCGTTAGAGTTAATGTATTTAAATTATTATTTGAACACCCTAAATAATCTAAAACAGTATTATTAGAAAGATCAATGCTATTTAAGTCATTATTATCACAAGTTAATGTTTCTAGACTTGTATTCATTGTTAAATCAAGTGAGGTTAAGCTATTTTCTGAAATAAAAAGCTTCTCTAAATTTAAATTATTAGAAAGATCTATACTCGTGAGATTATTAGAGTAGCATCTTATATCTTTTAAAAGTGTATTTAAAGACACATCTAGTGCGCTTAAATTATTCAAATTACAAGAAATGAACTCTAATTGTAAATTATGACTTAAATCTAAAGTCGTTATAGCATTATTACTAATATATATTTTTATTAATGCTTCATTATTTTCAATATTTAATGACGATAGATTATTGTTATCTAAATCTAAAATTTCCAGTTTTGTATTATTACTTAAGTCAACAGAAGATAAACTATTATTATAAGCATATAGATTTATCAAATTTCCAAAAGCTTCAATTCCAGAAAGGTTTGTTACTCCTATATTTCCAATAAATAATGTATGAACAGCTAATGCATCACTATTTAATATATTACCATTTAAACCATTGGTATCTATATTAAGTGCAATAAGCGCTTGTTCGAAGGTTGAATCAGGAATTGGTGTTGTAGGTGAAAAAGAATGCGAATGTGTATTTAAACTAAAACATAACAGTGCAATTACAAATGCAAAGAATTTGTAGCGTGATAAAGATAAAAATACAACTTGACGTGGGGCGTTTGGTAGCATAATTGGGTTTTTAAAGTATTGATTTTGTGATATTAACAAATAATTAACGGCAATATGAGAACTAATTATATAATTACCATTAATATTCGTTATTATGAGTTTTTATTCGTTTAATTACTTATCATTAAGTCTATCACTTACAAATTCTACCCTTGTTTTGTTATGAATTTTGGAGTTCCCTTTTGAATCTAAATTGACCATTACTATCTTTTCAATGGTAATAATAGTTTCTCTTGTCATCATGTTTCTCACCTCACAACGTAAAGTTATTGAAGTCGCTCCAAACTTAACCACTTCTATACCTATTTCAATAATATCGCCTTCTTTAGCAGAGCTTTTAAAGTCAATTTCAGTAATATATTTAGTAACCACGTGGTTATTTTCTAATTGAACTATAGCATAAAGTGCTGCTTCTTCGTCAATCCATTCTAAAAGGCGACCTCCAAATAAGGTGCCATTTGGATTTAAATCTTCTGGTTTTATCCATTTACGAGTGTGAAATTTCATAATTGCGTTTTAAAAGAGTGTGGCTTCATCATTACCCATTCTTGGAATAGTTAGGTTACACCCTAATTCTTGATTTAACTGTTTAATAAAATGTGCTGAAAGCAAAGGAGAAGCTTTCTCTATATTTTGATGAATAAAAAAGTTTATATTTTTAACACCTTGCTCCTTCCACGTTTTTAATCGCTTAACCCAATCATCTAAACGTGAATAATCACTTTTATGATTTGCTCCAACATAACGTATAAATGCTGTTGAATTGGTTAATCTCATGTGCATTAAATCGCGTCTTCCTGCTGTGTCTACTATAACATTTGAAATATTATTTGTTTCTAAAAGGTCATATAAGTCATTAGCAATGGTTTCATCATTATACCAATTGGTATGCCTAAATTCAATTGCTAAAGGGATTTCTTTTGGCCAAGATTCAACAAAGGTGATAACTCGATCAAAATCTTTTGGCGCAAAATTATTATTCATTTGAAGAAAAACCGTTCCAAGTTTTTCTTGAAGATTAACTGCATTATTTAAATAATTATTAACGGCTGTATCAACTTCTTTTAAACGTTTCCAATGGCTAATTTCTTGACTAAGTTTAGGAAAAAACTTAAATCCCTTAGGGGTTTTATTGTACCACATTGAAAATTGTTCTGCTGGAAAAATTCTATAAAACGTAGCATTGAGTTCTATTGCATTAAACTGACTCGAATAATAAATTAATTCATCTTTTGTGCCTCTAGGGTAAAAGCCTTTGAGGTCTGCTTTATTCCATTTAGCACAACCAACATATATTTCGGGTTTCTTATCCTCCTTAGACGTTTTAAACACTTTTTTTGTATCTAAGTGGTCTTCAGGTAAAGTAAAATCTATTAATTCTGGATGGTCAACACTACCAAATTTCATCTAAAATATTTTATGATAAAGATACCAAAATAATAATTGTTCATAACCCAGTTAACAAGTAAAACTCCACTTCTATTTTCAGTTTTATTTAATATTTATTTTTATAAAAAACTTGCTAAAATGACAACTAGAAACCTTAACCTAAAAGATATTAGACCAGAATTAGACGCTGTAATAATTAGTGATGACATGAGTAGTGACGAGCGTTTTCAGAACTTAGTCCTTCGTCCTATTTGCAAACTACAAGTCCCTTTATTTATAGAAGTTTTTAAAAACTATGTCCAAAAACACAAAGATGTTTTTTACAGTTTAACTATTGAAAAAAGGATAGATTATATTGAAAATGCGCTTCAAAAAGATATGAAGCTTAGAAATAGTTTAAAAGGTATGGTCATTGGACTATTCACTACTGAGGAATATCTTATATACATAAAAAACTCATCAGCATTAAACAAGCGTATGATGTCTATTGTTAAGAATCAGTTACTTGGGAACATACAATTATTAGAGAAACCTGAGTTATTAGCTGCAGTTTAATCTTTTAATAAAGAAACACCATTTAAATCTGTAGTAAGCACATCGCTCATATAATTAAAATATGGTCGAATTGCTTTAAAGGCTTTATCGACTTGATTTAAAAAATCTGGAGCTAATACTTCTTTATCTGAGTATTTCTTTGTGAAAATAAACTGCTTCTTTTTAATTAAATCTATTGCTTTATGTTCTTTACTAAAGCCTTTAGGTGCTGTTTTTACTTCATCACCAACGAGTTCTCCCCAAATGGTCTTGAATTTTTTATCATTAATAATTTTACGAATATCCTCATCATCTTGTTCAAATTCTTTTCGAATTCTGAGCAAATCATCTTTATGAGGTTCCCAAAAACCTGTCGCAATAAAGCTTTCATTATTGGGTTGAATATGTAAATAATAACCACCTCTTAATTTGGGTTTTGTTCTATGAAAAGATCCTCCAAAATGGGTTTTATAGGGTAATTTATTTTTGGAAAAACGAACATCTCTATAGATGCGGAACATTTTCATTTTATCAATATCATCATGAACATTTAGCAATTCAAATAATTGATTATACACCTGCTTTACTTCGGCCTCAATTTCTTTAAACTCTTTTTTATTGTCGTTAAACCAATCACGATTATTATTCTTTTCTAAGCGCTTAAAAAAGCTGAAGGTTTCTCTAGGTATGGTTTCGTTCATGATGTATATGTTTAGTTTGAAATAAAAATACAAAAAGCCTCGATATTTTGGAGGCTTTTCTACTATTAATCAATAAGGAGTTTATTTCGTAATTTTAAACTCTTTAGTGACTAAACCATCACTTTCACCATCATAATATTCAATTACGAAAGTTTTGTGTTTATCAAAATAACCAACACCAGTAAATTTATCTGTAGTGAAAATATAACTCATATTTTTTACAGAATATCTTGCTTTACCAAAAGTGATATCAGAATCACCTTTTTTAATTGTAACGATAAAACCCTTTTCGTCTGGTATAAATGTGTAATCAACATCATTAAATTTATAGTAAGTCACTTTAGTTTTAGTTTCATAATACGGATCTTTATCATTGTCAACCATAACCGTTTTGGTCACCTTAACTGGTGTTTCTATTCGGTTTCCATTAAGATCGTATCTGTCTTCTGGATCGATTTTTACTTCTTGTGTTTGTAAAGTTTTTACTTTGACTTTCTTTTCTACAACTTTACCCTGTTCTGCTACTTTTATTGTTTTTACTTTAGTTTCTTCTGTAACATCAACAGGATTATTATCTTGTGCATAAAGGCCTGTAAACATTAACAAACTAAATATGTATATTAAATTTTTCATTTTTTTTTTATTATTTTTTATAGTTAAACTTTTGTTTTAATAGACAAACCAATTATTCAACTACATCTTCTAACTCATCTCCAACGTCATCTGCTGCATCTTCAATCGCTTCGCCAGTATCTTCTACAGCTTCTTCAATTTTTTCTCCTGGTGTCTTTTTCTCTTCTCTACAACCAATAAAGACTGTAGATAATGAGAACAAAAGAACTAATGCGAATATTATTTTTTTCATTTTTTTTATAATTTAAATGGTTAATGATTGTTTTTAAGACTTCTAAAACTTTAAGCTTTTCGCACGATATCTCGAATCAGAGATAGTACAAATAGTACAATAAAGATGAAGAAGAACACTTTAGCTATTCCAGCTGAGGCTCCTGCTATACCACTAAATCCTAATAATCCAGCAATAAATGCGATAATAATAAATGTGATTGTCCAACGTAACATAATGTTTTGTTTTAAGGGTTTGTAAATAGATTATACTTTGTATAGTCCTACTCTAGCGGTTAGAGAATTTATCTTGATATTTTTAGGATTATCTATCGATGATTCATAATCGAATAGAAATATCCTAAATTGGAAAGGTGTATTAATTTTTAATATTCAGAATACTACAGATGATCTTAAGGAGTATATTTATTTCCATAAAGAAAGGAAATTGTTGATCATCATGTCTATTCAGATTTTTCATAATACTTTGTGCTCAACACTTTTTTGTTTGAACACTCTATAAACTATGGGAAATATGAGTTTTGTCAAGTCCTTTAACAGGGTTTAACGGTTTAAATATTTATTTAACTTAAATTATGTTAAAGTCGTAGTCGCTCTCACAAATAAATTAACATTGAAAATTCGTGAAATTTGGTTTTTTACTCGAATTCTATTCGGTTTAAGATTAAACCTGAAGCAGGAGCAATATAATCCATAACTTCAGTACTTTCAGGCAGCAAACTGTTTGAAATATCGCTTAAGGTTAAATCTCCTCTTCCCAATTTTATAAGTGCTCCCATCATTAATCGAATTTGATTTCTACCAAATCCTTTTCCTTCTACACGAAGTATATACGATTTTTCTGGAAAGAAATTTGCAGTAAATTGAGTGTTTTCTATAAGTTCACATGTCATGATTTCTCTAGTGTATAATCCTTCATCTGTAGCCTTATAGCAATAGGTTTTAAAGTTATGTTCGCCTTCAAATAATTGAGCGCCATCCTTCATAATATCAATATTCAACTCATCTAAAATAGTTGTCATTAAAGGTGCACAAAAGGGATGGCATTTTTTACCATGTGTAAAAAGATATAAATACTCTTTAGTTTTTGAATGTTGGATTATATTAAATGCTGCATCAACTTCTTTAATTGCTAACGCACGAATATCTTGTGGTAGATTATGATTGAATAGATCTAAAAATGCTTTATCGTCGTCTATAGGTTCATATAAAAACAACTCAAAAGCTGATGCGTTTGCAGAGACCATAGCATCAGTTCTTCCAGAAGCTAAGGTTTTAAATGGTTTGCCTTCTAAAATAAACTTAAATGTTCTATCAATCATTAAGTGTATCGTTTTTAAATTAGGTTGCTTTTGCCAACCATGGAAACGATAGCCTAAATATTGGATAGTGATGACATAATAAAATCGTTTTTCAAACATTTTACAGTTAAAAATTTAGATTAGCAAGTAACCTATTTTAAAAGATATGGCAAAATTTTTATACATTGTCTTCATATTAACTAACTAAAACAATTAAAAATGGAAGAAAATTCAATGAACAAACCACCAATTTGGTTCTGGATTGTAAGCATTGTTGCTCTAATCTGGAATTTAATGGGTGTTGGTGCTTATATTGCTCAAGCTTATATTACAGATGATGCTCTAGCTGCATTACCTGAATCTGATCGTGTGATGTACGAAAACTTACCAGCATGGTATACAGCTGCTTTTGCGCTTGCTGTTTTTGGAGGAGCGCTAGGCTGTATTGGACTCATCATAAGAAAAAAATGGGCTTATTACCTCTTTTTAATCGGAGCTATTGCTGCTTTAGTCCAAATGTCTTATATCACATTCTCTTTAAATATGGCTAATGCCATGACGCCAATGATTATTGTTGTTGCAATTGCACTTCTTTGGCTATCTAAACATGCCACTAAAAAAGGTTGGATATCATAATTTACACTAACTAATCAACAAAAAAGGCATCAGATTAAATCTTGATGCCTTTTTCATTTTTAAAAATCTTTTTATTGATTGCCCAATATGATTGGCATACCTGAATCTCCAGAACCAATAACAATGACTTTGCTATTTGGTGATTCAGCTAGTTTTACAGTTGCTTCTATACCTTTATCTTGAAGGATTTTATCAGTAAGTGAAGCACTTAATATCTTATTAGCATCCGCCTTACCTTGTGCTTCAATACGTACTTTTTGAGCTTCTTTATCTGCCGTCACTAATCTAAACTCATATTCTAAAGATTCTTGCTCTTGTTTTAGTTTACGTTCAATGGCGTCTTTAATGGTTGGAGGTAATTTTACATCTTCCACTAATACACGTTTAACCGTTAAAAATTGACCACCTAGAAGTATTGTGACTTCGTCTAAAATTTCTTGTTCAATCACATCTCTTTTACTAGAATACAATTGTTCTGGTGTATAGCGACCAACAACACTTCTAGCTGCTGCGCTAATTGCAGGATTTAAAAGCTCTCTTTCGTAATCTTCTCCTTTAGTTTTTATGAGTTTCCCAAGGTTCACAAACTCTGGCTCATACCAAATAGTTCCAAATACTTTTACTTCTAATCCGTTTACTGAAAGCACATTCATTTCATCTGAGACCGATTGCTGACGCACTGTATGCACAAGCATATTATTCCAAGGCGCTACAATATGAAACCCTTCTCCATAAGTATGATCTGTGACAATACCATCGCCAAAACGCTCAAATAAAACGCCTCCTTCTCCTGGACCAATAGTCACAGCAGATTTAGATATGAGTATGACTATGACGACAAATAGTATAATAAAAGGTAATGCAATTTTTGGTAATTTTTCCATGTTATATATTTATATTAATCCGTTATATTTTCTTAAAAACCACTCTACAGCTAAACATAATATGATCAAAGCAAGTAGATATTTCCAATCTATTAAAGGTACAACATTTTTACTACTCTTCTGAATAGTTGCAAAGCGCTCGTCCTCAATTAATTCAGTAAATACACGATCATAATTATTGATAAAATAACTGTTTCCATTGGTATTAATAGCCACTTGCTGTAATTTTTCGACATTAGCATTTAAGAATTGTTCCTCTATATTATACTCTAATATTTGAAAAGTACCAGATTTAGTTATGTTCTCATTAGTGGCTTTTACTGTGAAGCTATAGTCACCGGCAGGTAAATGACTTAAATCAACTTGATAATTATTTCCTTTTAAAATAAAAGGAAGTGTACTCGTGATTTGTGTTGTATTTTCTTTAACTGAAATATTTAAAGATTCCTTAGTGTCAAATTCGTAGTTTTTATTAAAGAATTGTGCTTTGATAACGACATTTGTATTTCCTTGATAAAAGGATTCATACTCTACATTTAATCTGTTTTTACGTTGATTTGAAGCTAAATACTGCACTAATTTGCCAATAAAGTCATCAAAATTATTGAAGGTTTTTTGATTCAAATAGCTTTGTGCTCTCCATTTCCATAAGTCTTCCCCAAAAAGCACAGCCTCTCTTCTACTGTTTGTTTCAAAAGTTATTAATAGAGGCTCTGGAGTTTCTATGCTACCAAGCCTTTTGTTCAGTATAGGTTCAAAAGGAATAGAAAAAGTAGCATTTCCAAAAGAAGATTTTAAAGGTGGAAATGATTCAAAATCTAAATTATCAACTATAAATGTGGAATAATTAGCATTTAAACTAGCCTGATAATCTTCGGTTTGATTGGTCACATCGTGCTTAAATGCAGAGTTAACTCTATTTAAAAAATTATAATCAGTTTTTGCACCAAGTACCATAAATCTATTAGTATTCTCTTGATTCAAGAAATCATAAACAGGTTTAAATGTATTGTTTGGCTGATATAGCATAACTAATTGAAAATCATTCATCTGACTTAAATACTCGCTAGGTTTAAGAATAGACACTGAGCGCTGTTCATTACTTTCAATACTCTTTTTAAAAGTCCCTAAATCTGGGTGTGAAAAATCACTAATTATTGCGACATTTGTTTTTTGGTCTATAACTTCTACTGCAAAATTCTTATAATTATTAATCGTGTTTTTTTCATTATCAATAGGAAGTATTTGCGCTTTGTATGCTTGAACGCCAACGCGATTTGCTGGTAAGGTGAAATTTAAAATTTTAGAATTATCTGTTTTACTAAAACTAACATTTTCAGAGAACACTGTTGAAACACCTGAGGTGACTACAAATCTTGAGTTTACAGGTACATTTCCATTATAAGTAACGATCACTTCCACAGGAAATTTATTCTTTAAAAAGGCATATCTATTCACATTCAGTTGTTGAAGCTTTAAATCTGTATACGTAATTGTATCACCTAGAATAACAGGAAAAATGGGTTGATTAACTTTATCTACTGAAAAACTATAGTCATTCCCATAGGTTTGATTACCATCAGAAATTAAGAGCAATGGTGCATTTGTGCCTTTATAAATTTGAGACAATTCATTAAAAGCCTTATCAATGTTAGTCTGCTTTTCATTAAAACTGAATGAATCAGAGGCTTGTATATTTTTTCCGAAGGTAAAAAAGTCAATATTGAATTTGTTACTTAATCCTGGGTTTGATTTTATGGATTCAATAAGTTGAAGCACCTTTTCCTTTTGATTAAGGTGAACTATAGAACTGGAATTATCAACTGCGACAACTAAGTTCGGTTTTTCGGTATAATATTTAACCTTTTCAAACTTAGGATTTATTAATAAGAGTAAAATTGAAAAAATGCTAATAAACCGCAAAAAGGTAAAAAGCATATTCTTTTTCGTTAGCCGCTTTTTTTTTGTCTTATACTGAAAAAGCGCTAATAATAGCGCTACAATTCCAGATAGTATAATATATATAAGTGTTTCCGAAGACATCCTTTAGGTTAACATTCCTCCATCTACATTTAAAGTTTGTCCAGTCACATAAGCCGACATGTCACTAGCTAAGAACACACATACATTCGCAATATCTTCAGGCGTTCCACCACGTTTTAAAGGAATTGCATCACGCCAGCCTTTAACCGTATCTTCGTCTAATTTAGCAGTCATTTCAGTTTCAATAAAGCCAGGAGCAATCACGTTGCTTCTGATATTTCTAGAACCAAGCTCTAAGGCTACAGATTTTGAAAACCCTATAATACCAGCTTTAGAAGCCGCATAATTAGTTTGTCCTGCATTCCCTTTAACACCAACCACAGAACTCATATTTATAATAGAGCCTTTGCGTTGTTTTAACATGGTACGTTGTACCGCTTTAGTCATATTAAATACAGATTTTAAATTGACTTCAATGACTTTATCAAAATCCTCTTCACTAATACGCATTAAGAGGTTATCCTTTGTAATACCAGCATTATTGATGAGTATATCAATACTTCCAAATTCAGAAACAACATCATCTGCAAGTTTTTGAGATTCGTTAAAATCTGCTGCATTACTTTGATAGCCTTTAGCTTTAACTCCGAAAGTTGTTAATTCTTTTTCTAAAGCATTTGCAGCTTCAACAGAAGAACTATAAGTAAATGCTACATTTGCACCATGTTGTGCAAAAACTTGAGCAATACCTTTTCCAATTCCTCTACTGGCTCCAGTAATTATAGCTGTTTTTCCTTCTAATAATTTCATCTGTAAAAAATATGATTTGTTGTAGTTCAAATATAATAAATACAAATTGCATCAAATAAAAAAACCTCACAAAAAAATGTGAGGTTTTTAACATGTATAAGTTTTGCTTAATTTAAAACTTCAGCAACTTTCTTTCCTATTTCAGCAGGAGAATCCACAACATGAATACCACAAGCTCTCATAATTTTTTTCTTCGCTTGGGCAGTATCATCACTTCCTCCTACGATTGCACCAGCGTGTCCCATTGTACGACCAGCAGGAGCTGTTTCTCCAGCGATAAAACCAACAACAGGTTTCTTGCTTCCACTTGCTTTATACCAATTAGCAGCATCTGCTTCTAACTGACCACCAATCTCACCAATCATTACCACAGCTTCAGTTTCAGGATCGTTAATTAACATTTCTACAGCTTCTTTAGTAGTTGTCCCAATAATTGGGTCTCCACCAATACCAATGGCTGTTGTAATTCCTAAACCTTGTTTTACAACTTGGTCAGCAGCTTCATAAGTCAACGTTCCTGATTTTGAAACAATACCAACACGACCTTTTTTGAATACAAATCCAGGCATAATACCAACTTTAGCTTCTCCAGGTGTAATTACTCCAGGACAATTAGGTCCAATTAAGCGACAATCTCTATCTTTAATATAAGCAGCAGCTTTAATCATATCTGCTACAGGAATACCTTCAGTAATTGTAATAATTACTTTAATTCCAGCATTTGCAGCTTCCATTATTGCATCAGCAGCAAAAGCAGGAGGAACAAAAATAATACTAGTATCTGCACCTACTTGTTTAACAGCTTCTTCAACGGTATTAAAAACAGGTTTATCTAAATGTGATTGTCCACCTTTTCCAGGGGTTACACCACCAACTACATTAGTACCATATTCAATCATTTGGCTAGCGTGAAAAGTACCTTCACTTCCAGTAAATCCTTGAACAATTATTTTTGAATCTTTATTAACTAAAACGCTCATTATTTATTATTTTTTTTTAACGTTACAAAAGTAAGTTTTTGAAAAGTATTTATAAATGAATTTCTAAATTTTTATTTCAGAAAATGAATTTGATTGCATGGTTTTTTCATCTGCTTGCTGACTCATCTCATAGCAGCGAAATAACTTATTGTCTTTTACTTCCCAAATCGCAGTAAAATAGGCAAGTGCAATTTCATCCTCTGGATTCTCTATAGTATTGGCATATAACACATGTCTACTCGTTACATATGCACCATCTTCTAACAATAGGCTAAACTGAAAACGTAAAGAAGTATATGAAGCACGAGTCCCTTTAAAAAAATCTTCAACGCCTTTATAATCAAGTTTCATAAATCCGTGACTACTATTCCAGTGTAATTCGCAATCTTTGTGAAAGAATTTAGAAATCACACTTTCGTCATTAGCCAAGTCTGACTCATAAAAGGATTTTACAATTGTTTTAGCAGACATTATTTCTTTTTTAGTTCTTCAATTATACTAGGAATACGCTTAATAGAAGCTAATTCTTTTAATTTTACTCGAGATTCTTCAATAGGTGTACCGAAATAAGATTTCCCCCCTTCAATACTTTTAGTCACTCCAGTCTGTCCTAAGACTATGGCTTTTTCACCTATTGTAATTCCACTTGTGGTACCAACTTGTCCCCAAATAGTGACTTCATCCTCTATAATGCAACAACCTGCAATACCAGTTTGTGAAGCAATTAAGCATTTTTTACCAATAACAGTATCATGTCCGACTTGAATTTGGTTGTCAAGTTTGGTTCCTTCACCAATGGTTGTATCACCAGTAACACCTTTATCTATAGTACATAAAGCTCCAATATCGACATGATCTTCAATAACAACTCTACCTCCAGAGATTAAAGGGTCAAATCCTTCAGGGCGTTTTTTATAATAAAAAGCGGAAGCACCTAATATTGCGCCTGCATGAATTGTTACATGATTACCAATAACCGTATCATCATATATACTCACATTAGAATGTATAACACAATCATTACCAATAACCACATTATTTCCGATAAAGCAATTTGGTTGAATAATCGTGTTTTCTCCAATTCTTGCTGAAGGAGAAATAGCAACATTTGATGATTGAAACGGCTTGAAATGCCTGGTAATTTTATTAAAGTCTCGAAAAGGATCGTCGCTTAAAATTAGAGCCTTTCCTTTCGGACAATCCACTTCTTTATTTATTAAAACTATAGTTGCTGCAGATTGTAATGCCTTATCATAATACTTAGGATGATCGACAAAAACAACATCTCCAGGCTCTACAACATGTATTTCGTTTATTCCTAAAACAGGAAAATCATCATCACCAACATATTTGCAATCTAATAAATTTGCGATCTGTTTAAGTGTATGTGGTTGTGGAAATTTCATACTTTATTTACTTCTTTTTTCCATAAATAATTACACGAGCAAATAGCACATGCATAAATGGTATTTTAGAAAATAAAACATCTAAATAATAGCCTGTTTTATTAATCCAATTTTTATAATTTTTATCTCCATAAATCTTCAAGGATATAAATCCTGTAAAAACACTAAAGAAATCAAAAAAGTAATGCTCAAATGTAAATTTTTCTTTAATTATTTTAAAATCGTTTAAAACTAGAGCATGTTCATCTGGCGTACGCTCTTTAGGATTTAATTTGCGATAAATTTTATAAAGAGGATTAATGTTTAATGGTTCTGTGAATAAGATATAACCACCAGGCTTTAAAACTCTATGCACGTGATTTAGAGATTTTTCTATATCTAAATGGTGTAAAATTGCGCCACCATAAACCACATCAAAAGTTTCATCAGGAAATTCTAACTGATTGGCATCCATTAATAAGAAGTCCATTTCAAAAGGAATACCTTCAGCCTTTTTCTTACAATTATTAAGTCTAAATTCTGAAATATTAATACAGGTAATTTTTTTAGGCATTACCTTACCTTTAATCCAATACAACCAACTACTAGAACCGATTTCTAATAATTCTTTATCATGAAAAGTAGCCACAATTTTGTCTAAAACTTTAGCCTCTCGTTTACCTGAAAAATGAAAGGCATGGCGTCTTAGTTTTCTAATTTTACCACGCTCAAGCTTATTTCCATCATAATATTCGGCTTCAGTTTTTACAATTTCTTCTAAGCTTTTCTTCATTAAATTATTCCTTAATACGTTCTTTATAAGTCCCTTTTTCTGTTTCTATTTTAATTTTATCACCTTCATTAATAAACAAAGGCACATTAACAGTCGCACCTGTTTCCACAGTTGCAGGTTTTGTAGCATTAGTTGCTGTATTTCCTTTGACACCAGGTTCTGTAGCAGTTACTTCAAGAATAACACTTGCAGGCATATCAACAGAAAGTGGCATATTATCTTCAGAATTAATCAACACCGTTACAACTTCTCCTTCTTTCATTAACTCTGGAGTATCTAGAGCAGCTTCTAATAATCGTATTTGTGTATAATCTTCTTGATTCATAAAGTGATAGAACTCTCCATCATGATATAAAAATTGAAATTTATGTGTTTCAACTCTTACATCTTCTAACTTATGGCCTGCAGAAAAGGTGTTATCAAGTACTTTCCCGTTGGTTACACTTTTCATTTTTGTTCTCACAAAAGCTGGTCCTTTTCCTGGTTTCACATGTAAAAACTCAATAATTTTATATATATCATTATTATATCTTATGCAAAGTCCGTTTCTAATATCTGAAGTTGTTGCCATTTAATTTTATTGATTTTATTTTTTAATTTGATTTGAAGTAGCCTTTCATAATACCTCGATGAGAATTCTTTATAAATTGAAGAATTTCATCGCGTTCAGGCGTAGCTTCCATTTCAGCTTCAATTAAATCTGAAGCCTGAGAGTTATTATAATTTTTTTGATACAGAATTCGGTATATGTCTTGAATCTCTCTAATCTTTTCAGTAGAAAAACCTCTTCGTCTTAGTCCAACAGAATTAATTCCTACATAAGATAATGGTTCACGAGCAGCCTTTACATATGGAGGCACATCTTTTCTAACTAACGAACCTCCTGTAACAAAGGCATGATTACCAATAGAGCAAAATTGATGCACAGCAGTCATACCTGCAAGAACTACATAATCGCCTACATTTATATGTCCAGCTAAGGTACTATTATTTGAGAAGATGCAGTTATTACCAACAACACAATCGTGTGCTATATGGCAATACGCCATAATTAAGCAATTATCGCCTATAACGGTTTTCATTTTATCTGTCGTTCCTCTATTAATGGTCACACACTCTCTAATGGTTACGTTATTTCCAATTACGGTTAATGTGTCTTCATCTTTATATTTTAAATCTTGAGGTACACCAGAGATGACTGCTCCTGGAAAAATATTACAATTTTTACCTATTCGAGCACCTTCCATTATGGTAACATTGCTACCAATCCAAGTGCCTTCACCAATAATAACATTGTTATGTATTGTTGTAAAAGGATCTATAACGACATTTTTAGCAATTTTTGCTCCAGGATGTACGTAAGCTAGTGGTTGATTCATGTTTAGTTTATTATTTTACTTTAGAGATTTGTGCCATTAATTCTGCTTCAGCACATAGTTTTCCATTGGCATAAGCATAACCTTGCATATGGCATATACCTCTACGAATTGGAGTAATTAAATCACATTTAAAAATAAGTGTATCGCCAGGAACTACTTTTTGTTTAAATTTCACTTTATCAATTTTCATGAAAAATGTGAGGTAATTTTCTGGGTCTGGAACAGTGCTAAGCACCAATATTCCTCCAGTCTGAGCCATGGCTTCAACAATTAAAACGCCAGGCATTACTGGTGCTCCAGGAAAGTGACCTTTAAAAAAATCTTCATTCATGGTCACGTTTTTCATTCCAATAACATGAGACTCACTCAACTCAAAAATCTTATCAATTAATAAGAAAGGCTGTCTATGAGGCAACATATTCATGATTTGGTTGACATCCATTAAAGGCTCTTGATTTAAGTCAACAACAGGAACATAATTACGTTTTTCATTCTTAATAATCTTAGAGAGTTTTTTAGCAAATTGAGTATTTACAAAATGCCCCGGTTTATTTGCAATAACCTTCCCTCTAATTCTGGTTCCAACTAAAGCTAAATCACCAATAACATCTAGTAATTTATGTCTTGCTGCTTCATTTGGATGGTGTAATGTTAAGTTATCTAAAATCCCATTAGATTTTACAGCGATTGTATCTTTTTTAAATGCTATTTTTAATTTTTCCATTGTCGCTGGAGACAATTCTTTATCGACATATACAATGGCATTATTTAAATCGCCTCCTTTAATCAAACCATTTTCAAGGAGCATTTCAATTTCATGTAAAAAACTAAAGGTTCTAGAATCTGAGATTTCATTTTTAAAATCGGCTATATGATTTAAAGTCGCATTCTGAGTACCTAAAACTTTAGTTCCAAAATCGACCATAGTCGTGACTTGGTATTCTTTAGAAGGCATGACTAAAATTTCACTTCCAGACTCTTCATCTGTATATGAGATAACGTCCGTTACGACATACTCTTGTCTAACAGCACATTGTTCAACAATTTCGGCAGATTCAAGAGCTTCAATAAAGAACTTAGAAGATCCATCCATAATTGGTGGTTCAGATGCATTTAGTTCAATAATAACATTATCAATATCTAATCCAACTAAAGCTGCAAGTACATGCTCACACGTTTGAATTGTCACTCCATTTTTTTCTAAGCAGGTTCCTCTTTGTGTATTGGTTACATAATTTGCGTCAGCTTCAATAACAGGTTCACCTTCTAAATCTGCACGTTTAAACTTAAATCCAAAATTTTCTGGAGCAGGTTTGAATATCAACTTTACATCTTTACCAGTATGTAAACCAACACCATCTAAAGACACTTCTTTTTTGATGGTTTTTTGCTTAATATCAGTATTAATTATCGCCATTTACTTTTTTTTCAAGTTCATTAATATTTTTAACAATTTTAGGCAGGTTTTTAAAATACACATAAGATTTATTCCAGTCTCCATAGTTAAAAGATGGAGAACCTTGTAAGGTTTCATTATCTTTAACGTTTCTTCCTATACCAGATTGAGCTTGAACACGCACTCCATTTCCTATAATTAAATGTCCCGCTATACCAACCTGTCCTCCAATCATACAGTTTTCACCAATTTTGGTTGACCCAGCAATTCCTGTTTGAGCAGCAATAACTGTGTTTTTTCCAATCTCAACATTATGAGCGATTTGTATTTGGTTATCTAACTTCACACCTCTTCTAATTAATGTAGAGCCTAATGTTGCTCTATCAATGGTTGTGCCAGCACCTATATCAACAAAGTCTTCAAGAATGACATTTCCTGTTTGAGGGACTTTACTGAATTCGCCTTTATCATTTGGCGCAAAACCAAAACCATCAGCACCAATAATAGCACCAGAATTAATCACACAGTTTTTACCTATAATACATTCTGAATAAATTTTAGCGCCAGCAAAGATTACGGTATCATTATCTATAGTTACATTATCACCAACATAAACATTAGGGAAAATTTTCACGTTTTCACCAAGTGTCACGTTTTCACCAATATAGGTAAAAGCTCCAATATAAACTGAGTCGCCATATTTTGCGGAATCAGAAATAAATGAAGGTTGCTCTACACCTATTTTATTAAGCTTTACCATATTATAATACTCTAATAACTTTGAAAATGATTTATAAGCATCTTCAACTTTAATTAGAGTTGTTTTAATAGCATGTTCTGGTTCAAAGGATTTATTGACAATAGTAATAGATGCTTTGGTAGAATATATAAAAGGTGTGTATTTTGGATTAGCAAGAAAAGTTAATGAGCCTTCCATACCTTCTTCTATTTTTGAAAGTTTAGAGACTTCAATATCTGGATTTCCAACGATGTCGCCTTCTAAAATTCCTGCAATCTGTTGTGCTGTGAATTTCACACTTTATATTTTAATTTGAGTAATTCTAGCAAAAATAGGAAAAATGTGTCAAACCTACATTAAAGTTTTTGTTTTGGATAACATATGTAATATTTAGTGACCGGTTTTGATAGTGCTTTCAGGTTTAATTGATCTGACGCTTTAACAATATCTTCAATTTTTCCATTCTTATATAGAATATTAATATTTTGCTTTTTTTGATGATAAGCCTGATTTGAAATTTCGCCAGTAAACACAAAGTATTGAGCTTCTTCTTTAGTGATATTATACTTATTAATTAGGCTTTCAATATGCTGATCTAGATATTCTTTTTTTATTTTTTTCTTCTTTACTTTAATTTTAAGTAAATCTCTGTTAATGATCATTTCGCATAAATTCTTTAGAATAAAATCGTCATGAAACTGCCAAGATTTCATTGCTGAAACAATGTCATAATCATCAAGCATAGCAAAGGTTTTTAATATCTCTGTATTAAAATCTGAGATAGAAATTTCATGTTTCAAAAAATATTGAAGTGGCTCACTTGCGTCAAGCTTAACTCCATTATTGGTGAGTTCTTTTGCACGTTTTAGCACACGAATTAGTAGCTGCTCTGCCGCTAAACTTGTTTTATGCAAATAAACTTGCCAGTACATTAAACGTCTAGCAACTAAAAATTTTTCGATACTATAGATGCCTTTGTTTTCAACAACCAATTCATTGTTTACAACATTTAACATTGTTATTAAACGTTCGCTATTAATATTCCCTTCTGCTACACCAGTATAAAAACTATCCCGTTTTAAATAATCTGCTCTATCCATATCAATTTGACTAGAAATAAGCTGACACATAAACTTTCTATGGTACTCTCCTTTAAAAATTTGAATGGCAAGCGTTAAACTTGAGTTAAATTTTGTGTTGAGTTCTTCCATAAAAAGCAATGAAATTTCTTCATGAGAAACACCATTTACAATGCTATGCTCCATGGCATGAGAAAATGGTCCGTGGCCAATATCGTGCAAAAGGATGGCCACAAGAAGCGCCTTTTCTTCCTCTTCATTAATACTAACTCCTTTAAAACGAAGTACATGAATAGCTTTTTGCATGAGATGCATACAACCTATCGCATGATGAAAACGAGTATGATGTGCTCCAGGATAAACCAAGTACGACATACCCATTTGCGTAATACGTCTTAATCTTTGAAAATATTTGTGTTCAATTAAATCGAAGATTAACGAATTTGGTATAGTAATAAATCCGTAAATTGGGTCGTTTAATATTTTAAGTTTGTTTTTAGTTTGCAAGCTTCAAATTTTTACAATTTCATAAACAAATATACATGAACAATATAAATATTCTTTGGGTTGACGACGAAATCGATTTATTAAAACCTCATATTCTATTTCTTGAACAAAAAAATTATAAAGTAACCACCTGCAAAAGTGGTACAGAAGCCTTAGAAGTATTAGATGACACCAATTTTGATATTGTTTTTTTAGATGAAAACATGCCTGGTCTAACAGGTCTAGAAACTTTAAATGAAATTAAAGAACGTCGTGATAGACTTCCTGTCGTTATGATTACTAAAAGTGAAGAAGAATATATCATGGAAGAAGCTATTGGTAATAAGATTGCAGACTATTTAATTAAACCTGTTAATCCGAATCAAATATTACTAAGCTTAAAAAAGAATCTAGACCATTCGCGTTTAGTATCTGAAAAAACAACCTCTAACTATCAGCAAGAGTTCAGGAAAATAGCTATGGATTTATCTATGGTTAATACCTATGAAGAATGGGCAAGTTTATATCAAAAACTTGTGTATTGGGAAATTCAACTTGAAGACATTGAAGACATTGGGATGTTTGAAATACTTGAATCACAAAAAACTGAAGCCAATACGCAATTTGGAAAATTTATTGATAAGCATTATCCAAATTGGTTTGAAGCACATACAGATGCTCCTGTTATGTCTCATACGCTTTTTAAAGAAAAAATTGTCCCAGAAATTGGTAAAGAACAGCCTACACTTTTAGTAGTTATTGATAATTTACGTTATGATCAATGGAAAGCTTTTGAACCTATTGTTAATAATTACTACAAAAAGGATAAAGAAATTCCCTTTTATAGCATTTTGCCAACAGCAACACAATATGCTCGAAATGCTATTTTTTCTGGATTAATGCCAAGTGACATGGAAAAATTGCATCCTAACTACTGGAAAAACGATACCGACGAAGGTGGTAAAAATTTGCATGAAGCCGATTTTTTAAGAGAGCAATTAAAACGATTAGGCTTATCGCATCTTAAACATGAATATTACAAAATTACCAACCTTAAGAATGGCAAAAAATTAGTTGATAATTTTAAAGGTTTAAAGGATAATGACTTAACCGTTGTGGTTTACAATTTTGTAGATATGTTATCGCATTCAAAAACTGAAATGGATGTCGTTAAAGAATTAGCATCAAATGACAAAGCGTATCGTTCTTTAACTTTAAGTTGGTTTAAAAATTCTCCTTTATTAGAAATGATTCATCAGGCGCAACAGCTAGGTTTTAAATTAATATTGACTACAGATCATGGGACAATTAATGTTAAAAATCCTTCTCGAGTTGTTGGAGATAGAGACACCAGCTTAAATCTTCGCTACAAAACTGGTCGCAGTTTAACTTATGAAGACAAAGATGTTTTAGTCGCTAAAGACCCAAAAAGTATTCATTTACCATCAATTTCTATGAATAGTTCTTTCATTTTTGCAAAAAGTGATTTGTTTTTTGCTTATCCAAATAACTATAACCATTATGTAAGTTATTATAGAAATACGTATCAACATGGAGGCGTTTCATTAGAAGAAATGATTATTCCGTTTGTGGTATTAAATCCTAAATAATATCTATATAATACATAAAAATCCGATGAAATGCGCAAAAAATTAGTTTTTAACAATTTTTATATGTATAATTGTACGTTAATTTAAAGTAAGGTTTGGAAATAAATTACACAATTAACAACCTAGAAGAAGTTGCTAAAACACTTTTAGAGCATAGTAAAAGTAAAATTTTGCTGTTCCATGGTTCAATGGGAGTTGGTAAGACAACACTTATTAAGGCATTAGTAAAAGCTCTAGGTAGTGCAGATGATGTACAAAGTCCTACCTACTCTATAGTTAATGAATACCAAGGAACGCCACATTCTATATATCATTTTGATTTATATAGAATAAATGACCTTGAAGATGTGTATAATTTTGGTTTTGAAGATTATTTAAATGAAAGTGATTGGATATTAATAGAATGGCCAGAATTAGTGATAGATATTTTACCTGAAGATGCACAACATGTATTTTTAGAATTAAATAATGATAACACCAGAAAAATAGTTATAAATAACCCTAAATCTAAAAAAACAACCTGAAAAAAGTAAGAAAACATTTACACCTTTAGTGATTTTGCTTAAATTCTACGGAAAAACCGTAAGCAAAAATTCAAAAAATGTTGATTTTAACATAATTTTAACATTTGGAGCAAAATGACAATATACTCTTTAGTTACTTTTGGACTATTAATTAATAAATCCCTTACGTATGAAAACTAAAAAGTATTTAATTGCAATTGCAATTTTTGGTGGTGTGTTGTTTACAGCTCAGGCAACTAATTTATTAGACCTAGATGGACAACAAACAACTAAAATCGACAAGAAAAAGAGACCAGTCCCAACACACGGATAGGTCTGTCAATAAGAGCTTAGTGCTTGGTAGTTTAATTGCTACCTTTATAGCAATAAGCCCTTACTTATTTTACTTATATGAAAGTGTTCCTGACACTCAAGTCTGGAACACTTTTTTGTTTACCTATGATAGTACTTATTGGGAAGATGCCAATTATGCTATGTGGATATTAACTGGAAAAATAATCCCCCTCCTATTTTTAATTATATGGTTTTTTACTTGTCGCCATTGGTGGTATCATGCTATTCTAGTGCCTATTGCTATGTATACTTACCAAATATTTGGTTTTTTGAATGATGATTTAAAATATTTAGATGAATTTCAATTATTATATTTAGTCCCAATAATGGCAATTGTTATCCCTTCTATTTATTTGATTCGTGCAAGAATATTTGATAAGCTAAATTCTATTGACAAATCCATGCAAGAATTAGAAGATGAATTAATGATTAAACCAAAAGGTGTTTGGGATAAAGTCAAACAATATTTTTAAAAGTTAAATTTTATATAAATGTTGATAAAAGAGAAAGCATCATGTTTTCTCTTTTATTTTTTTACATATATTAGCACAAACAATAGAATATATTCTACTAATAGAATAAGGTTATTATGAGTAAAACGATTCATAGGATCATGCTACTAATTAAACATCTAGGCATTAGTGCTAGACAGTTTGATATCTCTATAGGTACTGCCAATGGCTATATTTTACGCATGCAAAAAAATAATGCTTCTGTTGGTAGTGATGTTATAGAGCGTATTGTAAAATTATATCCTCAAGTAAATCTGGTTTGGTTGATTACTGGTAAAGGCGATATGCTACTTAAAGAAAAATCTAATGAAGCATCACAATCTGACCAAGCTATTGAAACCTATATTAATGAACGTCTTAATCAAAAGTGGAGTTCTGAAAAAAAGGCTTTACTAGAAGATATATTAAAAGAAATAAAAAGCGCTAACAATAAGTAATAAGCCTAGCTAATTACTATTAAATTATAAATTCTTCTCTTAGCCTTATTAATTTGGTTAAATATTCTTTTTTATCAAGGTTGTTTTTTTCTTTTCTTAATTGTATAAGCTTCTTTTTAATTTCTTTATAGTCTGCAGTTTTAAAATTAGAAACACTGCCTAACATTGTGTCAATTTCTTCATCAAGCTGCTGATTTACACTTTTTGAGTAAGAAAAGTAACTTAATTTAACTGACAAAAAAGTTAATAAGAATATTAATGGCAAGCTTAACATTAAGCTATAATATATTTTATAATCAGCTTGTCTACTTATTTCAAAAAAATAAGTTGTTAACTTATTTATTTCAATAATTAAAGGAATTAAAATTGCATATTTCCATTTATGTTTACAAGTCAAGTACCACAAACTAAAAATTATTATTGTAAGAATTTTATAACTAATATGCCAAAGCATTTTATCTACTTCTAAATCTACTGACTCTAAATCTAATACAAAAAATAAAGTTTCCCATCTACTAGTTTCCTTAGGAGATATGGTATATAAATAAAATAAAAAAGGTGAGGCCATAATAATAATTGTAATTATAATGTCTCTATAAAAATAATTTCTCCCAATAATAAAGGGCTTAAACATATTTAAATTATAAATCATCAGTCAGTCGCTTTCTTAAATTCAACAGTTTATTATTATATTCATTCAGACTAAGAATTGATTTTTTACTTTTGATATACTTAAGTTCTTTTTTAAAAAATACAATTTCTTCTTGTTTAATTAGATTTAAAACCTCAATTATTTGCTCTATCTCTTGATTTAATTCATTGTGTAAATCAGAGTATTTAGAAAAATACCCCATTTTTTTTGTAAGAAAAATTATAAATATAATAATGGGAATAGTTATAGGTAAACTTTGCAAAAATTCAATTTCATCAATATGAACTGTAGATTTGTCAAAAAATGATCTTAATTTAAATAATTCTAATATTAATGGTACTAAAATCACTTTTCGCCACCAATGCTTGCATGTTCCATACCAAATAATTAACATAATTATTATCAACAATTTCACATTTATCATCCATAAATAAAAATATACATCATCCCAATTACCAGAATCAATTAAAAATAATTTAGTCTTCCATTCTTGAGTTCTAGTAGCTAACTTATATATAAAAAACAAAAATGGTAAAGCTACAATTGAAATTGTAATAATAACATCCTTAGTTTTTAATTGCTTTATTTTATTTAATAACAGGCTCATAATTAGTATAATAATACAAAAAATAGAGTTTATATTCTATATAAATCTTTTAAATTTTAATTTATTTATAAATAAATAATATTTTGTAATTTGACTAACCAATTAACGTGTCCGTTTTATGTCAAAATCCTTATCGCCTTTTACTAAACAGCAATTATTACCTCAAGAAGAAACTCTAGAAGTTTTAAAGAAAAAAGGAAACCTTTTTATTGGTATTCCCAAAGAAACTGCTTTTCAAGAAAAACGTGTATGCCTAACACCTGATGCTGTTTCTGCTTTAGTAAGTAATGGCCATCGTGTGTTAATTGAATCTGGCGCTGGTAAAGGGGCTAAATTTAGTGACAAAGATTATAGTGAAGCTGGTGCAGAAATAAGCAATGATACTTCAAAAGTATATGCTTGCCCAATCATTCTAAAAGTAGAACCTCCTACTCTAGAACAAATAAAACTTATTAATCCGCAAACCATTTTAATTTCTGCTTTGCAACTCAAAACACAAACTAAAAAGTATTTTGAGACTTTGGCTTCAAAACGCATTACTGCACTAGCATTCGAATTTATTCGAGACGAAGATGGCACCTATCCTGCTGTACGCTCTTTAAGTGAAATTGCTGGAACGGCTTCTGTGCTCATCGCTTCAGAATTATTAAGTAATGTTAATGAAGGTAACGGATTAATGTTTGGTAATATCAGTGGTGTTCCACCAGTCGAAGTAGTCATTATTGGCGCTGGAACTGTTGGTGAGTTTGCAACAAGAAGCGCCCTTGGTCTTGGTGCAAATGTAAAGGTTTTTGATAATTCTATTACCAAACTACGTTGTATCCAAGCCAACTTAGGACGCACTATTTACACCTCTACACTTCAACCAAAAAATCTTACTAAAGCACTTAAACGATGTGATGTTGCCATAGGTGCTGTACGTGGAAAAAACAGATCCCCTATCTTAATTACTGATGCAATGGTTGAAAGTATGAAATCTGGAGCTGTGATTATTGATGTTAGTATAGATATGGGAGGTTGTTTTGAAACTAGCGAAGTAACAACACATAAACACCCAACGTTTGTCAAACATGGAGTCATTCATTATTGTGTTCCAAATATTCCAGCTCGTTATTCTAGAACAGCTTCTATATCAATCAGTAACATATTTACGCCTTACTTATTGAAAATTGGTGAAGATGGTGGATTAGAAAATTCTTTACGTTTTGATAAAGGTTTGAAAAATGGGTTGTACTTTTACCACGGAATTTTAACTAACAAATCTGTTGGTGAATGGTTCGATTTAAAACACAGTGATATTAACTTACTTATCTTTTAACAATTGAAATTAATTCAACGTATTGGTTATTACCTTGGAGGTTTCTCTTTAGGATTAATCCTTTTAGCATTCTTTTTAAACGGAAAAAAAACATCTTGCGCTTATGGACCTGAAGCTCGTGTTTTAAAAAACATAAATACAAAAACACTTGTATACTCTAATGAATTAAAAAATATCCTAATTCATAAACACATAGATAGTGCTACTATTAGTGATGCACTTTTAAAAGGAGATGTTGATTTTTCTGAAAGTGATTCTAGAAAAAAACCTTGCGGAATTTATGCTATAGATAGCTATATCAAAGATAAAGAAGTAGTACTGATTGTAGAAAACTGTGATAGTATTGCAACTTTAAAAAACATTGAATGGTAAAAAAAAAGCTTCATAAAATTATGAAGCTTTTTTATCGTTTATAAAATTAAATTATTCTCTAATAATTTTTTTAGTTTGCTTTTTTCCATCTACGATAACAGAAAGTAAATACACACCACTAGGATAAGACGATACATCTAAAGTTAAAGAACTTTCGTTATCTACTAATTTATTCATTAAAGTTCTTCCAAGAATATCATTTAATTGTACTTCTGAGATTAGATTATTAGGTCCGCTAAGTTTGATATTAATAATGTCACTCGTAGGATTAGGATATACTTTTAAAGCATCTGTAAATTCATTTTCATCTACACTTAAGCTTTCTTGAGGATATTCTAAAACCCATGCTGGAGGATTAGGATCTGACATAATATTACTGTCATTCCAATTACTAGCAAATAAAATTTTAGTCCCATCTCTATTTGGAACAGCCATAGTTGAATGACCATTACCTGGAGACACATCATTATGATGTTTTGTAAAACGCTCAATAGTTCCAGAATTATCTAGTTTTATTGCAAATATTTCTCTAGAAGCCACATCATGACTAGTACAACATTGTTCACTTACATAAGCCCAACCTGGTCTATCTGTATTTCTACAACTAATATGCCCTCCCCAGATTCCTCCAGGATATTGAAATAATGGTTGTACACCTCCACCATCTAATCTAGCTGAATACACATAAGAATCGTTATTCCAACCATCTGGTCCTTCATAGGCTACCATCACATCATTACCATCAGCATCAATACCTAAATCGCCATGTGCAGTTAGGTCATATATATGTCTTTCATTAGTCAAATCAATATTATATGATTTTAATCCTTGAGTAGGACCTGAACCATCTGTTCTCCATGATACTACAGCAAAGTTTCCAGATTGTGATACTGAAAACCAATCTAAGTCACCAGAAGAACCAATATTTTTGGTTCCTACAACTTCATCATTCTCTATATCATAAACAATTAAAGTTCTATCACTTCCGTTTTGACCAATTAAACCAACATACTTATCGTCGTTAGATTGATTGCCTTCACCATATCCAAAATCTAAACTTGAAAATGAACTAAAAGTACGTAGAGTAACTCTCGTATTTGTTAAAACATTAAATTTCACGAATCGATTTCCTGGTGTTCCATACATATAGTTAGGCTCAGTATTCGCCCATCTTCCATAAGAAGGAATATCTCTCCAAAATAAAAATTCAAAAGTTTCACCATCTAATATTGCAGCTGGATAGCCAGCAAGTTTAATTAATGAACCATCTGAATTCCATGTTTGATCTTTTGCATAATTATGTCTTACACGTATAGATGTTGTACCAAAAACATCTTTATCACTAATTCTTGTAATAGTACTACCAGACATTGTTTCGGTAAAAGGCTCTAAATACTCTGGAAAACCTCCAGTAGGAGCTTGATAAGGTTGGTAGTTTACTGTTGATAATTGAATATCTTCCGGGTAGTCTTGGGCAATTACGTTTGTGTTTGAGGCATAAACTGTAAAAATAAGCGCCAAAAATAAATTTCTGAACGACAGAAACTTATTAGTGTATAAGTTTTTCATTTTTAGGGATTTTGCTATTAATCGTTGCTAATCTATAATTTCATTTTTCTCAAACAAGTAAACTTTTTACTTTTTCGACGAAATACACGATTTTTGTAAGTATTTAACTACATATAATGTTTTTTGTAGTATTTTTTAACATTTAATCGATATATTTTGTCTTTTTCGCTAACACTTGAAAAAGATGAATTACAAATATATACGCTGAAATGCATGTTTTTGGATGTTTTTGGTGTCGAAAATTATGAAATACTTATTAACACGCTGACTTACAGTATTTTAAATATTAAATTACATTTTAAAATATAAAAATGGTATTTCATCTAATTAATAATAAAACATGATGCTAGAGTTTAAAAAATATATACTTTTATTGCGCTATTAATCTAGGTTTCGTACTAAAAATAGTTCAAAATCCTACAATCAAGAATTTCTTGAAACGAAAAAAAATCGCCTTTATAATACCAAGTCTAAAAGCTGGTGGTGCGGAACGTGTAGTATCTTCACTAGCGAATCAACTCATTAATGAATTTGATATCGTTATTGTTGTACTATATAAGTGCACTCCTTTTTATTCCATTGATTCAAAAGTTAAAATCGCTTACGCGAAGAATCTATATAATAGTACACCTTCCTTTTTTCAATCTTTAAGGAATCACTATGACTTAATTAAAAAGTCAAAGACGATCATAAAAGATTTTAATGCAGATGTCATTATAGGATTTACAACTAGTGCAAATATCTATAGTGTCATTATTGCGAAGCAGCTTAAGATTCCTTCAATAATTAGTGAACGTATTCATCCTAAATATGGAAGTATTAGTAATTTCTGGGTAAAAGTTAGAAAGTACGTGTATCCAAAAACTAATGCCTTAGTTATTCAAACTAATGATATTCGTAATTACTTTAAATCATTTGTTCATAATAATAAAATATCTATCATTAATAATCCTTTATCTGATGAGTTAGCTAATCAGAAACTAGAAAACGTTTCAAAGAAGAATCATATTATTTGTGTTGGCAGATTAGAGCATCAAAAAAACCAAGAACTATTAATTAATGCATTCTCTAATATAGAAAGAGGTAATTGGCAACTTTTACTAATTGGAGAAGGTCATAAAAGAGAACAATTTCAAAACCTTATCAATCAATTAAATTTAAATGATTCTGTTAAACTCTTAGGAAACTCTAAAGATATTTCTAAGTATTATAATAGTGCTAAGATATTTGTGCTTCCGTCTAACTATGAAGGATTTCCAAATGCACTTATAGAAGCTATGTATTTTGGAATGGCTTGTATTTCTACCAATTGTCCTTCAGGACCTTCAGAAATAATTAATGATGGCGAAAATGGATTTCTAATTCCAGTGAACGACCAATTACAGTTAGAAAAAAAATTAACTATACTTCTAGAAAATGAAGTTTTACAAAATCAATTTAGAAAAAAAGCCATGGAAAGCACAGCGTGTTTTAAAGCCGATTTTATTGCAAATAAATGGAAAGAATTAATCTATAAAGTCTTACAATAATATGAATTTAACAGATTTATTACCAACATATAAAAAGCAAGACCATAAAGAAACGTATAAATATACCTTCACAATATTTACGCCTGTTTACAATAGAGCTGATACTTTAGAACGTGTTTTTAAATCTTTAAATGCACAAACTTATAAAGATTTTGAATTGGTTTTAATAAATGATGGCTCTAAAGATAATTCTCATGAAGTTGCATTAGAGTTAATGAAGACTGCAAACTTTGAAATTAATTACATCAACAACGCTAAAAATCAGCATAAAATGGCGTGTTTTAAACAAGCTATTGCCATTGCAAAAGGTGAATTTATTTTGCCTTTTGATTCTGATGATGAGTGTACTCCTGATGCTCTCGCTATTTTTAAAAAGGAGTACGACTCTATTCCTGATGAAAGAAAAGCATCTATAAGTGGAGTGACTTGCTTATGTAATGATCAATTTGGAAACTTAGTTGGTGAGAAGTTCCCAACGTCTCCATACTATAGTAACACCTTTAAACAACAAATCCGACAAGCTTCTTCTCAAGAAAAATGGGGCTTTACTAAAACAAAAGTTTTAAAAAATATTACAATAAACAATGCTATATTTTCTCGTGGTTATATTCCTGAAGGTGTTATATGGGAACTCATTGCAAGTCAAAATTTTGAGACTAAGTATATTAATGAAACATTGAGAACCTATTACTTAGATACAGCAAACGCCATTTCTATTCAAAACCATGAAAAAGATGCTTTTGGAATGGCTGTTTATTCTTTAAGTATATTGAATTGGTATTATAAAACTCACCTTTTCAAACAGCCCAAGCTTTTTGTAAAACGCATCTATACTTTATTAAGAGCTGCACAATATTTAGAATTTAGTTTAAACGATTACCAACAAGCTACCCAAAGTAAATTATTAAAACTGTGCTTTACTTTAGGTTGGCCATTTAAACGTCTTTTATAATTATAAATTTGAAAAAAAACTTCAACATATCAGCCTTAAAAAAACTCATTAGTAGTCCTACAGTTATTAATATTATAACAGTAGCAACTATTGCTATTCTTGTAAAAGGGCTAGGTTTTTACAAAGAGGTAGTGGTTGCTGGAACCTTTGGTTTATCCGAATTATTAGACACCTTTTTTGTGGCTGCTATACTTCCTGGCTTTATTAGTGAAGTATTTTTAAATGCTTTTAAAGGTGTATTCATTCCAAATTATATTGCAGAGAAAAAAACAAGCAATAAGCTTGGCGCTTTTCAATCGACAAGCTTTATCATTACTCTAGGGATTTCATTATTTTTTATTCTATTATCCTATTTATTTACAGATGTTTTTATTGAAACTATAATTAAAGGAAAAACTCCAGCATATTATGCTTTAGTCAAAGTTCAATTTTATTACCTTTTACCATGCATTCTATTTTGGGGATTTGCATCTTTATTAAGTGGTTTACTTAATATATATGATGAATTTAGATATTCTTCGATATATCCTATTTTCACTTCAATAACCATGCTTATCTGTATTTTTTTCTTTAAAGAACAGCTACAAGATAGTGTTTTAGCAGTAGGTATGCTTTCTGGAGCGATCATTCAATTCTTATTCCTATTTATTGTTGCCTTACAGAAAAAAATCATAAAAATTAAAAAGCCAGATTTCTTAAATTCGAATACGATAATCATGTTAAAGCAAGTTCCTGCTAAAGTCTCTTCAGGATTTTTAACAGGATTGATTTCGGTAACCGATCAAATTTTTGCTGGTCAATTAATTATTGGTTCTATTGCTGCATTAAATTATGGCTTACGCATACCTGCATTCTTTACTGCAATAATTGTTCTTGCTTTAGGAAATGTTCTTCTTCCCTACTTTTCAAATCTCAATCATGATAATAAAGAAGAAGCTTTTAAAAAATTGTATTACATTCTTAAACGCTTATTTATAGGATTAGTCTTAGTGTCTGTTTTAATTATGATTTTTTCAGATTTTATAATCGAATTATGTTTCGAGCGTGATGAATTTACCCAAGAAGACACTAGGATTGTTGCAAATATTCAGCGCATGTTTTTAATTGGTTTACCCTTTACAATCTGTGGAAACATTATAGTTCGTTTTCTTACGAGTATAAATAAAAATGCATATATGGCTTACATTTCATTTGCTACTGTAATCTTAAATATTATTTTAGACCTAATTTTAATGAAATATTATGGCGTAATGGGAATTGCTCTTTGTACAGCTTTATTACAAATGTTTAGAAGCATTGTGTATTTAAACTATACTAAAAAGCAAGAAAAAAAATTAGCGATTAATCACAATTAATGAAAGAGATACTTAAACATATCATTTTAGCTTTAACCATATTAAACCTCCCAATGTTTGGTTTAATATCGTTTAATCCTGGACTTGGTGCAGCTGCTAGTGCTTTATCTCTAGTCTCATTATTGCTTTATTATTTCTTTATTAAAAAAAGTAAACCTCTATTGGCTTTGCTTCTTTTAGGAATATTGTATTTCTCTATTGGTGGATTAAATTTTTCTGGAGAAATAACAACATTCATGAAAGATATATTTAGATATTTTCTATTTATACTATCTATTACTGAAGTTGCTAAAAACACTACTAATGCTGAAGCTTGCTTCTATTTACTTATTGGCGCCATAAGTATTATTGTAAATGCCTTGATATTTTCTGATGAATATGGTAGGTATGCTGGCTTTTATATTAACCCTAATCGAGCCGCTCTAATTTGTATTTTAGGATTTGCATTCACTTATAGATTAGCCAATAAAAAACATAAAATAGCCGCACAGTTTATATTCACATTAGCTGGAATAGCCACTTTATCGCGTTACTTCCTTTTACTTTTACTAGTGGTCAATCTCGCTTCTCTTTTTGCCAATAAGAAGAATTTAATTGGGCTTTTAGTTGGCGCAATTGGTATTATCGTTATTATTAATACACCAGCATTCGAACTTAATAAAGATAGATTTGATGCCCTTGAAAGTTTTTTTAGCGAAGGAGAAGTCAAAACAACAACCATTACTAGAGAATCTAGGCAAGAAACTTGGGCGCTTTACACAGATGTTATTTTAAATAATGCCATTATAGGAAATGGTTATGGTTCAATGCAAGGACATCAAGGTGATACTGTTGGTATTAAAGTTGGTGTTCACAACACTTATCTAATGGTTTTAGGCGAAGCTGGCATCATTCCTTTTATACTATTGGTAATATTTTATATAAGCTTAGGAGTAAAAAGTTTAAAACACTTCAGGCTTAATGCTGAATATTCTTATTTAGCCATGATTATGGCATCCTACTTATTAGTATCTCATAATTACTTTTATAACTATGTGATTTTATTTTTTACAATTTGGCTTTATACTAGAGTTGATAATGATGCCATTGAAACTCAACTTTAAATAAATTAAATTATGTGTGGTATATACGGTTCAACATTAAAATATTCTCCTTCCCAAGTTAAAGATAAACTTGAGCGAGCTTCTTTTCGAGGACCAGATGCATCGCAATTTACTTTTATAGGAAAAGACGAAAATATCGTCTTCGGTCATAATAGATTAGCAATTATTGATCTAGACGAAAGATCTAACCAACCTTTTACATATAAGCATATCCATATTGTTTTTAATGGCGAAATTTACAATTTTATCACGATTAAAAAGGAACTCATATCTAAAGGCTATTCGTTTAATACTACTAGCGATACAGAAGTCCTGTGTGCTGCGTATCTTGAATACGGAAAAGCCTTTATAAATAAACTCAACGGTATGTTTGCCTTTGTAATTTATGATGAAGAAAAACAATGCTTATTTGGTGCTAGAGATAGAATGGGACAAAAACCTTTTTACTATACACTAAAAGATAAAGGGTTTGAATTTGCAAGTCAGATTTCATCTATTCAATTACACAACACAGATTTAACCATATCTAGCCAAGCAATTTCCTTGTATTTAACTTGGGGAAATATTCCTGATCCTTATTCCATTTTTAATGAGGTTCATAAATTAGAAGCTGGCTATTCTTTTGAATACGACTTAAAAACAAACCACTTTAAAAAAGAACAATATTGGGATATTTCTAGCCGTAAAATTGAATTGTATAAAGGGAGTTATGACGATGCCAAAGAAGAGCTTTCGCATTTAATAAAAGACGCTTCTTCTATACGCTTATTTGCCGATGTTCCTGTTGGTGTGTTTCTTTCTGGCGGAATTGATTCTTCAATTATTGCAGCTTTAGCATCACAAACCACAGAAAGTAAAATTAAAACTTTTTCAGTAAAGTTTAATGAGAAAGGCTTCGATGAAAGTGAATATGCTTCTCAAGTTGCAAATCACTTAAAAACAGAACATCATGTGATAGATTGCAACTACTCTGAAGGTTTAGATTTAATAGAAAATTTCAATCATTATTTTGATGAACCTTTTGCTGATGCTTCTGCAATCCCTTCAATGCTACTAGCAAAACACACAAGAAAACATGTTACTGTTGCGCTTTCTGGCGATGGTGGAGATGAAAGTTTTATTGGTTATACGCGTTATAAATGGCTAAAACAAGTCGAACCTTTTTATCGCTTACCTGCTTTTATTCGCCAAGGCTCTTCAAAGCTTATAGGCAGTATGCCACATTATAAATTAAAAACCATCGCTAAAGGTTTAGAGCATCAAAATATTGAAGATTTATACCTCGCTATAAGTAGTGGCATTGATAATGCTTGGGTTAAAAATCATAAAGAATGTACTAACGTTGTAGAACAGTCTTATTTAAAACATTCTGAAAAGAATTTATTAGAACGTATTTCTGATTTTGACTTAAAAACGTATTTAAATTGGGACATCAACACTAAAGTAGATAGAGCAACTATGGCCTTTTCTTTAGAAGCTAGAGCGCCTTTATTAGACTACAGAGTGGTTGAATTTGCACGTCGTTTACCAACTCATTTTAAATACCACAAAAACAATCAAAAACGTATTTTAAAAGACGCGCTCTACAATCATGTGCCAAAGCATATTTTTGATCGACCTAAAGCTGGGTTTACCATGCCTTTTTCAAATTGGTTTAGAACTGAACTAAAAGAGTTTGTATTAGATGAATTAAATGAAGAAAGCCTAAAACAAATTCCGAATATTGATGTTCAAGAAGTACAGTTACGCATAAAACAGCACATGGATGGTTCATGGAATAGATACCCTTTAATATGGAAGCTATTGGTTTTAAAACAATGGTTAAAAAACAACGGAGCAAATTACACTATTAAATAATGAGTCAACAAAAAATTAAAATAACATTTTTGATTCCTTCACTAGCAGCTGGTGGTGCTGAACGTATTTTGTCTTTTGTGGCTAAAAACATAAATAAGGAAAAGTTTGACACAACACTTTTAGTTATTGGCTTTGAAAAAGATACTGTTTATGATGTTGAAGGTTTACATGTAAAGTACTTTAATAAATCAAGAGTCCTAAAAGCTATTTTTCCTGTTATAAAATACCTTAGAACTGAAAAACCTGATATTGTATTAAGCTCTATTTTTCACTTAAACACCTTAATGTCATTTCTGTCAATTGGGTTTCCAAAAATTAAATTTATAGCTAGAGAAGCCAATGTTTTAAGTGTTTTAGCTCAACATGGCACAGACAACAAACTTAACTTTTCTAAGTTTTTTATCGTTAAAGCCTATCAACTTATTGATTGTCTAATTTGTCAGTCTAAAGACATGCAGAACGATATGGTTGCAAATTATAATGTGCCAAGAAATAAAACTGCGCTAATTAATAACCCAATTACTTCAGCGACTTTACCGAAAACCGACATTAGAAAATCTAATGAACCTTTGCAAATTATAACAGTAGGACGCTTAAGTAAAGAAAAAGGCCATGAACGCATTATAGATGTTTTATCGCAATTAGACTTTCCGTTTCATTACTATATGATTGGAGATGGTATTGAAAAAGAAAAATTACTAAATAAAATCGACCAAAAAGGGCTTACTAAAAATGTCACACATATAGAATACACAAAAGATGTAGAGTCTTTTTTAAGAAAAAGTGATGTATTTTTGCAAGGCTCATATTCTGAAGGTTTTCCAAATTCTTTAATTGAAAGCTGCGTCGTTGGTACACCAATTATTGCGTTTAAAGCTCCTGGCGGAATTGATGAAATTATTGAAAATGGAAAAAATGGTTATATTGTCGATTCAATTGAAGATTGTATAAATCATTTAACCCAAATTTATACAGACTTTAATTTCTTCCCTCAACAAGTAAATCAGATAGTTACTGAAAGATTTAATAGCAAAAAAATTATTAATCAATACGAAAATCTATTTTTAAAACTAACCACAAACCATGCTATTTAACTCTATTGAATATTTAATTTTCTTGCCAACAGTTTTTATACTGTATTGGCTATTAAAAGGTGATTTTAAAAAGCAAAATATGCTTTTATTAATTGCTAGTTTCATCTTTTACGGATGGTGGGATTGGCGATTTTTAGGCCTAATTGTTTATAGTTCTTACTTAGACTATTTTATAGGCTTAAAACTGCATGCTGAAACATCTGATAAAATTAGAAAACGCTGGCTAACCTTCAGTTTAGTTTCAAATTTAGGCTTATTAGGCTTTTTTAAGTATTACAACTTTTTTACTGACTCTTTTGCTGCTTCCATGCAGTTAGTTGGCTGGGAAGTAGATGATTTGACTCTAAATATTATTCTTCCTGTTGGAATCAGTTTTTACACATTTCAAACGTTAAGTTATACCATAGATATTTATAGAAAAGAAATCGAACCTACTAAAGATATTGTGGCCTTTTTCACGTTTGTAAGCTTCTTTCCTCAATTAGTTGCTGGACCTATAGAACGTGCATCACATCTTATTCCACAAATAGAGAAAAAACGTGTTTTTAAGGAAAAGTGGTTTAAGGATGGTTTGTTTCAAATTGCTATAGGATTATTCAGAAAAATTGTCATTGCTGATAATCTCGCTATATATGTAGATTCTATTTATGGCGATCCTGAAATTCACAATTCTAGTACATTACTTTTAGCTACAATATTTTATTCATGGCAAATCTATTTTGATTTTACAGGATATTCAGATATTGCCATAGGAAGTGCCAAGCTATTAGGTTTTGAGTTTAACCAAAACTTTAACATGCCTTATTTCGCTAATTCTGTATGGAAATCGTGGAGACGATGGCACATATCATTATCGTCATGGTTAAGAGATTATTTATTTATTTCATTAGGAGGAAGTAAAGGCAGTACGCTTTTTACATTCAGAAACTTAATGCTAACTATGGTATTAGCAGGCTTATGGCATGGTAGTTCTTGGAGCTTTGTTATTTGGGGTGCTTTTCATGGGTTTATTTTAATTCTTGACCGCTTCCTTTTAGCTGTTTTTAAACGAAAAGATTTTGGCAAAATAGGATACCTCTACCCTTACCTAATTGTACTTATTTCATGGCCACTTTTTAGAGCTCAAAATCTAAGTGAAGCCGTATTTATTATGAAAAAAATGCTGTTTTTTGATTTTAAAATGCCTTTTATTGGTGACTCTAATACTGTAACAACAGGAATTCTAATGTTAGCTATTGGTTTTTGTTTTGACTTATACCTATTTAATAGTAAAAAAGAAGCACCTCTGGAAGAAATTGGTAGCACTTTTAGCACCAAAAACTATAGCATTATAATGACTGTAATCATTTTGTTATCAACGCTGTTTTACTCGACTTCGACTAACTTTATTTATTTTCAATTTTAAGAATTATGACTAAAGCACATATAATATTTACTATAAAACTTTTAGCCATCATCTTGGTGCTCTCTTATGTTTTAGATAAAGTGATTTACTATTCATTAAATAAAGTTAGTGATACTGTTTATACAGGACAAGCCATTGGAAAACTAAACCACTATCTTTCAGTGAAAGATACCACACAAGTTATAGCTTTTGGTAGCTCCAGAGCAAATCATCATATCGATGTGAGAAAGCTTTCTAAATCGAGCTTTAATGTTGGTGTTGACGGAAAATTTATTGCTTATAGTAGTACACTTATTAAGTTATTACCAAAAAATAAAAAACAACAAATCATCTTACATATCGACCCAAATGTTGCTTTTAGAAAGCATTATAATCGTAGTGAAATTAAAACACTAATGGTTAAATACCACAGAAGTCCAATTATTAAAAAGGAATTAAAAAAAGCTGAACAAGAAAATCCGTTACAAGAGTTTTATTGGTCTATAGATTATAATGGTCTTGTTTTAGGTATTTTAAAAAATGCCGTTTTTCCTAAATACGACCATACCAATTATTCAGGATATGACCCTTTACATATTGGTGAAAATGATAAAGAAATCTTTAAAAAAATATTGGAAAGAAGAGACCCTTTGGATTGTGGAGAAAATATAAAAATGAACGACCTATACTTAAGCTATCTTAAAGAAATTAAGACCTTTTGTGACGAAAATAATAAAAATTTAATCTTAATCACTTCACCATTATATGTCGATGATTGCCCTGAAGACAACTTAGAACTTGCTCAAATATTAAGCGAATTAAATATTACTTATTACGATTACACCAACTACTTTAAAGATAATAACGCTTTAGAATACTGGAAAGATTTAAGTCATATGTCTGATGTCGCAGCTAATCAATTTTCTGAAACTTTAAGCAAAGATTTATCTTTAAATGAATAACAAAAAAAATATAGCTTTATTTGTTGCTTCTATTGGTTACGGTGGAACAGAACGTGTTGTTAGTAAACTTGCTAATGAGCTAATAAACTACTACAATGTTACCTTAGTTCTAATTTACAACTCTATAGATCTTCCTATTCATGACGATGTAAATATTGTTTGCATTTCTGATAAAGAGGAGCATTTTGACAACTCTAAATGGCTAAAACTATCAAACTTCTTACGAAGCGCTTTAAAATATCGGAAAATTATAAAAGAGCACGAAATAGATATTAGCATCTCTTTTTTAATAAAACAAAATGTAATTAATGGGTTTACAAAAATGTTAAACCCAAGCCTTAAAACTATTATTAGCGAACGTTGCTTTCCTTCAAAAACATATGGTCTTTTTGGAAAACAATTAGTAGCCTTTTTTTACAATAAAAATGATTCTTTATTCTCGAATTCATTACACATTAATGCTGACTTACAAGAAAATTTCAACGTAAAAATTCCTGCTAAAGTCATTTATAATCCTATTTATACTCAAGACCAAAAACCAGATTTCAAAGCCTTTAACGACGCTAAAGAAAACTTTAAGGTTATTTCTGTAGGACGATTAATTCCTATTAAAAATCAGGAAAGTTTAATTCAAAGTATCGCGCTTTTAGATCCTAAAACAACTTTAAACCTATATGGTGTTGGACCTTTAGAAGAGGAATTAAAAGCCTTAAGTTCTACACTAAAATTAACCGAGCGTATTCACTTTAATGGCAATAGCGACACTATTAATCAATCAATTTTAGAAAATCATTGCTTAGCATTAACGTCTTTGTCTGAAGGATTTCCAAATGTTATTCTTGAAGCCATGTCTCTTGGTGTGCCTGTTGTTGCTACTAATTGTATGTCTGGTCCTTTAGAATTGCTAAATGACAATATTGAAATTACAATAGATAAAGGCGATTTTTATAAAGCAAAATATGGACTGTTAGTTAATGTCGATGATACTGAAGGTTTAGCAAAAGCCATTTCATATTATAGAGAACATGAAGAACTTAGAAAAAAATATAGTGACTTAAGCTTTAAAAAAGCTAAACAATACGATATTTCTGAAATAGGAAATCAATTGAAAAACTTAATAGATGCGCATTTATGTGTGGAATAAATGGAATAATAAGTACGACTAAAGATCTAGATGCAGTAAGCAAGACATTACAAAAAATGAATCAGCTTATATGGCATCGTGGTCCAGATGAGAATGGGTTTTACACAAAAACACATCATCAGTCTATGGTTGGTATGGCAATGCAAAGGCTTTCTATTATCGATTTAAGTACTGGGAAACAACCCATTTATAATGATGATGAAAGTATTGTTATTGTTTTTAATGGCGAAATTTACAACTATCAGATTCTAAAAAAACAACTTGAAAATGAAGGCGTTACCTTTATAACTAAAAGTGACACTGAAGTTATTTTAAAATTATACGAAACTAAAGGCGAAAGTAGTTTTGCACTACTAGATGGTATGTTTGCCTTCAGCATTTATGATAAAAACAGAAATAAAGTGTTTATTACACGTGATTTTTTTGGTGAAAAACCTCTGTATTATCATAAATCGGAAAAGGAGTTCTTTTGGGCTTCCGAGTTAAAGTCTATTATAAATAATTTAGAAACCAAACCTGAAATATCAAAAGAAGGGTTGAATCTATATTTCAAACTCACCTATACACCTGCGCCTTTCACTATTTATAAGGATGTTTTCAAGCTTGAAGCGAATCATTATATTGAATATGATTTAACCGACAACACGTTCAATATTCATCAAATTAATTCCGTTAAAAACGAAAAACAAGACCTTTCATTTAATGATGCTAAAGTAAAATTGCACGATCTTATGATGCAAAGTATTGAAAGTCGTTCGATTAGTGATGTCCCTTTAGGTACATTTCTTTCAGGTGGTGTAGATTCTTCAATTGTAAGTTTAGGCTTATCGCAACTAACCAATCAAAAAATTGACACTTTTTCTATTGGATTTGACAAAGCGTCTTTTGATGAAACAGATAAATCAAAATTAGTCGCCAAACTTATTAATAGTAATCACCATGAATTTATCATTTCAGAAAAAGATTTAGAAACACACATTCATGAAATTCTTATCAATTTTGATGAACCTTTTGCAGATTCTTCAGCATTACCAACCTATATCGTTGCTAAAAAAACTAGAGATTTTGTCAAAGTCGCTTTAACTGGCGATGGTGGTGACGAAGTTTTTGGAGGTTACAATAAGTATTATATAGGAAAGCTAAATAGCAAGTACACCAGTGTTGTTCCTGAGTTTTTACATAATAGTACTAAAAGCATTTTAAACAAGGTGCTTTCGACTAAAGATGATAATCGAGGTAAACGTTTTAAGCTTAAAAAGTTTGTAAACGCTATAAATTACAATAATGAACATTATTGGAATATCATTTCATTAGGTTATAGTAACGATATCGACAAGCTACTAAAGCCTAGCATGTTACAACATGACGTTTTTGAATTTTATAAAAAGCAATCCAATATTAAACAACCCAAAACAGTACATGACTATCGCGAAATTGATAGACATATGAGTTTAGAAGGCGATATGTTAGTTAAAGTAGATCGAACCAGTATGCTTAATTCTCTTGAGTGTAGAGCGCCATTTTTAAACAAAACGCTTTGGGAGTTTTCTAATAGCTTACCTGAAGACTACCTACTAAAAAGCTACAATAAAAAACACATTTTAAAAGAAGCTTTTAAACATGAGTTTCCTGAAGATTTCTTAGAAAAATCTAAAAAAGGCTTTGTGGTTCCTGTTGGAGATTGGTTACGTTCTGGCTTAAAACAAGAACTAGAAAGCTATATAGATACTAAGTTTCTGGAAACACAAAATCTTTTTGATATTGACTATATCAAACAATTGGTAAGTCATCACTTATCTGGTAAAGAAGATAATAGCTATAAAGTGTGGACTTATTATACGTTTCAAAAATGGTATACGAACGTATATAACTTAAACTTTAGTTTTATGTAATTTTAATCGCTTTCCAAAGTCATCATCATAATGTTTTGGATTAAAAGCACCACTTCCAGATTCCGCATGAAACGTTAATTCACCAAAATATATTTTATCATTAACATGGTAAAAATCGACACGTAAATAGCAAAAATCTTGAGCGAATTTCTCTCCTAATTCTATCATTTTATCAAACAACTTAGGTCTTTCAACATCATTACCAGTCTTATAAACCCATTGTACATCTAGCAAGTTCCAGTTGGCGTCATATAAATTTCGTCTATGGTCTTTTTGCCTATCAATATCTACTTGAGTAAATTCTAATTTGCCATTAAAATAGTGCATTTTATAATCAAAAGGAATATCGCCAGACTTATCCATTAATAACTCCTCAACCACAATACGACGCTCAATATTTTTGTATTGCCATTCTTTAAATCTGTGGTAATAATTAATGTTTAAAAACTTTGCTAATGTATTTTGAACATTAATCCAATTATGCTGACTTTTATCTCTAACAATAATACCTCCCGAACTATCATGATTGGTCTTTATAATTACAGGATAATCTGGTAAATTTTCAGGGACAATAGCTCTAGGGTTTTTAGTTTCAAATACTAGCGGAATAAGGTACTCCTCGCCTATTTTTTCTTTAACATAATCTCTAACTTTATACTTGTCTGCACAAATTGTATGCAAAGGCGTTCTGTCATTCAACTTTAACCATTGCAGCTTTTCATTAAAAGTTTGTGGATTTTCGAGGTTTGGTTTATACCCTAAATTCTTAACAAATTCTTTATTAATTAAAGCTGTATCAGAAACTAATGCATACCGCAAATATTCATAAATGTTTTTAAAAGGTTGAATAAGAGCAAAACCTAATCGCGTATTATGATATATATCAGAAATAAATTGCTTCATTTTAAGCTTCTTTTTTAATTGTTTTTAAGTCGATTAATTGCCCCAACTCTAAGTCGTATTTTTTAGGATGAATGGTCTCTAAACCACTTCCATGGTGAAAAGTGACTTCTCCAAAATACACTTTATTTTCAAAATCGTATAAATCTATTCTTGCATAACAAAAGGCTTTAGATAATTTTTCGGCAACAGTAATCATTTCATTAAGATTTACAGGTCTTTCTAAAGCTCTTCCATTGTTCCAAAGTGGTTGGTCGTCTTGCCATAATGACCATGTAAAAGGTAATAATTCCCAATTAGAATTATATAAATTACGTTTATGATTTGTATAGCGATCTATATCAACCTGAATCACTTCAACTTTACCATTAAAGCAATGTAATTTATAATCAAAAGGAATTTCTCCTGTACTATTTACCAAAAGTTTTTCAGCAATCACACAAGGCTTAATATGTTTGTATTGCCATTCTTTTCCAGAATAATAATAATTCTTATTTAATAATTTTTTAAAATGTTTCTGAGTTGATTTCCAATCGATTTTGGCTTTATCTCTTACTATAATACCTCCAGAACTATCGTGATTAGCCTTAATTATAAAAGGAAACTCTGGAAAATTTGATGCTGTAATGTCTTCAACATTAAAACTTTGAAACACCAATGGAATTAAATAATTTTCACCAACAGTATCAATAACATAATCTCTAACAGCAAATTTATCTGCACATTTGGTATGCAAAGCGGTTCTATCGTTTAGCTTAAGCCAGTTAATTTTTTCATTTAATGTTTTTGGATTTTCTAAATCTAGAACGCGACCAAAACGTTTTTTAAAGTTTTGCTTTAAAAACACATCATCTTTAATAAAGTGCGTTCTATAATAGTGATGAATTCCAAGAAAGAAATCGATCAGTTTTTTTCCAACCCAAGTATTATGATATAAATACTTAGCAAATTTTAGCATAAATAACGTTTTAACAATTCTAAATTAGAACAAATTTTATTAAACAAAAAACTTATCCTATTTTAGTTGCAAACTTAAGACATGAAATGAGTAAAACTATAATTTTTGAAAATAATATTACGTTTTCTAGGCGAATGACTTCTGACTTAAAAAAACTTTAAACACTTCAAAATGAAAAGAAAAGTCTGTCTAGTAGGTGGAGAAGATGTTCATAAACGCATTGCGTTGTCAAGCTATCTTATTGATTCTGGTTTTGAAGTTACCATTCTTGGTACTAGCACATATGATTTTCCTAGTCCAATAAAATACATCCACTATAATTTAGTAAGAAGCTTCTCGCCTCTTTCTGATAGGAAAACTATAAAGTGGTACAAGCGTTTTTTTGCTGAAAATAATTTTGATGTCATTCATACTTTTGATACGAAACCTGCATTTTTACTTCCTATAGCTTTAAAACATACTAAAACACCAATTACGAGAACCATTACTGGATTAGGCACTATTTTTATGTCTAATAGTTGGTTTAGTTTTTTGCTGAGGAAAGTCTATTTCACCCTTCATCGCCATGTAAAGCATCGTGTGTTCAAAACTGTTTTTCAAAATTATGATGATAAAGACTTATATCAGTCACATCATTTAATCACAGCATCTAATTATGAACTTATATTTAGTAGTGGTATAGAGTTAAAAAATATTACTCAAAGAGCAACACGAAACAACGATCCTTTCACCTTTATTTGTATTGCAAGATTAGTTTATGAAAAAGGCATTGTCAATCTTTTAGAAGCTGCTAGAATTTGTCAAAACAAAGGTTACAATTTTAAATACTTACTTGTTGGTCCGTTAGAAGAAGATAGCAAACGTTTAAATCAGGATATCCTTAACCAATATAAAGACATTGTTGATATTCTAGGAACTCGAAATGATGTATTCGATTTACTTTTGGCTTCAGATGCTTTAGTGCTCCCTACGTTTAGAGAAGGTTTTGCTCGTGTTTTGTTAGAAGCAGCAGCAGTAGGATTACCAATTGTAGCAACTGATGTCACAGGAGTAAGAGAATTTGTAAGACATGAGCAAGAAGGCTTACTGGTAGAAGTAAAAAACTCTGAAGCATTAGCCGACGCAATGATCAAATTAGCGGTTAACCAGAAGCTGTCAGCGCATTTAGGCGAAAATGCATATAAACATGTCGAAAAGTTTAGCTTAGAAAACATTTCTAAACAATATATTAATATATTTATCGATGCTATTAATCAACATTCATAATGAAAATACCATTTTCACCTCCTTATATTGACAATGATGTCATTAAAGAAGTTACTGATGCTCTAGAATCTGGCTGGATTACTACTGGTCCAAAAGTAAAACGATTAGAAGAGCTTGTATGCGAATACACAAAAGTGCCGAACGCTCTTGGTGTCAACTCTGCCACTTCAGGCCTTATGCTATCTTTAAAATGGTTTGGTATTGGTGAAGGTGATGAAGTTATTATTCCTGCATACACTTATGCTGCGACTGCCTTAGCAGTTATTCATATTGGTGCAACTCCTGTAATGGTAGATGTTGAAGACGATTTTAATATTTCGATAAAAGGCATTGAAAAAGCCATTACTAAAAAGACAAAAGCTATAATGCCAGTAGATATTGCTGGCTGGCCATGTGATTATGACGAATTAAATACTTTAGTTGAATCTAAAAGATCTTTATTTTATCCAACACATGAAAATCAAGAAAAATTAGGACGTATTTTAATCATTTCTGATTCTGCTCATGCTATAGGTGCGCAATACAAAAATAAATATATTGGAATAACTACAGACATTACAGTCTTTTCATTTCATGCTGTAAAAAATGTAACAACTGCTGAAGGTGGCGCTGTTTGCTTAAACTTACCAGAACCTTTTAATAATCAAGATGAATACGCATTTCTTCGTTGTTTTTCATTAAACGGACAGACTAAAGATGCGTTTACAAAATCTAAAGCTGGTGGTTGGCGATATGATATTATTTACCCTGGAATGAAAATAAATTTACCTGATTTATTAGCTGCTGTTGGTGTTGCGCAACTTCCAAAATATTTTTCAACTATTCTCGGACAACGAAAAGATATTTTTGAATATTATCAAGATTATTTTTTAACAAAACCCTGGGCAATTTTACCACCTTATCAAAATTCAGATAAAATATCGTCTTGCCATTTATATGCATTGAGAATAAAAGATGCAACAGAAAATCAACGCGATATGATAATTGATAAAATTTCTAAGGAAGGTGTTGCTGTTAATGTCCATTTTCAACCATTACCAATGTTAAGCTTGTTTAAGTCTTATGGTTATAAAATTGAAGATTACCCTAATGCTTATAAGAATTATAAAGCTGAAATTTCTCTGCCAATTTACCCTCAATTAACAGAAAAAGAATTAAATTACATTGTAACCGTAATAACAAATGCAGTAGAATCTACATTATGATTAAGCGCTTGTTCGATATCGTGTTTTCTTGTATTGGATTAATAATACTATCTCCAATATTGCTTGTAATTGCAATACTCATAAAATTAGAATCCAAAGGGTCGATATTTTATAAGCAAGTAAGAGTTGGCAGACACAACCAAGACTTTAAAATTTTTAAATTCAGAACAATGTTCATAGGCTCTGATAAGAAAGGTTTATTAACACTGGGAGACAAAGATTCTAGAGTCACTAAAGTTGGTTATTATTTGCGTAAATACAAATTAGATGAATTGCCTCAACTTATCAATGTATTAATTGGAAACATGAGTTTTGTTGGTCCACGACCAGAAGTTCGCAAATATGTAGACCACTATTCTAAAGATGATTTAGAAATATTCAAAATAAAACCAGGAATAACAGATTATGCGTCAATAGCTTTTCGTGATGAAGCTGAATTATTAAAAGCTACGAATCATCCTGAAAAATTATATATTGAAGATATAATGCCAAAAAAAATAGCACTTAATAAAAAATATTTAAATAACAACTCCCTAATAGCTGATATAAAAATCATTTGCCAAACCCTTTTAACCATAATTAAATGAAAGCTACAGAAGGAAATTTTGTAATATCATTAGACTTCGAATTATTTTGGGGTGTTTTTGATGTTCGCTCATTAGAAAGTTTTAAACAAAACCTTAAAAAAGTTTATCACATTGTACCAAGACTTATTAAGCTAAGTGATGCCTATAATATTAAGCTTACTTTTGCTACAGTTGGATTTTTATTTGCTAAAAATAAAAATGAATTAATGGAGTTCGCTCCAAAAATAAAACCAGAATATAAAAATCCTAATTTCAATCCTTATAGATTAATTGATTCTATTGGTAATGATGAAATTGAAGACCCTTACCATTACGCCAATTCATTAATAAATTTAATTAAGCAAAATGGCAACCATGAAATTGGCAGCCATACTTTTTGTCATTACTACTGTAATGAAACTGGTCAAACTGAAGAACAATTCGAAGCCGATTTATTAGCTTCTATTAAGATTTCTGAACGGTTAGGTATAAAAATTAAAAGTTTTGTGTTTCCGAGAAATCAGATTAATGAAAAATATTTATCAATTTGTGCTAAACATGGTGTTAAAAGCTTTAGAGGGACTGAAAAACATTGGATGTACAATACTAAAGATACTCAGCAACTAGAAAGTTCCAAGCACAGAATCTATAGGTTGCTTGATACATATTTAAACATCTCAGGTCATAATACGCATGATTTAGAAGTCCGAAATGGAATGGTAAATATTGCTTCGAGTCGTTTTTTAAGACCTTATAGTACTAAGTTGAAGTTTTTAGAACATTTAAAAATTTCTAGAATTAAAAACGGAATGACTCATGCTGCAGAAAACAATCAGGTTTATCATTTATGGTGGCATCCACATAATTTTGCAGATAATACCGAGAAAAACTTTCAAGAATTAGAAAGCATCTTTAAGCATTATAAAAAATTAAATGAAACTCATAATTTTAAAAGTAATACTATGAGTGGCATTGTCGACTCTTATACTGTTTAAGTGTATTTTATTTCATAGTTATTTTTCTCTCCTACAACATAATAACTACTGTTATCTAAATCATTGGTTTTATAAATTTTCAAACCTGAAAAAGCTTCTGGAGTTTTATAAAGTTCATCAAAAACAATAGCCTTTAAAAACGAGAACTCTTCAGTTTCAATATCGATCATCTGCATATTATTAACATCTTGAATCTTGGCATGTTTAACAATAGAGTAACTCTTATTATATGTGGTATTCGATTTTTTTCCTTTTAATAAAAATTTCAATTTAACATACTGCTCGTTTACATTTTTGTCTCTTAAATACTGCTTTAACTCATATTTAGCTTTTATGAATTTTGCTACAAGTGTCGCAACTAAGCTTTTTGAATCATACAGAACATGATTCTCATAAGTATACTCTTGATTGGTCCATCGGTTTTTATATTCATATTCTCCTTTCGAAAAGTCATAAATCGTGTAACCGTTGTCAAAACACCATTGAAAAAGCTTGATAATTGTAGTATGCCCAAGATTAAAGCGATAATAATCAGTATCAAAAGAAGTGATGGCGTAAAACATAGTCGTATCAGACAGAAAGCTTAAAGACACACCTATTGGCTGGTTTTTATTACAAATTGTAATAAGCAAAGCTCGCTTTTCATGAAGCATTTTAAAAATTAAATCATAATAGTAGTCCCAAGTTTCCAGGATATCATTATCCTTTTTTAATTGATTAAAACGCTTGGTTAATAAAACTTTAAAACCATTCATAATATTATCGTACTCCGCTTTATCTATCTCTCCATGATAAATGGAATAACTAATATCAAAGCAAGCTTCTAGTCGCTCTTGATTACGCCTAAACTTGTATCTGGTATTTGATTTAAACTGACTTTTAGCAAAATCTTCATAAGTATCAAAACCGCTTAACTGAGTCAAGAAACCTTTATACTGTTGTGCTTTTTCAACTTTTAATGATTTTGGCTTAATTGAGTCTATAGAAAAGTATGAGGGTACATCATGTACTAAAAAGGCTTTACCTTTAAAATCATTTTCTAAGTGATCTAAAGTATAAAACATTCCGTTGGTTATATTTTTACCTACATTGAAATAAAAAGGCAAAAAAGATCTCTTTACAAAGCCTACATCTTTAATAAACTCAAAATGAAGACTTTGCTTTGAAAAATTAAAATGTGTTGACCACGTCGAATTAAAGGTCTTCGACCCAAATGGATGGTTTTTCATAAACGATTAATAGCTTAAACGAAAATAGTATTTTATAAGTTATTGACCAACCTCATTTTAATAAATAATAAAACTCTAGTTTCTTTTTTAAAACTTTTTATCTTTAACACCATAATTAACCCTATTTACTCCCTCTCCTTTAACTAAAATTGCAACTATTTTTAGGTTGTACATCATTTTAAGAAATAATTAATATAGGACTAAGTGTATCAGTATTTCGATAAAACTTAATACCTTTAATTATTTAAAAACAAAGAACTAATTTATACGTTATTTATCGTATATTTTTGATTAAGATTATAAAAACGATAATATTTACTATGGCTATTAATGAATCGAATCTGAATTCTAAAATTTGGTTATCTCCACCACACATGAGTGGACATGAGCAAGAATTCATTGCAGAAGCATTTAAATTTAATTGGATTGCTCCTTTAGGACCTAATGTAAATGGTTTTGAAAAAGATATAGAAAAGTATCTTAATCATAACAGTTTTGCAACGGTTTTAAGTTCAGGAACAGCAGCTTTACATCTTGCGTTAGTGCTTTTAGGTATTAATAAAGGTGATGAAGTTATATGCCAAACTAAAACGTTTGTTGCATCTGTTAACCCAGTAACTTATTTAGGCGCAAACCCTATTTTTGTAGATAGCGAATTAGACACATGGAATATGTGTCCAGTTTTATTAGAAAAAACTATTAATGAAAGAATAAAAAAAGGAAAAAAACCCAAAGCTATAATCGTTATAAACCTATACGGAATGCCTTATCATGTTAATCATATACACGCAATTTCAAAAAAATACAACATTCCTGTTGTAGAAGATAGTGCCGAAGCATTTGGTAGCCATGTTAATGATCAAAAATGTGGCACTTTTGGCGATTATTCTATTCTTTCTTTTAATGGAAATAAAATTATAACGACCTCTGGAGGAGGTGCTTTAATTTGTCGAAATCAAACCCTCAAAGACAGAACGGTTTTTTTAGCAACTCAAGCTAAAGAAGTCGGACAAGAATATGAGCATAAAACGATAGGATACAATTATAGAATGTCTAATGTCATTGCTGGAATTGGTCGAGGACAAATGAAAGTTCTTGACGAATATGTAGAAAAAAGACGAGCCAATTATAATTATTACTATCAACATCTAAATACTATTGAATCCATTTCGTTTTTAAAGGAACCAAAAACATACTATTCAAACAGATGGTTAACATGTATAGTATTAGGCTCTAAAGAAACGAGAGATGATCTTTTAACACTGTTAAATAAAAACAACATTGAAGCTAGACCTTCATGGAAACCAATGCATTTACAACCTTTATACAAAGATGCTCCTGCGTATTTAAATGGAGTCTCTAATAATTTATATGAAAAAGGGTTGTGCTTGCCTAGTGGCTCTAACCTTCAAGAAAAAGATTTAGAACGAATTGTAAAATTAATTCAAGCTTATTTTGAGTAAATACAACTCCATATTAAGAAAACTAACCGAAAGGTATGCATCAAAATGGCTAGTGCTGTTATTTGATTCATGCATCGTGTTGTTTACTTTCTTTTTAGCTTATATCATTAGGTATAACTTTGAGATTGTTTTTAATTTTTACACCTTCTTAAAACAACTTCCTTTCGTCTTTGTTGCAACTGTAATTAGCTTTTTAGTTGTTAGTTCGCATAAAGGTGTGGTTAGATTTACAGGAGTTAAAGATGTTGTTAATGTTGTTATTGGATTAAACATTTTAGCCACAATCCTTATTATCACAACATTTATAAGTAGAAAATATGATTTTGATAGTGTTTTTGATATTCCAGGATCTATCATTTATATTCATTTATTACTTAACATATTCTTTCTAATTGGCACCAAATTTTTTATTAAATCAATGTATAAAAGTCTGTTTACAGATTTTGAAAACAGAAGTACAGTTCTCATCTATGGTGCTGGTAATTCAGGAACTCTAACTTATGATGCCATAACTAATGACGCCATGAGTAATATTACTGTGTTTGGGTTTATAGATGACAATGAAGCCAAAATCGGTAAGAAAATAAACATGCTAAATGTTTACAACTCTAAAAAAATAACTAGCGAATTTGTAGAAAAAAACAATATAGATGAAGTTATAATCTCTATTCAAAATATAGACTCTAATCGTTTATTAGAAATCACTAGTTCATTATTTGCTTTAAATTTAAAAGTAAAAATAGTTCCAGATGTTAAACAATGGATAGATGGTGATTTAAGCATTGGTCAAATTGAGGATGTTAAAATTGAAGACCTACTAGGAAGAGAACCTATTAGAATCGATAACCCAGTTCTTTTTGACGAATACAACAATAAAGTCCTTCTTGTAACAGGAGCTGCTGGATCAATTGGAAGTGAATTGGTGAGAAAATTAAGTCTTTTCGATTATAAAAAATTAATCCTTATCGACAATTCTGAATCTGCATTATATGATTTACAGCAAGAATTACATCAAAATAAAATAGAAAACATCATGGCTATAGTTGCAGATATTAGAAATAAGCAACGTCTAGACCAAATTTTCAACCTTTATAAACCAGAAATAATTTTTCATGCAGCGGCTTACAAACATGTTCCTCTAATGGAACAAAACCCTTTTGAAGCTGTTAGCGTTAATATTAGTGGGACTTGCAACACTACAGAACTCGCTATGAAACATGGTGCAGATAAATTTATTTTAATCTCTACAGACAAAGCCGTTAACCCAACGAATGTAATGGGAGCAACAAAACGTATTGCCGAAATGTGTTTATTCAGCCAAAAAAAGCTACATAAAGGGAAAACTAAATTTATTATTACTAGATTTGGTAATGTACTTGGCTCTAATGGTTCGGTTATACCACTCTTCAAAAGACAAATTGATGCTGGTGGACCAATAACTGTCACGCATAAAGACATTATTCGCTATTTTATGACCATTCCAGAAGCTAGCCAATTAGTATTAGAAGCTGCAGCAATGGGCTTAGGCGAGGAAATATTTGTTTTTGATATGGGAAAACCAATAAAAATCATAGATTTAGCAAAAAATATGATTTCGCTTTCTGGTTTAAATTATCCTGAAGATATTGACATAAAAATAGTAGGTTTACGACCAGGAGAAAAAATTTATGAAGAGCTTTTAGTTGATGGAGAAAATACTAAACCAACCTATAATGAAAAGATAATGATTGCAAAATGTAGAGATGTAGATATGAATCAATGCGAAAAAATTCAAGAGCTTCTAAAGCTTGATTCTACGTCATCTAATATTGAAATTGTTTCACTCATAAAAGAAATTGTACCAGAATATAATCCGAACAACACTAAATATGATGTTCTAAATATTAAATAACCTATAAAATACTATTAATGAGATTATTCGCAAACCATTCAAAAACAAGTAGCCTATTTGCATTACTAGGAATCATACTTTTTGCCTCTTGTGCAAGCACTGAAGATCTTGCATACTTTCAAGACGAGCCACTAGCTAATTATGAAGAATTAGATTTTAATACAGATGTGGTGTATAAAACAAATGATAAACTTTCTATTATTGTTTCTTCAGTAGATCCTGAAGCTGCAAGACCATTTAACCTTCCTACCTTCTCTGAAGGACAATCTGTTACTGTAACTCAAGGAAGTCAAAAAATGCAAACGTATTTAATTGATAAAAATGGATTTGTTGAATTCCCTGTACTTGGTCCAATAAAACTTGGCGGATTAGGCAGAACTGAAGCTACTGAATTAATTAAAGGAAGACTAAGCGAATACCTAAAAGATCCTATTGTAAACATTAGACTCGTAAACTTTACGGTAACGATTTTGGGTGAAGTCAGAAATCCAGGAACTTTTATTCTTGAAGATGAGAAAATCTCATTACCTGAAGCATTAGGTTATGCTGGTGATCTTACTATTTACGGACGAAGAGACAATGTATTGCTTATTAGAGATAATAACGGTAAAAAACAATATGCACAATTTGATCTAACATCTGTAAAAGTATTAAATTCACAGAATTACTATTTAGCACAAGATGATGTTATTTACGTGACACCTAACAAAACTAAAATACGTTCATCAAATTATAATCAAAATACTGCTGCAATTATATCTGCAGTTTCTGTTTTAGTAGCACTTACTGCTATTTTTGTAAAATAATTTAAGTCCTCATGAATAAAAATGCCGCAAATCAAAAAGAGCTTTTTCGAGATTTAGTTGATCCTTATTTATCTAAATGGAAGTTAGTTATTGTATGCACTATTATAGCTTTAGCACTAGCGCATGTGTATTTACGATATGCCACATATCAATATAAGGCCAATGCTACAATTCAAATTAAAGATGACAAGCAGACTACTAAATTACCTGAACTTTCTTCTTTACAGAATTACGGACTCGTTAAAAAAGATTTAAACAATGTCTTAGACGAAGTCGAAGTGATTAGCTCAAGAGCACTCATCGAACAAGCAATAAAAGATTTAAAATTTAATATTCAATATTTTGTAGAAGGTCGAATTCAAAAACTTGAAGTATATAACGATCCACCTTTAAAACTAAACTTTAGCGCTACAGATTCTGTACTCTATAAAGCAGACACTGTAATGAATGTGAAAATTCATTCTGCAACACAATTTTTATTAAATGGAAGTTCTGAAGTAGAAAAATTTTGGAAAACTAAAGAACAAAACATTGAAGAACAAGGCACTTTATACAGTTTCGGACAACCTATTAAGACTGGATTTGGTGATGTGATTATTACGCCTAACCTTGATCGATATGATGTTAAAAAAGGCGCCACAATTACTATAAAAATCACACCAGTAGATAAAGTAGTTACTGAATATAAAGGTAATTTACGTATCGAAACCAAAGAATACTCTAGTATTATTAAATTATCTATAACTGATAATAATAGAGTAAAAGCAGCTTCATTTTTAAATAAATTAATAGAAGTTTACAACCTTGATGTTGTTAATGATAAACAGAAAGTCGTTGAAGTTACTTCAGATTTTATTAATAGTCGATTAAGTATCGTCTCTGAAGAATTAGGCGAAGTTGATTTAACTGCTGAAACCATCCAGAAACGTAATAAACTTACAGATTTAGACACACAATCTAATATCTTTTTACAAACTGAAAGAGACAACGAAACTCGAATTATTAACACTACAAATCAAATCCAACTTATAGATTATATGAAGGATTTTGTAGATGTTAATAGCGGAACTTCAGATTTATTACCTTCAAACATTGGTATCAACGAAAATTCAATTGGAGAAATTACTAGAAGACATAACGACTTAGTTATTGAAAGAAATAGGTTATTAAAACATTCTAGCGAAAAAAACCCAACAGTTGTTAATCTAACAAATCAAATCAATGAATTAAAAGGCAACTTAAATCAAAACTTAAATAATATTAAGTCTTCTAATCAAATTACTTTAGAAGGTTTATATGAAAAAGGCAACAGAATTAGTGGTCAGATTTATACTGCGCCAAAAAAACAACGTCAGTTTAGAGATACACAACGCCAACAAAACATTAAGGAATCTTTATATTTATACTTGCTTCAAAAGCGTGAAGAAGCTGCCATATCTCATGGTATTTCTTCTCCAAATGCAAAAATAGTTGACAATGGCCACGCTGGCGGAAAACCCGTTGCTCCTATTCCTGCAATAATATACTTATCAGCGCTTATTTTAGGAGCGAGTCTTCCTATTGGGTTTATTTATTTATTCCAATTATTAGACACTAAAGTCCATACGATAAAAGATATTAAAAAGAATATTGATGTTCCATATTTAGGCGATATTCCAAAATCTAATAAGCGCAAAAAACTCATCTCTAAAGTAGATTATTCTGCAAGAGCTGAAGCTTTTAGAATGGTAAGAACCAATATCGATTTCATGCTTCAAAACATAACAGGTAGAGCAAAAATTATTTTCGTTACTTCAACGACCAGTCAAGAAGGAAAATCTCATACCTCAATAAACTTGGCTTCTTCTCTATCGTTCTCAGAAAAGAAAGTCCTTTTAGTTGAAACTGACATTAGAGTTCCTAAAGCGACCAATTATCTAAAAATTAAAAATGATGTTGGTGTAACAAACTTCATTGGTAATAAAGAACTTAAACCAAGTGATGTGACAAGTAAAATTGAAGGCAATGAATACTTAGACATTATACCTTCAGGAACTATTCCACCTAACCCTTCAGAATTATTAATGAGTGATCGTGTTGGTGAGCTTTTTGAAGCTGTTAAAAACGAATATGATTATATTATTGTAGATACTGCTGCAGTTGGATTAGTTACAGATACCCTACTTTACAGTCAATATGCAGATATGTTTGTATATGTGGTAAGAGCAAATTATATAGATAAAAGGCAACTACATATTGCGCAAACAATGTACACTGAGAAGCGCTTGCCTAATATGGCTATACTGTTGAATGCTGTCGATTATAAGAAAGGTATTAATTACTCTTACGGTTATGGTAAAAATCCTTCTAAAAAGAGATGGTGGAAATTTAGCTAAGCCTTTCTCCGTTTTTTTTCCATTTTTAATAAGCTAAGCTCTCGTCCTGTTTGTCCAGCTACCGAAGTATTTTCTTCTGCACGACGAATAAGGTATGGCATAACATCTTTTACAGGTCCAAACGGAATGTATTTAGCTACATTATATCCTTGATTAGCAAGATTAAAACTAATATGGTCGCTCATACCATAAAGCTGACCAAACCATACACGATGATCATTATTAGGAATATTCTTGGCTTTCATAATAGACATTACCAAATAACTACTGTCTTCGTTATGTGTTCCTGCAAATAAAGACATCGCTTCTATATGATCTAACATATACTCTACTGCTGTATTAAAATTGTCATCTGTAGCCTTTTTGTTTACACAAATTGGAGAGACGTAGCCCTTGGCTTCAGCACGTTCATTTTCTTTTTCCATATATGCACCACGAACCAATTTAAAACCTAGGAAATAATTGTTTTGCTTAGCTATTTCAGTTTGCGCTTTTAAATACGCCATTCTATCATGCCTATACATTTGTAAAGTATTATACACAATAGGTTTTTCTGTATTATAACGTTGCATCATTTTAGTAACCAAGTCATCTGCTGCATCTTGCATCCAGCTCTCTTCAGCATCAATTAAAACAACGACATCTTTTTCTTTTGCAGTTTTACAAACCTTATCAAATCTAGCCTCAACACGTTCCCACTCCTCTAGCTCATCAGAAGTAAGCGCACTACCACTTCCTAGTTTTTCATAAAGATAAAACCTTCCAAATCCAGTAGGCTTAAAAACAGCAATTGGTATACTTTCCTTTTCATGAGCAAAATCAATAATCTTTAATACTTTTTTCATTGCCGAATCAAATTCAGCTTCATTTTCTTTACCTTCAACAGAGTAGTCTAAAACCGAACTAACGCCTTTAGTATACATGTTTTCAATAACCGACAAACAATCTTCTTCATTCACACCTCCACAGAAATGATCAAAAACAGTTGAACGAATTAAACCTTCAATAGGTAAATTAGCTTTCAACGCAAAATTAGTTGCAGCTGTTCCGATTCTAACTAAAGGTTCATTAGCGATCATTTTAAACAAGAAATAAGCACGTTCAAGTTGTGCATCATTTTTAAGTGAAAAAGCTATTTCGGTATTTTCAAAAATCCTATCCATACGTTAAGTGTAGTAAAAATCTAAAACAAATATAATTTATGTCAGTCATATTTCTTTAAAATCTCCTTATTTTTACACGAAAATAATTCAACCTTTAATGACTTCAATCACAACTCAAGATTACAGCATCCATTTTAATAGCGAAGGCTATAAAGCATTAAATGCGCATTTAAAAGCCACTCATTATTCGAAAATCTTTTTATTGGCAGACGAAAATACTAATATAGATTGTGTGCCACTGTTTTTAGCAAATATTGATGCTGACATCACCTATGATATTTTAGAAATTGAATCTGGAGAAGATCAGAAAAATATTGAAATTAGTTTAGGATTATGGGAAGCTCTGTCTGAATATGGAGCAGACAGAAAGAGTTTACTCATAAATATTGGTGGAGGTGTTATTACAGATTTAGGTGGATTTATTGCTTCTACTTTTAAACGTGGAATTAACTTTATTAACGTTCCAACTACTTTACTTGCTATGGTTGACGCTTCTATTGGAGGAAAGACTGGGATAGATTTAGACCATTTAAAAAACCAAATTGGAGTGGTTAACACAGGGGAAATGGTGCTAATTGACACTCAGTTTTTAGGAACACTTCCAGAAAACCAAATGCGCTCAGGTTTGGCTGAAATGTTAAAACACGGTTTAATTTCTAGTAAAGCATATTGGAATAAATTTAAAGACTTGTCTAATCTTACTGTTGAAGATTTAGATCTGCTTATCTATGAGTCTGTACTTATAAAAAAGAACATCGTAGAACAAGACCCAAATGAAGAAAACCTTAGAAAGACTCTTAATTTCGGACACACTTTAGGACATGCTATAGAATCCTACTTTTTAAGCCATCCTGATAAAAAAGAATTACTTCATGGCGAAGCTATTGCAGTTGGAATGATTCTCGCTTGCTATCTTTCTACTCAAGTCACAGGATTGTCTGAAGCCACAAATGAAGACATAAAAACCACGCTTTTAAATACGTTTGATAAAGTAACCTTTGAAACTTCAGATTATGCTCCCATTATTGAACTCTTAAAATATGACAAGAAAAATGAACATGGAAATATCAATTTTGTACTTTTAAAAGATATTGGCAAACCTCAAATAAACTGTATTGTTGATAATGATTTAATCATTGAAGCTTTTAAATTTTACGCGAAGTAAGTTTGAATTAAAAAAAATTGTAACTTTAAAATTGCTATGACGAAGGATTAACTAATTATTTTTAACTTAAACCATTAGAAATGAGAAGAGTAATTGTTGACTACAAAAAACTCACACCAGAAATTCTTGAGTTATTAACCGAAAAGTTTCCAGATGGTTATGATGACGATAATATTATTGTCTTTGATAATCATAGAAACGAAACGATTGAAGCAGTCGAAGTAAAAACCGAAGACTGTATTTATTTAGTAAAAGTAAGCAGCAGATTACGCTACACGATGTCTAACTTTGAAAATTCAGATGATTTAGAATTAGACGATTCTGGTCATATTGTTATAAACGACGACTTGAAAAGCGAAGCTATTACTGACGAAGAGGAAGAGGAAGAAGAATAACTATAAATAACGTTCTTTTATAACTTCACAATGATGTATTTCATGACCTATGATTACAAAACCAATAGCTCTTACAGACATTTCACCCCCACTTGCACTGCCTATTTGCATTAACATATGGTCTGTAAAACTCTGAAACAAATTTATTGTTGACTGTCTCAAACTTGAATAATCGTCAAGCAGTGCTTCTTTAGTACGATTATTAGCCAAACTCAAAGGCGCATAGGCATTTTCATCATATCCAGGTAAACTATTTTTATCTCCTCTAGCAAAACGCAAAGCGCGATAAGCAAAGACGCGCTCTGCATCAATAAGATGCTGAATGATTTCTTTAACAGTCCATTTTTTATCTGCATAAGCATATTCAAACTTATCATCTGGCAATACTTCAAAAAAAGAGGCTGTAGTTTTAAAACTAGATTGCAACCCTTCTATTAAATCTAAATCGCCAACCTTACTAATATAAGTCATATAATAAGGAATGTATTCTTTAACTAATAAATCTGATGCCTTCATAATTCTGTACTTCTTAATGTGAAAATAAAAAAGCCCTTATAAAATAAGAGCTTTTTATTATATAACTATTTTAATTATAATTCGTTAAATATTGAATGCATTAAGCGTTTTTTATCATTAATACTCTCTTCTAAAGAAATCATGGTTTCTGTTCTATAAACACCATCGATATCATCAAGCATAAAAATAACATCTTTAGCATGTTCAGTATTTCTAGCTCTAATTTTACAAAAAATGTTAAACTTTCCAGTAGTAATATGTGCTACAGTAACAAAAGGAATATTATTAATACGCTCTAAAACAAACTTAGTTTGAGATGTATTTTGTAAAAACACACCAACATAAGCGATAAATGAATAGCCTAATTTTTTATAATCTAAGGTTAACGACGATCCTTTAATAATTCCAGCGTCTTCCATTTTTTTAACTCTAACATGGACAGTTCCTGCAGAAATTAATAATTTTTTCGCGATATCTGTAAAAGGAATTCTTGTATTATCAATCAACATGTCTAATATTTGATGATCAATTTCGTCTAATTTAAATTTTGCCATTCTTCTTTTTTATTAAATTAAACTCAAAAATAATACATTTTTACTGATTATTCTCTATTAAAAATTAAGAAAATGTTAATTTTAATGATAATTTTATATCATTTATATAAATGAAATCGATTTCGCTACCTATAACTAAAGGTTTGTATTCTGAATTTAAAACAGTTTCACCTTTAGCATTAATTTCTTTATGAGCAAAAAATTGAAGAGGCGCAATAATGTTTTCGACTTTAGGGATGAATTCAATTTTATCATTAATTAATTGTTCTTGATATTGAATAGCAACATCAACTAATTCCTCTTGTGCTTCAATTTTCGCATTTCGAATAATAATATCAAAAAATAGTTTTTCATTTTGAGGTATCTTTAAGTACTCTTTATAAAAATCTCCACTGACCTCGTTTTGAGCAATATAGTTTAATGAAACTAATAAAGACTGAAAAACATACGCTCGAACCTTTTCACGCTCGTAATCGTTGTGATAATGTCCTGCTTCAAACAAAATCGTAGGAATATTAAAGCTTTGAAAGGTATCGCCTACACAATTTAAATTAAATGCATCGTCATAAATTCCAACCATATTTGGTATCTGATCTTGTAAATTTGCATTCATTACAGAAATAATCTCCATTGCTTTTTTCCTATTAGGAGTTATAGAACACGCTTCATCTTGTGCGGGTGCTAAAAAAGAGACAGTGGCAGGATGATTACTTTTTCCTGCACTAAAAATAGTCCGCTGACCATGTAAATTAAAGCAAAAATCAGGTTTAAAATCATTAAAACACTCACGCAACACCCGACTCTCTGGTTGTGACAAGTCTTGAGCATCTCTATTTAAATCAATTTCATTAGCATTTAAACGTGTATAAGCTTTGGCGCCATCAGGATTTAAAATTGGAATTATTCTAATAGTGCAAGCCTTTAAAATTGCATCAGAATAAATGTTTTCGACAGATAAAGTGTTTAATAAGTCAAAGACGGCTTTAGTCGTTGTACTTTCATTACCATGCATTTGTGACCACATGAATACTTTTTTCTTTCCAGAACCGATTGTAACAGAATAAATATTCTCATCATTAACAGACTTTCCAATGACGTCTATTTTAAAGTTTGAACCTAATTTTACCAATAGAGGTTCTATATCTTTTGTGTAAATATAACGATGATAAAGATGGGTTTCTTTATGTGTTATAAATAATGAATTTAATAAGTCTAAGCACATGAATACTTTATATAGATTACAAAGGTAAACAAATGAATATTTACAAATGTAAACAGGTAAAATTGTTCTGATTGGTTACAAGGATAAACAAATCTATTGTTTTCTGACGCCTTAAAACAAGAAATTCACACAAAAATTATTTTATATTATTATTAAAACATTACATATCTTATTTTCAGCATTTTATGATATATTATATAAACAAATGAATTAAATTAATGTTTTATAAATATGTTAAAATAAGAGAAGTCAATCTAATAATGTTTACATTTGTAGTTTAATTATACATTTATTTAAGTTTACAATGATAAACAATGAGGCTTTTGCAAAAAGGTTACAAATAATCATAGATTTCTATGGTGAAAGCGCATCTTCTTTTGCCGAAAAAATAGGTGTACAGAGGTCAACAATTTCTCATATTCTATCTGGCAGAAATAAGCCAAGTTTAGATTTCGTCATGAAGGTACTCTCCTATTTTCCAGAAGTTGAATTATATTGGCTAATGAATGGAAAAGGTAATTTTCCATCAGAAGCTAAGACAGTTGAAAAAGTGGAAAAAATTGAGATGGCACCAAAAAGCATTCAGTCAAAAAATTCATCCTCTGAAAAAGAAATAGATCGCATAATCATCTTTTATAAAGATGGTAGTTTCCAAAATTTTGAAAATTCATAAGATCTCTTAACTTTTTTTCAAATACGCTATATTTTCCTGTATTATCGTCTTACATTTCATAATTTTGTATAAAAACATGTTTATGAAATTCAGATTCCTCTTAATTACCCTTATCACACTCACTAGCTGCTATAATATAGAACGCAATTGTAAAGATTATAAGACAGGTACATTTTACAGCGAAGTTACTATTGATAGTATGCTTTATAAATCGGAATTCACAAGGACAACAGATTTACAAGTAGAAACTTACAATGGTAAAATAGATTCTTCACAAGTACGTTGGATTAATGATTGTGAAATGATTTTTAAGACAATTAACCCGAAAAGTCGCGCAGAACATAAAGATATTCATCTAAAAATTTTAACCACTACAGATTCGTCTTATAGTTTTGAATATTCATATGTAGGTGAAAAACTAAAGCAAAAAGGAATTGCTTATAAAAAGTAGTATAGCCATCCTATAACACCAATAGCTTTGAAGTAAAAAGACCATACTTTTAAGTATGGTCTTTTAAATTTAAATAAACTTTTAAACGGTTACTTCTTAATTACTTTATGAGTACTTATATTTCCGTTAATAGAAGATCTTAAGAAATATGCGCCTTGACTTAAGCTAGAGAAATCTAACGTGGCTTCCATAGCTTTTGGGTTTAAACTCATAACTTCTTGCCCTAGCATATTATATACTCTAATAGTTTCAATGGATTGTTTAGCATTTACATGTAACAATCCTGTTGTTGGATTAGGATAATAGTTAAACTGAGCTAAATCAAACTCGTCTATAGATAATGTAGCACAAGTAATATCTGCTAACCAACCTGTCTCAGCGACAGAGCCATCAGATGTAAATACAAAAGTTAAGGCTCCTGAAGCATCTGTAGATGTAAAGGACATTCCAACAGATAACAAACTTCCTGGAACAGAAGGTTCATCACCATCACCACTTTCTTCACCACAAAGTGTATTCGCTAATATAGGATAAGTATTATCTGGTCCATCATATACTGTTAAGAAATCCCAGCAACCTTCCTGAGTCCCTTCACCAAAAGCATTAGCTTCAATATCGACATAGGTAAATGTTACAGTTACAGCTTCACCAGCCACATCAGGAGATATTGTAGTGGTTGTGATTTCATCTACAGCATAACCACCAGAAACGCCACCAGAATCAACATAATTTCCATCACAAACAGCATCTGCAGCTTCAGTTGTAAAAGAATTTGAGTCTTCATCAGACACACCATCTGCATCACAATCTGCCATTATATAAGCATCATAAGGCGTCGCAGGAATTAATCCAGTAGCTGTAGCAGTATTTGTTCCGAAAGGCACATTTTCGGTATAAACTGGCGCATCAACATCAGGATCATCTCCAGCATTAAATACACTAAAAACGTATCCATTAGACGCATTAGCTATAGCGCCCCAAGTGTATGTAGCTTCCGTATCAGTAGTTAAGGTATTTGTAAAAGCATCAGGAGTCACACATGTAGGTGGTGGACCACAAGTCACATCAGCAACCCAACCTGTTTCTTGAACAGAATCATCTGAAGTAAAAACAAAAGTTAAAGCTCCTGAAGCATCAGTTGAAGTAAAAGACATCCCGACAGACAACAAACTTCCTGGCACAAAAGGTTCACCTCCATCACCACTTTCTTCACCACAAAGTGTTTGCGCTAAAACAGGAGACGAAGTATCTGGTCCATTATACACTGTTAAAAAATCCCAGCAACCTTCCTGAGTCCCATCACCAAATGCACTAGCTTCTATATCGACATAAGTAAACGTTACCGTTACGACTTCACCTACAACATCTGGTGTAATTGTCGTTGTTATATTCTCGCTTGGCATATAGTCGCCTCCAGAACCACCAGTATCTGTGTAAGTTCCGCCACAAGCTGGTGGAGTTAATTCAGTTTCAAAAGATACAGACACAGCATTTGACAAGCCTTCTGTGTCACAGTCTGCGACTAAGTAAGCATCAAACATAGAGTCTGGGCTTAGTGGTGTTGCAGTTGCAGTTAACGTTCCAGATGGAATACTCTCAGTATAAACAGGTGTATCAACATCAGGATCATCTCCAGCATTAAATACACTTAAAATATAACCATTAGCAGCGCCAGCCACATCATCCCAACTAAAGTCAGCTGAAGTATCAGTAACTGCATCATTTGTGAAATTCTCAGGATCTGGGCAAGCGATTGCTAAAGATAACTCAAAATCAAAAGCTGCATTATCATTAGCATCATCCCATTCAATAAGATAAGTTGTTCCACTAACAACAGGAATGACTACTGTTGACGTATTATCTGCTCCTGAGTTATCATCAGAATCAATACACGCCAAAGCCGTACAATCATCATTATAAACTGAAACTCTAGTATCAACACCTACATTAGAAACCAAGTCTGAAGTTATGGTTAAATTACCAGAATTCTCAGCTGTGTAGGCATACCATTCAGAATTTGTAGCACCTGCTTCACAGATGTTAGAAGCTCCACCAGCAGCATTTGATGGTCCGTTAGAAGGAATAACTCCTAAACCAATACTTATAGCGTCATCACAAATAAAATTATTATCTATACCACCATCAATAGCAAACATTCCTAACTCAGCATCATTATCATTCACAGGACCTAAAGAAGTTGCAGTACCAGTAGTAACATCCACAGAGTAAATATTATTAACACCACCTCCAATATATCCAGCCATATACAAAGTATTTGTTAATGGATCTATATTAGCTTCTTGTGCAAAAGAAATATCAACACCTAATGGACCGACCACAGTTCCTGCACCAGTTGTAGAGTCAAGAGTATATAAATTATCGTCATCTAAGTCAGCCATATAAATAATACCCGCATTATCGATAGCAATCCAAATACCTAAAATGGTCCCTGTTTCTCCGACAGCAGTCATAACACCAGTTGTTAAATCAATAGTATAAAGTGTAGAAACCACACCATCAGTAGTTAATGCATACATAGTATCATTGGTAGGATTCCAAGACAAACCAGAAAACGTCACACCTGCAGCAGCACCAGTTAAAGGAGCAACAACAGTTAATGTTCCAGTTGCAGGATCTACAGTTAATAAATTGGCATTTGTAGTTTCAAGAGCATAGAGTGTTCCTGTAGAATCAAAATCGGCCGCATAAATATCGTTAGGAATAACAGCTACACTAGCGATATTAAATGGCCCTGTTAAAGGAAAGCTTCCATAATCTCCACCATTTCTAACATCTAAGGCATAAACATCGCCGAATGCTCTAAATCTAGAGCTTGACATATCTGATGTTTGATAAAAATCTTTTAGCAAATGTTTTTCTTCCTTAGTTAACAAACCTGCTGGTTCATTTAAGGCAATGTTTTCAACGGAATGAATTTTTTCTAAAACCTTCTCAATGTCATGAGGAATAGTAGATTTCTTAGCAGTTTGTGCTGTAATAAACGTTACAGAGAACGTAAATAATAGCAAAAACAACATTTTAAATGTAGTTCTTTTCATAAAAATAAGAGTTTGATTATCTTATAAAAATACTAAAATAATAACTCCTATTTTATGTTTTTTTAAATTATAATTTGAAGTTAAGAAAAAACACTAGTCCAATAAGCAATACTAAAAAGTATTTGAGAAATGGTAGATTATCTAAAACAAAGTGATTTGGCCTTCCTCATCAATTTCAAAATCTAAGTCATTATCAGGTTTAGTTTGCTCATGAGAAGGTGTTGTTTTTGTGTTGTCTGAATTACTTTGAGGTGTTTTATCTGAATCTGCTTCAACATTTTCCTCATCAACAACCTCAATATCCTCTGCTGGAATTTGCTCAGGAGCTTCATAAGGCAAAGGCTCTAGTAAACTTATTTGATTCACCTTTTCTTTAGTGAGTTGATTTCCTAAAGCAGAAATTCCTTTAACAGCTATAAATTCTTCTAAATTAACTTCAGCATTATCTTTTCGATCTTTACCTCGCTCTTTAGTGTATTCAATTTCTACCATTGGCTTCCAATCTGTAGATACAATCTCTAATACTGACTTCGGATGGTCTGAAATAAAGCTTTCCTCTTTACCTTCATTTTCAACAAGGAATCGTTTCACAAAGTATCGTTCTTTTTCGCCATCAAAATATATAGCAGAAATCGGCTTTTTAGGAATCCATTTTTCTAACACAATCATATCATCATCAAAACGTGCTGTTAACTCTGGTAAGATTGTTTTTACAATTCCTGATTGAGAAATTACTAACAAGCGATCTTCGCCTCTAAACTCACCAACCAATTCTCCCCTAGTATCAACATTTAAACGCTGAATAGTGTCATCAAACCAAATTTTACGTGGCTTTAAAGTAGATACACCTTTCTCTTTAAGCTCAACACGCTTTATCGAATATTTAGTCACACGATTTCCTTTTGAAGCTCTTCCTTTGATGAGTATTTCAGAAAAATCTAAGTCCCATTTTAATTTTTTAATGCTTCCTGATTGACGCAATAAAACAGTCACCACTTCTGCTTCGCCATTTGGATTTGCAGAGAAATACCAAACCACTGAGTTAGTATTTCCGTTAGTTAAATCGTATTCTTTATCTCTTGTCGTGCCTGTAACTGCGAAACGTTTGACATAAGACGCTCCACCTTTTCCATCACGATAAATCATATTATAAATTGTACGCTTGTCTTTCTTTTTAAAAACCGCAACATGAATAATATCTTTTCCAATAAACGTTTTAGTATCGACTTTAGTGACCATCATTTTGCCCTCTTTGGTAAATACAATGATATCATCAATATCGCTACAATCACAGACATATTCATTTTTACGTAAGGATGTTCCAATAAAGCCTTCTTCTCTGTTGACATACAATTTAGTATTACGAATGACTACTTTTGTAGCATCAACATCGTCAAATACTCGGATTTCCGTTTTGCGTTCGCGACCTTCACTATATTCTTTCTTTAGTCTTGCAAAATAGGCGATGGCATAATCTATTAAATTTGCTAAATGATGTTTAACCTCAGCAATTTGATCTTCTAAAGCCTCAATTTTTTGTTGTGCTTTATCGATATCAAATTTTGAAATACGCTTAATTCGAATTTCGGTTAATCGTGCAATATCTTCTTCAGTAACCTTGCGTTTTAGATGTTTAATATGAGGCTGCAATCCTTTATCTATAGCACTTATAACGCCATCCCAAGTTTCTTCTTCTTCAATATCGCGATAGATTCTATTTTCAATAAATATACGTTCTAGTGATGCGAAATGCCATTGCTCTTCTAGTTCGTTAAGTTTTATTTCAAGCTCTTGTTTTAAAAGCTGAACAGTATTATCTGTAGAACGACGAAGCATTTCAGTAACACCAATAAACAAAGGCTTATTATCTTCAATTACGCAACCTAAAGGCGAAATAGAAATTTCGCAATTAGTAAATGCATACAAGGCATCAATAGTTTTGTCTGGAGATATACCAGAAGGTAAATGCACTAAAATTTCAACTTCAGCAGCAGTATTATCTTCAATTTTTTTAATTTTTATTTTACCCTTATCATTAGCCTTTAAAATAGAATCAATTAAAGACGATGTATTAGTAGCAAAAGGGATTTCAGAAATGACTAATGTATTTTTATCAAGCTGAGATATTTTTGCTCGAACTCTAACTTTCCCTCCTCTTAAACCATCATTATAATTAGTGAAATCTGCAATTCCTGCTGTTGGAAAATCTGGTAAAATTGTAAATCTCTTACCTTGAAGATGTTTAATTGAAGCTTCTATAAGTTCAATAAAATTATGAGGTAATATTTTAGTCGACAAACCAACAGCAATACCTTCTCCACCTTGTGCCAATAATAATGGAAACATGACTGGAAGGTTTATAGGCTCTTTTCGTCGACCATCATAAGAAGATTGCCACTCAGTAATTTTGGGGTTAAAGACGACATCTAAACCAAACTTAGAAATACGTGCTTCAATATAACGAGAAGCCGCAGCGCTATCTCCAGTAAGTATATTTCCCCAGTTTCCTTGAGTATCAATTAATAAATCTTTTTGACCTATTTGCACCATAGCATCTGCAATACTTGCATCGCCATGTGGATGATATTGCATAGTATGACCAACAATGTTTGCTACTTTATTATAGCGACCATCATCAAGGTCTTTCATAGATTGCATGATTCTGCGTTGTACAGGTTTAAAACCATCTTCAATAGCAGGTACTGCACGTTCTAAAATCACATAGGATGCATAATCCAGAAACCATTCTTTGTACATTCCTGTAACTCTTGTAATGGTTTCTTGATTGTCATTATTTTCATTAATCAAGTCGTCATTTTCGTCTATCATGAACCTTCTTGTTTTTTATTTTCTTTAATTACTTTAGTTAATGATTGTCTTATATACCTTCTTTTCTTTTTTGAGACTAGTGTAACATTAAACCGTTCTTTTTGAGTATGTCCTCGCTTATTTTTTATAAGAAGTACTAAGCTTTTAAATACGATATAGTTATTAAATTTAAAGCCGATTAACTTATCTTTTTCAAATTCAACAATATGCTCTTTATTGCTAAACCTGTCAGACATTAATAATTCTTTATTGGTTACAATAACCATATGACCATCGCTATCATATTCAAAATATTTAGAAATATAATGGACTATAAAAAAAAGTGCGCCAAAAATCACAGCAATAATAACCAGAACTATAAAAGGATCTGTTGATATTGAACTAAACGTCTTAAACATTACAGCAGAAAATATTGCCATAACGATTAATATAAAATAGATTGAAACTATTATATTTTTTATTTTTGAGTTACTAGTTCTCATAAGCTTCTTCTTCTAAAATATCAAGTTCAACTTTTAAATTGTCGATAATAAATTCTTGTCTATCTGGTGTGTTTTTTCCCATGTAAAAACTTAGCAAATCATCAATAGACATATCTTTGTCAAGCATTACAGGATCTAATCGAATATCTTCTCCAATAAAATGCACAAATTCATCTGGAGATATTTCACCTAATCCTTTAAATCGAGTAATTTCTGGTTTAGGTTTTAACTTCTCAATAGCATTTAGCCGTTCTTCATTAGAATAGCAATAAATTGTTTCCTTTTTATTTCGTACTCTAAACAAAGGAGTTTGTAATATATATAAGTGACCTTCTTTAATTATCTCAGGAAAAAACTGCAGAAAAAATGTAATGAGTAATAAACGAATATGCATGCCATCAACATCAGCATCAGTTGCAATAACGATGTTATTATAGCGTAAATCTTCAATAGATTCTTCTATATTTAAAGCAGCCTGTAAAAGGTTAAACTCTTCATTTTCATAAACAATTTTCTTCGTTAAACCATAACAATTTAAAGGCTTCCCTTTTAAACTAAAAACTGCTTGAGTATTAACATCTCTTGACTTGGTGATACTACCAGAAGCCGAATCCCCTTCAGTAATAAACAAAGTCGTTTCAAGATTTCTTTCGTTTTTTGTGTCTCCAAAATGAACACGACAATCACGTAATTTTTTATTATGAAGACTTGCTTTTTTTGCTCTATCCTTAGCGAGTTTACGTATTCCAGACAATTCTTTACGTTCACGTTCTGCCTGAAGAATCTTACGCTGAATACTCTCTGCTACATCTGCATTTTTATGTAAAAAGTTATCTAATTTCGTTTTTAAAAAATCATTAATAAACGTTCTAACAGTAGGCAAATCGCCTCCCATATCTGTAGATCCTAATTTAGTTTTGGTTTGACTTTCAAAAACAGGCTCCATAACTTTTATTGCAATTGCGCAAACTACAGATTTCCTAATATCTGAAGCTTCATAGTTTTTGCCATAAAACTCTCTTATCGTTCTAACTAAAGCCTCTCTAAATGCAGCCAAATGTGTTCCACCTTGCGTCGTATTTTGACCATTTACAAAAGAATGATACTCTTCACTATATTGAGTCTTACTATGCGTTAAAGCGACTTCAATATCTTCAGAACGCAAATGAATAATAGGATACAGTCGATCTGATTCATTAATATTTTCGGATAGTAAATCTTTTAAACCATTTTCGCTGTAAAATTTTTCTCCATTAAAAATAATGGTTAAACCAGGATTAAGATAGACATAGTTTTTGAGCATTTTTTTAACATACTCATTTCTATATTTATAATTTTTAAAGATGATTTCATCTGGAACAAAAGACACTTTAGTTCCTTTGCGTCTTGAGGTATCATCTAATAAATCTTGATTTATTAAATTTCCTTGTTCAAATTCAGCAGAAGCCGATTTCCCATCTCTTGTTGATTCTACCCTAAAATACTCAGAAAGTGCATTTACAGCTTTTGTACCTACACCGTTTAAACCAACAGATTTTTTAAAGGCTTTAGAGTCATACTTTCCTCCTGTATTCATTTTAGAAACAACATCTACAACCTTTCCTAAAGGAATACCACGACCATAATCGCGCACAATAACTTTACTGCCTTGAATTGAAATATCTATGGTTTTTCCAGCTCCCATGACATACTCATCAATTGAGTTATCAAGAACTTCTTTTAGTAATATGTATATACCATCATCAGGTGAAGAACCATCTCCAAGTTTACCAATATACATTCCTGGACGCATTCTAATGTGTTCTTTCCAATCGAGGGAACGTATATTATCTTCGGTATATTTGGTTTGTTGAGACATAAAATCTTAAAAATAGTGACAGGTTGCTAATATAGTACTTCGTTCTAAAAAATGAAATACAGATTAAACAAAGTAATTAACAATAAAAAGCCAATGTTGTTGAGAACATTGGCTTTTTAAATATTTAGTGTTTCATTTTATTTACACATTAAACAAGAAGTGCATTACATCGCCATCTTTAACGACATAATTCTTTCCTTCCACACGCATTTTTCCAGCCTCTTTGACTTTGGCTTCACTTCCGTAAGTAATATAGTCATCATAAGCAATTACTTCGGCTCGAATAAACCCTTTTTCAAAATCGGTATGAATCACGCCTGCTGCTTGTGGTCCAGTAGCTCCAACATTTATTGTCCAAGCTCTTACTTCTTTAACTCCAGCCGTAAAGTAAGTTTGCTGATTTAATAATTTATATGCAGAACGAATCAATTTAGCAGAACCAGGCTCTTCTAATCCAATATCTTGTAAAAACAACTGTCGTTCTTCATAGTCATCTAGTTCATTAATATCTGCTTCAGTACCAACAGCAAGCACTAACACTTCTGCGTTTTCATCTTTTACCGCTTCTTTAACTTGATCGACATAAGCATTACCAGAAACAGCTGCATTTTCATCTACATTACAAACGTACATTACTGGTTTATCTGTTATTAATTGTGAAGGCTTTACAAATTCTTCATAATCCGATTCGTCAAATTCAATGGCACGTACAGAAATTCCTGCCTCTAGGCCAGATTTTATTTTTAATAAAACCGATTCTTCTTTTTGAGCATCTTTATTACCTGTTTTTGCAGCTCTTTTAACCTTATCTAATTTCTTATCTATGGTTTCTAAATCTTTCAGCTGTAATTCCATATCGATAGTTTCCTTATCTCTTATAGGGTTTACATTACCATCAACATGAACAATATTATCATTATCAAAACAACGCAGCACATGAAGAATGGCATCAGTTTCTCTTATATTAGCCAAGAATTGATTTCCTAATCCTTCTCCTTTACTAGCTCCTTTTACTAATCCAGCAATATCAACAATCTCTACTGTTGCGGGCAACACACGTTCAGGATTGACTAATTCTTCTAGTTTCTGCAATCTTGGATCTGGCACATTTACCACTCCAATATTTGGCTCAATAGTACAAAACGGAAAATTTGCGCTTTGTGCCTTAGCATTAGACAAACAATTAAATAAAGTTGATTTTCCAACGTTTGGTAATCCTACAATTCCTGCTTTCATTGTGTTTTTTTATTAGCGAATGCAAATGTAGTTAATTCTCAGCTTTTATAAACAAAAAAATCTCAAGCAAAACTTGAGATTTTAATATCTGTTTTTTATTGATAATTAGTCTTCAGGATGCATAAATTTTTGTTTTCCTAAAAGCACTTCTTCAGTTTCAACATGGTCTTCATCCGGAACACAACAATCTACAGGACATACCGCAGCACATTGTGGCTCTTCATGAAACCCTTTACATTCTGTACATTTATCTGGCACAATATAATAAACCTCATCACTAATTGGCTCTTGAGCTTCATCGGCATCGACTTCTTTACCATTAGTTAAGACTAATTTGCCGCTTAAACTTGTTCCGTCTTTATAACGCCAATCATCTGCGCCTTCATATATTGCAGTATTAGGACATTCAGGTTCACATGCACCACAATTTATACATTCGTCTGTTATTATTATTGCCATAGCATTTTTCTTTTCTAACTTTGCGCAAAAATAACGCCAAAAGTATTCATAACCAAATACAAGAATGATTTTAGAACAAAGAATTAACGCCTTTGCCAAATTAGGTATTTTTTTAAGTCAGTTTACTTCTGATGGATTTCATAAAAAAGAAAATATTAATCATAATGATTTGTTTTTTGATGGTTTTAAACATCAAATAAAATTAGCAGAAGAAACCAATGGTTGGTTTACAAAAGAAAATATTATTTTTTCTATAGAGAATTGGTCTAAATCATTAGAAAACAACAATATTAATAATTGGGTTTTAAAGTATAACTTTAATGATATTAAAGCTAAAAAAGTCGCTATAATAATGGCTGGAAATATACCTTTAGTAGGTTTTCATGATTTTTTATCTGTATTAATTTCTGGTCATAATGTTTTAGTGAAACAATCTTCAAACGACAAACACCTACTACCATTTTTAGCTAAATATCTAGAGTATATTGAACCAGAATTTAAAGGCAAAATAGAATTTACCGAAGGCCAACTAGAACACTTTGATGCAGTGATTGCTACTGGAAGTGACAATACGGCTCGTTATTTTGAGTATTATTTTAAAAACAAACCATCAATAATTAGAAAAAATAGAAATTCTATAGCAATTCTAAATGGTGATGAATCTGAAGAACAACTAAAAGCCCTATCTGAAGATATATTTAGGTATTATGGTTTAGGCTGCAGAAATGTATCTAAATTGTTTGTCCCAAAAAACTATAATTTTGAAGCATTTTTTAAAGGTGTTTTTCATTGGAACCCAATTATTAATGGAGCTAAATATGCTAATAACTACGACTACAACAAAGCAGTCTATCTTATGAGTGAATTTGATATGCTAGAAAATGGCTTCTTAATGATTAAAGAAGATCTAAGCTTTTCCTCACCAATTGCAACTGTATTTTATGAATTTTACGACAATAAATCTACGCTAAAAACATATTTAGAGAATAATAAAAACAAGATTCAATGTATAGTTTCAAAAGGCTTTGATCGTAATGAAATTGATTTTGGACAAACTCAACAACCTCAACTTTGGGATTATGCAGATAATGTTGATACTATTGCATTTTTGTTAAAAATTTAGTTGATAAATTATCATTTTAATAACATAATTCCTGTCAAAAATTAGCACCTTTGCAACTGTTAAAAATTGTTATTAGGATTAAAAAATATCCTGAAATAAATTCAGTAAAAAAATGAAAAAACATAATTTTAGTGCAGGACCATGTATTCTTCCGCAAGAAGTTTTATTAAAAGCTTCTGAAGCTGTAATGGATTACAACAATGACGGATTATCATTATTAGAGATATCGCACAGAAGCAAACCATTTGTTGATGTAATGGAAAAAGCAAGGTCTTTAGCTTTAGAACTCTTAGGCCTTGAAGGTAAAGGTTACAAAGCTTTATTCTTACAAGGTGGAGCGAGTACTCAATTTTTGATGGTAGCCTTAAATCTACTAGAAAAAAGAGCTGGTTATTTAAATACTGGAACTTGGAGCGATAAAGCGATTAAAGAAGCTAAAATTTACGATGATATTTATGAAGTAGGCTCATCTAAAGACGCAGGATATAATTACATCCCTAAAGGCTATGATATTCCTTCAGATTATGACTATTTTCACTGCACTTCTAACAACACCATATTTGGAACGCAAATGAAATCATTCCCTGATTCGCCAATACCTATGGTCTGCGATATGAGTAGTGATATCTTTTCAAGAACTTTAGATTTTTCAAAATTCGATTTAATATATGCTGGCGCTCAAAAAAATATGGGTCCAGCTGGAACAACCCTTGTCGTTGTTCGTGAAGATATTTTAGGAAAAGTATCTCGCAAAATTCCATCTATGATGGATTACAAAGTGCATATCAGTAAAAGCAGCATGTTTAATACGCCTCCTGTGTTTCCTGTATATGTTTCAATGTTAACACTGGAATGGTTAAAAAACCTTGGTGGTATTAAAGCCATAGAAGAAATAAATGAAATGAAAGCTCGAGTAATGTATTCTGAGATTGACTTAAACCCTTTATTTAAAGGCTATTCAAATAAAGAAGACCGTTCAAATATGAATGCTACTTTTACTCTTATTAATGAAAATTTAAAAGAAACCTTTGAAACCATGCTTAAAGAAGCTGGTATTAACGGATTAAATGGCCATAGAAGTGTTGGTGGCTACAGAGCATCTATGTACAATGCCTTACCTCTAGATAGTGTAAAAGCATTAGTAGAAGTGATGAGCGAATTAGAAACTAAAGCATAATAAATTACATGAAAGTATTAGCAAATGATGGTATTTCGCAAAGCGGAATAAACGCCTTACAAGAAGCTGGTTTTGAAGTCTTAACTACAACCGTAGCACAAGAACAACTTATAAATTATATAAACTCAAATAACATTGGCACTTTACTCGTTAGAAGCGCTACCACTGTGCGAAAAGATCTTATTGATGCTTGTCCAAGCTTAAAAGTCATTGGTCGTGGCGGAGTTGGTATGGACAACATTGATGTGGAGTACGCAAGAAGCAAAGGTATTCATGTTATAAACACACCTGCAGCTTCATCGCAATCTGTTGCAGAATTAGTTTTTGCACATCTTTTTGGAGGTGTTCGTTTTTTACACGACTCAAACAGAAATATGCCTTTAGATGGTGACACAAAATTTAAAGCTTTAAAAAAGAATTACGCCAATGGTGTTGAATTAAGAGGAAAAACGCTTGGTATTATTGGGTTTGGTCGCATTGGACGTGAAGTGGCTAAAATCGCTTTAGGTGTTGGTATGAAAGTTATTGCAAGTGATAAATTTGTGGGTAAAGCAGATATTAAAGTTGAGTTTTATAACGGACAATTTATTAATGTAGAAATTGAAACTGAACCAATGAAGGATGTATTAAAGCATTCAGACTTTGTTTCTTTACATGTTCCTGCTCAAAAAGAACATATCATTACAAAAAAACACTTTGATCTTATGAAGGATGGTGTTGGTATTGTAAATGCAGCTCGTGGTGGAATTATAGATGAAGTGGCTTTAATTGAAGCTTTAGAATCTGGTAAAGTGGCATTTGCTGGTTTAGATACTTTTGAAAATGAACCTACTCCTGCGATACAAGTTTTAATGAATGGTCGCGTTTCTTTAACGCCTCATATTGGAGCTGCTACTAACGAAGCCCAAGACAGAATTGGTACAGAACTTGCTTCTCAAATAAAAAGTTTACTTCTTACCGATAAAAATTAACCGTTTATAGATAGTTTTTATCGTAAAAAAAATATTAAAGTCTTAACAAAAACGTTAAGGCTTTTTTTATGTAAATTGTAATACATCTTTTAAAATTAAAAGGTGAATATTAATTAAAAAAATAAAACAAATGTCAGGAATTTTAGACTTATTAAACAGCGACTTAGGTAAAACCATTATTAACGGGGTCTCTGGATCAACTGGAACAGACCAAAATAAAACAAGCAGCGTCTTAACAATGGCTTTGCCTGTACTTATGAAGGCCATGGAACGTAACGCTTCTACGCCTCAAGGCGCGGAAGGTTTAATGGGAGCACTTGCTAATAAACACGATGGAAGCATCTTAGATAACCTTGGTGGTTTATTTAGTGGTGGAGTGAATGAAGAGGTAACAAACGATGGTGAAAAAATATTAGGTCATGTTTTAGGTAATAGAAAACAAGGCGTTGAGAAAATCATTGGTGAAAAATCTGGATTAGATTCAGGTTCAGTTGGTAACATCTTAAAAGTTGCTGCACCAATTTTAATGGGTGTATTAGGCAAACAAGCTAAACAAAACAATGTAAGCTCATCAAACGATTTAAGTGGTTTACTTGGCGGTTTACTTGGTGGTAACGCTGCAAAAGAAGAACAAAGTTTCCTTGAAAAAATATTAGATGCAGATGGAGATGGTAGTGTAATTGACGATGTTGCTGGTATGGTTTTAGGAAATGCTAGTAAAAAAGGTGGCCTTGGAGGTTTACTTGGCGGACTTTTTGGAGGGAAGTAATACTCTTCAATATTTTAACAAAAAAGCCAAACTCATGTTTGGCTTTTTTTGTATTTTTAAAATAAACATTTCTCATGAAATCTGTATTCTATTCATTATTAGTAGGCTTATTATTAATTGCTTGTAATACATCCAAAAATAAATCAACAACAGAAACATCTCATGCCATACAAAAGAATGACACCGTTCGTATTTCAAATAATGATTTAGAATATGATATAATTATCATCGAACCTGGTTTCAGTACTTGGCTCGCTTCTAGAGCAAAACCTGTAGGCTTTCATTCGCAAAACTATTTAGAAAACAAAAACATACAATATGTCACAGCTTGGAACGCAAGAGCGATTAACTCTATGCAATACGACCCAAATTTATATGACATGCAAATCAACTATCAACAAGGTGTAGATTATGGCTATGATGTGAATTACAAACTATACAACTACTTTATTTATTTTCAAATAAAATATAAGCAACAATTAGCAGGAATTGTTCCTAAATTGTAGAAGTTATTTTTTACTTTTGCAATATATTTTATGGAAAAACTAAAACAACGTTGGGGAATAAATTCTAATTGGCAAGTAGCTGTCATATTAATTGTGTTCTCAATTACAGGCACAACAGCGTCTTTTATAGGAAAGCCAATTTTAGCTTTATTAAATATTACTCCAGAAACTTTTAATAGTTTTATTTATTGGACACTCCGAATTATAATTTTATTTGTGATGTACCAGTTTTTATTAGTATTCTTCGGATGGCTCTTTGGTCAATTTGATTTTTTCTGGAATTTCGTAAAAAAGATGTTAACACGAATGGGTTTTAAGCAATTTGCTAATTAATGAATAAAGCGAAATCACATATTAATTTTAAAATACTATCGGTAGTATTAGTGATTTCATTAATAACTCCTACTCTAGTTAAATTTGCACACGTTTTTGAAAACCATAAACATGAAGTTTGTATAAGTAAGCAACAGGCACACTTACATACTTTAGACTTAGATTGTGAGTTTTATAAATTTAAAGTCAATAATGCATTTACTTTCAAAGCTCAAACTTTTAATTTACTTTCCATAGAGAACAATCATAAAGTGTTTAGTTCTCAGTATGAATTTATTTCTGACTATCAACGCTTATCCTTTTCCTTAAGAGGACCTCCACAATTAGTTTAATGACATCGTAAAGCTGATTTATCAGCAATTATACATCTTAAATTAAACTAAAATAAAATGAAATTATTTTTAAACCTATTGCTATTCCTAGCAGTAACATCTATATATTCACAAAACAGCCTTTCTGGATCTGTATTCAATAGTGAAACAAATGAAAGCATTGCTTTTGCCAACATCTATTTTCCACAATTAGAAAAAGGAACCACAACCAATGAAGTTGGTGTATTTAGCATCCATAATTTGCCCACTGGCAACTACAATATTCTGGTATCTATTATTGGTTTTGAAACCTATTCGCAAACCATACAAATTCCGTATCAAGAAGATTTAAAAATTGCTTTGCTTCCTTCAGCAATAGAAATAGAAGAAGTCATTGTTTCAACACCGTTTCACAAACTACAAAGTGAAAATGTCATGAAGGTTGAGCAACGCAAAGCCTCTGATTTAAAATCAAAAGGTGCTATTAACCTAGCTGAAGGTATTACCAACATTCCTGGTGTTGATGGCGTATCTACAGGTATAAGCATTGCTAAGCCCGTTATTAGAGGCTTAAGCTCTAATCGCGTACTAGTGTACACACAAGGAATCCGTTTAGAAAACCAACAATTTGGTAGCGAACATGGGTTAGGCATAAATGATGCTGGTATCGAAAGTGTCGAAGTTATAAAAGGACCTGCTTCACTTCTTTATGGTAGCGATGCTATTGGCGGTGTTTTATATTTAAATCCAGAACGTTTTGCTCATGAAAATGAAAGTGAGACTAACCTTAATTTTCAATATTTTACAAACACTGAAGGCTTAAATACCAATTTGGGGTATAAAAGTTCTGGTGAAAAATTTAAGTTCTTAATTAGAGGGAGTTTTACAGAACATGCAGATTATAAAACTGAAGATTACAGAGTCACTAACACACGCTTTAACGAAAAAGATCTAAAAGCAGCTTTAGGCTATCAAGATGTGAATTTTAAAACAGAATTACGTTACAATTTAAATGCATCAAAACTTGGTATTCCTGAAGAAATAGGAATTCAAAACCTAAACAAATCGCCTTTATTACCTTATCAAGGCATAACAAATCATATTTTTAGCTCAAAATCTACATTGTTTTTTGAAAACTCACGTTTAGACTTGAACCTTGGTTATACCTACAATGATAGAAAAGAATTTGAAGAAGAACACCACCATGATGATGATGAAGATCATGATGATGATGATGATGATGAACATGATGATGATGAACATGATGATGATGAACATGATGATGAAGAACACCATGATGAGATCTTACATCCTGCTTTACATATGAAGTTAAAAACTTTTAACTATGATGCTAAATATCATTTACCCAAATTCGGAAAGTTTGAAACTATAGTGGGTGTACAAGGGATGCACCAAATCAATACAAATTATGGTGAAGAAGTGCTAATTCCTGATGCTACCACCAATGATTTTGGTGTTTTAGCTACATCTCATATTCATTTTGAAAAAGCTGATATACAATTAGGGGCAAGATTTGATACTAGAAATATAAAAGTCGTTAATAGTATCGATAAAAGCTTTACAAGTTTTAATGGTGCTTTAGGCGTTAAAACAAATCTATCGAAAAATGTGGTAGCTAGATTAAATTTAGCTTCAGGTTTTAGAGCTCCCAACCTAGCAGAACTGACATCTTACGGTTCTCATGAAGGGACTAACCGTTTTGAAATTGGAAATGAGAACTTAAATAATGAGCAAAACCTCCAAATTGATTTAGCTTTAGAGTATAAAACTGACCATTTAGAGATTTTTGCTAACGGATTTTACAACATAATTAAAAATTACATCTTTTTGTCTCCTAATGGAGATTTGATAAATGATGATCCTGTGTTTTTATACCTTCAAGACGACGCAAAACTATATGGAGGAGAAGTTGGTCTTCATATTCATCCTCATCCTTTAGATTGGTTACATATTGAAAGTAGCTTTGAAACTGTTACAGGAAAACTAAATAATGATGATTATTTACCTTTAATTCCTGCAAACAAGTTGAATAATACATTACGTGTAGAATATAATTTAAAACCATTAAATAAAGGAAATGCTTTTGTGACTTTAAGCTCTGCTTTTGCCCAAAAGAATACAAGTGTTTTTGAAACAGAAACTTCTGGATACAACTTGCTAAGCGCTGGATTTGGAGGTGAAATAAACGTATTTAAAAGTGTATTACAAATACAAATTACTGGTACTAACTTAACTAATAAAAAATACGTAAATCATTTATCGCGTTTAAAACCAGATGGCATTTATAATATAGGAAGAAACTTTAGTTTCTCTTTAAGTTACACGTTATAAGAAACCAATATTTACCCTCCTCCTAAGTGTAAGAGGAGGGTTTTTAAAATGCCTAGCATGAAATAAAAGGACGCTATTCGGCATCGACTTCTATTATAGTATCCTCAGGTTTTGTCTTTTTAATCACATTAGTATAAAACCACATAATAGTAAATGTTGGTATAAAGTCTAAACCTGGGATTATTTCTTCAATAAAAGTGAATATTCCAGCATATTTACCCATTTCACCTTTATATAATCTTGTCATAATATAACCCGAAAGTGGAGCCCAAACTAAATCGATAAAAGGAATCAGCCCAATTATATCTAACACGATACTTAAAGCTAGTAATTTGTATTTATTTTTAATCTGTAAATTCATTATAATTCTATAAACAAAAAAAGTGCCAAGTTTAACTGACACTTTATAAGTCTAAATACTTCGCTATCTGTTACATTAAGAGAGCTTTTCGCTGATAAGTTTTAAAAACTCATTTCTGGTTTCTATTTTTTCAAATTGACCTCTAAACCCTGAAGTTGTGGTTACTGAGTTTTGCTTTTGAACTCCACGCATCATCATACACATATGTGAAGCTTCAATAACTACTGCAACGCCTTGTGGTTTTAAAGTATCATTAATACAGTCTAAAATTTGATGGGTTAATCGCTCTTGGACTTGTAATCGTCTTGCAAAAATATCGACAATTCGGGGCAATTTACTCAGTCCTACAATATGACCATTTGGTATATAAGCTATATGTGCTTTTCCAAAAAATGGCAAAATATGATGCTCGCATAATGAATACAATTCAATATCTTTAACAATAACCATATCGTTATAAGACTCTTTAAACATAGCACTTTTAAGCACTTTGGCTGCATCTTGATTATACCCTTGTGTTAAAAACTGCATAGCTTTTGCAGCGCGTTCTGGTGTTTTAATTAAACCATCTCGTGATGTGTCTTCTCCTAAGTCTTTAATAATATTTTTAAATTGAGAAGTGATTTCTTCCGTAGCTTCAATGTTATACTCTTCAAACTGTTTATATGGCATCCTTTATTAATTATATTTTTATAAAAATACACAAAAAATAAGAAGTCGAAAAAATCGCTAAACCTTACAACAACATTAACATTTTCATTTTTTTTTAACTTTTGTTTATGAAAAAAAACGAACATACCGTTTTAAATTTGAATGGATTACTGTAACAGTTTCATTTTTTTATTGTCTTTAATCTATCAATCAAAAGCTAAACACTAAACTAAAATGTATCGTTACTTAATCATCTTATGTGCACTAATAACTGCTATTCCTCTTAGTGCACAAGAAAAAAAATCAATGAACATCGTAAAAACTAACACTGCACCAAAAATTGATGCTGTATTAGATGATGAAGCTTGGCAAACTGCAGAAATTGCTACAGACTTCATTCAATTTAGACCAGAAATGGGTGTCACTCTTAAAGATCACCAAAAAACATTGGTTAAAATGACCTATGATGATGATGCTATTTATGTTGCTGCATATTTAAAAGATAAACCTGAAGATATACAAAAGCAGCTCACTAGTCGCGATAATTTTGGTAATTCAGATTTTTTTGGAGTGATTTTAAATCCAAATAATGATGCACAAAACGATACCGAATTTTTTGTTTTTAGTAGCGGAACTCAAGCAGATGCTGTTGCAACTCCTAGTAATGGCGAAGACTTTGGATGGAGTGCCGTTTGGGATAGTGCCGTAAAAATTGTTGATGATGGTTGGATTGTTGAAATGAAAATTCCTTATAGAGCACTACGCTTTTCTAATGAAGCAATACAAACTTGGGGAATTCAATTTCACAGACGATTTAGGTTAGACAATTCACAATATACTTGGAATGCTGTTGATAGATCCAAGGGAAATATTGGTCTTTATCATGGTGAGGTTACTGGTATTGCCAATATTAAACCTCCTACTCGACTTAGTTTTTATCCATTTGTTTCAGGAATTATAACCGATTATGATGGAGATACAGAAACCGATTTAAAGTTAGGATTAGACCTGAAATATGGTGTTACAGAGAATTTCACTTTAGACGCAACTTTAATCCCTGATTTTAGTCAAGCAGCTTTTGATAATAGAACACTAAATCTTGGCCCTTTTGAGCAAACTTTTGGTGAACAACGCCAGTTTTTTAAAGAAGGTGTCGATTTATTTAATAAAGGTAATTTATTCTTTTCACGACGTGTTGGTAATCGCCCAAGTGGAAATGTTGAATTGGGAACTGATGAAGAGATAGATGATTTTCCTGATGAAGTTAAAGTATTAAATGCACTTAAACTTTCTGGAAGAACTAAAAGCGGTTTAGGTATTGGTGTGTTTAACGCCATTACTGAAAAAACTAAAGCTAGAGTAAAAAACACAGTCACAGGTGATACTCGTGAAGAAGTCGTTGAACCTCTATCTAATTACAATATTATAGTTGTAGATCAGCAATTTAATGGCAATTCTTCAGTGAGTTTGATTAACACGAATGTGACAAGAGATGGTCATTTTAGAGACAGTAATGTTACTGGTTTATTAGCCGATATTTCTAATAAAAGAAACACTTATAACATTCAAGGTCAAATTAAAATGAGTAATGTAAGTCTACCTGAAAAAGACAACTTAGAAACAGGTTTAAGTACCTTCTTCTATATTGCTAAAACGCATGGTAAATATAGGTATAGTTTCGATTATAGCTTTGCAAATAGTAATTATGATATCAATGATCTTGGTTTAAATAACACTAACAACTATAGCAATTTTGGCATTGATGCTTGGTATCAAATCTTTGAGCCTACCGAAAAACTAAATAATTTCTACATTGGTACTTGGGTAAATTATAGAATGCTGTATAAACCTAATACATACACAGGAGCTAATGCAGGAATTAGTTTTAATGCTCAAAATAAAAAACTCATGTGGTTTGGTGGCAACATTAATATGGAAACTGGAAAACAATACGATTATTTTGAACCACGTGATTTTGAAAACAAACGTTATTTTGTATACAAAGACATTGCTAATATTGAAGGGTGGATTGAAACAGATAGCAACAAAACCCTTTCTGTAAATACCTTTCTTTATGGTTTTCATGCGTTTGATAAAGAAAGAGATTTAACTGGTTATGGATTCGGATTTGATCCTTCCATTCGCTTTAGTGATAAATTTAGAATTGGTTATGATTTTACACTACGAAATCATAAAGGAAGTCGTGGTTATGTCAATAAAATTGATGAGGATATTATTTTTGGTGAACGCGATATATATTCTCTTGAAAATATCTTGTCAGGAAGCTATACCTTTAATCCATTTCATACTGTTTCACTTGCCTTTAGAAACTTTTGGTCAACTGTAAATTATGATACCGATTTATTTGTACTTGAAGACAATGGCTCGTTAAACACTGACGATGGTTATACTACAGCTGATGTTGATGATCCTAATGTGAACTTTAACACCTGGAACTTAGATTTAAGTTATACTTGGCAAGTCGCTCCTGGAAGCTTTTTAACTGCGCTTTATAGAAATCAATTATTTAATCGCGATTCTATGTCTGAGGAAAGTTATTTTGATAGTATTGGCACTTTATTTGACCAACCTATCGAGCAAACTTTTTCGATGCGCTTGCAATACTTCATAGATTATAGTAGCATCAAAAAAATATTTAACAGAAAATCTAATCGGTCTAAAACCATTTAAAGTTGCTTGCTAAGGCATAAAGTGTTACTTTCATCATTTCATTAATGAACGTATGATTTTAGCAAAAAACATTCATAAATATTTTGAAGATTTACACGTGTTAAAAGGTGTGGATTTGCATATAAAAAAAGGAGAAATCGTCTCCATAGTTGGTGCTTCTGGTGCAGGAAAAACAACGCTTTTGCATATTTTAGGAACATTAGATAAGGCCTCTAAAAAAGAAACTTCCACTTTTAAAATTAAAGATACAGATATTCAGTCTTTAAACGATAAAGCTTTAGCTAAGTTTAGAAATGAAAACATTGGTTTTATCTTTCAGTTTCACCAATTACTTCCTGAATTTACAGCATTAGAAAATGTTTGTATTCCTGCTTTTATTAAAGGTGTAAAACCCGCAGCTGCCGAAAAAAGAGCTAAAGAACTTCTCGATTTTCTGGGCTTATCACATCGATACAAACATAAACCTAATGAGCTTTCTGGTGGTGAGCAACAACGGGTTGCTGTAGCTAGAGCTTTGGTTAATAATCCTGATTTAATTTTTGCCGATGAACCTTCTGGAAACTTAGATAGTGCCTCTGCTGAAAATTTACACAATCTCTTTTTTAAGTTACGTGACCAATTCGGTCAAACCTTTGTAATTGTAACTCATAACGAAGATTTAGCGAATATGGCTGACAGAAAACTCACTATGGTTGATGGTAAAATAGTGGACTAACTTTAAACCAAATGCATGCTGTTTATTCTCATTTCATGGCTTTATATTTTAGCAACAAGTAGTGTTATAGGAATTACTGTAAATCGCGTCTTGCAATTACAAAAACAAGATGTTGTGATTACTCTTTTTTTTGGTTTTTTTGGAGTCTCTTTAATCACTGGATTTTGGGCTATTCCTTTGGCTATAAATCTTAATTTTTACAGTGCTTTATTTATTATAGTGTTAGTTCTTGGGCTATTAAACAGAAAACAACTAGTCAACTATTGGAAACAATTCATAGCAGAAATTCTAGTGCTTCACTCCTTCTTTAAAGGGTTTTTAGTTATTATTAGCGTGCTTATTTTAGCACAATGCGCTTCACCTCCATTTATTGTTGACAATGAATCTTATTATATTCAAACGATTAAATGGCTTAATGAATATGGTTTAGTGCATGGCTTAGTGAATTTGCATCCTTTTTTAGGTCAAACCTCAGGTTGGCATATTTTACAAAGTGCTTTTAATTTTAGTTTCATCTACAATGGTTTTAATGATCTTAGTGGATTAGCATTACTTCTTGGTAATGTTTATGGAATTTTTAAACTGAATGCTTTTGTGACAAAAAAAGAAAAGTCTAAACTTAATCTTGCTTTTGGTTTGTTTCCATTATGGAATGTCTTTTTCTTTCAATTTATAAGTGCACCATCTCCAGATGTTGCAATTTATGTGCTCTCATTTATCCTGATACATCAGTTTATAGTCTGTTATTCTAACTATACCAAACATTCCTTTTTAGCGGTAGCCATGCTCGCTCTATTTATTTCTTTTATTAAACTAACAGGATTGGTGTTTTGTCTTTTTCCATTAATCTTATACAAACGCTATTACATTTATACTAGAGCTTCAACCTCTATACTTGTGCTATTTGGAAGTCTCACACTCCTCCTATTTGCTGTAAAAAACTTAATACTTTCAGGAAACCTACTTTTTCCTTTTCAGGGTATTGACAGTTTAAAAGCAGCTTGGTGTTTACCTCATTCTATTGAAACCTATTTCGCTAATTACATGCAGCCTTATGGCTATCATTTATCTCCTGAAGCTTATGAAAAAGCGTCTATTGCATTTCGCTTAAAAACATGGCTATTTGCTCCTTTGCCTCATGGCTTATTTAATATAGTTATGATTGGTTTTTTAGTCATAATTCCTTTTGTAATAAGAAAGTTCTTCAATACAAAAGCGTTTTGGATCATCTATGGTATTGCCATTTTAAACATGATAGCATTATTTTTCTCGTCACCACAATACCGATTCTTCTTTCCGTTTATATTAGGTTTCTCTTTATTGATAGCATCACTTGTGGTCATGCATAAGAACAGCATTAAAGTTCTTCTAGTAACTTGTACTCTACTAGCAGCAATTCCTATGTTTTTTCAAATAAATAATAGACATCTTACTAAAAACAAACACCATGCAACGTCGAGTCAGTTTTCTTTAGAGTATTTAATTCATCCTCATGAAAATTCAAAATATTCAAAAGCATATACAACTATAAAGCTTGGAGAAACAACATTATATACTCCAACACATGTTGACTTTTTCTGGGGCACAGGAGACATTCCCTTACCAGCTTTAAATAAAGCACAACTTGACTATTTTAAAACCTATTTTAAAGTGATTCCGCAACAGCGAACTAATGACTTAAAAGATGGTTTTATATCAAAAAAAATAGAATGAATAAGTATCTTTGATTTGTGAAAAAACTAAACCAAAAAGACCTCAAAGATTTTCTTGATAATAAAGTTGAACTTTATAATAATCCGAAGTTTATTGAAAGTGATCCTATTCAAATTCCACATCAGTTTTCTAAAAAAGAAGACATTGAAATTGCTGGGTTTTTAACCGCAACTATTGCTTGGGGAAATCGGAAAAGCATCATTAATAATGCTAGAAAAATGATGCAAATGCTTGATGAATCGCCTTACGACTTTGTCCTTAATCACAAAGAAAACGATTTAAAACCATTAGAATCTTTTGTGCATAGAACCTTTAATGGTTTAGATTTTATCACCTTTATTAAAGCCTTACAGTATATCTATAAGCAGCATAAAGGTTTAGAAGCTGTGTTTTCTAAGCCGAATGCCTCTGAGTCGTTACAACATGGCATACATCAATTTAAAAAAGCTTTTTTTGAAATTGAGCATTTACCAAGAACTCAAAAACATGTGAGTGATCCTTTAAAAAATTCTGCTGCAAAACGCTTAAATATGTTAATACGTATAAATAAGGTGGCTTAAACAAATTAGAAATTTATACCTTTAGCTTATAATTTAATTAATGCCATTGGACCATTCAGAATTAAAAACCTTTTTAGACGCAAAAGTATCACAATACAATAACCCTAAATTTATTGAAAATGACCCAATACAAATACCTCATCATTATACTTTAAAAGAAGATATTGAGATTTCAGCTTTTTTAACTGCCACAATCGCTTGGGGCAATCGCAAAATGATTATTAAAAATGCTAATAAGATGATGCAGTTACTTGGAAACTCGCCATATGATTTTATTATGAATTATAATGAATCTGATTTAGATAGATTTGATGGTTTTGTTCACCGCACTTTTAACGCTGAGGATTTTAAATATTTCATAAAGGCTCTAAGTAATATCTACACTAGCTATGAGGGCATGGAAACTATCTTCAAAAATAATGTTAACCAGCATAGTATCCAACCAGCTATTCACGAATTTAAAAAATTATTCTTTTCGTTGGACCATCAAGTGAGAACCCAAAAACATGTTGGTGACCCAAATAAAGGTTCAGCATGTAAAAGAATAAATATGATGTTGAGGTGGTTAATTAGAAAAGATAACGCTGGAGTAGATTTTGGTATTTGGAAGACGATTTCGCCTTCCATACTATCCTGTCCGCTGGATGTACATTCAGGAAATGTAGCTCGAAAATTAGGATTACTAAAGCGCATACAGAATGATTCTAAGGCTTTAGCCGAACTTGACCAAGCACTAAGGCTTTTTGACCCGATTGACCCTGTTAAATACGATTTTGCACTCTTTAGTATAGGTGTGAATGAGAATTTTTAGTTATTCCAATGTGTCACCCAATGCGATAAGTTCTTCAATGGGCTTAAATCGATTGTTAAACTCAAGTAATATTATCTCCTTTGTCGTCTCAACCAATACTAGTTTTTCGTCAAACCTTAATTCAAACCTAGCATATTCGATAGGAATCTTGAAAAGTTTACATATTATTTCACTTGACTCATTTAACTGTTTTTCCAATACTTTAATCCAACGTAATATATTATTTTTGGTCATTACGGCTTGAGTACTATGTCCACTAGTCATCCGACCTAACCCTGGACCATGATAGATGGTGTCTTCAATTTCGGTCATACCCATTGTAAATCCTTTGTTCCATATATCTTGGCGTTCTTTAGCATTGACCTTTGGAAAAACACTTATAATATCTCCTTTTGCCTTAAACTCTTCAATGACATTAGGAAATTCATTATGTAGGATTCTCAACCATTTTTCATCACCAAAAACACCTTTTCTATGTGTATCAGTTCCAAGAAAAAATATTTCAGTGTCCATTACATAAACAAACAAAATAGTGTTGCCTTGTTTTACAAACCCTGATTTTTTGTCTTCTTTGAACGATAAATGTAAGTGATGAACTCTCCACTCATTTATAAGATGGTCATGAAAATTGGTTTGTAGTACTTTTTTACTTTGGAAGCAATTGAGGTTTCCACCAGCTCTGGCAATATTTGCAATTCTAAAGATTTCCTTTGATTTTGGATGTTTCCCAATAAATACATCTGCTAATAAATCTTTTTGGAATCTTACAATTCTAGGTTTAACATCAATCAACTTGAATCTTACCGTTAAGTAATCTACAAGGGTATTGTCTAGGTCGTTATTAAACGAGATTTTAAAATTCATTTCAGCTGAAATACGAATCAATTCTTGTCTCAGGCTTTCTCTCAAATTTATTCTATTATCAGACATTACTTTAATTTTTATTATCAACTGAATGTATCTTCAATGTAGTTAAATATTCGATTACGACCATTTCTTCAATTTTAAAATTTATTCATTTTTATTTGTGTTAAGTCACGTCACAGCAGCAACTAAATACTTGATTTAACTTGCGCTTTTTATTGTCCTATTTTAAAAGGACCATAGTAAATACCTTGCGTGGTGAAGGTTGAAAGTTCATGTCTTAAACTTTGTGAAGTTTAATGCCAAACTTTACCAAGATTGATTAGTTGAATAAAACACTTAATAAATAATAATTATGAAAAAAGTATCTGATTTTCAAATGTTCCTGATTTTTTTACTAATTCTTGTGGTCGTCTTTTGCTTCGTTCCTATTCCTAGAATTGAAGCTATTGGAGACTTCTTCAAAAAAATAATTACACCTTTGGCTATTCCATTGTCGGTAATAATATCCGCTGGTTTAGGATTAAAAAAATATATGAAAATTAAAAAAGGGAAATCACCGTAAAAAAAGATAGCACATTTCTTAACATATCATAGTTAAAGCAATTCCGATTGAATCTCAATTTTTGATATTTCGTGAACCTCAACTGAATTACATTCTAGTTTTTCATCATTAAAAATAACTAAATTGATTCCATCTTCGTGTAAAGAACTTCCATATTCTACACCATCATATCCTAAAGACTTAATATACTCACAAAGATATTGCGTTGGCAAGTAATCCAATTCATTGTCTTGTCTTCTCAAAGGTTTTGCCAAATCACTTTCTAAGATATCTAAAAACGGTTTATTTTTAACATAATCTTCCAATGAAAAATCACTCCATGGGCTTACTTGAAATGAAGTCCTCAATGATATAACTTTAATATCTTCTTTTAGTTTGTATTTTCCGATTGAAACAAAATCCAAAAAAGTCGCCCTAGCTTCATACATCGTAGTTTCGATTGATTGAGCAACATATAAGTAAGCAATTCCTCTTGGGTTTGCTCTTCCAGATTTTGATGATTTATGAGGTGGCTTACCCATTTTTGTAATTGGATACCCTCTTTCATCATCTGAAATTCTGGAACGGTAAAATATCTTTCCAGAAGAATAATCTCTGATTGGGAGTATTTCTTCTAAAGATTCAAGATTAGCTTTATTATTGAAGAAAAAACGGTTTTCTTCTTTTATTTCTTTTTTGAACAATTCCCAGTTCTCAATAAATTCTTTAGTTTCATCTGGAATTATAATACTTACTGTAGAGTTAATTAGGGTGTTATATTCTTCGTCTAATCCTTCAATTATGACTGACAAGAGTTCTTTTATTTTATCAGAATTACTCAGTCTAAAAATATTCCAATCATTTTGCAGAGCTGATACGATACCTTCGCCATCAGCATCTAAGGTGTATATGTCTAATAATGGAATAAACTGCTCTTGAAGTTCAAGAACATCCACTAATGAAATATCCACTGTTTCGCAGAAATCACATTGACCCGTTCCATTTGAATTTGAGTAAATAAATCCTTTTAATTCAACGTCTAAAAAACATTCTGAACAGCAATTCATTTCTTAGAAAAATAATCATGAACTAATTCAAGATGATTTAGTATTGAGAGTTTTTTAACCGTACCAAGCCCTGGATATTTACCATCATCATATAGCTTTCTAAATTCATTACTTGCATTAGTATACATATCATTATCATTAATGAATGGAATTAATTTCTCTATGGCTTCAGCAAATTTACCAGCGACATCTGAAGTGTCTTCATTGGATTCTGACACAAAATGATGTATTCTAAATTCATTTTCAGCGTTAAAATAAGTTAGATGAATGGCTACGGCATAGGGAGAAAAACCTGATTCAGAATAATCCTTGCCTACAGTTAAAAAATCAGAATAACCTTTGTAACCATCTTCAGGGTAATAAATATGTTCATCGCTAAAAAATTCATCAACATCAGATAAGTAGTCCTTGTTTCTTAATTGCCTAGTAAAGGTGTCTGATAAGAAAATTAAATTATCGTTAACTTTTCTTAACTCTCTTAAAAACTTTCGCCTACCGCTCATTTTGGGGCTTGTCAAAATATGCGCCACTGTATGTGTTTTTATAAAGTCAATTAGAGCATCAAAAGATTCATCTAAGATTGTGCCTAATATTAATACGATAGGGTGTTGTGACAACCCTAACTCTTTTAATTTATTGGTTATAGCAACCATATTTGTTTGGCTTCTTACTATGATTCCAATTTGGAAATTTTCATATGCAAGTGGTGGTAGAAGATTAGCGCATATATAATCTATATCTCTAATTTTATCACCTACACTTGGATTAATTACTATTGTGAAATTAACATTCGCTTTTTGTAATAAATCAATAGTTTTAATATAGGTTGAAGTTTTCTTTTTAACTGGCTCAATAATTGGATTTATGGTATTGCTACCAGATAATACACCAGCAATTTCTCGCAAAGCAATCAATTCAAATTGCTTCCCTCTTAAAAAAGGAAAGTACATATGTTACAGGTTTTTATTTAGAAACAAATTCAGTTTTTCAAAGTCTTCTTTTTTAAAATTGGAACATATTGAAATGTGCTTTAAAAAAGTTGGGACTTTATGTGAAGATACTACATTTTTTTCTTTTACAGTTCTCTTTTTCAGATAAGTAAACATGAAGTTATGAAAATCTTTTTCATTAATTTTTTTTGCTAATTCTAAACATTCTCTAAACAATTTAGTGTTTGGAACATCTGGCAAATAATTAAAGTATTTCTTTATTAAATGAGAATATTCATTTTTTCTCAAACATTTAAACATATAAGTAACATCTAAATGAGATGAATCTTCAATTGGCACAACGATGGTTGTTAAAGTGTTTCTACGTGTTAGTACCAACAATCCAATATTGGACAAACCATTCTCTGATAAAAATGACTTGTATTTATCTGCAACAGAATGATGAGTCACAATGACCACATTCAAAAAAGACTTTCTATATTCATTAATTTGAGATAGTAATCTTTCAGGAGAATCGTATTCTGTTTTAATTTCATAGACAACAGAAGTTCCGTTTAGCATAACCAAATCAGCAATTGATTTACCGATTCTAAATTCATTTAAAACAGTTGCTGTATTTAAGCTGTGCTTCCCTAACAAGATTTTATTTACAATCTCATTTTTATATATAAATTCACTACGATAATTTTTTAGCATTGAACTATATAAATGCTCAAAGAAATCATGATAAGTTCTAAGCTCTAACTCTTTATCATAACTTAAATATTTAGAAACCCTTTTTTTTATTACATCAACCTCATCATTTCTAATGATTTTATTGAACATGGAGTTGCTTAAAACAGGAGAAATTGTTTTAATAAAAGAAGAATATGTAGGTTGCGTAACTGTCATTTAAATCTGCTAATGGTCGCTTTTTAGAGATACAAAACTACTATATTATTTAATAAAAGTAATTAAAGGTATCTTAATAATAACTATAACCTAATTTTTTTATTATCAATTTTATAAAAAAAACAAGGACAATTTTACTCATTTGTTTAGATTTGAATGAAACAATACGTTCTTTAAAATAGTTGCTTATATATGGTATAGGTGAAAAATAGAAAGGTAAGATAAAGCTCTTTTTTAATAGCAAGGTATTACTCTTTTGGCTAAGAGCATAAAGAGGAATATTTTGCAACCTACACTAAAACCTAATTTCTTAAATAATATTATAATAATGCTTACGCAATTATAATGACTTCATCCACTTTATAAAATATATTAGTAAAACAACTATTAATGTCAGTAAAGAAAAAACTAATGATATGAATAAACCTATCACACCTAAATCACTTTTAATAGAAGATGGCTTGTGTCTAAGCTCTGCGCTTTTGAATGAGCGATACCAATGGTCAGCTTCTAAATCATAACGTGTTCTTGTGGTTACACTTTCATCATTTGGTCTCCAATTATAATTTTGTCTTTGTTCTTGAGTTGCCATGTTTCTTAAATTTATATTTGAATATTACCTAGCTAATTTTTAAAATACTTTAGCTAATTGTTCAAGAGCACTAGCTTTTGTAACGCCTAAGTATTTGTCTGTTGTTGTTGCTCTTTTATGACTTAAATGGTATTGAGCCATTGATAAACTGCCAGTCAAATCGAGTACATGTATAGCCGAAGCTTTCCTTATGGAATGCACACCAATGTTTTTAAATTTCAGTTTCTTAGCTACCATTTTTATTCTTTTATGAAGCCATTGTCTTGTATAAGTCTTGTTAGTTCTGTAGTTATAAAAAATATATTCGCTAGACCTATTATGAGTAACCCTAACGGCATCTTTATACTCCTGAATGTAATGATATAACTCATTGGATATAACTCCTGTATGCTCGCTTTTTGTTTTCTTTATTAACGTAGTGAAGCAGTACTTCTCAATTTTTTGATTAAATGAAAAATTTTGGTATTTCTGTTGAAGAAGGTCTGAGACACGTAAACCGCTTTCAAGAGCCAATAGATAAGCTAAATATTCAGACTTTCGTTCAATAGAATAAGCATCTGTATTGTCGAAAAACATTTTTCGTGCTTCGTTATACATTTTATCGTAATTAACTGGTTGAGTCTTCATATATAGTTACGTTTTAATAGATAACTAATTTACAAAAATTTGTTTACATATACAACATATAATGCGCATTATGTAAACAGTTTTATATTAAACATATCTATAATACTGTATATCAGCTATTTAACAAATATGAAGTGTTTACATAATTCCCTATAATGTAAACAGTTGCAGAACTGTTCCTAATGTGTATATACATAACCATTTAATAATTGATGAAAATTCTATAAAAATTTTTTTTACATATCCGTCATGTTGTATATACAAGTTGTTTTTCAACCTTAAAATAAGGCGGGATACATGGTTGAGGTTTTGAAATATTCCAATTTTCAAAGTCTTTTAACGGACCACTCTCTCCAAATGTTTCTAAATGGCATAAAAACCGCACTTATTTCAAAGTATAGACTGCGAAATACGGGCTATGCTGGTGCATATGGGTTCAGTTAAATCATGTTTTTGAATAATTTGGTGATGTTTATACATTTTCTGCATATTTATATATAAAGAATATATGGGAAGACTACCTTCAATTAAGAATAATGCGAACAGTGAGATATTTACAATGCGTATTTCGCCACAACTTAAAAAGAAATTAATTGACATTTCGAAAAGGTCTAAGTATGGTGGTTCAGCCTCATCAGCTATAAGGGTACTTATTGAGAATGCCTCAAAAACATAAATTAGCTCCAACTCATTCTTTGCAATCTAACTGCATTCAATATTGCCAGTAAAGCCACACCAACATCAGCAAAAACGGCTTCCCACATTGTTGCCAAACCACCTGCTCCTAAAATTAATACAATCACTTTAATACCAAACGCTAAAATGATATTCTGCCATACAATTTTTCGAGTTGAACGACTAATTTTAATGGCTCTCACTACTTTTGAAGGTTGGTCGGTTTGGATAATGACATCTGCTGTTTCTATAGCTACATCACTCCCTAAACCACCCATTGCAATACCAACGTTACTTGCTGCTAATACAGGTGCATCATTAATACCATCACCAATAAAAGCTACTTTATTTTCAGTATTTTGCTTTAAAGTTTCAACTTCGTTTAATTTATCTTCTGGCAATAATCCACCCTTGGCATTTTCAATATCCAATTCTTTAGCGACTTGTTGGGTAATGGAATCTTTATCACCTGAAAGCATCATAATATTCTTAATACCTACTTTGTGTAATGCTGTAATTGTTTCTTTTGCATCTTCTTTTAATTCGTCAGCAATTACTACATAACCTGCAAACTTATTATCAATTGCCACTAATACAATAGATTCTATAATCGATTCCGTTTCAGTTGAAACATCAATATTATTGGCAATCATTAAGGCTTTATTTCCTACTAAAACTGTTTTACCATTTATAATGCCTTTTAAACCTTTACCTGCAACTTCAGATACGTCTTGCGCTTCATAATCTTCGCCACTTTCATTATACTCCATAATGGCTTTTGCTATTGGATGCGTGGATTGTTCTTCCATAGCCATTAGGTATTTCATAAATTCTGATTCTTCCCAATCAATAGTTTTGATGTCCTTAATTTTGAAAACACCTTTGGTAACTGTTCCTGTTTTGTCCATCACCAATGTATTTATCTTGGTCATTGCATCTAAAAATGAAGCACCTTTGAATAATATTCCGTTTTTTGAAGCTGCTCCTAATCCACCGAAATAACCTAATGGAATAGATATTACCAACGCACAAGGACAAGATATTACCAAAAAAATCAAGGCTCTATACAACCAATCTCTAAACACATAATCATCTACAAAAAAGTAAGGAATGAATGTAACACCTATAGCCAGAAACACAACAATTGGTGTGTAGATACGTGCAAACTGCCTAATAAATAATTCTGTTTTAGATTTACGTGATGTTGCATTTTGAACCAAATCTAATATTCTGGCAATAGAACTATCTTCAAACTTGTTTGTCACTTCAACTTCTATAACGCTTTCTAAATTAATACTACCTGCATACACTTTGGCTTCTTTCAGTATTGAATCAGGTTTACTTTCGCCTGTTAAAGCTGCCGTATTTAATGAGGCTTTTTCAGATAATAAAATACCATCCAATGGGATTTTTTCACCAACACGAATTTGAATTTTCTCTCCAATATTTGCATCTTCTGGTGAAACACTGATGTAATCACCATCACGAAACACATTGGCTTCTTTAGGTCTAACATCTAACAAGGCTTTTATATTTACTTTTGCTCTATTGACTGCTGCATTTTGAAATAGTTCACCCACTGCATAGAATAACATAACGGCAACACCTTCTGGATATTCACCAATAACAAATGCTCCAATTGTGGCTATAGACATTAAAAAGAACTCTGTAAAGAAATCGCCTTTTTTAATACTTTCCCATCCTTCTTTGACCACAGGAAATCCAACAGGAATATAGGCTACTACATACCAAAGAATACGAATCCAACCAGAAAAATGAGGAAATGCTTCAAAATAATCTACTGTAATGCCAATTATTAACAATACAAAACTAAAAATAGCTGGTAGATAGATTTTTAAATTTGAAATACTTTCTTCACTACTATGACTGTGACCGTCATTGTGACTATGTTGGGTCTCTGAATCTGGTTTTAAATCTCTTAAATTAACTTTCTTTTTTTTCATCTATTAGTGTAATTTTCCAAGTACAAAAATGCTTATATCCATCTTCTTACTTTCGTTGCATACTCTAAATAATCATTACCGAACTCTCGGTTTAGAAATTCTTCTTCTAATCTGATTTGTGTATTTATACTTATTGTCGATAGTGAAATTATCAATAGTGTAAAAGCATTTGGAATAACCAAAAACAATCCAATATTTGCAATCATAATTCCAAGAAAGATTGGGTTTCTGGAAATTGAAAATAATCCTTTAGTTACAAGTTTTGTTTTGTTCTTTTCATCAATTCCAATTCTCCACGAATTAGCCATTTGTGATTGAGCAATCCAAACTACAATTAGAGAGAGAATTAAAAATCCCCAGCCTATGTAGGATAAAGTTTCATTTTCAATATACCAAAAAGGAAGTAAAAATTTATACCACTCAATCTTAAAAGCGTAGATACCTACGACAATTAACTCCATAAACGATATAACTGTAAAAACCTTTCCATTAAAACCGTGAGCATCATCAGTCTTATTAAAGGTTAATGGATTAATACCTGTTTTATTTTTTAATAAAATTGACCTTATTACAAATACCAATAAAAAATATATTAGCAGATAAATAAATAATATCATCTTTTTTTATTTTCATTTCTTATTACAAAAAAACTTAAAAAACAGATGCAATGGAAGTGCAATTATTGCCCACTACATTTATCACACATTCCCTTTATCACTAGGTTTATATTTTCTGAAACAAAGCCTTCCGGGACTTTTATTTTAGGGATTTTGTGTTCTGTTAAACAAACAGTTTCATTACAATTATTGCAATGAAAATGTAGATGTAAATCGGTTTCAATTTCACAGCTACAATCTTGTTCACATAATGCATATTTAACTATACCTGTGCCATCATCTATTTGGTGAACAATATCCTTCTCTACAAATGTCTTAACTGTTCTATATAGTGTAGTTCTATCTGCCTTTTCAAAAGCGTTTTCAATATCGCTTAAAGTTGCAGCTACTTGTTTTTCAGCAAGGAACTTATAAATTAATAAACGCATTGCCGTAACACGTATATTTTTTGACTCTAATAGTTGTTCTATTGTTTTCATAATTAATCGTGGTCTTCAGCTTCTCCTTTTTTCATTTCTGCCATAAGATAATAGGCATTGTTATAAGCGAATTTTGTGTTTTCTTCTATGCCTTCTGAAAATTTAATTGCTACCCATTTATCATCTTTTTCTCCAACAATCACTTCTATGGGTTTAAAGCTCCAATCGTTATTTTCTTTTTCAACTGAAAATATATAATGTTTATCTCCTTCTTTAAAAATGGCACTTTCGGGTAGTGCTATTGTTTTCGCACTATCCACTTGAATTTTACCTTGAATATACATCCCAGGAATTAAGTTGCCTTTTTTGTTTTCTATTTCTGCGTGAACGTGAACTGCTTTAGGGTTATCCTCAAACGTTTTGCTTACGGAATAGATTTCTGCGGTAAGTTCTGTATCTGGAATGGATTGTACTATGAAGTTTACTTTCTGACCTTCTTTTACTTTATATACATCTTTTTCAAAAACCATAAAATCTGCGTGAACGTGATGCGTGTTTACAATTTCAAATAGTTCAGTTTGTGGTTCTACATATTGTCCTGTTTTTACTTCAACCTTTTGCACAAACCCCTCTATTGGACTTCGCAAGGCAATGCGTGGCATAATAGTACCATTACGAACTGAAGTAGTATTGACACTTAATAGTCGTAATTGTGCTTGCAGACCATTTACCATTGCTTTTGATGCATAATATTCTGCTTCAGCCTTTTGAAAATTAGCACCAGAGCCAACACCTGCTTCATATAGTTTTTGTTGTCGTTCATAATTCTTTTTCAAAAAATTACTGTTGCTATAAGCGTTTAAATAATTGGCTTGCGCTTGTATAATATTTGGGTGCGATAGATAAGCTACTACTTGACCTTTATTAACTTTATCCCCTTCAATCACTTCAATTGAAACAACATTTGCGCCAACAACTGTTGTGATAGCCGCTTCATTTTGCGGTGGTACTTCTAACGTTCCGTTTGCTTCAACATATCCGCTCATATTGCGTAATGTCAAGGTGTCTATTTTCATTTTCAACGCATCGAATTGCTGCTGTGAAAGCATTACTTCTTCGCTTTCATTATGCTCTTCGGTAACTTCTGTTTTCCTTTCTTCACTATGAGAATGATTATCATTTTCTTTATTTCCGCAAGCTGAAACAAAAATGGTTAACACCATTACGGTAAGAATTTTATTTATTTTATTTTTCATTGTCTTATTGATTAAAATATTGAAGTTGAAATGTGCTTTCTAAATAGTTTACTAATGCTGTTTGTGCTTCCAGTTCCGATTGAATGGCTTCTTTTATCAACTGCGTAAATGCAGTATAGTCTATTTCGCCTTCTCTGTATGCCAGTAATGCACCTGTTTTTTGCTCTTTTGTTAATGGTAAAACTTGGTCTTTGTAAAATTCCCAAGATGTTTTCCATTTGATGTAATTTTCTTTAGCCTGTACGAATCTCGATTGTACTTCCTGTTTTTTGAACACTACATTAGTTTCGGCTATTTCTTTATCTATTTTGGCACTTCTAATTTGTGCCTTGTTAGAACCAGATAAAAACGGAATGGAAATTCCTGCTTGATAACTGTAAAACCCCGAATTTCCATTTACTTTTTGTAAGCCACCTTGTAAATTGAACTTCGGTAAATTATCGGCTTTTGCAACTTTATATTCGGCTTCGGCATTATCTAAAATGTTCTGCGACATACTGTACAACGGATGGTTATTAATAGTGAATGTTTCAATAGCTACATTCATAGCTACATCAAATTCATCTGAAACTGTAAAAATTTCTTCTGATACCAACCACAAATTGAATTGCTGTAAGGCAATAAGATAATCACTATAGGCTTGCGCCTTTTTATTTTGAATTTGAAACGCTTGATTTTTAGCTGCCGAATACTCTAACTTGGAAATCGCTTCGACTTCATAATTTAAAGCTACTGCTTGTTCGAATTTGGAATAAATAGAATCCAATTCTTTATACAAATTAAAGTTCCGTTTCATTTGATAGCATTTAGACCATGCTTTTTTGACTTCTAATTCTAATTCCAACTCGGAAAGTTGAAACCCTTTTTGAGCTAATTGAATGCGTTGTTCTTGTAACTTCATTTTTGAACCAATACCAAACACATCAATATTAGATTGACCAATACCAATAGTTGTGTAGATGCCATTACCACTATCAATCTCTTCTCCACCTGTGAAAATTTGGGTAGTTCCGAAATTATAGGCAGTCACTTTTAATTGCTCTTGTTTTGCAATTTCCAACTGCTTTTGTTTGAGCAATGGATAATTGCTTTTTGATAGTTTTACAGCTTCCTGCAACGAAATTTCAGGAAGCGTATCTCTTATCTTTTGCGCATAACTTTGTGCTGAAAAACCAAACAGTAAAAGAAAAACTACTGTTGCTGTAATCATTTTCTTATTCGGTTTAAACGTAAACGATTTGTTTTCTACCCAATGATATAAAATCGGTAAAACGAACAATGTAAGTAAGGTTGAAGTCAATAATCCACCAATTACCACCGTTGCCAATGGTCGCTGTACTTCTGCACCTGCTGATAATGAAATCGCCATTGGTAGAAAGCCTAATACATCGGTAAAAGCAGTTAGCATAATAGGTCTAATTCTTCGTTTTGTGCCTTCTACAATCCTATCTTTCAGGTTGGTTACACCCTCATCTTTTAATTCATTGAGTCCGCTTATCATTACCAATCCATTAAGAACCGCAACTCCAAACAATACAATAAAACCAACACCTGCCGAAATACTAAATGGCATATCACGTAACCATAATGCAACTACACCACCGATGGTTGCCATTGGAATTGCTATGTAAATCATTAAAGTTTGTGGTAGTGATTTTAATGCAAAGTATATCAATATAAATATGAGTAACAATGCAATTGGCACAACGGTTTGTAATCGGTTACTGGCACGTTCCAGATTTTCAAATGCACCACCATAGCGGATGAAATAACCAGAAGGTAATTGAAGTTCAGCATCTAATTTTGATTTTATTTCAGTTACTAATGATTTTACATCACGACCTCTTACATTAATGCCAACATAGGTTCTTCTGTTAGTATTATCTCTACTGATTTGCATTGGTCCTGCTTTGTAACTTACATCCGCAACTTCACGCAAAGGAATTTGAGCACCTGAAGGTAAATTGATGTATAGATTTTGAACATCTGAAATATCCTTTCGGTTTTGAGCACTTAAACGCACCACCAAATCGAAGCGTTTTTCACCTTCAAAAATCACACCTGCTGTACCACCTGCAAATGAAGATTGTACGGTTTGATTGAGCGTATTTATTTGAAGTCCGTACTGTGCCAATTTATTTCTATTGTAAGTAATGGTCATTTGAGGCAATCCTTTTGTAGCTTCTGCTCGCATATCACCTATACCTTCAGTATCTGCAATAATTTTTGATATTTCCTCTGCTTTTTGAGCGAGGATGTTTATATCTTCACCATAAAGTTTAACAGCAATATCTTCTCTAATACCTTCAAGCAACTCGTTAAAACGCATTTCAATAGGTTGGGTAAACTCATAATTAACGCCAGGAATAATTTCGACTGCTTCTTTCATTTCTTCAATGAGTTCCTCTTTTGAAGACACTGTTGTCCATTCACTTTTAGGTTTTAGGATTACAAAAATATCCGCAAAATCCATCGGCATTGGGTCCGTAGGTACTTCGGCAACACCAATTCGACTGACTATTTTTTCTACTTCTGGAAATTTGGCTTTTACTATTTGCTCTATTTTAGTTGTAGTTTCAATAGTTTCCGTAAGTGAACTTCCTGGTTTTAAAATAGCGTGAAATGCTATATCTCCTTCATCGAGTTGTGGGATGAACTCACCACCCATTCGGGTAAACATAAAAACTGTAATACCGAACAGCACAACTGCAATACCAATCACCCATTTACCTTTTCTCAATGCGCTAACCAATAAAGGTTGGTATTTATCTTCAACCCAATGTACAAATCTGTCTCCATAAGATTTTTTATCATTTTTTGGTGCTCTTAGCACTAAAGCAGACATCATTGGGACATAAGTCAAACAAAGTACCATCGCACCAATCATAGCGAAAATAAAGGTCAACGCCATAGGCTTAAACATCTTTCCTTCAATGCCTTGTAAGGCTAAAATAGGTAGAAAAACTATAAGGATAATCAATTGACCAAAAAACGCTGCATTCATCATCTTTTTTGAAGCGTTAGAAGCAACTTTATCACGCTCCTTGGCTGTAAGCTGTTTCTTTTTCAGAACTTGTGATGCTATTAGGAATACTGTACTTTCTACTATAATTACCGCTCCATCTACTATAATTCCAAAATCGATGGCTCCTAAGCTCATTAGGTTTACCCAAACATCGAATACGTTCATCAAAATAAATGCGAATAATAAAGACAACGGTATGGTTGAAGCTACAATTAAACCACCTCGCCAATTTCCTAATAAAAAGATAAGTACAAAAATGACTATTAATGCGCCTTCAATAAGATTAGTTGTAACTGTTGAGGTTGTTTCACCAATCAATTTACTTCGGTCTAATAATGGTTCAATAATGACGCCTTCTGGCAATGACTTTTCAATTTCTGCCATTCGTTCTTTTACATTTGCGATAACATCGTTAGAATTTGCTCCTTTTAGCATCATCACCAAACCACCTACAACTTCGCCTTCACCATCTTGGGTTAATGCACCATAACGAATAGCAGAACCGAATTGTACCGTAGCAATATCACCAATAGTTACGGGAATATTATTGATATTCTTAACCGTGATTTTTTTAATGTCCTCTAAACTTCTCACCAAGCCTTCCCCACGAATAAAATTAGCTTGATGGTTTTTTTCGATATATGCGCCACCTGTATTTTGATTATTGGCTTCGAGTGCATTGAACACATCTGTAATGGTTAAACCAATGGCGTTTAAATCGTTTGGGTCAACAGCTACTTCATATTGTTTAATTTTACCACCTATGGCGTTCACCTCAACCACGCCTTCAACCATTGCCATTTGACGCTGTACAATCCAATCTTGCATTGAGCGTATATCGGCAATGTTATATTTATCTTTAAACTCTGGTGCTACTTTTAAAGTGTATTGATAAATTTCTCCTAAGCCTGTTGAAATTGGTCCCATAGTAGGCTCACCAAAGCCAATAGGAATTTGTTCTTTGACTTCGTTTAGTTTTTCAGCAACTAATTGACGTGGTAGATATGTTCCTATATCATCATCAAACACAATGGTAACCACAGATAACCCAAATCTAGAAATTGACCTAATTTCTTGTACATCAGGCAAGTTACTCATTGCAACTTCGATTGGATAGGTTACAATCTGCTCAATATCTTCTGTACCTAAATTTGGTGCTTGTGTAATTACCTGCACTTGATTATTTGTAATATCTGGAACAGCATCTATGGGTACTTTGGTCATACTCCAAATACCTGCTCCGATTATGGTAAGCGTAAGCAAACCAATAATGAATTTGTTATTGATTGAAAAATCAATGATTTTATTAATCATAGAAAATGTATTAATTCAGTTAAAAAAAAATGTAAATGCTTCCATGAAAATGAAAACATCATGAAAGGATAAAGCTATCCTGTAAAAACTGAATTATACTTGTGGTGGTTGCCAGATATTGGAATGAAAATCAAATCTATAATTTGACTGATAGGTAGATATTAATTGAGTGGGGATTTTTCTAAAATTTAATAACTCAAATGTCGCTAAAGGCACATGAGTGATTGAGATACCACAACAATTGCAAATACAAGTAGCTGGACAGGAATCGTCACTATCTTCTTGATGATTATGTTCAGTACTAATTTCATCGTGTTGTTGGTCTTCTAAATTTTGACCATCAGAACAAGGCATTGCAGATAATGCCAATATTAATATAGCTAATATGAATGCTAAAAATTTCATTAAAGCAAAGATATAAAATTAATTGTGCAATGGTTGTGCAAATAATTTATAGTATTTCTATATAATAAAAAAGAGCCTTCCGAAAAAGACTCTTTTTTATATTTGCTTAATGGTCGTGACCTGAATGGTTATCATCCTTTTTATCTTCACCAGACTGATTCATCATCATTTCGTGGTCATATTTGCAACACCCTGGTAAACCATCATATGCTCCTTCATCGCCAGCTACTTTTTCGGTATCATAACCTGAAGCTGCTATTGCTTTATGAATTGCCATCATATCCGTTTTAGAGTCATCGAAGGATACATCAATTTTCTTTTTTTCTACGTCCCATGTTGCGCTTGAAACACCTTCAACACCATTTGCTGCTTTTTCTATTGTGTTTTTACACATTCCACAATTTCCTCTTACACCAAATGACGCATCTGTCATAGCCATATCACTAGACATTTCTGTTGTTGTGGTTTCCGCATCTTTTTTTGTTTGACCATTACAGCTCGTTAAACCCATTGCTGCAATTACAGCAAAACTTAAAATTACTTTCTTCATTGTTTTAAAATTTAATTAATATATATTTAGTTTAATAATTATTCTATAATTTGTTTTACTTCTCCACAGGTTAGCATTGCATCACCAAAATATGGATTGATTACTTTTTTCTCTTTACTTAGCCAATATGCTCCATTGTTATTATCTGCCATAGGACAAAATTCTACATAGACTTTTTCATTGACACCATATATCTGAATCGCACTAATTAAATGCGATGAGAGGTGCTTAAAATGATTTCGTTGTTCTTTAATATCTGATGTTTTTGAAATTGATGATGCAGATATTTTAATTTCATTTTCTAATGACATCCAATGATTATGTGCCTCATTATTGACTAATTGTTTCATATCAACTTTAGATAAATTTTTCAATAGCTTTTTTGATTCTGCCATTACATTATTTGAATCATCTTTAACTAAAGCATCTTTCAATTTGATGTAATCATTAAAAACTACTTTCAATTGATTTTGAAAGTCGGTTGATACTTTTATGCGTTCATTCATATTGGAATGATTCTCATTGTTTACCGAAGCCGTCTCTTCCATTCCAAGGTGTCCCTCGTGACCAGTCATCACTTTACCACCTTCTTTATTCATCATTGATTTTTTTCCTTGCAATTGAGCTGCTGCATCTACCGTAAACGTTCCATTTGTAACTATTTCATCACCATTGTTTAAACCCTCTAATACCTCGTAGCTATCTCCAATTTGATTGCCTAATGTAATCTTACGCATTTCAAAAACAGGTTGATTGAGATTAACTTTTAGATACACTACAGAACGCTCTCCTGTCCATAAAACAGCCGATGATGGTATTATTAATATTTTTTCATTACTCGAAGCTATTCCTTTAATTTTTCCTTCAACAAACATTCCTGGTTTAAATACCTCATCTTTATTATTAAGCACAACTCTTAATTTTATAGTTCTTGTTCTGGTATCTAAAACGGGGTCTATAAAATCTACTTTAGATTTAAATTCTTTATTGGCATATGCGTTGGTAGTTATAGTAATCTCTTGTCCTTTTTTAAACAAATTGATTTGATTTTCATACACATCAAAATTTGCCCAAACGATATTTAGATTTGCAATTTTAAGCAAAGGTTGACCTTGTTTAATATAGTCTCCTTGTTCAACTAATTTTTCCAAAACTGTACCCGAAACGGTTGCATATACAGGAACATTTTCATTGACCTTACCAGATGTTTCAATTTGATTGATTTGATTTTCAGAAAGCTTCCATAATTTCAATTTATTACGTACTGCCTTGTATAAAGCTGGTTGCGATTCTTTTAAAGAAGCAGCTGTAATCAATTCTTGTTGAGCTGCATACAATTCTGGTGAATAGATGGTTGCCAGTAGTTGACCTTTTCTCACTTCTTCGCCTGTAAAACTAACATTAAGACGTTCAATTCTTCCAGAAAAATAACTGACTTGAACTGCATTAGCTTCTTCATTTTCAACAATCTTTCCAGATAATTTGATAGTATTATCTTCTATTTTATCATTCCCAACTTTAGACGTTTGAATGTTTGCCAATGCCATAGCATTTTCAGTAAGTTTGAATTGGTCTGCTAATAAACCTTCAGAGCTACTTTCCGCAGGTATTAGGTCCATCCCACAAATTGGGCAATCACCAGATTCAGGTTGCATAATTTGAGGATGCATTGAACAGGTCCACATTTGATTAGTTTCTGCAACAGTATCGTGGTTGTGGTCTGTTTTTTTATTAGATGAATTTCCAAAAAGAAGCCAACCTAATAGCAGTCCGATAGCTAATATTCCGATGTAAATTACATATTTTTTCATGTCTTAATTATTTAGTTCTCTTTTTAATAGTTGCGCATTTATTGCACATATAATTGTACTAATACTCATTAATGCCGCTCCAAAAGCTGGACTAATCATTAATCCAGGAATAAAACCAGTTGCTAAAGGTAAAGCGACAATATTATAGCCCGTAGCCCATACTAAATTTTGCACCATCTTACGATAGGTGGCTTTTCCAAAAAGTATCAAATTTGCAATATCGTTTGGGTTACTATCTACTAAAACAATATCTGCAGTTTCAGCTGCTACATCTGTTCCTGAACCAATAGCTATTCCAACATCAGCCTGAGCCAAAGCAGGCGCATCATTGACACCATCGCCAGTCATTGCAACAAATTCTCCCTTGGATTGAAGTTCTTTGATTTTATCTTGCTTTTGGTCTGGCAAAACTTCTGCCATAAAATCATCAAGACCTAACTTAACAGCTACATCTTTGGCGACTTTTTCATTATCTCCAGTTAATAATGATACTTTTATATTGTTTTTTTGAAGAGTTTTTATGGCTCCAAATGAACTTTCTCTTATTTCATCAGCAAAAGTTACAAAGCCAATCACTTCATCATCTACTATAGTAAAGATTTTGGTTTCAATTCCCTCGTCTATATCTTCAGCTACATCTTTGCTTAATTGTTGCATAAGTACATAGCCACCTGCTTGTACTTTCTTACCATTGACTGTGCCACTAACACCAACACCTGCATTGTATTTAAAATTGACTACTGTAGGGATTTTAATTTTTTCTTCTTTTGCTTTTCTCCTTAATCCTTTGGAAATATGATGCTCTGATGGACTCTCAACTGCTGTTGCGTATTTTAGCAATTCTGTTTTATCGTAATTAGATGACAATGGAACAATACGAACAACTTCGTGAGAACCTTTAGTAAGAGTTCCTGTTTTATCAAAAACTATGGTTGATATTTTACGTGAGTTTTCAAAGGCAGTTCTATTACGTATCAATAAGCCATTTTTTGCAGAAATACTAGTAGAAATTGCAGCTACTAAAGGAACAGCTAACCCTAAAGCGTGTGGACAACAAATAACCATAACAGTTACCATTCGCTCTAAAGCAAAAGACAGGTCTTTACCTAAACTTAACCAAATAAAGAAAGTTCCGAAACCCAATACCAATGCAACAACAGTTAGCCATTTTGCCGCAACATCGGCTAATCTTTGTGTTTTAGATTTTTGTTTTTGTGCAGATTGAACCATATTAATCACTTTGGATAAATAGGTTTCTTCTCCGATACCTTTCACTTTTACTTTTATAACGCCATTACCATTAATAGCACCACCAATAACCTCTTCACTTATAGTCTTTCTTACAGGCTTACTTTCGCCAGTTAGCATACTTTCGTTGAGGTCGCTTTCACCTTCTACGATTATTCCATCAGCGGGAACTTTCTCTCCAGGTTTAATTAATATAATATCATCTTGTTTTAACTCATTAATTTTTATTTTTCTTGTTTGGTCTCCATCAACTAAATTGGCTTCATTGGGCATTAATGCTGCCAATGCTTCTAAGGCTTTACTTGCACCCAAAATGGAACGCATTTCTAACCAATGACCAATTAACATTACATCGATAAGCGTTGCTAATTCCCAAAAGAAAGTTTTACCCTCAAACCCAAAAATAACTGCTACACTATAAAAATAAGCAGCAGAAATAGCCACTGCTATTAGAGTCATCATTCCAGCAGACTTTTTCTTTAACTCACTAAAAAATCCTTTTAAAAATGGTAAACCACCAAAGAAATATATAATGCTTGATAAGACAAAAAGTAGATAGTTTGCGCCAGTAAACTGCCAATTAACTCCTAACCATTGTTGAATCATTGGCGATAGCAGCAAAACTGGAATAGTTAGAATAGTTGAAACCCAAAAACGTTTTTTAAAATCTTCAATCATCATTTTATGATGGTCGTGTCCCATCTTACCATGAGCAGGATTATGACCAGAGTGTTCCATTTCTACTTTGTCAGTATTCAAATTAGAATGGTTCATTTTGCTATGGTCGTGATGTTCGTGATTTTCCATTTATGTAAGTTTAAAGATTATTTAAAATATAATTTACTCTTTCTTCTGGTTTTAAAACTGGGACAGTAATAACAGGAAAAGGAAGTGATTTATATACATCAGTAATTAGATTATGTATTTTGATTTGGTCATCCGAGTTTTCAAGTCTAGCATAGTCATTTATTAATGGAAGCCTCTCAAGTATAAATGTCTTTTTATAACTAACATTATTCATGGCATCCTTAAGTATTTGGTCTACTTCTAATTCTAAAAAACGATAATATGCCAAAGCATCTGGTATAGCTCTATCAAGAAATACGATATCTTCTGGATTTATTGATGCTTCTTGTTCAATTTGCATATCCAATATCCCTAACTGAAATTTTCTTTTATTACTTCTCATTTCTTCAACTGTTTGTCCTTCAGTACGCATTGTATCTATATAATGTCTAGCATGTTCAATAGTAGTTTTGTAACCTTTATCTTGAAGCATATTGATAGTAGTAGTTTTACCACTACTTGGTCCACCTGTAATTACATACCAGTTTGTTTCTATTCTGTTTTTATTTCCTTCCATATATTCTAAGTATTACACAATTCGTTAGCTTCTTTAAGAATACTTTTCCTTTTTAATTCATTTATTCCTTCTATTTCTAATATAGAAGGCTTTTCACATAGCTCTTTGCATAAAACAATTCCGCTATTCAATAAATTTTGCTTTTCTTTTTTTGTTAAGCTGGTAAGACAAGTAATTGGATGTAGTCTAGAACTATCTATTCTACCTTTAAGATTATTATCCGCAGGATAATCCCAACTTACAAGTCCCAGTCCCGCACATTTACCATATTGGATGGCATCAGAAGAAAGTCGTGTATTAGTATATACCCATCCCTTATGTAATTTCAGAGAATGCTCTTTTTGTTTTAACCATTGCCTTTCTAAATCTTTAAATCTTGAGTTTATATATAGTGGAATTTTTACATTACAGAACCTACCTTGGACACTATGGAATTTACATTCAATCAAATAATGTTCATTTTCTTTTAAAGCTGTTACATCAACTTCGTGAGTTACACAATGACCTTGCATTATAACACCAACGTTTACATCGAAATATCCTTCGTGTTCAAGGATTTTACCTACAAATTTTTCAAAAGGATATCCAGTTGGTCCTAATTCCATAATTGCCTTTTTGAGTTTGTATCTTGCGGAACTAGATTTCGACTTCCTTTTCAACATCTCATATGCTATTTTATATATCTCCTTGGTGGTCATTCCATCCTTTAGAGTATTTAGGACTTCTTTAGCAATTTGTGATACGACTTCCTCATTTGCCTTTGAATGTCTTAATGACCTAACAAGCTTATCTATATTAAAAGCTTCAACCTCTCCTGAGTATTTAACAATATTAATTTTTTTGTTCATTTTAAAGATGTATTGTCATTACTGGCAGGTTAGAATGATTTGTTAAATTCTCTGCAATGCTTTTTGAGAATATGCTCAATAACCCTTTTCTACTATGAGTACATATAGCAATTAAATCTATTTCGTTTGTTTCAGTGAACTTCTCAAGACCTTTTATTATGGTTGATTCATTATAAATGTGAGATGAGTAGTTTTCAAACTTCGGAAACTGTTTTACAAAAGTTTCGATTGGTTTAAGACCATTTTCAACACTATTAAAATCTGATTTAGTATTGATATTTAACAAATGAATATGTGCTCCAAGTTTTTCAGCTATTAATATAACTTCACTAAATGCCTCTCTTATATCTTCTAAAAAATCTGAAACAAACACGATATTTTTAATAGGAAAATTCACTTCAGCTTGTTTTACAACCAAAACTGGAACTATCGATTTTCTAATAATTCGTTGAGCAGTACTTCCTAATATTTTATTTAGAAAACCTGCTTGTGTTCCTTTACTTCCTGTTATGATAAAATCGTGATGAAAATGTTCTGAGTGTTTTACAATTTTATCTTCATCTGAAACATATTCCAAAAAGGTTCTACAGATTAACCCATTTTTTTCTGATTTACGTTCTAGCTCTTTTAATTTTGTTTTTGCAGAGCCAATTTCTTTCTTTGTTTCTGGAAATCTTTCTTCATTTTTTTTACTCAATTTAACCCAATCCACAGGAGTTTTTATTTGATGTAAAAAATGAATTTCAGCATTAAATATGACAGCCATATCGATAGCCAATTTTGCCGCTTTATTGCAGTTGTCTGAAAAATCCGTGGGTACTAATATGTTTTCCATAATCGTTTATTTTTTTAATTGCCAGTTGTATAACGCTCCAATGCATGCCCCAATTAACCAACCTAAAATGAAGGTTTGAACAGTACCTATTCCAGCTTCCCAAAGTGGTATTTCCATACGTACAACAGAGGTGACATCTAATCCGTGAATTAAACTATTAAAAAATTTCACAGTACCATCTTGCCCAACCGTGAGCATAACCAACATACAGCCCAAATAAAGCAGTGCTCCAGTTAAGCCAGTTGCAAATCCTAATTTTTTGATGTAAAATGTATTCATGGTTTTATCGCTTTTTATTGTTGTGATTTTTGTGCTTGTGATGAGGCATCAAGAGATGGCATCCAAACATCAGAATTATAAAAATGAACAAGGAAACGTTTTCTCCCAATCCAATACTTGGTGCTACAAAAATGAGTAGCAACGGAAGTAAACAGCCTAATATCATCCAAAGTGTATGTGATTTCATTTGTTTAAATAATTTAAGTTAACATTACAATCGCCATCACTATCATAATGGCATTCTCAATAAATGTGGCTTCAGTCATTGGTAACTTTAATGCTGTCCCTAAACAAGCACATCTAATGGATTTTTTATCTAAAAGCGTTTTGGTAACACCAACTGTTGTGATACTCAATATTATCAGTGTAGCCACAAGTGCAATTTCAATTTCAAAACGCATTAAGAACATCAAACCTAGTGCAGTCTCTATAAATGGATATATCCAACTATAAAACTGGATTCTTTTTGCCAATGGGTCATACATCCTGAATGATTCAGGAAAATTCTTTAAATCGAGCATCTTAAAAAAACTGAATACGATGAAAAACAAGCCCATAAAATCCAACATTACAGCATTACCATTCCAATTATTATAATGCATTAATAGGCTCGCAGTTACTATGTAAAAAAGGATAAGTAATAATGGTTGTAATTGTTGTAATTTTGATTTTTCCTTTGCACCATCAATAGTTTGGGATGTCATCTGGAAAACATTTTTGTTTTCCTTTTCCGTAAGAGCATATTTATCAGGTAATGCTTTTTGAAGGGTCTCTATATCAACGTGGCTACTCATCATAACTTCAGCTTCGGATTTTTCAAGGTTTACAACAACCCTAGTAACCTTGTCAACATTACCTAAATATTTTTCTACTGATGCTTTACAGCCACCACAAGTCATTCCTTGTATATTATATGTATGTGTCATAGTTTTTAACATTTTAAATTAATACTCAAAATTAATTCCCATATTTTATTGAGGTTTTCATAATTCTGGTTAATTTTTATACAATTTGGTCTAATGTCTTTCTATTCCATTTTTGTAAATCTCTAAACTTGCTCATTGACATACCTGTTACATTTTTAAATTGCCTTGCCAGATGACTACTTGATTTATAATTAAGGCTATAAGCAACTTCTGAGAAGTTTAACTGGGCTAATTGTATATACTCTTTCACTTTTTCAATTTTTAGATTAATGAGATATTTTTCAATAGTAATTCCTTCATTTTTACTGAAAATTTTACTTAGAGCTGAATAAGGTTTACTAAAGGTTTTGGGTAGAAAAACAGAAAGGTTTGAAACTTCTTGATTCTCTAGTTTTTGCATTAGAGTTATTTTAATCTTTTCAATTAAGACTTGGATATCATCAGTAATAATTTCAAATCCGTGTTCACCTAAAACTTTCTGTATGTTGGTGTAATCAATAACCGCATCTGTAGTCAAAATTACTTGTCCGAGTTCTAACGAATCTAAATCATAACCTAATGAATTCAGTTCATTTATAACCGTAGATTTACATCTATTACAAACCATATTTTTTATGTATATTTTGTGCTTCATAATGGCTGTTTTTTATGCATTCCTGTTGACATTCTATACTTTCCGTTTGGTTGAGGTGTTATTTCAAAATAAAATGCCGTTGGTACTTTATATTCTCCATAAGTACGAATACCTTGCATATCACATTGCATATTATAAAGTCGGATAATACCATCTTTCTCCACAACTGTGTAATAGCCTTTAGAAAACCATTTAAGTGTATTTGCTAATTCACTATCCACTTTATTTAATAAATTGTCGTTGATAGAGAACTCGGTAAAAGTGATTTTTTCTCGTTCAATATTATTGTATTTACCTATGTACAAACTATTATCAGTTTTTGCTACCCCATACCAATAAATGCTACCAAATTTTACTGGTACAGTTAGCAATTCATTATATACAATGGAATCTTTTTTTAATTGAGTGTCAAACTTTTGATTTACTGATTGCTTAATCCATAATGTGAAAATTAAATACAACGAACTTATTATAAGCCCCATTTTACTATATATTATTCTATTAGGCTTTTTTCTAAAAACACCAGTACTTAATAATACACCTAAGAATAATGGAAGTGTATATAAAGGGTCAACAATATTTATACTATCGAAACTAACTCTGTAATTAGAAAACGGTAAAAATAGTTGTGTTCCATAGGTTGTAAAAGCATCTAACAGCATATGTGTGAACAATACTAACCAACTAAAAACACAAAGTCTTATATATGAGATTTGCCTTGTCCATTTAATTTTTGATAAGATAAGCGCTATTAAGAATGCACCTATAAAACTAAATAAGATAGAATGGCTAAACCCACGATGGATACTAATGCGTTCTACTGCTGAATAAAACGGAAGCAAAACAACATCAAGGTCAGGAATAGTGGCTACTAATGCTCCTAAAACAGCTCCCTTGGGACCAATCTTTCGACCAAGTGAAATTTCACCTATAGCTGCACCTAAAATCGCCTGTGTTATGCTGTCCATTTTTTACTAATTGGTTAAATAATTAATTATCGTAGTCTGCACATAGTAGGTCTTCACAGACTCTATTTGGTTTATTTGAAACTTCAATTGCAGTTCTTGAATATCCAATACATCATTAAAATCAATCGTTCCTGTTTCGTAGTTTTTGATTAAAATGTCTTCTGCATCCTTCGCCTGTTTTAGGTTCTTGGTTTGGGTTGTGTGACTTATTTTTGCAGAAATACGTTCATTAATCGCCTTGTCCAATAGTGTTTCCAGGCTATTTAAACGTTCTTTTTTTTGAGATTCAATTTCCTGCTGTTGCAACACATTTTGCTTGGTCTGAGATTCATATTTCTTATTGAAAATTGGGATTGAAACCGAAACCATTGGCATAACAATATCCTTTCCATTGTCACTAAAATCCATATTTGGTCTTTGAGCAACATTGATATAATCCAAGCCGAAACCAATCATAGGACTTCTTTCTTTTTGATTTAATAATTCGGATTGTTCTATAGATTGATAGAGTTTATCGTATTTCGATAATTCAGGGTGCAATGCTAAATTTTTAGTATTGATTTCAAAGTCTTCCGATGGAATACTTAAATCATCAACCACAGTAACAGTGACGTCATTTGCTCTATTCAAATGGTTGTTCAACTTGGTTTGTTCTGCTAAAAATTGTTGTTGTAATACCTCTTTTAATTGTTGCAATTCATTTTGACGCATTTGCAAACGCAATACATCTACTGCTGATGCTTTACCCACCTCAACCGATGTTAATGCCAATGTTTCGTAGGTTTCCAGTAAGTTAATGTTTTCAATAAACACCTTTTGTTTTGCTTTGTTGGCGTATAAATTGTAATAGGATTGTGATACCGAAGCCATTAATTTTCGCTTTGCGATAACAATATCTTCGTATTTGGTATCTGCCAAAGAACTCACATAATTTTCTCTCGAGGTAATGGTTCCGAACCAGGGTAACATTTGTTTAGCAGATACTTTAAAGCGTTGTGCACCTGTACGTGTTTCTGGCTCACTCACAAAATAACCGACTCCAAATTCGGTATTGGGAATGGTATTGACCTCGTTGACTTTTTCGAAAGCTCTTTTGTATTGCAACTCGAACTTTTGAATCTCTGGATTGTTCTCTAACGCTTCATTAATTAAAGATTCTAATTGCTGTGCGTTTGCAAAAAGACTCAAGAAACAAGAGCCAAGAGTCAAGATGAATTTTATATTTATTATTCTGTGTTTCATTATGTTGTTCTTTTAAGTTGAACTTCCGCTTTCCAGCTGTACAATACAGGCACAACAAACAAAGTGATTAAGGCAATGAGCATTCCACCAAAACTTGGAATTGCCATGGGAATCATTATATCGCTACCTCGTCCTGTGGATGTTAGTATGGGCAATAATGCTAAAATCGTGGTTGCAGTTGTCATTAAACACGGTCTGATACGTTTTTCACCAGCTTCGACCACTGATGCTCTTACCTGTTTTTTGTTCTCAGGTGAGTTTCTATCAAATGTTTGTGTCAAATAAGTTGCCATTACTACGCCATCATCAGTTGCAATTCCGAAAAGTGCAATAAATCCAACCCACACGGCAACGCTTAAATTAATAGGGTGCATTTGGAACAAATCACGTAGGTTTTCACCAAAGAAATTGAAGTTTAAAAACCATCCTTGACCATAAAGCCATATCATTACAAAACCACCAGCAAATGCTACTGCAATACCTGTAAATACCATCAATGATGTCCCTACGGAACGGAACTGGAAATACAGAATTAAGAAAATGATAGCCAATGCTAAAGGCACAACAACCGATAAGGTTTTTTCTGCTCGTAACTGATTTTCGTATGTTCCAGTGAACTGGTAATTGATGCCTTTTGGTACGACTAATTCGCCACTATCTATCTTTTCTTGTATTAAGGCTTGTGCATTTTCAACCACATTGACTTCCGCATAACCATCCATTTTATCAAACAATACGTAGCCAACTAAAAAAGTATCTTCACTTTTAATGACTTGTGGTCCTTGTTCGTATCTTATGGTTGCTAGTTCACTTAAAGGAACAGGACTGCCTTTTTCCACTGGAACGTATATTTGTTTCAAATCGGTTGGGTTTGCTCGTAGTTCTCTTGGATAACGTACACGCACACCATAGCGTTCTCGACCTTCAACCGTTTGGGTTAAGACCATTCCGCCAACTGCAACTTTTAATACGTTTTGTACATCATCTATGGATATACCATATCGTGCTATTTTCTCTCTGTTAATATCAATGAGCAGATAAGGTTTACCTACTATACGGTCTGCAAAAACAGCTTCATCTTTTACACCTTCAGCTTGCTTTAAAATGTCTTCTAATTGTACGCCAAACGCTTCAATCTGTTTTAAATCTTGACCTTTAACCTTAATTCCCATTGGTGCACGCATACCTGTTTGTAGCATTACCAATCGGGTTTCTATTGGTTGTAGTTTGGGTGCAGATGTGACACCTGGTAACTTGGTTACTTTTACTATTTCATTCCAAATATCATCTGGTGATTGTATTTCTGGTCGCCAATTTCGGTAGAACTCACCACTGTTATCTTCTATTAATTGAGACCTTTTGATTGTAATAAAGTTGGCATTATTGGTACTATTTGGATTTGCAATGAATCGACCATCTTTCAACTCAAATAAATCCTCATCATTCACCTTAAAGCGTTGGCGTTCTCTGCTCTCATTCAGCATATATTCTGGTTTGTACTGAATCACATTTTCGTACATTGATAGAGGTGCTGGGTCTAATGCTGATTCAGTTCTTCCTGCTTTACCTACAACCGTTTCAATCTCTGGAATACTGGCTACTGCCATATCCAATTGCTGTAAAACACGTTTGTTTTCTTCCAAACCAGAATGAGGCATCGAGGTTGGCATTAGTAAAAATGAGCCTTCATTTAAAGATGGCATAAACTCTTTGCCAGTGTTTTTCATAATGAAAAATCCTGCAATTACAATTACTGTTGGGACTGACAAAAAGAGCAACTTATTATCTAAACACCACCTTAAAATACGTGTATAGTATTTGATAAATAATGAGAAAACGCCTAATAGACCAAAACAAATAACACTTACGAAAATGAGATTCCAGAAAATGCTTTTATCCACGCCCAATGGTCTCCAATATTCAGCCAACAAGAATACAATAGCTGATACCGAAATAATGATATTGATAAGATTTGCTTGTTTTTCTGCTATCTTATTTTGAAGATTAAGAAATCCTGTAATTCCAAAAGCTATCAATATCAATCCTAACCAATATCCATAAATTATTGCAGCGAATCCTAATGCTATTAAAATACCATTCAAAACATATTTAAAAGTGGTTTTAATGCTTTTCTTTCTGAATAAAAAAGCAGCAAAAGGGGGAATTAAAAATAACGCTACAATTATAGAAGCTGTTAAAGCAAAGGTTTTTGTGAATGCTAATGGTCTGAATAGTTTCCCTTCTGCACCAATCATTGTAAATACTGGAATAAAACTAATAATAGTTGTCATAACAGCTGTTACGATTGCGCCAGACACTTCAGCTGTTGCGTTATAAACTACCGTATTAATTGATTGTGTTCCATCATCTTCATCTAAATGCCGAATGATATTTTCTGATAGTATGACACCAACATCGACCATTGTACCAATAGCAATTGCAATACCAGATAAGGCGACAATATTGGCATCAACTCCAAAAAGTTTCATAGCAATAAACACCATTAAAACTGCAACTGGTAATAGTCCTGAAATCAAAACAGAAGCTCGAAGATTGAATACCATAATGATTATAACCAAAATGGTAATGAGAATTTCTAAAGTTAATGCCTCGTTAAGTGTACCTAATGTTTCTTGAATTAATTCCGTTCTGTCATAAAAAGGGACTATAGTTACTTGCGATGTTCTTCCGTCTGATAAAACTTTTGATGGTAACCCTGCGCTTAATTCGTTAATCTTCTCCTTTACGTTATTAATGACTTCCATTGGGTTTGCACCATAACGAGCTACCACAACAGCACCAACAACTTCCGCACCTTCTTTATCCAATAAACCTCTTCTGGTCGCAGGACCTAATGAGACTTTTCCTATATCCTTAATTTTAATTGCTGTATAATCTTCGGAAGTGACAACTGCATTTTCGATGTCTGCAATTGATTTCACATAACCCAAACCACGCACTAAATACTCGGCTTGGTTAATTTCCAAAGTTTGTGCACCAATGTCCTTGTTGCTTTCTTTTACCGCTTTTACAACGTGATGCAATCCTATATTATACTGACGCATTAATTCTGGATTAACGTCCACTTGGTATTCCTGAACGTAACCACCAATAGAAGAGACTTCCGAAACACCACTTGCGGAAGACAATGCATATTTCACATAGTAATCTTGAATACTACGTAATTCCTGTAAATCCCAACCACCAGTTACGTTTCCGTTTTCGTCACGACCTTCAAGTGTATACCAGAATATTTGTCCTAATCCTGTGGCATCTGGACCCAACGCAGGATTAACACCTTCAGGCAATAAACCACTTGGTAAGGAATTGAGTTTTTCGAGAATACGACTTCTACTCCAGTAAAACTCTATATCCTCTTCAAAAATGATATAGATACTTGAAAAGCCGAACATAGAAGAACTACGAATGGTTTTTACTCCTGGAATACCGAGTAATGATGTTGTGAGTGGATAGGTAATTTGGTCTTCTATATCTTGCGGTGAGCGACCATCCCATTTAGTAAAAACGATTTGTTGGTTCTCACCAATATCAGGTATGGCATCTACAGCCACAGGATTGCTTGGTAAGAAACCTGTGTCCCAGTTAAAAGGTGCATTTACTGTTCCCCAACCCACAAAAAGTACGAGTAGCAGAACTGCAACGAGTTTATTTTCTATTAAAAATTTGATGCTTTTGTTTAGCATTGGATTTGATAATTAAACTATTAGACATTGGTGTTTGGAAAACACTGAATACAGCAAAATATCCATATGACATTGCAGTCATAGGATAAAAAAGTCTATTGTTTAAAAATCAAATTAGGTAAGTCTCGTCAATCTTGTAGATACGCCTAATGACAAGTGGCGGTTTGTATTCTTCGTAAGTAGATACATTATTGTCTAAACCTTCAAAAAGGTTGATGTAAGTATAAACAAAAGATGCAACGAATACTTGTTGCTCAAACGTAATTTTGTCAACTTGTAATTGTAGTTCATCTTGACCTTCAATTACTAATTGTTTATCATCACAACAGTTTTTCTTGGTAATAGAACATCCTTCAATAGAAGGTTTTTCCATTTCCATTCCGCAACCTTTTGCTTTATTAAATATTGCAGTTTCTACTAAGGTATCTCCACAATAATGCATATTCACAGTAAATGACATTGTAGAGAATAACACTACAAAAGCCATTGAAATTGACATTATTTTATGGATAAACTTCTTCATTACAGAAAACAAAGTTAGTGTTTTATTTTTTATCAATGAACAATTAACATTAATTTAGCTATACGTGATAACCTAATCAAGTGGGTTTTCATACTGGTCTACAAGTTGAGTTTCATGGTCAAAGCCATGCCTTTTTACTTTGTTTTTATAGATGTCATGGCTAATTTTGTTTCTTATTTTATTTACTTCTTCTATTGATGGCTTTTTATGTTCATCCGTTATTATTCTTCGCACTTCTATTAATATTTTTGGTTTAAGTGTTTTAGGTGCATATCCGCCATTTACAAATTCTTCAATTTCCTTATAATATTGTATTTTATTCTTGCTGATGTCTTTTGTTATTTCTGCTTTTAATTGAAAGAGGTCATCTCTAGTTTGTACCTTCTCCAAACCATCTGCGACCAACTTATAGTTTATATATTCACTGGTTTCTTGTAAGAAATCATTAAGTCTTGACAAATCATCATAAAATTGTTTTGTTCTTACAGGTTCTGAATTTAATTCTATTGAAGATGATGGCACTTCTTTTGGTTCAACTATATTTACATTAATCTTCTCAGATTCATCTTTTATCTGATTTAGATTACCATATTCTGAAATTGTATAGAAATAATATTGAGCATGAGCTTTGGTTTTACTCATATAACCGAATTCAACTAGGTTTTTGATTGCTTTATCAAGTTTATGCTCTGAAATCCCTATTCTTTTACTTAATCCAGTTCGACTGAATGTGAAGTCTTCAGAATCTGAGAGTATTGAAAATAGTAGAATTCTTGAATCGGTAGTTAGCCGCTTATCGTGTAATATTCTGTTTTGAATAGTAGTGAAGTTACCAGGAACATTTTTAGTTTTGATAACGGTTTTGTTTTTCTTGTAAGTCTTATACAAATCATTTATTGTTTGGGTTCAAATTGTTATTTGAACAAGATTGAACCACATCTTGCCCATTTACTCTAAGGATAGATAAAATTCTTGACTAAGTCAATAGTTAAGAGTTATATTTTTTATCTATTATTAAATTATATTTAATAGATATAATCTATTATAGATATCTAACTTTAATTCATTAGTTGAATTAATGTCTAAATAATTCAGGTGATTAGTACCTAAATAAATTGGGTACATACTATAAGAGTATTATAATAACGCTCTTGTAGGTGGTGTGTACTTACGTACACCACCATACAATCACTTAATAAAAAGAAAAAGTAAACCTTCAACTAGTAGTAACATTTTAAAAAACAATCTTCAACCAGCTTTAGCTATATCATTTCAACGATGTAATAAGTCATATCCTCAATTAGAAGTATTTTGCCCCCCGATTGCGCTCACCCCCCCAAGAGTAAAATATAAAACTTCATTGCCATCCTAAGTATACATATTAATTAATTTTTTATATTAGAAGTATTTATAAATTATATATTAAGAAATGGTAGGAGTTTATATTAGAATTTCTGGAAATAAAGAAGAAGACAAAGACACTTCTGAATTCACTCAAGAACAGAGTGGCATTGCATTTGCCAAGGATATGCAAATGAGATATGAAACCTATCGAGATATAGGTAAGTCTGGAACTACAGGTGAGGAAAAACGAGACGATTTCAAGCGATTATTAAAAGATATGCGTTCTGGCAAAATTAAGCATGTATTTGTCATCAATCAAGCTAGATTAGAAAGAAATCCTGATGTATGGCGAATATTCCAAGCTGCGGTGGTAACCTATGATATCAAGTATTATCCAGCTGGTTCATTCTATGATTTGAATAATAAGCAAAACAGGTTCATGGCTGGAATAATGTCATTGGTCAATGAATGGCATGCAGAGAATACAAGTGACGCTGTAATAGAGGCATTCAAGAAGTTAGCCAATGATGGTAAAGCACATGGAATACAAGCTTATGGTATTAAAAAAGATGAAAAGGGTTATATGATTCATCATCCAGAAGAAATAGAGGTTGTGAAGAAGATATTCAAATGGTCATTAGAAGGAATGGGTACATATACCATTGCCAACAAACTAAATGATATTGGTACACCAACCAGATATAAACAGTTGAATAAATCAAGAATATCTAAAGATTCTTATACAGGTAAATTAATAACCACGAACAACAAAAAGTGGTGGGGTTCTACAGTAAGTGGCATCCTTAAGAATGAAACTTTTATGGGGATTTATGTGTGGGGTGATAAAAGAATATCATTGCCTCATCTGGCAATATTATCAGAAGAAGATTTTCTGGCTGTACAGGAAAACTTCAAGTTGAACAAAAAAGTAAATAGTGGTAAGAATACATCTTATAATTACTTGTTGAATGGTTTAGTGTTCTGTTTTAAATGTGGTTCTAGAATTAGAGGCGTCAAGAAAGTGAAGAGTAGGGATAATTCATATAAGTGTAGAGGAAAAAATAAACCTCTTCAAATATGCAAAGGAAGTAGAGGATTCAATATTCCAAGAATAGAAACTTTCATTATAAAGCATCTATTCTTATCTAAAAATTTACAAAAATATCTTAATGCTATTGAAGTTGATACGGATGAAATAGAGGTACTAGAATTAAAGGTTTCTCAATTAGATAAAAAGATTAAATCACAGCATAAAATGGTCACCAAAGCATTCAATAACATGCATGACCCAGATTTAGAAGATGATATAAGATTTAAAGATTTATACCTATCATCGAAAGCTAAATTATCAAAAATGAAAGGTGATTTGGTCGTACTTCAAGATAGTCTATCTGAACAACTTGATAACAATCGCTTAAATAGGGTCAATATGGTTGTCGAAGGTTATGACGTTAATCTAGGTTTTGAAGCTGTTAGAAGCTCTGTAAATGCGATTATAGAACGGATAGATGTATCTTATATATCAAACGATACAAATGGAAAATTTCACTTTATACTCAAATATAAAGGCTTTAATGAATACTCTATTTGGTCCGCCAATCAACAGTTGAATACATTTACTTTAAATGGTTATCATAGTGCATCTGAAAAGTATGTCGATGATGTGCCAGAAGTTGTTACACCAGACGCTTTTAAAGAATATTTAAAAAACAATCCTGACAATGAGATATTACAAGGTTTAATTAATGATGTAATTTCTAAACCAATTCCACCTGTATTTAGAGGAACCACTTCATTGCAATTTGGTAAGCTAGATATAATCGAATTAGATAAGAGTCAGCTAATAAATTTTAATTAATATAACCACCTTAATTATACATATCTATATGTATTTGCGATGGATGGTAAGAAACGATTGTGCTGGTGTTGATTTTGGTCTTTGGAAAACCCTCTCTCCTAGCCAACTGTCTTGTCCGCTAGACGTACATTCTGGTAATGTTGCTCGAAAGTTAGGCTTGCTACATCGCAAACAAAACGATGGAAAAGCCTTATTAGAATTAGATACTGCTTTGAGAAAACTAGATAAAAAGGATCCTGTGAAGTATGATTTTGCTTTGTTTGGTTTAGGTGTCTTTGAAGGCTTTTCCTTGCGTTAGCGATTGAAGCCTATGTTGAAGCTCTTTTTTGTGGCTTCCGCATCGAAGAGCGGAATGACAGGTCAAAAAAAGCGACTGCTGAAAGCGCGACGCAGACTTTAGCGTGCTCAAAGTCTGGGTAACGCCCAAATAAAAAACGACTGATAAAAAAATATCAGTCGTCATTTATAATTGATGTGTAAAAAGCGACTAGCCCTTTAACCATGCCTTACGTAAAGCTATCTGAGCCTCAGTAGCATCAGGAATTGGCTTTAAACCACTTCCAGTAGTATAAGATTGGGTTAGCGTTGTATTAACAACAACTTCTTGTCCATCACGTTCTAAAACCACATTAATTTCTTGACCAGGTTGCCATGCAAACATACCACCAATAACTTCTTGAGCAGAAGCCATGGTTAAGGCAACACCATCGACAGATTTTACAATATCGCCAGCTTTTACGCCATTATCATTCCAGAAGCTATTATTAGCAACAGCAGGAGAAAATGCGATAGTTTTAGTTGCGTTGTTTGGTGCAAAAATAAATGCGCCATCATTTTGAATATAGTTAGTTTTAACACGACCTTCAGAAAGCGCTAAACCAGCTTTTGCAAAAAAGGCGTTATAATCGATTGGAGTTGTACCTTCTACATGAGTCTTTAAGAATTCACCAACAGAAGGGTATGTCATTGCTGTAATTTCTTCAATAATTGTATCGTCGTTAAAAGGTTTATTCTTTCCGTATTTAGCTGATAATTCTTTCATTAAAGACAGCATGCTTCTGTTGCCATTACTTTCTTCGCGCATTAAAATATCAATACACATCCCGATTAAAGCACCTTTCATATACACATTATAATATTGAGGAGCATAAGGCTGATCTAATACATTTTCACTCATTTCGGTAAAACTCATGGTGTCGTTCATGTTAGCCGCTGTTTTAATTTTGCTCATCATGGTGCTGTAAAAATCATCTTCAGAAACTAAACCTTCATACACTTGAAAGTGTTGAGCGAAATATTCGGTAACACCTTCATACATCCATAAGTGCTTAGAGAATGTTGGTTGGTTATAATCGAAATAATGAACATCTTCACTATGCACACTTAAAGGAGTTACAATATGAAAAAACTCATGAGCAACCACATCGACCATACTTTTTGCTAAGCCTGCAGCTGGAGATGTTTCTGGCATCACAACAACTGTAGATGTGTGGTGCTCTAAGGCTCCAAATCCTTTAGGAGAATCTGGTTTCATTTCGCTTAAGTATAAGTAAATATCGTAACGTGGTGTACTATTCACATCGCCTAAATATTTTTTTTGTGCTTGCATCATGTTATACATTGTCTCCTTTAAAGTCGCTGCAGAGTGCACGTTGTTAGGAGAATACACACTTAAAACAATTTTAATGTCACCCACTTGAAATTCTTCAACATCAAGATTACCATAAAACATTGGGTTATCAGTAATATCAAAATAGCGAGGTGCAAAATAACTAGTTGTTGTAGATGTTCCATCAGCACTTGTTTTTGTGCCAACTTCCTGAATTGCAGATGTACGCTTAAAATCTGAAGGCGCAGTGACATCCAGTTTATATTGTGCATTCTTAAGTGAATCGAAATAACCAATAAAACCATGTAAATTTAAGACATAGTTTGTTGTTTCAATATTTGTTCCAGCAGGAGAAAAAGGGTTCTCTCCTCCTATACCACCAGATGATTCTGTATCAAAGGTATCGTTAACGTAATAGGTAATTTTATCTAAATTTGTAGCATTTGTAATACTCCAAGAGTTATCATCTACTTTCGTGGTAGCCAACTCAACACCTTTATAATCATAGGCTTTAAAATCGTCTACATACTTTCCAAAATCACTTACAGAATAAGTCCCTTGAACCACTCTAGGGAGTCTATACGTTACGGTTTCTGTAGTAAAACGTCCAGGATTAATAGTCACTGGAACTTTATCATCAACGACTTTAGTTAAATCTAAGGTCGTTTCAATAGCAGTACTCGTTGCTAAGTCATTAGAAGTTGTTGTTTTAGTTGAAGATCCACAAGCAACTAACAACGTGCTTAAGCCAAAAATGGCAAATATTCTTTTCATGTATTAGGTTTTAGTTCGATAAATTGACGCACAAAAATACAATGCGTTACAATTTAATTCCTTAAGTTTTTGTTAAAATGAAGAATCGCTATATTCGTCATATGCAAAAGCCACTTATAAGTATACTAACACCTTTTAAAAATACAGAAGCCTTTTTGAGTGAATGTATAACGTCGATCATGAATCAAAGTTATACCCATTGGGAATTGATTATTGTTGATGATGGCTCTACAGATTATAGTTATGATCTAGTTTCAAAATATGCACAAAAAGACCCTAGAATAAAGCTTTTAAAAAATACTGGACAAGGTATTATAGATGCTTTACAATTAGCTTACAAGCATAGTCAAGGTGACTTTATTACTAGAATGGATAGTGATGACATCATGACTAAAGACAAACTAAACCGTCTTGTTTCTAGTTTGTTGCAATATGGAAAAAAGCATGTTGCTATTGGATGTGTACGCTATTTTAGTGACGAAGGCATAAGTAATGGTTATGCGCGTTATGAAACTTGGTTAAATGATTTAACTAAAACAGGTAGTAACTTTTCTGAAATATATAAAGAGTGTGTGATTCCTTCACCATGCTGGATGATTCATCGAGAAGATTTTGAGGCTTGTGATGCTTTTAATCCGAATCGTTATCCTGAAGATTATGATTTAACGTTTCGCTTTTATAAACATAATTTCACCTGTATTCCCTGTAACAAAGTCTTGCATAAATGGCGAGATTACAGCACAAGAACATCGCGCACTCACGAACATTATGCTCAAAATTACTTTCTAGATATTAAGCTTCATTACTTCCTAGAATTAGATCATAATCCATTACAACCGCTTACGATTTGGGGTGCAGGAACAAAAGGAAAATCAATTGCTAAATCTTTGATAGATAAAGGGATTTCATTTTATTGGATTTGCGATAATCAAAAGAAAATTGGCAAACATATTTATGAACAAGAGCTTTTAAATTTTGACTATTTAAAACAGATAGAAAATCCGCAATGTATTGTTACTGTTGCTAATGAAGATGCTCAAAACGACATAAGACTTTATTTTAAGAACCATAAAATGCAGTCCATGACGGATTATTTTTTCTTTTGTTAAACAAAAAACAAAATGCTTTAAAATTCACAATCATTTTCTATCTTTGACCAATCTAAAACAATATGCAGTTTAAACATCCAGAACTTCTTTACGCTTTATTTGCACTGCTCATTCCTATAATTGTTCATTTATTTCAACTCCGTAAGTTTCAAAAAGAAAACTTTACTAATGTGGCCTTTTTAAAAGAAGTCACTTTACAAACGCGAAAAAGTTCAGTTATAAAAAAGTGGTTGACTTTATTAGCTAGGCTATTACTATTCGCTGCATTAATTCTAGCTTTTGCACAACCATACACTTCAAAAACTAATCGTTTAAACACCACTTCAGAAACAGTTATCTACTTAGACAATTCCTTTAGCTTACAAGCCAAAGGCTCTCAAGGTGAGTTACTTAAGCGTGCAATTCAAGATATCATTACTGAAGTCCCAGAAGATGAAACCGTATCTATACTCACGAACCAACAAACGTTTAAAAATACAAGCATTAAAGCCATTAAAAATGACTTATTACAACTAGATTATGCTTCAAATCAATTGAACTATAATGCCGTTCTTTTAAAAAGTAAAACGCTATTTAGCAAAGAAAATAAGTCAGTTAAAAACTTGGTGTTTATTTCGGATTTTCAGCAAAAAGAAACCCCTTTCAACCCTAGTTTAGATTCTGTTATTCGTTTACATACAGTCGCTTTAAAACCTGTAAACACGAATAATATTGCAATTGATAGTGTTTATATCTCAAAAACGACAGCCACTCATATTGATTTGACTGTTATGTTAAGTAATTCAGGAAGTCCAAAAGACAATATTCCTGTGTCGTTATTTAGTAATGGTCATCTCATGGCAAAAACTGCTGTAGCAATTGAAAATGAAGCTTCAACAAGTTTTACAATGCCTTTAGATGACACGATTAATGGCGAAATTAGTATTGATGACACACAGCTTCAGTTTGACAATAGCTTGTACTTTAATATTAATAATTCAGAAAAGATAAACGTATTATCTATTAATGCTTCAGACGATACTTTTTTAAAGCGTATTTACAAAGCAGATGAGTTTAACTATAGCTCTACTACAGATAATCAACTTAATTACAGCGAAATAGACCATCAAAACCTTATCATTCTAAACGAATTAAATACGATTCCAAATGCGTTAACTACTGCTTTAAACGCCTTTACTAGCAATGGTGGTTATGTGATTGTTATTCCTTCGGAGGATAATTCAATAGCGTCCTATAATACCTTATTGCAGTCATCTGGATTTGTTTATAATCGTTTAAATGCTTCAGAGAAAAAAATAACAACTATAAATTACTCGCATCCTTTATACGCCAATGTTTTTGATAAACGCGTTGATAATTTTCAGTATCCAAAAGTGAATAGCTATTATACATTTGCTTCAGAAAGCACTTCCAAAGTTTTACAATTTGAAGACGGAAAACCGTTTTTAGCGAATAACAAGAACCTCTTCGTGTTTACTTCAGCATTAAACACCAAAAATTCAAACTTTAAAAACTCGCCTTTAATTGTTCCCACTTTTTATAATATTGCAAAGCGTAGTTTACGAATTCCAAACTTATACTACTCAATTGGTCAAGAAAACCATTACGATGTGAGTGTTACATTACAACAAGACGAAATCTTATCCTTAAATAAAGAAAACATAAATATGATTCCGCAGCAACAATATTTTAATAATAAAGTTGCAATTACTACTGATGAAGTCCCAAATGAAGCTGGAATTTATACGATTAAAAACAAAACAGAAACTCTAGAAAACGTTAGTTATAATTACCCTAGAGCGGAAAGTAAACTCGTTTATCAAGATTTAAGTCCATTAACTTCTATAAATAAGAACGATTCTATATCTCAACTTTTTGACACTATAAAAAGTGACTCAAAAATTAACGCGCTATGGAAATGGTTTGTTATTTTTGCATTAGTGTTTTTGGTTATTGAAATGCTCATCTTAAAATATTTTAAATGAACGTACTCTTAAAATCTGCAACCATTATAGACTCCAAAAGTGAGTTTCATAATACTGTTCAAGATATTTTGATTGAAAAAGGTGTGATTGTTAAAATTGCAAAAAATATTAAAAACACAGACAATTACAAAGAAATAAAACGAGACAACCTACATGTTTCTCAAGGTTGGTTTGATAGTAGTGTTTGTTTTGGAGAGCCAGGGTTTGAAGAACGTGATACTATTAAAAACGGATTACAAACTGCTGCGGTTTCGGGATTTACAGCTGTGGCCATGAATGCAAATACACAACCAACTCTAGATACAAGTTCAGACATTAGCTTTGTAAATACAAAAGCTCAAAATCATGCGGTTCAATTATTACCTATTGGTGCATTAACTAAGGCAAGTAAAGGAGAGCACATCTCAGAAATGTTTGATATGACAAATGCTGGAGCACATGCCTTTTATGATTATAAAAAGCCAATTGCCAATGCTAATGTTTTAAAAATAGCGTTACAATATGCAAATAATTTTGATGGTTTAATTTGTTCCTATCCTCAAGATAACTCTATTAGCAGGCAAGGTGTTGTTAATGAGCACAAAACTAGTACCACATTAGGGTTAAAAGGAAATCCAAACTTGGCTGAAGCACTACAAGTCTCTCGCGATTTGTTTTTACTTGAATACACCAATGGTAAATTACATATTCCTACAATATCTACTGCAGAAGCGGTTGGGCTTATTCGTGAAGCCAAGAAAAAAAGCCTAAATGTAACTTGTAGCGTTGCAATTCATAATTTGTTTTTTACAGATGATGTATTAACTCATTTCGATACTAATTTTAAAGTCCTTCCTCCTTTAAGAGTTAAAAAAGATGTTGATGCATTAATTGAAGGTGTAAAAGATGGTACTATAGATATGGTTACAAGTGATCACAATCCGTTAAATATTGAGCTAAAAAACATTGAATTTGATTATGCAAGTTATGGCACTGTTGGTTTAGAAAGTGCGTTTAGCGCTTTAAATACCCTCTTTTCCTTAAAGCAATCCATTAGTATTCTAACACGTGGAAAAGAGCGTTTTGGTATTGAAAACTCAAGTATTTCTGTTGGAAATAAAGCTAATGCGACATTATTTAATCCTAATGAAAAATACACCTTTACCACATCGCATCTAAATTCTAAATCTAAGAATAGTATCTTTTTAAATTCTGAATTAAAAGGTCAAGTCTACGGTATTATTGCGAATAATAAATTGATTATTAAATGATGACAGAAAACACAATACAAGAAGGTAAAACTCTAGCTATTATTGGTTATATTACTATAATAGGTGCAATCATAGCTTTCTTCTTAAACAATGATAAAAAAAATGAATTTGCTGCCTTTCATATTCGTCAAGGATTTGGCTTATGTCTGGCTTATATGATTTTTGGGTTTGTTACAGCTTCCTTTGACAGCTGGCTAATTAGCACTAGTTTTTGGGTGTTTTTTGGTATTTTATTTATTTATGGAATAGCTTCTGCTATTTCTGGAAAAACACAAGAAGTGCCCTTATTTGGTGCTTTTTTTCAAAAAATATTTGCAAACATTGGTAAATAATGACGACACAAAATCTTTCCCTTTATCATATCATTCGTGAGTCAACCTTAAAAGAAAATGCACCATTACTTATAATGTTTCATGGTTATGGTAGTGATGAAAATGACCTCTTTTCTTTTGCTAGTGAATTACCTGAAGAATTATTTATCATTTCAGTTAGAGCACCTCATGCCATGCAACCTTATGGTAATGCTTGGTACGCCATAAATTTTGATTCTAATGGAAAATGGAGTGATGATGATGAAGTTAAAGCATCTCGAGATCTCGTTGCTACATTTATTAGTGAAGCCATTGCTGCTTATCCAGTTAATAAAAATAACATCACACTTTTAGGATTTAGTCAAGGCACTATTTTAAGCTACGCAGTAGCACTTACATATCCAGAAAAAGTACATAATATAATAGCTTTAAGTGGTTATATAAATGTGGATATCTTACCCAAGGATATACAAAACAAAGATTATTCGCATTTAAATTTTTATTGTTCTCATGGCAGTGTAGATCAAGTCATTCCTGTGGATTGGGCAAGACAAGCACCAAAATTCTTATCCGCCTTAAACATCAAACATCAATATAGTGAGTTTCCAGTAGGCCATGGTGTTGCTCCTCAAAATTTCTACGCGTTTAAAAATTGGTTAATCGATTTAATCTAATTTTTACACTTCTGATTCACAACAATTTAGCACTTTAACACAAAACTTTAACATTTAAATTCTCACAAATATTATAGTGGAACTGGATTTATATATACCTTTATTTGGTAATTATCATCAATCCATAATAAATGAAAATCACTTATATAGCACTTATATATTTTGCCTGTATAGGAACGCTCTTTTCTCAAAATGAAGCCTCTAAAGAAAGGTATTATAAAGTTTACGATTCTGTAGTTGGTATTGAAAGCATAGATTTACTTAATGGTAAGGTATTTATAGACTATTTAAAATCGAATAAAGATCAGTATCGATTTTTTAAAAGCTTTAATAATTTTAAAGGCTCAGCTGTAATAAAAGAACAGCCTTTTTATAATTTGTCTTTAAAATATGATTTAGTTGAAGACCAGTTGATTTTAAAGCCAAACTCAAAGGTTAATTTTTTAGATATTAAATTAACTTCAAAAAATATTAGCCGATTTACCATTGACTCACATGAGTTTATAAACTTTTTCAATCATTCAGACTTAGAAGACTTAGGATTAAATGGTTTCTTAGAATTAATCTATGAAGGAAACCATCTTAAACTCTACAGCAAGCATTCTAAAATTGAAAAGCAAAAAATAAAGGCAAACAAAACCATTTATATTTTTAAGAAATACACCACTTACTTGTTTGAATACAAAGGCGTTTTTTATGTGATAAAATCTAAAAAGAGTTTTCGAGATATTTTTCCTGAAAAAGAAGCTTACATTAATGATTATTATAAAATGAACCCAAGACTCTTAAAAAACAATCCTGCTCAGTTTTATAAGTTAATAAGTAATGAATTAAATAATCAGCTTTAATAAGATATTCTAAACTTAGAGATATGATAAAAAAGTGTTTTATAGTATGTTTTTTGTTTTTGCTTGTACAGGCTGTATTTGGGCAATCCAATAGTTCAATTACTTTGCAATTAGAAAACAATACATTAAAAGAAGTTATTGAAAAATTAGAGAGCAAAACTTCATATACATTCTATTTTCAAGAAAATTGGTTTTCTGATATCGCTTTAAATAAAGATTATCAAGATGTCAATATAAACACCATTCTAAATGACTTATTAAAAGAAACAACACTCAATTATTATATCCAAGACAACAGAATAATTCTAACCAATAATACAGTTATTAATGAAAAGTTGGCTAGTGGCATATTTAAACAAGACAGCGTTAATATAAATACGAATAATACGATCCTATTTTATAATAAAAACGAAGATGCTAAAAAGGATATAAGCATTATTGGAAAGCAAACGGATAACATAAACAAACCCTTTTTCACTCTTTCTGGTTATGCAAGAAATGAAAATACTAATGATCCAATACAGAATTTAATTATCAGTATTGCTGATAAAGACATACGTGTTACGACAAACAGCAAAGGATTTTATAGTATAGAAGTCCCTGCTGGATTCAACACCATTGAAACTCAACTTTTTGGGTTTGAAGAAACTTTAAATGATGTTATGGTTTACAATAATGGAAGCTTAAATTTAAGTATTCCTGAAGTTGCTGAAACCTTAGATGAAGTTGTTATTGATGCCAAAAAAGATGCTAACATTAAAGAAGCTGTTGTTGGTGTAACCACTATTGATGTGGTTGGTTTAAAAACCATTCCTGTAGTCTTAGGTGAGCGAGATGTTTTAAGAGTAGCTACTTCATTGCCTGGAATTAAAACAGCAGGAGAAGGATCCTCAGGATTTAATGTTAGAGGTGGACGTACAGATCAAAATTTAATTTTACTTGATGATGCTGTAATATACAGTCCTTCTCACTTTTTAGGTTTTTTCACTGCTTTAAATCCGTTTACAACTGGAAGTGTAAATATCTATAAAGGGAGTATTCCTGCGGAATTTGGTGGAAGGCTGTCTTCTGTTTTTGACATCAAAACCAAAACAGGAAATGTAGAAAAATTTTCTGGTGAAGGTTCTATTGGTCCTGTAACGGCTAACTTAGCCCTAGAAGTTCCTATCGTGAAAGAGAAATCCTCTTTAATCACAGGTTTTCGTTCAACCTATTCCAATTGGATTTTAAGAGCAATCGATGAAGAAGATTTAAAAAATAGTGAAGCTTCTTTTTATGATATTATTGCAAAATACAAGCATAACATTAATGAAAATAATGACATTCAAGCGTCTGTCTATTATAGTAAAGATAAGTTTAGTATTACTTCCGATTCTTTATTTAAATATAACAACCTTGCAACTTCTCTAAAATGGGATCATTCGTTTAACAATAAGCATAAAAGCGAAGTCATCTTAGTGAATAGTCAATATAAATTTGACATTGGTTTTGAAGGTGATGCCAATTTAAACTTTGATTTTGGTTATAAGGTTAACGAAACGCAGTTAAAGTTAAACATGAAATACTTACACAGTAAAAAACATAAGTTTGATTATGGTTTAAGCACAAAACTCTACAACATCAATCCTGGAGAAATAAAACCAAATGGCGATCATTCTGATGTTGAACCTTTAACCATCGACAAAGAAAAAGCTTTAGAATCAGCGATATACATAGCAGACAAGTTTGAAGTCAATGATAAACTCTTAATTGATTTAGGCATACGGTATTCCTTCTATGCTGCATTAGGTGCCTCAACTCAAAACGTTTATGCAAATGATGGTCCAAGAAATGAATCGACTGTATCAGAAATTAGAAATTATGGTAAAAATGAATTTATAAAAACCTATGGTGGACCAGAATATAGGGTTTCTTTAAGGTACTTCTTATCGCCTAGTTTCTCTCTAAAAGGAAGCTTCAACAAATCAATTCAATACATTCATTTATTATCAAATAATACAACTGAAGCTCCAACTGATACATGGAAACTTTCCGATTTAAATACTAGTCCGCAACGTGCTACGCAATTTGCTCTAGGCTTGTATAAAAATCTAGACGATAGTGATATAGAACTCAGCTTAGAGGGTTATTACAAAAAAATGAAGGACCTCTTAGATTATAAGATTGGAGCTAACTTAAATCTAAATGAAAACATTGAACAAGAACTGCTTCAAGGTGAAGGAAAAGCTTATGGTATTGAGCTTTTAATCAAAAAGGAAAAAGGAAAACTAAATGGCTGGCTAGCCTACAGTTATTCTAGGTCTTTAGTGAAATTAGATAGTCCTATAGATGAAGAACGCGTAAATGATGGTAAGTACTTTTCAGCAAATTTTGATAAACCTCATGATTTTTCACTTATTGCTAATTACAAATTAACACATCGCTACAGTATTTCTACAAACTTCACCTATCAAACGGGAAGACCTGTAACCTTTCCTATAGCCAAATACACCTTTGCTGGTGAAGAACAAGTTGTATATAGTGATCGGAATAAATTCAGAATACCAGATTATTATAGACTAGATATAGGATTAAATATAGAAGGCAATCATAAAATCAAAAAATTGGCACATAGTTTTTGGAATATTTCGGTATATAACGTCTTAGGGAGAAATAATCCTTATTCTGTGTTTTTTGTGAATGAAAACGGAAAAATTCAAGCCTATAAAACATCTATTTTTGCTGTACCAATTCCTACTATAACTTATAACTTTAAGTTTTAAATTATGAAAAAGAAAATCATATATAAAATAAACCTTCTTCTCATTTTCACTCTAGCCCTTTGTTGTCGAGAGCCTTATGAAGTAGAATCGATAACTTTTGAAGATATCTTGGTTGTAGAAAGCACAATAACGAATGAATTAAAACAGCAAGTCGTTAAACTTTCTAGAACTTATATTCTAGAAGAAAATGAGTCTATAACCGAAAACAATGCCACTGTTTGGGTCGAAGATAACAATAGTAATCGATTTGATTTTTCGCAGAATGCTGATGGTGAATACGTTTCTGATATAGCATTTCAAGCGGTTCCTGATTTAGAGTACACTCTATTTATAAACACTCAAGATGGTAATGAATACGAATCTACACCAAGCATACTTACACCAGAATCCGAAATCACTAATGTATACCCTGAACTTATAACAAATGATGACGGAGAAGAAGGTATTGAAATTTTTATTGATAGTGATAATCAAGATAACGAAGCTCAATATTTTAGATATGAGTATGAAGAGACCTATAAAGTAGTTGCACCTCATTATTATTTTAAAGAAGCCTTTTTTAGTAATTATACTGAAGAAATTATACCTCCAAATACCTTAGTATTTTTTGATGTCGAATTTCAAGAAAGAACTCAAGAGGAAAGAATTTGCTATAACTCAAATAGTTCTATTGGGATTATACAAACGTCGACAAATGACCTCGACTTAAATACTGTATCGAGATTCCCTCTACTTTTTATCAACAAAAACAATGGTGTTATTAGAGATCGCTACAGCATACTAGTAAAACAATTTTCTCAATCTATTGAAACCTATACGTTTTATAATATTGTAAATGAATTAGGTGATATTGGAAGTATTTTATCTCAAAGTCAACCTGGTTATGTTACTGGAAACATTAAATCTAATACTAATCCTAGCTCTAAAGTTATTGGTTTTTTTTCGGTAGAATCTGTAACTTCTAAAAGGATCTACTTTAATTACGAAGACTTCGGATTAGAAAAGCCAGATTATATTTATGACTGTGAGGTCTTAGAATTAGATGCTACAGATAATTTTGTGTCTGATATGGATTTAAATGAAAGACAAGAAATTTATAGACTAGTAACCACATTTGCTGATGAAAATTTCAATTATAATATTACTCAAGAGCAAAGTACTTTATTAAACGACATTTGGTTTATTGCTAATCCTGAGTGTGGTGACTGTACATCAGTGGCCTCAAATATACGCCCAGAATTTTGGGAAGATTAACTATGAATAAAACGATAACATTACTATTAACGCTTAGTTTCAATGCTTTATTTTCGCAAATAAGTATTCAGGAATACAACTTGCTAAAAACACAGATTCCTCAAGAAACTGTTCATTTGCAAGTCAATACTAATGTTGTATTGGCTGGAGAATTTTTAAATTACAAGTCGTATCATATCATTCCTAAAAATCATACGCTAAGCAATATTAGTACCATCAATTATGTCACCTTATTGGCTAGTGACAATACTGTGATTTTTAATCATAAATTATTGGTTAAAAACAGTGTGAGTTATGGCGATTTTTTTATTCCTCCAACAATTAAAACAGGACATTATAAGCTTATTTCTTATACCAATTGGACCAGAAACAATGTTGAAAATCCATTCTCTGAAGTCGATATATTTATCATAAACCCTTACAGTACTGAATCCGCTAATCATGAATCAAACATCAGTGAAGACATTGTAGAGGTATTAAACACAGAAGCTTTAAGCAGAGATCTTATTTCTGATGAAAACTTAAAGATTAGCTCAAATAAAATCAATTATAGGTCAAGAGAAAAGGTTGAAATTACAATTACAAATACCTATACAAATTTAAAAAATGCGTCTATTTCTGTTCGAAAAACAGATTCTGTAAAGGTTATAAACAAGAAAGTCGAGCATCCAAAAACAACTAATTATGCACCAACAACTTACTATTTACCAGAATTAAGAGGAGAACTAGTTTCAGGAAAAATCACATCTAATAATGGCGCATCGCTAAAAAACAAATCCATATCGCTTTCCATAGCTGGAACCCAACATTTTATATTTAAAAATGTAACGACAAATGATGCTGGACAATTTCATTTTACGATCAATGAAAACTATAGTCATCCTAGTGCTTTTGTACAAGTTCAGGAATTAAATGCTGAGGATTATGCTATTGAAATTTATGAAAGTACATTTCACCCAAAACAATTAAAGTTTAATCAACTTCTTTTAAACGAAAACATAAAAGATTGGGTAAAAAACCAAAGCATCAATAATCAAGTTGAAAATGCATATTATAATGTAAAAACAGATAGTATTATAGCAAGAAACTATAAAACTTCTTTTTATGATCCACTTGCAACGACATATAAATTAAATGACTTCACAAGATTTAAAACCATGAAAGAAACATTTATAGAGGTTATACATGGTGCTGCAATAATAAATGAAACTTTTGAAGTTAGAGATTTTAATAACACATATGTTAAAGCGACAGCATCAAAACACCCTTTAGTACTAATTGATGGTGTTTTAATAACAAATCATAGTGACGCTATAAACTATAATCCCTATGATGTAGACACGATTAGCCTTGTTGAAGGTCAATATACTTATGGATCTAAAATTTATAATGGTATTATATCTTTTAAAACTATAAAGAATGAATTCAATTTAAATTACATAAGCAATAAAGGTGATTTTATTATAGAAACACAATTGCAAAAACCAGAAGAAGAAAAAATATACTACAGTCCAAATTACGACCTAAATGATTCCGCTTTAAAAAGAATTCCAGATTTTAGGAATCAATTATTATGGCTACCAAATATTGAATTAGATACAAATAAAAACAACTTCTCGTTTTTTACTTCTGATAATTCAGGAACCTATGAAATTATAATTGAAGGCTTTACAAAAAGCGGAAAACACATTAAAGCGAATACTTTTATAACTGTTAATTAGTTGGATATAAAAAAGAATCGATTAATTCAAAAGTGATTTCTCCGTTAGCTTCAATATTATATTTTAGAAATAATTCACCCCAATACTCGCCATCATTAAAATTGGTAATCACCCATTTATGATTTAAGACTCTTACGGCGTTTACAATCATTTTCCCGTTTTCAGTCATAGGAGCATAAGGAATTAAAGGATGCGGTTCGGCTCTTAAATTTAGCTCGTATAATGTTTCCTCAATAAGCGCAATAACTTGGTCACTTTCATAACCTCGCTTTTCTATATAATTTAAGGCCTCTTCAGAATAACCAAGCGTAAATTCAGATAAACCAAAAGCCCTATCACCTATATCTCTAACAGAATCTTTATACTTTACAATTTTCGATTTATAATCTTCAATTTTAGCAGCATTAGCTTCGTGAATGTTCTTTGAGTTTACATATTGAAAAACAATAAGTAAAGCAGCAAAAATAAACAAGTACATAAATATTTTATTCTTCATAAGTATAATTTAAAGGTTAATGGTTAGTCCGTCGAACGCTAAAAAAACGTTTTTTGGAAGTATTTGTTGTACATCATCATGAAAGCCCATTAAGTGACTAATATGTGTTAAATAAGCCCTTTTAGGCTTTACCCTATTAATAAATGCTAATGCTTCATCTAAATTAAAATGAGAAATGTGCTCTTTTTTTCTAAGCGCATTAACTACCAAAACATCTAAGTTTTGAAGCTTTTCAATTTCGGCATCCTCTACAGTTTTCATATCTGTCAAATACGCAAATTTATCAAATCGAAAACCAAAAACTTGTAGTTTATCATGGAAACCATTAATAGGTACTACAGGCAAATCATTTAGCCTAAAAGGCGCGTTAATAATGGTATGAGCCTTAACACCTGGTGCTCCTGGATATTTGTTTTCAGTTTCAAAAATATAATCAAAACGCCTACGAAGTGCATTAATAACTCTTTGATGACCATAAATTGGAATATCGCCTTGCTTAAAAAAGAAAGGTCTAATATCATCTAATCCTGCGGTATGATCTGCATGCTCATGTGTAAATAAAATACCATCTAATTGAGTCGCATTTATTTGAAGCATTTGCTGTCTAAAATCTGGCCCACAATCTATTACATAAGTATAATCATTCCAGCGAATACAAACCGAAACACGTAAGCGTTTATCTTTAGGGTTTTTACTTAAACAAACTGGATGATCGCTTCCAATTACTGGAATGCCTTGTGAAGTTCCTGTGCCAAGAAAAGTGATTTTCAATGCTGTAAGATTTTATAACAAAAATAAGTTTATTTTTTTGTTTGGTATACTTATTTAATACCTTTGTTATTATTAGGATAAAACCAAATTTAGATGGAGATAACCATTAAAGGTGACAAAGAGTTTGATGAAATTCCTTCGTTAAAAACGAAAGCACTTCGTATTAATTTAAATGAAAACATTTACGGAACCTTTGCCGAAATTGGAGCAGGTCAAGAAACCGTACGTCAGTTTTTTAGAGCTGGTGGTGCCTCAGGTACTATAGCAAAAGCCATGTCTGCTTATGACAAAGCCTTTAGTGATGCGATTTATGGTATAGAAAACGATAAGCGTTACGTTACAGAAGCGCGTTTACGCAAGATGTTAAATCATGAAGTTAAACTTATTGAAGAACGTTTAACACGTGACATTCATCCTAATAAACTCTTTTTCTCCTACGCAAATACTGTAGCGACTATTGATTTTGCTAAAAAATTTAAAGGTCATGGCTGGGTTGGTATTAAATACCAAATAGAGCCTGATCAAGATTATAATGAGATTATTCTGCATCTACGTTTTAAAGAAAATGATGCACGTCTTCAACAAGAAACCTTAGGTATATTAGGAACTAACCTAATTTATGGTGCTTTTTATAAATACAATGAACCAAAAAAATTATTAAAATATTTATATGATCATTTAGATAAGGATCAAATTGAAATTGACACAATTAATTTTGCAGGTCCAGTTTTTGAAGATGTTGATAATCGATTAATGAGTTTGCAGCTGGTAAAAAATGGTATGACAGATGCTGTCATGTTTGCTCCAGATGGAAATAACGTTTTACCTGCACGAGTACTATATAAGAAAAACATTCTTGCACTTCGTGGAAGCTTTAGACCAGTAACTAAAGTGAACATGGATATGTTTCATAAATCTTATGACATGTTCTTAAAAGAAAATAAAGTAGATGAAGAAAAAACTCAAGTGGTTTTTGAAATTACTTTATCTAACCTTCGTGCCGAAGGGGAAATTGATGAACAGGATTTTATGGATAGAGCAAAATTACTCTGCTCTCTAGGGCAAACGGTTCTTATTTCTAATTTTCAAGAATATTATAAACTCGTCGAATACTTCTCTCAATATTCTAAAAACAGAATGGGATTAGCAATGGGTGTGAATAATCTTGTCGATATTTTTGATGAAAAGTACTATCGTCATTTAAGTGGTGGAATTTTAGAAGCCTTTGGAAAATTGTTCTTTAAAGATTTACGCGTGTACTTATACCCAATGCAAAATGAAGATGGGACTTTAACGACAAGCGAGAACTTAAAAGTTCATCCTAGAATGAAAGAATTGTATAAATTCTTTAAGTACAATGGGAAAGTAGTCGATATTACTGATCATGACTCTAAAACATTAAATATATTCTCTCGTACGGTTTTAAAAATGATTGCTGATGGTGAACCAGGTTGGGAAGCCATGCTCCCTGAAGGAGTTTCAAAAATTATTAAAGAAAAAAGCTTATTTAGCTGTGAAACAGAAGAATTGTTTCATGACGAATAATTGATTTGATATAAACTAAAAAGCGACCCATGGGTCGCTTTTTTTTATTCTAATATTTGCTGAGTATGTATTTTAGCTTTGACTTTGTCTATCACCCTTTCAATGATACCGTTTTCATTAATAACAAAAGTCACACGATGAATACCATCAAAAGTACGTCCCATAAACTTCTTTGGTCCCCAAACTCCAAAAGCATTAATCACTTCCTTATCAACATCTGCGAGTAAAGGATAAGGAAACTTATATTTTGCTTTAAAATTACTTTGCCTTTTCTGTGAATCTGCACTAACACCTAAAATAGAATATCCTGCATCTTGCAAGGCTTTATAGTTTTCTCCTAAATTACAAGCTTCAACAGTACAGGTTGGTGTGCTGGCTTTTGGATAGAAAAAAACAACTAATTTTTTTCCTTGATAATCTTCAAAAGAGATAGATTGACCTTGTTCATTAAAAGCTTTAAAATTTGGAGCCTTATCTCCTACTTTAAGTGTCGTCATATTTTTTAACTTTGTAATACAAATGTACAATTAATGAACAAACAAGAAAAAGTAGATTTTATAATTTCTACATTAAATACCCTTTATCCAGAAATTCCCATTCCATTAGACCATAAAGACCCTTATACCTTACTAATCGCAGTATTGTTATCTGCACAAAGCACAGATGTTAGAGTAAATAAAATCACACCTCTTTTATTTAAAAAGGCTGATAATCCTTATGATATGGTAAAATTGTCTGTTGAAGACATTAGAGATATTATCAAACCTGTTGGATTGTCACCTATGAAAAGCAAAGGAATTTATGGCTTATCAAAAATTTTAATTGAAAAGCATGATGGAAAAGTGCCTCAAAATTTCGAAGATTTAGAAGCATTACCAGCTGTTGGTCACAAAACAGCTAGTGTTGTTATGTCTCAAGCTTTTGGGGTTCCAGCATTTCCTGTAGACACACATATTCATAGACTAATGTACCGATGGGATTTAACTAATGGAAAAAATGTAGTTCAAACTGAAAAAGATGCAAAACGTTTATTTCCAAAAAACCTTTGGAACGATTTACATTTGCAGATTATTTGGTATGGACGAGAATATTCGCCAGCTCGAGGTTGGGATTTAGAAAAAGATATTATTACAAAAACTATTGGGAGGCAATCAGTTTTAAAAGCATATTATAAAAAAAAGTCCTGATGACTATTCAGGACTTTTTCAAAGTTTAGTTTAGAAGCGCTTCAAACTTCAATTTATTACAATTTATAACACTTAAAGCCTTAGAGTAACTAAGAAGAAAATCTATCGTTTCTTTCTTAGGGTTCATATTAATTTGTTTGTTTTTGGGGTCTTTAGAGTAAAGTTTTTCCATTTATTAATTTTATTGGTTTACTTTACTAACGCAACAAATTATATATTATTGTTTAATTGGTTAAAATAATATTATGCTTATCAATTATCTTTCTCATATTTATTAACGCATAACGCATTCTTCCCAATGCTGTGTTTATACTAACACCAGTTTTTTCTGATATTTCTTTAAAACTCATATCATTATACATACGCATCACCAAAACCTCTTTTTGGTCTGCTGGTAATTCTTCAATAACACGTCTAACGTCACGCTCTACCTGCTCTTTAATAAGCGATTTTTCAGCATCTAAAGCACTATCGCTTAGCACAGAGAAAATACTAAACTCACCACTATTACTAAATTTAGGCATTCTGTTATTCTTTCTAAAATGGTCGATAACCAAATTATGAGCTATACGCATAACCCAAGGTAAAAATTTACCTTCTTCATTATAAGCACCACGTTTTAATGTTCTTATCACTTTTATAAAAGTATCTTGAAAAATGTCTTCAGCTATATCTCTATCGTAAACTTTAGAATAGATAAAACTGTAAATACGTTGTTTGTGTCTAGTAATTAGAATTTCTAATGCACTTTCGTCTCCTTTAATGTAGTTACTAACCAGAGTGGCATCAGTGATAAGCTCTTTTTTCATAATCATTACTTTTTTGCATAGAAGATAGACTTCCAGCTTGGGGTTAAAATTTAAAAAGTAATGCTCAGCTTATAGGCTAGTTTTTTAGTTTATAGAATGTTATGAGGTAAATATAACAACAATCATTCCTAAAATGCAAAAAAAATATGATTTTTTTAACAACAAATTGCACAATAATCTATTTTTTATGCTGAAATATATGAAGTATCTTTGCAAGATTATTCTCGTAAAAAGCTTATGATTACTAATATTTCTGAAGTAAATCCTAAAACAAACATCATCATTAAAGGTGCAAAATTGCATAACCTAAAAAATATTGATGTTGTGATTCCAAGAAATAAACTCGTGGTCATAACTGGCTTATCTGGTTCAGGAAAGTCTAGTTTAGCATTCGACACTCTATATGCTGAAGGTCAAAGACGCTATGTAGAAAGCCTTTCTAGTTATGCTCGACAATTTTTAGGCAGACTTAACAAACCTAAAGTAGATTACATCAAAGGCATTGCTCCAGCTATTGCTATTGAACAAAAAGTAAATTCTACAAACCCACGCTCAACCGTTGGAACTTCTACAGAAATTTATGATTACTTAAAATTACTATTTGCTAGAATTGGAAAAACATACTCTCCAGAATCTGGAAAAGAAGTCAAGAAGGATACAGTTGCAGATGTTGTTAACTTTGTAAAATCTTTTCCTGAAGGCGAAAAACTTCTTCTTCTCGCTCCTATTCATTTAGAAGATGGTCGCGCCATGCAAGACAAGTTAAAAGTCTTAAATCAGCAAGGATATGCAAGAATAAAAGTGAAAGATGATATCATACGCTTAGATGAATCTCAAAATATTACTGAATCAGTTAAAGATCTTTTTCTTGTCGTAGATCGAATTATCACTAAAGAGGATGAAGATTTCCATAACCGATTGGCAGATGCTGTACAAACAGCTTTTTTTGAAGGTAAGGGCGAATGTTATATCGAATCGTTAAACGACAATAAACAACAGCATTTTAGTAATAAATTTGAGTTAGACGGTATCACTTTTTTAGAACCAAATGTGCACTTGTTTAGCTTTAACAACCCTTATGGCGCATGTCCTAAATGTGAAGGTTATGGTGATATAATTGATATTGATGATGATTTAGTAATTCCAAATACTGCGCTTTCAATATATGAAAATGCTATTTTTCCTTGGCGAGGAGTAAGTATGAGTTGGTATAGAGATCAATTAGTAAATAATTCACATCATTTCGATTTTCCTATACATAAACCCTATTTTGAACTAAGCGGAACACATAAACAATTAGTTTGGGAAGGCAATTCCTATTTTGAAGGTCTAAATACTTTCTTTAACGAATTAGAAAGTAAAGCCTATAAGATTCAGAACCGTGTGATGCTCTCACGCTACAGAGGAAAAACTAAATGCAAAGCCTGTAACGGAAAGCGATTACGCAATGAAGTAAACTATATTAAAATTGCAGGTGCAACTATTACTGACTTGGTTGAAATGCCTTTAAATAAATTAAGCCAATTCTTTAAACAATTAGAACTTAATAATTATGATACCCAAATCGCAAAACGCTTATTAAAAGAAATTAATAATCGGCTTTCGTTTTTATCAAATGTAGGTTTAAATTATCTCACTTTAAATAGAAAATCTAATACCTTATCTGGAGGTGAAAGCCAGCGAATTAACTTAGCAACCTCACTTGGCAGTAGTTTAGTAGGCTCTATGTATATACTGGACGAACCAAGTATTGGATTACACCCAAAGGATACCGAACGCCTTCTTTTAGTTCTAAAAGCGCTTCGAGATTTAGGTAATACTGTAATTGTAGTTGAGCACGATGAGGACATTATGAAAGAAGCTGATGCCATTATAGATATTGGACCAGAAGCTGGAACCTTTGGTGGACATGTGGTAGCAACTGGAACATTTCAAGATATATTAGCTTCAAATTCGTTAACAGCTCAGTATTTGAATGAAACTCTTAAGATTGATGTGCCTAAAAAACGCCGCACGTCTAAATATTCTGTTGAAGTCATTGGTGCTCGTGAAAACAATCTCAAAAATATTGATGTAAATTTCCCTCTTGGTATGCTAACCGTAGTTACTGGAGTTTCAGGAAGTGGAAAAAGTACTTTAATTAAAAAAATATTATTTCCTGCCATACAAAAGGAACTTACTGGTTTTGGTGATAAACCTGGACAGTTTTCAGAATTAAAAGGAGATTATTCTAACGTAAAGCATATCGAATTTATCGATCAGAATCCAATTGGGCGCTCTTCACGTTCTAATCCAGTGACTTATGTGAAAGCTTATGACGATATTCGTGCGTTATATTCTAACCAGAAGCTAAGCAAAATTCGTAATTATCAAGCCAAGCACTTTAGTTTTAATGTTGATGGCGGACGTTGTGAAACTTGTAAAGGTGAAGGTGAAGTTACAATTGAAATGCAATTTATGGCTGATGTTCATTTAGAATGTGAAACCTGTAAAGGAAAACGTTTTAAAAAAGAAGTCCTCGAGGTCAATTTTGAAGGTAAAAGTATTGATGATATACTTAACCTTACTATTGATGATGCTATTGCTTTTTTTACTGAACATCATCAAACAAAAATACAAGCTAAACTTCAACCTTTACAAGACGTTGGTTTAGGCTATGTTACACTCGGACAAAGTTCTTCAACCCTTTCTGGTGGTGAAGCACAACGTATTAAATTAGCCACTTTCTTAGGTAAAGGTTCAAGGCAAGAAAACGCTTTATTTATTTTTGACGAACCGACGACTGGACTCCATTTTCACGACATTAAAAAACTATTAAAATCATTTAATGCTTTAATAGAAAAAGGGCATTCTATTATTGTGGTTGAACATAATTTGGAACTCATAAAATGTGCCGATTATATTATTGATTTAGGTCCAGAAGGCGGAGAACCTGGAGGTCAGCTTGTCGCCTCAGGAACTCCTGAAGACCTAGTAAAAATTGAAGCTTCAGTTACTGGGCAGTATTTAAAAGAAAAACTATAGTACTTTCTAATAAAAATAAAAGGCAAATAGGCTTAGAAACATCATCGCTAAAGGTGCTACAAATATTACAAAGACAAAAGCTGTTAAGCTTGCCTTAAAGAAACTCCAAAACCAACCTTGTTGATAAAAGCGCTTTAAAGCAAAAAATAAATAGAAAAAAGTAGAAAACGCAACTAGCCAATCAATCCAGTCTGGAATATCCCATACAAAGTTGATTCCTATAATAATACTAAAAACTGTAAATAGGAATGAAAAATAGTAAAAACTAAAGACCAAATGATGCGCATAACGTCCGCGTTTTATATAAAGAATCTTCAAAATTAAAGCGAAAAGAGGTAGTAAAAAGAACATCGCAATAGGAATGGTATCATATAATCGTTGTAATATGCTTCCGCCTTCACGTGACTTATAAAATTTTAGCATTTGCCCATAAAAATGACGTTTAAATCGTCCAGCATCATCTGGCATTCCCATAGCACGATAAATAAGATTTTCTGAAGCTCCAACAGCAATAAGGGAATCTATTTCTTTTTCATTAAAATCAAAATTCAAGTTATTATTCTTAGCATTTGTTATACTAACGAGTGAATCAATTTCTTTTTGAGTCATCCCAGTAAACACTTTATTATCCTCAAGAGCTTTTCTAACCGCTGCTTTTGCAATAGAATCTTTTGTCCTTAATTTAGATAATTCTATAAGTTTTAAAGAATCTCTAACCTTTTCATCTCTAACGGTATCCAATACTTTCTCCTTATTTAGAGTTTTTGCCAAACTAGTGTCAATTTCATTTTTCCATTTATTAACATTAAATGAATTTAAAAAGAAAAAAACTACAGCAATAAATAAGTACATTTGAGCAGGATGTAAATACAATAAGCGCTTACCTTCAATAAACTTAGTGGCTAAGTAACCTGGTCTAAAGAGTAAAGGAATAAAGCTCTTAAAAAAACGTGCATCAAAAGAAAAATAATTACTTATCGTGTTATAAAACAAGACACCAATAGTTAACTCATCTTTATCCTTTTGTCCACAATACGGACAAAACTCATAGACTTCATTAAAAGGTTGCTCACAATTCTTGCAGTCCTTAAGTTGTACAGACATCGTTTGGTTAGTTTTTATAAAAGTAAAAAAAAGAAAGCATAATAAAAACACAATCAACTATCTAATAGACAAGACTTTACATTTTTGGCATGACAATTGAAACTAGATAAACAAATAGCGTAAGCCGAAAAGCTAAATGAGTAGGCATAATCTAAAACCCTTTTACTATGAAAAATTTAGTACTATTATTTACAGGTTTGTTAATGACATTAACAACTGTAACAGCAGCAGAAAAAATTACTGCAACACAAGGTGAAGATTTAAATATTTCACGCTACAGTTATGCACAACCAATTCAGTTTGTAGAGCGTGGTGTGGAGTTTTTAATTTTCCCAGATGGAAGTTTTGATTTTAATACAAATCTAAGCGACACACAAGGAAGCTTTTACTACAGAACTAGAACATCTAGAAGAGGCCCTTCTATAAATTCTACTTTTGGCGCACCAGGAACCCAAGTTACATTTACTGCTTCAAGTGTACCAAGAGGTGTTATTGTTACTCACGATAGAGATGGTAAAGTCCGTAGAGTTGGCAATGTATTTGTTAACTATAATAGATATGATCAAGTAAAACGTTTAGGCTCAGTTTATATTAATTATAACCGATTAGGTTTAGTCAGTCAAGTAGGCGGATTGCATATTAGATACAACTCATTTGGAGAAATCATTTCAACTAATGGTCACGTAAACTACTGGAACCAAGGTTGTGGTATATGTGGCGCAAATTCTTGTAATACAAATCATTTTATAGAATACAATACTTGGAATGCATCTAATCATTTTACAGATACCGAAGACTTTTACTACTACAGAAAAGATGGAAAAGTCAAAAAGCAAAAAAAAATAAAGCGCAAATAGTCTATAAATCCCTAACTATTTTAGTTTTAACTATCCCACGAAACAGCTCTAATTAAGGCAAGTTCGTGGGATTTTTATTTTTAACTTACAAAATACATTTCCACTTCGCCTTTACCTTTAGTATTTATTTTACCTCTGCTTTCGAAAGTAAAAATAGGGTCGCCTTTTAAAAGTTCATAAGTATCATGTGAAATATTAACTTTACCCTCCAATCCAGCAGTTTCTAATCGGCTAGCAACATTAACAGTATTACCCCAAAGGTCATAGGCAAATTTATCTTTACCAACAATACCTGCGACTACAGGACCTGAATGAATACCTACTCTCATTTTCCATTCAATGTCATTGGTTTTATTTCTATTTTGAATAAAATTTTGCATTTTTTTTGCTACTCTAACACATTTATAAGCATGCTTATCATCAGCTTCAGGCAAGCCACACACTGCCATGTAAGAATCACCTATTGTTTTTATTTTTTCGAGAGATTCTTCTCTAATTAAATCATCAAAATGAAAAAAGATTTCGTTTAACTCTTTAACTATTTTTTTAGCGGAAACCGTTGAAGCAATTTGTGTAAATCCCATAAAATCGGTAAAAATAACACTAACATTTTCATGTCTAACAGTTGCAATTTTTCCTTTAGCAATTAATTCTCTAGCAATTTTTCTTGGTAAAATATTGTACAATAGCAATTCTGTTTTTTCCTTCTCTTTTCGAAGAAGATCCGATTTTTCTTCTAATTCTTTAGTTCTAATAGTAACTAATTCTTGAAGTCTATTATTTTTTGCTTTTAAAGCATCAATAGGAAAAGATTCTCCTATATCTTGATCATTAGAAGGCATAGATATATGACTATGAGCAATTAACCACTTATCATTTTTAAGTACAAAAATTGTAGTAAACCTTAATTGAAGGTTAAGAGGTGTGCCGTCATCTAATTCGAAACTCACAATAGCCACAGCTTCAACATAGCCACTAGTACTTGATAATACCATAGCTTTTTTATAAGTGTAATTTATAGATAATGGCTTATGAAATTCATTAAAATCAGATTTAAAATTCTGAACCACTTCATGATAGTCTTTTCCTAATTCATGATCTCCAGTTCCAATAGTACTTATTGAATTATTAAAAAAAGGGATAATATCATCTAAAGTATTTTCTTTATTATCTCTATTTGCCCAAATATCCCAGAATGTATCAAATGCTAAGAGAATTTCATTTTTAATTGAATCCATAATTATATTATTTAATAGCGTTACTTATAAATTTTCTTGAATTAGAATATCTAAATTTTTGTTTTTTCTAAATTCTTTATATTGTTTACAATACTTAGTATGGTAGCTATGGGCTTTTAAAAATTGAATCTGAATTTTATTCCATTCTTTGCGAGTAAGTTTATTATTATAATGTTTTAATTCTTTATATAATCTATCACCATTTACTTTAAAAGAATTGGTGCTTAAATATTCTAGGTCGGCATCAGCAATTATTTTTTCTAATAGATTTTTAGGTGTTTGCGGAATTTTAGTAGCCATGATCATTCCACATATTCTATCAATATCTGCTTTAGAAAAATTATAGTTACTAAGCTTATGCCTAGCATACTCTGTACTTTTTTTTTCATGATCAATATGACTTTTAATAAAACCAATATCATGAAATAAAGCAGCAACTTTTATCAATTTTAGTTCATGCTCCGAAATTTTTTCTTTATTAGCTATATATATTGCACGATCAAGGACATATAAAGTATGATTAATATCATGATAGGTCAAATGGCTAGGTAATTGTTGTTTTAAAGTCTCAGTAATTTTATTGTATAAAATTTTAAAATCTAAATCCATTAATGACTATTTTTTTTAATAGTTATACCTCCTCCAACTTCTCTAATATTTTGAACAAACATAAATGCCTTAGGCTCTGCTTCTGCTATGGCTTTCTTTATTTTATGCATTTCTAATCGAGTTACAACGGCTACTATAATATCGCAATCATATTTAACTCCATAATTCCCTGGTAAGTTGCCTCTTTCTCCTTTGTAAACAGTAATAGGTTTATTGAAATCATTAACTATAATTTGTTTTACTAATTCAGGTTCTGGTGAAATTATAGTAAGCGAAATCAATTTTTCAAAACCATCAACAACGTAATCAGAAACGCGTAATGCAGTAAAAAAAGTAATTATAGAATACATTGCTTTTTCAATTCCTAAAAAGAAAGCAATGACTAAAAAAATTGTAGTATTAATAGCCATAATAATTTCAGAAGTAGAAAGCCCTAATTTTTTATTAGTATATTCTGCTATTACTTCTAATCCATCAATAACACCACCACCACGAATGACAAATCCAATCCCTAAGCCAACAAAGACACCACCAAAAATTGCTGTTAAAAAATGATCATATGTAACAGGAGGTATTGGAAGAATATTAATTAATATTCCTAATATAATTAGTGACAAAAATGCATGCGCTGCAAAGTTTTTTCCAATTTTCTTATAGCCAATATACACAAAAGGTAGATTTAGTAAAATCAATGGTATACTAACATCTATATGATAGAATTCATGAACTAAAATAGAAATCCCTAAAATACCTCCATCTAAAAAGTGATTAGGAATCATAAACCCTTTAATAGCTATGGTTGCACATAAAACACCAATAAACTTTAATAATAATGATTTTAAAGAAAATATAGATTTCAGACTAAAGGGTTCTGAAGTAGAATGGCTCATTTAAATAAATTTAATTTGAACTAATTTACATAAAAATAAAATATATTAAACTTTAAACTATCATATTCGAATTTTATAAAACAGAACTCTTATTAAAACTATCAACAACCTGTTAATAATTACATTTCTAAAATAGTTTATTTACTTCTATATTTGATTATCTCCTAATTAAAGAATATGCGCATAGAATACGATATAAAGCTTGGTTTTAAAGATGTCATGATTAGACCTAAACGCTCAACACTAAAGAGTCGATCCCAAGTATCCTTACAACGTGAATTTCAATTTTTACATAGTAAAACTAAATGGCAAGGTATTCCTATTATGGCTGCCAATATGGATACGGTTGGCACTTTTGAGATGGCTCTGGCTTTAAGTCAAAAAGGATTATTTACTGCTATTCATAAACACTACTCGGTTACAGATTGGAACGTTTTTTCTAGTAATGCGCCTGAAGGGATAGAAAATTATATCGCAATTAGCACAGGCACTGGTGCTCAAGATGCTGAAAAGCTAGCTGAAATTTTCAGCTTTAATCCGCATTTTAAATTTATTTGTATTGATGTCGCTAATGGTTATTCTGAACATTTTGTTGATTTTGTTAAACATACACGTACACAATATCCAGATAAAGTCATTATTGCAGGAAATGTAGTTACGGGTGAAATGGTAGAAGAATTACTCCTTGCTGGTGCAGATATCATTAAGGTTGGAATTGGTCCAGGAAGTGTGTGTACTACACGTGTAAAAACAGGTGTAGGTTATCCGCAATTATCAGCTATTATCGAATGTGCTGATGCTGCACATGGTTTAGGTGGTCATATTATAAGTGATGGTGGTTGTACCATTCCTGGAGATGTGGCTAAAGCATTTGGTGCAGGAGCAGATTTTGTAATGCTTGGTGGTATGCTTGCTGGCCATGAAGAATCTGGAGGTGAATTAATTGAAGATAATGGCAAACATTATAAGCAATTTTATGGCATGAGTTCTAATACTGCCATGGATAAACATGTTGGTGGTGTAGCAGAATATAGAGCTAGTGAAGGAAAAACGGTTAAAGTTCCTTATAAAGGTAAAGTCGATCACACGCTTTTAGATATTCTTGGTGGTATAAGAAGTACTTGTACTTATGTTGGTGCTTCTCGATTAAAAGAACTAACAAAGCGTACAACCTTTATTCGTGTTGCTGAACAAGAAAATCAAGTGTACTCAAAGGAATAATACTACACCAAAAAAAATAGACGTACCTTTGTGACTTACAAAATGACAAGCGTAAATTGTCATTGACCAAATTTATCATATGTCATTTAAAGCATTAGGCTTATCTGAAGCCTTATTAAAAGCTGTCCAAAAAAAAGGGTACACTACACCAAGTCCAATTCAACAAAAAGCTATCCCTCCTATTTTACTGGGAAAAGATGTTCTAGCATCTGCACAAACAGGTACTGGTAAAACGGCTGGTTTCACATTACCTTTATTACATATACTATCTGAAAATCCAAAAGAAAAATACAGACCAATTCGCGCATTAATTCTAACACCAACACGAGAATTAGCGGCACAAGTTTATGCTAATGTTAGAGAATATAGCGAATATCTGAATATAAGAAGTGCAGTCATTTTTGGAGGTGTAAATCAAAAACCTCAAGTCGCAACCATACGACAAGGTGTTGATGTGCTTGTCGCTACACCAGGACGTTTATTAGATTTAGAGTCTCAGAATCTATTGTCTTTAAAACGTGTTGAGATTTTTGTGTTAGATGAAGCAGATCGAATGCTTGATATGGGATTTTTAAGAGATATCGAACGCGTGATGAGATTGATGCCTGATCGAAGACAAAACTTAATGTTTTCAGCCACCTTTTCTAAGGATATCAAAAAATTAGCTCATGGGATTTTACACAATCCTATTCAAGTTGAAGCTACGCCAGAAAACACAACGGTTGATGCCATTTCGCAAAAAGTATTTCGAGTTGCAAAAAGCAAAAAAACAGCACTAATCCTAAAACTCATTATTGATGGACAATGGAATCAAGTTTTAGTATTCACACGTACTAAACATGGTGCTAATAAGCTGACTAAAAAAATGATTAGTGCTAATATCTCTGCAGCTGCTATTCATGGCAACAAAAGTCAAGGTGCAAGAACTAAAGCACTTGCTGGTTTTAAAAGTGGACGTATAAGTGTTTTAGTGGCTACAGATATTGCGGCACGTGGATTAGATATTCCGTTATTACCTCATGTTGTGAATTTTGAATTGCCAAATATTTCAGAAGATTATGTACATCGTATTGGCAGAACAGGTCGTGCTGGCGCTCAAGGAGAAGCTATTTCTTTAGTTTGTACAGAAGAGCTAGGATATTTAAGAGACATTGAAAAATTAGTCGATTTAAAAATTCCATCAGAAACCATTGAAGATTTTGAACCAGATCCAAATGAACCCACTGCACCAAAAAAACAAGGACAAGGACGTTCTAATAATTCAAGAAAAAGCAAAGGGCAAAATGCTTCAAAACACACAGAAGGCAACAGAACAAATAAAAACAGGAATAGAAATAGAAACTCTAGACGAAATAGAAATTCCAATTCAAAAAAATAATGAGACCAGAACTCAAAAACAAAATCATATCAGTCTGCAACCAAAAGATTCAACAAAAAGGTGAAAATGTGGGTTTATCCTTTTATGCCTTCTTTGCCAATAAAAATGATAACCCTGAATTATTAATGGAAGCAGCGACATGGTGGATTTTAACGCACCAACTCGATCACTTCGAAAAAGCTGTTAAAATTAAAAGCCTAGTTGAATAATGACTGCTCAACCAAACAATCCATTACACGGAATAAAGTTAGAGCAAATTGTAACTGAATTACAAGCGCATTATGGTTGGGAATATTTAGGCTATACAATAAACATTAGATGTTTTACACATGACCCTTCAGTAAAATCGAGTTTAAAATTCTTAAGACAAACACCTTGGGCGAGAACTAAAGTTGAAGCTTTATATTTAGAAATGCTTTCTAAAAGACGAAAGTAATTTAGCCTTCAGTTTTTGCAAATATATCGCCTCCAGAAGCCAATCGTGCTTTTTTCACTTCGATTTTTTTGGTCATCCATTCTGGATAATTAGAATCATCTTCAGCCTCAAAAATGCGCAAACTTTGATTGTCTTCGAGACTTAATAAATCATCTTGCCTTCTCCCTAAAATAGCTCCAGCTGTTTGCACTCCAGAATACCCAGCTCCAGCAACTCCATGAGACACAATTGAAGCACCACACATATACATGTTTTCAATTTCACTCTTTTGTTTATAGGCAAAAGGTCCAATATGTTTTAAACTTTTTTCGGTTCCATATACATTGCCCCGAGTTGTATTGATGTAATATTCATTGGTCATTGGAGTACCTAAATCCTTATGCACAATAGCATCAGTTATACCAGGAATTACCTTTTCTAAAGTCACTAAAAACTTTTGAATAATTTGTTCTTTAAACTTTAAGTATCTTGCTGAACGCTCTACAGGTTCGTCTTTAAAATCCGCGAAAGCGTCGTAATTAATATAGGTAATAGCTTCAATAGTATGATAGCGACCATCGAAACTAATTGGATCTTTTAATGAGGTACAACTAATAAACATGCCAGAGAATTCTTCGCCATCAAGAATATTAGTTTTCTGCATATCATCATTTATGGTATCCAAATCTTTATTAGGAATTCTCCAGATATTCCCTGAATCTAATCCTGCTTTTTTGACATCCATATCAACCGTTAAAAATAACATTAATGATGTACAAGAATAAGTCGTGTTGTTTAACTTCTTTAATAGTTTTTTGCTAAGATGTTCTCTTCCTATTAAATTAAAATAAGTAGTATCTGGATCTGCATTAGATATGATATGATTAGCATAAATCTTTTCTCCTGAAGACAGCTCTACACCTACAGCTTTTTTCTTTTTCTTATCTTCAATCAAAATAGACTTTACAGGAGTACTCGTTTTAATTTTACCATTAAAAGCTTTGATTTTATTCGTCATTGCTTTCACCAAAGCACCTCCTCCACCCATTGGATAAAAACCCCCTTCAGCATAATGACACATGATTGCTGCATGCATAATAAAACTTGCTTTTCCTGGAGGCAAACCATGGTTGCCAAACTGAATATTTAAAATATTTTGTAACAAAGGATCTTTAACATGCCAATTAATAACACGCTTTAAGGTAAAAGGAGAATACTTTCCCATATGCTTAGTACGAAATGGAATTGTAATTTGTTGCCACCAACCTCTTATTTTTGGTATGAGTTGTAATTGCCTTCCAACATTTCTAACCAATTTCAGATATTTTGTAATGCCCTTTTTTTCATGAGGAAAACGTGCTATAAGATCCTTTTGAAAGTCCTCCCAATTTGCAGAATAATCAAATCGTTCTTCACCTATCCAGCAATGGTCAAATCCTTTAGGATTCATTCTGTAAAACCCAATATCGTTGGCAATGCCAAGGCCTTCATACAACTCACAAGAGGATTGCCCTTTTTCCATTAAGCCAACATAGTGTACACCAGGAGTGAAGCGATAACCGTTAAGATAAAAACTATGACACCAACCACCTGGAACATCGTGTTGTTCTAAAACTAAAACCTTTTGTCCGTCTCTAGCAAGACAAATAGCAGCTGATAATCCACCAACTCCTGAACCTATAATTATTGTATCGTACTGATTATCTTGTAGTTGATTTTCTGAAGTTGATTTTATCATGTGTTACAAGATAATTTTATTTTTTAAATCTATAAAACTAAAGCCCTTTTATTAATAATTCCGCCGTTGCAGGGTTGGTTGCTAGTGGTACGTCATGCACATCGCAGATACGCATAAGCATAAGCACATCTGGTTCATGAGGATGTTTTTCTAATGGATCTCTAAAAAATAGCACTAAATTACATTTTCCTTCTGCAACTCTAGCTGCAATTTGCGCGTCACCACCTAGTGGTCCAGATAATAATCTGGTAACGTCAAACCCTGCTTTTTTCACTTTTTTACCAGTAGTTCCTGTAGATACTAATGTAATTTCTTTCTGATGAAAAATTTCTTTATGCTCATTTAAAAACTGAACCATTTCAGCTTTTTTCCCATCGTGGGCAATAATAGCTATTTCCATTAATTTAAGTTATTAATATGATATTTACTTAAGCCCTCAATAGGACTTCTTACAAAATTACCAACTTTAAAGCCAAGTGCTTTAGCTACGGTTCTAATTTCTTTTTGAGAGAAAAAAGCAATAGAGCCTGCAAAATGTACAGGCACATTAGCCAACTCATCTTTAAATTGGTAAATCATATTTTTTGCAAATAAAGTGATTCCTGATGTTATAAGGTTAGAAATGTATTCAGACTCATTATTCAAAAACATGAACTCAGCAAAAGCCGCTAAATAGGCATTTGGATTGGGTTGTTTATAAAGGTTATACTTTATATAATCAGGCTCAACATTAAACTGACTAGCAAATGAAGCTTTTAAATTTTCTGGCATATGATTAAAATAATAATCACGAAGAAGTTGTTTGCCAAAATAATTTCCTGAAGCATCATCCATAATTGAATACCCAAGAGAGTCTACACGTTGATGCAAATGTTTGCCATCATAGTAACTGCAATTAGAGCCTGTACCTAAAATACAGACTATAGCTGCTTCATTTGGTGTGCTTATTGAAGCTCTAACGGCAGCCATGGTATCTTCTTGCACCTCAACGATAGCTTTTTTAAAAATGCGTTCTAGTATATTCTTTAATAGTTGTCTAGGTTTTTCAGTACCACAACCAGCACCATAAAAGAAAACATGAGTGACTTCCTTTTTACTTTGCATAAGGACATCACTTTTTTTAATGATTTTAGTGAGTTTTTTTTCGCTAAGAATTGCTGGGTTTAAGCCTTTAGTTCTTACTTTTTCAAAACATTGCTTTCCTTTTTGGTCTAATGCAATCCAATCGCATTTTGTAGATCCGCTATCAGCTATTAATATCATATATCAAAAATAAAAAAAGCTGTTAATAAAAATTAACAGCTTCACTTTGTGTTTTCTAAAGTGTGTTAACATGCATAGCCAATTCTACAAGTTTAGTAGAATAAGCAAATTCATTATCATACCAGCCTACAATTTTAAAGAATTTAGAATTTAGTTCAATTCCAGCAGAGGCATCAAACACACATGTATTTGTTTCACCTACAAAATCTTGAGAAACTACTGCATCATCTGTATAACCTAGCACTCCTTTTAATTCACCATCTGCAGCTTTTTGGAATGCGGCTTTAATCGCTTCATAAGATGTTTCTTTTTGAGTTCTAACCGTTAAATCGACAACAGAGACATCTGCAGTTGGAACACGAAAAGCCATTCCTGTAAGTTTTCCATTTAAATGTGGAATTACTTTTCCCACAGCTTTTGCCGCTCCAGTTGTTGAAGGAATAATGTTGTTTAAAGCAGAACGTCCTAAACGGTAATTTTTACGTGAAGGTCCATCAACTGTTAATTGTGTTGCAGTAGAAGCGTGAATAGTTGTCATAAGTGCTTCTTCAATTCCGAAGTTATCATCTATAACTTTGGCCATAGGTGCTAAGCAATTAGTAGTACAAGAGGCATTAGATACTATGATATCTGACGCTTTTACGTCATTATGATTTACACCCATTACAAACATTGGAGCATCTTTACTTGGCGCAGAAATCACAACTTTTTTTGCTCCTGCTTGAATGTGATAGTTTGCAGTTTCCATAGTTGTAAATATTCCTGTACAGTCTGCAATAACTTCTGCTCCGACTTCATCCCATTTTAAATTTTTAGGGTCACGCTCTGCAGTGACACGTATGGTTTTACCATCAACGACAAGGTGTCCGTCTTTAACTTCAATGGTGCCATCAAATCGTCCGTGAACAGAATCATATTCTAAAAGATAAGCCAAATGTTCTACATCTAACAAATCATTTATAGCTACAACATCTACATTCTCCTTTTTAATAGTAGCTCGAAAAACAATTCTTCCAATTCTACCAAATCCATTAATTCCTAATTTTAATTTTGTCATTTTTTTATTGCTATTATATGGTCATGATATCTGACACACGTATTAATTCTTCGTTGATTTTAGATTTTCCTTTAACTGCTTTATCTAAAGGGGTTAGTTTGATTTTATCATTTAATAAGCCTACCATAAAATTAGATTGTCCATCTAGCAGGCTCTCTACAGCCTTTACTCCCATTCTACTTGCCAATACACGATCAAAACAGCTAGGTGAACCACCACGTTGCATATGACCAAGCACAGAAACTCTCACTTCGTATTCAGACATGTTTTCATCGACGTAGTCTTTTAACTCAAAAACATTTTTTCCAATTTTATCACCTTCAGCAACAACGACTATACTAGATGATTTTCCAGATAATTTACTGCGTCTTAAAGATTCTAACAATCGATCAAGTCCTAAATCCTCTTCTGGGATTAGGATTTCTTCCGCTCCAGCGCCAACACCAACATTAAGTGCAATATGTCCTACATCTCTTCCCATAACCTCCACAAAAAACAAGCGATTATGAGAACTTGCTGTATCTCTAATTTTATCAATAGCATCAACAATGGTGTTTAATGCTGTATCATAACCTAAGGTATGTGAGGTTCCAAAAATATCATTATCAATAGTTCCTGGAATTCCAATAACTGGGAAGTTAAATTCTTGATTAAAGATTAAAGCACCTGTAAACGTGCCATCTCCTCCAATAAGTACCAGAGCATCAATATTTGCTGCTTTAAGAGCGTTATACGCTTTTTGGCGACCTTCTTTCGTTCGAAATGCTTTAGAGCGAGCCGATTTTAAAATGGTTCCACCTTTATTAATTATGCCTTTTACATTACGAGCAGTCAATTCTTTGAAGTCTCCTTCAATCATGCCTTCATAACCTCTATAAATTCCAGCACATTCTATATTATGATATGCACATGTTCTTGCCACAGAACGAATTGCAGCATTCATTCCTGGAGCATCTCCTCCAGAAGTCATGACTCCAATTTTTTTTATGGTTTTTGACATATAAGTTATCAGTTTAAAAAGTAAAGCTACTAAAGAAAATCAAGAAAAAAGCAAGCATTTGTCATATTTTAACAGAAAGCACAAACTATATCGTTTTCGTTAATAAAGAAGTTTATAAATAAAACCTTTTAAGCTTTATAATTTCTTAGAAAAATTAATCTATGGTATCTTTTTTCTTTTCAAAACCAATAAAATCTGGTAAAGCATTTGGCTTATTTTGTCTAGCCTCCTCTTCTTCTTTTTCCTCTGCTATTTTCTTTTTTCCTTTAAAGATAATTTGAAGTAATTCTTTAAAGCTATCAAAATCGACATTGTAAGCAATACCTAGTCCTTGAGTATAACCTATTTCTTCTCCGAAATTTCTAATACTATTTTCTCTATTAAACACTTTAGCTGTAAATGTGCCTTCTTCGTTTAACAAAAAGTCGATTTGTACATCTCCTGCAATAGCTGTTTGGCTAACACCTCCAATAGGCACACCAACTTTACCATTAATTCGAATACGATCACTAATGTTGGTTTGTAAAGTAACACCTAATCTATCATCTGTTTGATAATCTGGTCTATTTTCTCCAAGTTCAACATTTAAACCTACTTGTAGTTTATTATCGCCATTAGATATTAAGCCATTAATAATTCCATTGAGTCGTTCTTCAATAGTACCAGTAATATTAAGTTCGCTTAAACCACTAGAAAACGATCCTGTAGCCAAAAGGTAGATGGCTTGATTACTTCTATCGTCTTTAGATTCTAGTCTATAGCTTAACTCAGATTTTACAGTAGAGCTCAAATTAGGGAATTCGAAATTATAATCTGGTTCAGGTTTTTCTAAGTCACCTGTTAAATGGATTCCTAAATTAACTGGTATTCTTCTATTGATTGGAGAATCTAATAAAGGTGAAGGGTTTGCTTGAGTTTTATAAATTGCTTCGATATCAATTCTAGCTTTAAGAGGATCGCCATCCCAAGCCAGAGTACCACCAGGAACAACCGTAAAATCCTTTTGAATAATATCGGCATATCTAAATTTGTAAGTTCCTTCAAAGACGGAAAAATCACCATACATATTAAACTTTCCGTTGGTATTAATTTCAACTAATAATCCTCCTTCTCCACGACCTCGAATAGTACTTCCGCTTTCTTTGTCCATTACAATTTCAATTTCAGCATCTTGTGTCACCTCTAAATCAAAATCTAATTCTAAGCCAGAAGTTTCGGTTGCAATGACTTCACGACCTTCTAATTTAGCTTGTTTTTCTTCTAATGTTAAAAAGTGAATGTAAGAGTTATCGCCAAACGATTCGTTATCACTTAATGGGATTACAAAAGTGGTTCCGCGTTTTGTTTCTCCAATGACATTAATTCGCAATCGGTCTGCAGGACCAGATATGCTAGCGGTTCCGCCGACAAAACCTGTTCCATAATACAGTTCGTCTTCATCTTCGGTTGTATTGAGAACTAATAACCTCTCTGTTTCTAAGTTTAAATCTAAGCTCCATTCACCAAAATTCACATGGCTCAAGCTTCCATCTAACACTGCCTTAGTATTATAAACCGTATCTGTTATATCGATGGTATTAAAAATAAAGCTTTGATTTTTTAGAGATACAGACGATTTATCTGCAAAACTATAATCTACATTTAGTTCTGGAATTCCTAAACCAGCTTGGTTTAATTCTAATTCTCCGTTTATACTTGGCTTATTTAAATCGCCAATCACCTTAGTTGTACCTGTAGCAAAACCTCTAATATCAGTTAAAATACCTTCTAAAAAAGGATTTATAGGTTGCAAATTAAAATGATTAAATTTTAAATCAACATTAATTAATGGAGCGTCTGACGACATATCAATACTTCCAAACGCAGCAAACGATTTCGCTTCGTCATTTTTAATACTTGCATTTACAGCATAGCTGGTTAAGTTTTGATTTCCTGAGATGTTTGCTAGAAACGACCCTAATACTAAATCATTGACTTCTAAGTCATCGATAGTGATTTCTGAAGTAGGCAAAAAGCTTCCGTTTTGTTCTAATATATTAAGACCACCATTTACAAGACCTTTTAGTGATAAATCTTCTATGTCTGGTGTGATTTTATCTAAATGAACATTTTCAAAATTAAGCTTGATGTCTTTATTGTTTGAACCTTTAATAATTCCTGAGAGTTTAATCTTTTCGTTATTATGATTAAGTACAAATCGCTCTAAATTGAAATTTTTAAAATCATTATCAAAAGTCACTTTATTATAATTATCTCTTTTTTCATTGATGTGCCAAGTATTGCCTTTAAAAGTGACATTCGATTTTTTGAACCCAACAACAGATTGATTTTCTTGATTTTTAGTATGATAGAAACTTAAATTATATAAATCGTTACTTTGCTTTCCTCCCTTAAATTCTGAACGCATAAATAAGGTGTCATTCAAGGTCACATTAATTAAATTAAATTTAGATATCGCATAGTATTTAGAGTTTATACTATCGACTTCAACATAGGTATTAAATAGTGGATTTTTATTGTCAACTTGCAACTCAATATTATCTGCAAAATAATCAAGCAGTTCTATTTTAGGTGATTTAAACGTGAGTTTAAATTCTTTTTCATCACTTTCAACACGTCCTTTTATATAAGTATTTTTACCTAATTGCAGTTCAGGCACAAAGACTTCTACAATTTTATTATAAATTTTAAAATTGAAGTCTATGTACTGATTGGTTGATACTTCGTATGGACTGTAATTTGTATATAAACTTCCTATCGCATTTAAAAACAATTCATCAATATTATCGACTAAAAAGATACCACTCATTTGACCTTCAATAATATCTGGAGAGTTGACACCTAAAAATCTTACTTCATTTTCAAACGATGATGTTATGGCAAAATCATCAAAAACATATTCATCATTTTCATTTTTATAATACGTTTTATTAAACTTTATACTACCAACAGCATCATCTAAGCTTGTGCCTTGCATTTTCATATCTACAATTCCCTTAAACACAGAGATGCTATCTTTTTTAATAAAATTAAGCGCCTTCAGGTTAGCATAATCGACTTTAGCAACAAAATCAAAATCATTTATATCTTTAGAAAAATCGACTAATCCATTAAATTCTAAATCTAAATTTTTGTCTTTTGAATCGACTTTTCCGTTAAATATTTTGTCTTCTAAATTCCCAGAAACCTGAATATGCTGGTAGGTATACTCATTATAGGTCAAGCTATATATATCGCCTTCAACCTTAGTATTAAGATGTTCTTGAGTGAAGCCTTTTCCGTCAACATCAAGATTTAAAGATGTTTTACTTAAATTAGTATCATTTAAAAATGCGCCTAAATCAAATTCATCAAAAATTATATTTCCATTATAGATTGCATTATCGATATCATTAATTTTTTTCATTTCTAAATTAGAAATGATATAACCTAATTCTGTATCAATTCTTAAATCAGCATCAATTGTAGAAGATGTGATAAAGGATTTTCCAATAGCTGTAAAGTTTCCGAGTTTATCAAAAATTGAAGGAATTGATTCTCCTAGAACATTTGGCAATAACGCTTTTAAATCTTTATAATTTGAAGTAAGGTTACTAAAGTTTCCATTCATTGAAAAATTATCTTCAGCTGCATTAAATAAATTAACAAAATTTATATCTCCATAAATTCGTGTTCTAGAACTCGTATTTAACCTCAACTCATTAACATCTAAATTGTTTAATGTTCCGCTAAGGTTGGCACTAAAATTTGCACGTTGACCAACACCAAATTCGTTATAAAACGTATTCAATTCATCTAAAGCTATATTGGCATCAGTAAAATTAGCATCGACTAATACTTTATTTGTGAAATCGGCCAAATCTTCACGATTATAAGAAAACTTCACCTGACCTTCTAGTGAAGAATTAGCGGTTTTAATCTTAAGATTGTCTAAAGTGATATCATTTAAAGTATAGGCAAAATTAGAAGACAAGTTCTTCATGACTAAGCCGCGACTATCTACAAAAGCTAAAGTGTTTATCCTCGTGCTTACATTTGGACCTCGAATTAAAAAATCTGTGGCATTAATATCGATATCTGAAAATTCTAAAATTGTTGGTGTTTCATTATTTTCATCAATAAGTCTAAATGTGCCTCCATAAATAGATATATCGCTAGATGAAAGCAGGAAACCACTTTCCTTTTGAGAAGGGTTGTCCTCATCAAAACGTGCAACAAAGACATCTAAATTCGTATCTGTTTCGCCTTTGTAGGTTTTTAAATTAAAAACTAAGCCTTCTAAATCAATATCACCAAAGGCTAATTTACTATTGATAAGGTTCTTAAAATTTAAAATAGAAGTATTCAATTCTACTGCACTAATAAGCGTATCGTTTTTATAATCTATAATAAGAATCTCTTTTAATTCTACATCGCCATTAAACTGAAGACCAACCTTATTAATGTTTATATTAGTTCCATATTCATCATTCAACCAATTTGTTGCATATTTCCCAAGTTTAGTTTGAACAGCAGGAATAGAAAGCACCAACACCAATAAGATGAAAAGCAGTAGCAATACAGCTACAATTTTTGATGCTATTTTTAAAAATTTTTTGATACGTTTTAAAGTTATAACTTTGAAGTCAAAATTAACAATTATTGTGCCTAATTTTAGCTAATGTCTTCACAAAATATTTACATCCTAGGAATTGAGTCTTCATGCGATGATACTTCTGCATCTATATTGCTTAACAACAAGGTTTTAAGCAACGTGGTTGCGAGTCAGAAAATACACGAAGAATATGGTGGCGTTGTTCCAGAGTTAGCCTCAAGAGCTCATCAGCAAAATATTGTTCCAGTCGTACATCAAGCCATAAAAAAAGCTGGAATAACAAAAGATATGCTTCATGCTATTGCCTTTACAAGAGGCCCAGGATTAATGGGTTCGTTATTAGTTGGAACGTCATTTGCAAAATCTTTAGCGTTTGGTTTAAACATTCCGCTAATTGATGTTAACCACATGCAAGCACACATACTGGCGCATTTTATAGATGAAAGCGGCTTTAACAAACCGCCTTTTCCTTTTTTAGCCATGACAATTTCTGGAGGCCATACACAAATTGTTAAGGTGACTAATTATTTTGAAATGGAAGTTATTGGCGAAACTTTAGATGATGCCGTTGGAGAAGCATTTGATAAGAGTGGAAAAATATTAGGGTTAGGCTATCCTGCAGGACCAGAAATAGACAAACGTGCTCAATTAGGCAACCCAAAAGCATTTCAATTTACGAAACCAAAAGTTGATGGATTAAATTTTAGCTTCTCTGGATTAAAAACTGGTATTTTATATTTCATTCAAAAGGAAGTTAAAGCGAATCCAAATTTCATTTCAGAACGTCTCAACGATATTTGTGCTTCTATTCAATATACCATTATTGGTATTCTAATCGACAAACTGAAACTAGCCAGTAAACACACTGGGATTAATCATATTGCTATTGGTGGTGGCGTTTCGGCCAATTCTGGCATTCGAGAAGCTTTAAAAAAAGGAGAACAAAAGTTTGGATGGACTACCTACGTCCCAAAATTTGAATACACAACAGACAATGCTGCAATGATAGCTATTGTTGGTTATTTAAAATTTCTTGAACACGATTTTGCTGACCAAAATATTAGTGCTTCTGCGCGATTGAAAATTTAAAATAACCTAAAGGATTTTTTATTGTTGAAATTTCTGTTAATAACCTTATAGAAATTCATTTTTGCAATCTATAATTTTTGTTTTTTTGTTTTCATAACACTAAGTATGACTACAAATGAATAAACTATTACTTTTCACTTTCTTATTTTCAATTTCGATTTCGGCACAAGATACAGTTACAAAAGATTTTGACTCCATAATAAATATGGAAGACGCTGAAGACTACCTTAAAGTACACAAATCTAAATACAATAAAATTATTGTGTTTAATGAAGAAAAACATCAAACGGCTTTAGCGATCGATTTATTTAATGGAGGCACTACAACAGTCGAAAGTGAAACTGAACGAGTAAAATACAAAGTCATTGAAAAAAGCACTGTCACAAATCATAGGGTTAGTTATATTTTCTTTGATGGTTTAAAAATGACCGTTTCTGAAATTAATGCCTTACGTGATAAAATTTTAGTTAAATATAAAGAAGGCACACCTTTTAGCATGCTAGCAAGTCAATATTCAATGGATAATAATGCGAGTCGTGGTGGTGATTTAGGCTGGTTTGAAGCAGGTTTAACTCACCCTACTTTTGAAAGTGAGATTACAAATCCTCAATATAGTGTTGGCGATGTTTTTACCATTGATATAGTTCAGAAACAGTGGTATTATATTGTTTTAAAAACACATGAGCCAAAGGAAATTAGAGAAATAAAAGTACTGAAAATTGTAGATCGCTTTGATGATAAATAACAGTACACTCTTATAATACAGCACTTTAGCAGAATAATTTGCATAAAAAAACCATTCATTATGATTTTTTAGGTTTTCATCCTAATATTTTTTCTTTCAGCATCATTTATAGTTATTTCGATATGCAATAATGCCTAAATCTATAAATTAAACTATTATGAAAAAAGTAATTTTTATTATTACCTTATTATGTGTTTGTTGTGTTATGACAAGCAGTTCAACTGAAGCTAAAGCTCAAAATGAAAAAATAACTATTTGCCATATTCCACCTGGAAACCCAGAGAATTCTCATGAAATCACAGTAAGTATAAATGCGCTAAATGCACATTTAGCTCATGGAGATACTATAGGAAAATGTAATGGTGGTGGAGAAGAAAAATAATTGTTATTTATTATATAAAAAAAAAGAGTGTCAAATATTGACACTCTTTTTTTTTATACAAATAATCAAGTTGTTATATTCGTATTATGCAATTATTCTATAACTCTGAAATTACCGAACACACTACTCAGTTTTCTTTTTCGAAAGAAGAAAGCAAACACATTGTAAAAGTTTTACGTAAAACTACAAATGATACTTTACATATTACTAATGGAAAAGGATGGTTATTTACTGCACAAATAATTGTTCCAGATTTAAAAAAGTGTATTGCAACACTAATTGCTAAGCAACTACAACCAAAGCATAGATACAACCTACACCTTGCTGTAGCACCTACTAAAATGAATGATCGCTATGAGTGGTTTCTCGAAAAAGCAACAGAAATTGGTGTTGATAGCATCACTCCTATTATTTGTGATCATAGTGAACGAAAAATTATCAAGCCAGAACGTTATGAAAAAATTGTTTTATCTGCAATGAAGCAATCCCTTCATTGTTATCTGCCAAAACTTAATAAAGCGATTTCATTTAGCGATTTTATCAACCAAGAAATAGCTGGACAACTATTTATAGCACACTGTGAAGATTCAGAAAAAATATCACTTAAAAATCATCTAAAACCTAAACAAAATGTAACCATTTTAATTGGACCAGAAGGCGATTTTTCTGTTAAAGAAATCCAACAAGCACTTCAATTTCATTTTATTCCTGTAACTTTGGGAACAACCAGATTACGGACAGAAACAGCAGCTATTGTGGCTTGCCATTCTGTAGCTTTTGTAAACGAATAACTATGAAGATTTTTTTGTCTTTTTTATTTTCTCTAACATCCTTTTGTGTGTTATCACAAGACCTTGCGATTTTAAAATATAAAGGTGGTGGTGATTGGTATGGCAACCCTACAGCTTTACCTAACTTAATCGCATTTTGCAATAATAATATCTCAACTAAAATAGCAACGAAGCCTCAAACTGTTGAAGTTGGTAGCACAGATATTTTTCAGTTTCCTTTTTTACATATGACTGGTCATGGTAATGTGTTTTTTAGCGAATCAGATGCTGAAAACCTGAAAAACTATTTAACTTCTGGAGGATTTTTGCATATCGATGATAACTACGGTATGCAGCCTTACATTTCAAAAGAGCTTAAAAAAGTCTTTCCAAATCAAGAATTAGTAGAGCTTCCTGCAAATCATGCGATATTTAATTATGTTTATAAATTCCCAAATGGCTTACCTAAAATACATGAACATGATGGCAAACGTCCACAAGCCTTTGGACTATTTCATGAGAACAGATTGGTACTACTTTTCACTTTTGAAAGCGATCTAGGCGATGGCTGGGAAGATGAAGTCGTTCATAATGATTCTCCTGAAGTCCGTGAAAAAGCATTAAAAATGGGAGCGAATATTATTAAATACGCTTTTGAGAATTAAATGCAACTCCACCACTACAATACCAATTTTACCAAACGCACATTTCCTATTACAATAATTTGCGAAAACGTTACAAATGCACCAAACATTGGAAGTTTATTTAGAATTGCTGATGCTTTTGGTGTAGAAAAAATTGTGTTTTGTGGCGAACATATTCCGTTAGGTCGAAAAATGACTAAAACCTCTCGAGCTACAGAAAAAGTTGTTAAATATGATGTAAAAACTAATGCTTCAGAGGTAATTTCAACCTATAAGGAACTTGGCTATTATATTGCTGCTCTTGAAATTACTAGTAAAAGCCAATCTATTTATACCTGTTCTTTTTCGAAAGAAAAACCTATCGCTCTTATAATTGGCGATGAAAATTTTGGCATTAGTGACGCTAATTTAAAGCTGTCTGATATTATAATTCAAATAGATATGTTCGGACAAAACAGCAGTATGAATGTTGTACAAGCGACCAATATTGTTTTATATGAAATGACGAAGCAACTTATATAACTGTTTTATTATATTTACAGTATGACTTCAAATCAAATCTCAAACGGCATTTTAAAAGCACTTGGCATTATACTTGGTATTGCTTTGATCGTATTTTTTGTTTATAAAATTCAAGCTGTTATTGTTTATGTAGCCATTGCTGGTGTAATTTCGTTAATTGGAAGACCCATTGTTATTTTTTTAAGACGACGCCTTAGATTCAAAAATGCGCTTGCAGTAATAGTGACAATGATTTTTTTAATCGGATTACTTTTTGGGTTAGTCCTATTATTTATTCCACTAATTGTTGAACAAGGTCACAATTTATCGCTTTTAGACATTGAACAATTACAAGGAAATGTTGAAAACTTATATCGAGAAGCCATTGCTTATTTTGAAATTAATAATATTGATGTTGAACAGTCAATAAAAGACTCTAACGTACTTTCAAAAATTGATTATTCATTAATTCCAAACTTCTTAAATACTTTTGTTAGTGGATTAGGAAGCTTCAGTATTGGCTTGTTTTCTGTACTGTTTATCTCATTTTTCTTTTTAAAAGACAGTCGTCTTTTTGAAAGTGGAATCATGACTTTAATTCCTTCAGGCAATGAATCGCGTTGGAAAAATTCATCCGTTAAAATAAAAGACTTATTATCTAGATACTTTATTGGTTTAATCTTTCAAATTCTAATATTATTTATAATCTATACCATTGGTCTTATGATTATTGGCGTAGAAAATGCTTTAGTAATAGCATTTCTATGTGCATTACTAAATTTAATCCCTTATGTTGGACCATTAATAGGCGTGTTTTTAATGGTAACACTAACTATGACAAGCAACTTAGGCGAAGGGTTTAGGGACGTTATTTTACCAAATGCGTTTTGGGTTTTTGTTGTATTTGCAATTGGACAATTAATTGACAATTTTGTGAGTCAGCCAGTAATCTTTTCAAAAAGTGTAAAATCGCATCCCTTAGAAATCTTTTTAGTAATCTTAATTGCTGGTATTTTATTTGGAGTTATAGGACTCATAGTAGCAGTACCTGCTTATACTGCAATTAAGGTCATTTTAAAAGAGTTTTTATCTGAAAACAAAGTCGTTAAAAAGCTAACTAAAGGATTATAGTAAAACTTTGAATAAAGAGATATTAAATATTGAAATTCAAGATTTTATAAATAATAATTTAAATTCTGAAATCACTTCGCTACTCTTAAAGGGAACCTCATTCTCTTCAGTTGAGACAAAGGCAATTATTGAACAAATTGAGGCTAAAAAAAGATGTAAAACAAAGCTTCCAACATGGTTTAATTGTAATACTATTTATTATCCAAATAAGCTAAACATTGAGCAAACATCATCTGAAATTACAGCGAAATATAAATCAAGTATAATTCAAGGAAAAACCATCATAGATCTTACAGGTGGTTTTGGGGTCGATTGTTTTTACTTTTCAAAGTCTTTTAAAGAGGTGACTCATTGTGAAATAAACAAAGATCTATCTGATATTGTATCTCATAACTTTAAAGAGCTACAAAAAAATAATATTAGTGTTATAACTACAGATGGTATTGATTATATCTGTACATCAAATAAACAATATGACTGGATTTACATCGATCCATCAAGGCGTCATGATACAAAAGGAAAAGTGTTTTTTCTAAAAGATTGTTTACCACATGTGCCTAAGCATTTAGATTTATTGTTTAAGACATCAAAAAATATACTCTTAAAATCATCTCCATTATTAGATATTACCATTGGTTTAAACGAATTAGAGCATGTTAAATGCATCCATATCGTTGCTGTAAACAATGAAGTTAAAGAGCTACTATGGGTTTTAGAAAAAGGTTATGCATCACATGTTTCTGTAAAAACCATAAACATAAAACCATCAATTGTAGAAGAATTCACTTTTCAGCTCAACGAAGCCAATAAGACTGAAGCTACTTACAGTTTACCACAGCACTATTTATACGAACCAAATGCAGCGATTATGAAATCTGGAGCTTTTCATTTAATAACTCATAAGTTTCATATTTCTAAGCTACATAAGCACTCGCATTTATACACAAGTAAAGTGCTCATAGACTTTCCTGGAAGATGTTTTAAAATAGAAAACGTTTTAGCTTATAGTAAAAAACTCTTAAAAAAAGAGAATTTTACTAAAGCTAATATTTCTACACGTAACTTTCCAGAAACGGTTCAGCAAATCAGAAAAAGATTTAAAATTAAAGAAGGAGGTCATATTTACCTCTTCTTCACTACAAATAAATCAAATTCAAAAATTGTATTGGTATGCTCTAAACTAGACTAAGTTTAATCTTGTAAAGTAGGCTGATCTGTAACCAACATGTTGTTCTCGGCAACTTCCATATCATAAACCATACAATCTGCCATATCGATAACAACAGTTTTAAATAAACTTGTTGCAGGAGTTGTAACAGTATAAGATATTCTTCCTGTTGGGAAACTTTGCCAAGTTGTAGCACCACCTCCTGAAGCTATGTTTAGCTCTTCAAATAATAACATATTGTTATGATCATAAATAGCTAAATCTACAGATAGCGTACCATTATTGGTTAAACGTGCTCCGCACACACCAGTACTACAAGTAAATGAGGATAAAGTTTCAGAAGTGTCTTGAGCGTTTTCTTCTGATCTTGAGTCTAACTGTTCAACAGAACAATTAAATAGGGTTATAGCAACAATAGCTGTTGCTAATTGTTTAAGTAGGAATTTCATTTCGATTTGGGTTTAAAATAAATTCGAAGGCAAATATAAAGTAAATTCTGACAAAAAAAAGAAAATTTCAACTTTCTCGATTAACGGACTAATTGATTATCAATTTATTGCATAAAAAAATCCGATGAAAACCATCTGATTTTTAAAAATTATATAGCGATAAGACTACTCTCCCATTGCAGCAATTAAAGCCGCAGAAAGACGTCTATACGTACCATTTTCAAGACGTTCTCTAATAGCATCAAAGGCGTCTAAAGTATCTGAAACATCTTGCAAAGTATGAGTTGCCGTAGGAATCATTCGTAGTAAAATTAGACCTTTTGGTATTACAGGATAAACTACTATAGAACAGAAAATACCATAATTCTCTCTTAAATCTCTAACTAAAGCCATTGCCTCAGGAATACTTCCATTTAAATATACTGGAGTTACACAACTTTGCGTTGTGCCTATATCAAAACCTCGTTTCTTTAATCCAGATTGTAGAGCATCAACTATTTTCCATAGATTTTGCTTCAATTCTGGCATTGTACGCAACATATCTAAGCGCTTTAAAGCACCAACAACTAATTGCATCTGTAAAGATTTAGCAAACATTTGAGAACGTAAATTGTACTTCAAATAATCTATGATTTCTTTATCAGCAGCAATAAAGGCACCTGTGCTTGCCATAGATTTTGCGAAAGTTGCAAAATAAACATCTATATCGTCTTGAACACCTTGTTCTTCACCTGCTCCTGCTCCTGTTTTACCAAGCGTTCCAAATCCATGTGCATCATCAACAAACAAACGGAAATTAAACTTCTTTTTTAGAGCAACAATTTCTTTTAATCGACCTTGCTCGCCACGCATTCCAAATACACCTTCAGAAATAACAAGAATACCTCCTCCAGTTTGTTCAGCCATTTTTGTGGCTCTATCTAAATTCTTCTCTAAGCTTTCAACGTCATTATGCTTATAAGTAAAGCGTTTTCCCATGTGCAAACGTACACCATCAATAATACAAGCATGCGCATCAACATCATAAACAATAATATCGTCTTTAGAGACCAAAGCATCTATAGTAGAAACCATACCTTGGTAACCAAAATTTAAAAGATATGCAGCCTCTTTATTTACAAATTCGGCTAATTCATTTTGAAGTTTTTCATGTAAGTCTGTATGACCAGACATCATACGTGCTCCCATAGGATAGGCAGAACCATACTGTAAAGCCGCTTCAGCATCTACTTTACGTACTTCTGGGTGATTTGCCAAACCTAGATAATCGTTTATACTCCAAGTAATTACATCTTTACCTTGAAATTTCATTCGGTTAGAAATTTCGCCTTCTAATTTTGGAAAAACGAAGTAACCTTCTGCTTGTGCAGCCCATTTTCCTAATGGTCCTTTATCTTTATAAATCTTTTCAAATAAATCTTTCATCTGCTATCACGCTTAGTTAGTAGTTGCAAAATTAGATATTTCTTCTAATTAAACATAATCTTTTTATGCACTATTATTAACAACAAAAAGATAGAAGACTTTTGTATGAAAAGTCTTCTATCTTCTATTATTTTATTGGTCTTTATTTTATATACTGAATGCTTTGTGCTGCGACTTCATTTTTACTATCAAAGAAGCCTTGATCTGCCATCCACTTATCGCTATATACTTTACTCATATAGCGTGATCCATGATCTGGAAAAATAACAACTACTTTGTCGTTATCGCTAAACTCGCCAGCTTCATGCAATTGTTTTATAGCTTGCATTGCAGCTCCAGAGGTATAGCCTACGAATATACCTTCAGTTTTTGCTATTTCTCTTGCAGTATGAGCGCTCTCTTCATCTGTTACTTTTACAAATTCATCTATAAGGTCAAAATCTGTTGCAGTAGGAATTAAATTCTTTCCTAAACCTTCAATTCTATAGGGATAAATTTCTTTTTCATCAAACTCTCTAGTTTCATGATATTTTTTAATCACAGAACCAAAAGCATCAACACCAATAACTTTAATATTTGGATTTTGCTCTTTTAAATACTTAGAAGTCCCAGATATAGTCCCTCCTGTTCCACTACAAGCAACTAAATGCGTTATTTTTCCTTCAGTTTGTTTCCAGATTTCTGGACCAGTGGACATGTAATGCGCATCTATATTAAGTTCATTAAAATATTGATTGATATAAACTGAGCCTTTAATTTCATCATGTAAGCGTTTTGCAACTTGATAATAAGACCTTGGGTCATCTGCACTAACATGGGCTGGACAAACATAAACTTTTGCGCCCATTGTTTTTAACATATCAATTTTATCGGCTGAAGACTTAGAACTTACTGCCAAAATACAGTCATAGCCTTTAATAATACTTACCATTGCTATACTAAAACCAGTATTTCCAGAAGTCGTTTCAATGATGGTATCACCAGGTTTTAAAATACCTTGTTTCTCGGCTTGCTCTATAATGTATAATGCAATCCTATCTTTTGAAGAGTGCCCAGGGTTAAAGGCTTCTACTTTAGCGTAAAAATCACCTTTAAAAGGAGCAGTCATAGAATTTAGTTTTATAAGAGGCGTATTACCTACTAAATCTAGAACATTATCAAAAACTTGATTTTTATGTGTCATATATGCTTTTTAAGCTGCTACTAAAAAAGTAACATAAACCTCGCAAAAATACGTATTTTTTTTTTCTTACATAAGAATTCCTTCTAAATCTAGTAAAAAAGCATATTCTAGCGCCACTTCTTTTAAACTTTCAAAACGTCCAGACGCTCCTCCATGACCAGAATCCATATCAGTATGAAGCAAGATTTTATTATTATCCTTTTTTAATGCTCTAAGTTTAGCGACCCATTTAGCAGGCTCCCAATATTGTACTTGAGAATCATGTAAGCCTGTTGTAACTAATAGGTTGGGATACTCTTGAGCTTTAACATTATCATATGGTGAATATGATTTCATATAATCGTAATACTCTTTTTCGTTAGGGTTTCCCCATTCATCATACTCTCCTGTTGTAAGTGGAATAGAATCATCTAACATTGTGGTTACGACATCAACAAAAGGAACAGCTGCAATGATTCCATAATATAACTCAGCATTTAAATTCGCAATAACACCCATTAAAAGTCCTCCAGCAGAACCTCCATAGGCATACAAATGTTTGCTTGAAGTGTATTTTTCATTAATTAAATACTTAGAACAATCAATAAAGTCATGAAACGTATTCATTTTTAGTTTCAGCTTACCAGCGTTATACCATTCTCGTCCTAAATATTCACCTCCTCTAATATGCGAAATCGCATAGATAAAACCTCGATCTAATAGACTTAATCTTATGCTTGAGAAATAAGGATCAATTGTTGAGCCATAAGAGCCATATGCATATTGCAACAAAGGGTTAGTACCATCTAACTGTATTCCTTTTTTATAAACTAAAGAAATAGGTACTTTTACACCATCACGCGCTGTAGCCCAAACTCGTTCAGAGGTATAGTTCTCTTTATTAAACTTACCTCCCAAGACCTCCTGTTCTTTTTTTATTTCTTTAATCTTTGTCTTAAAGTTGTAATCTATAACAGAACTAGGCGTTGTAAGAGAATTAAAACTATAACGCAAAACATCGCTATCAAAATCTGGGTTGTTTCCTGTATTTGCTGTATAAGTTTCACTATCAAATGGTAAATAATAATCTTCTTCACCATTCCAACTCATTATTCTAAGTTTATTTAGACCGTTTTCACGCTCACTGAGCACTAAATAATCTTTAAAAATCTCAATATCTTCTAATAAGACATGATCTCTATGTGAAATAACATCTTGCCAAAATTCTTTTTCGGTCTGAATTTCGTTAGTTTTTTGCAGTTTAAAATTTGTCGCTTTATCTTTATTTGAAAGGATATAAAAACTATCATTATAATGTGCTATAGCATAATCGAGCTCTCGAACTCTCTTTTGAAAGACCTTAAAAACACCATCAGGGTTATTCGCATTAAGTATTCGATATTCTGTTGTTAGCGTACTTGCTGAACCAATAACTAAGTATTTCTTTGATTTGGTTTTATAAATAAAGGTGTTGAAAGTCTCGTCTGTTTCATGAAACACTTCTTCATCTTTATCTACATTAGTATGCAATCTATGCTTAAAAATTTTATTCGAACGCAGTGTTACCTCATCTTTTCTAGCATAAAATAAAGTTTTATTATCATTTGCCCATGTGACACCTCCAGTGGTATTTTTTATGTCTTCGGAATAGATTTCGCCTGTAATTAAATTTTTAACTTTAATAGCGTATTGTCTTCGACTTACAGTATCTTCAGAATAAGCAGCAAGCGTATTATCAGGACTAATTGCAATACTACCAAGCTTAAAATAAGTAAGCCCTTTGGCCATTTCATTACAGTCAAACAATAATTCTTCAGAAGCGTCTAAGGTTTCTTTTCGACGAGTATAAATTGGATAATCTTTACCTTTTTCAAATTTTGTCACATACCAATATCCATTTAATTTATAAGGCACTGAGGCGTCATCTTCCTTAATTCTTTGCTTCATTTCTTCAAAAAGCAATTTCTGAAAAGACTCTGTATGTTTTAAAACACTTTTAGTATAAGCGTTTTCTTCATTTAAATAATTAATGACATCGTGATTTTCTTTATCATTGAGCCAATAATAATTATCTATTCTCTCATCATAGTGTGCAACAAGTTTTTTGGGAATTTGTTTCGCTATTGGTGGACTGAGCTGTTTTTTCAAATGGACTAATTGATTGTAAAGATTATACTTTTCAAAAATAGAAAAATTAAATAGTTTTGTACCGAATTATAAACTATAAAATTATGTTTGGAGACCTAATGGGAATGATGGGCAAACTTAAAGAAGCTCAAAAAAAAGTAGAAGAAACTAAAAAGCGCTTAGATACAGTTTTAATTGATGAGCAAAGCCATGATGGCAAATTAAAAATCACATTAACTGCTAATAGAACGATTAAATCTATTTATTTTGATGATGAATTGTTACAAGATAAAGAACAGCTTGAAGATTATTTAATTCTGACCTTAAACAAGGCTATTGAAAAAGCGACACAGATAAACGAAACTGAAATTAGCGCAGTTGCTAAAGATGGCATGCCAAACATACCAGGAATGGATATGTTTAAATAGTTGCCTGCTTTAAGATATAAAAAAAGGAAGCTAAACTAGCTTCCTTTTTTTATTGTATTTGAAAAAGTAATTATTGATTAATTACTCTAAATTGAGTTCTTCTGTTTGCTAAATGTTCTCTTTCAGTACAAGATACACCATCAGAACATCTGTTAACTAATCTAGACTCACCATATCCATTAGATACAATTCTTGAAGAATTAATCCCTTTAGATATTAAGTAATTTGTTACAGCTTGAGCTCTTCTTTCAGATAATAAACGGTTACTTTCTTTTGACCCTCTAGAATCTGTATGAGACGCAATTTCTACAGAAACACCATCAGATAAAGCTGGTAATAGTTTTGCGTCAATTTCAGCCTTAGCAGCACCTGTTAAGGTTGCAGAACCTAAGTTCCAGTTAATGTTAAGGTCATTGTACTCTAATAAAGTACATTCAACTTCTTTCCACGTTGTTAATCCTCCTTTAGTTTGTAAAACTTCTTTAGTTACTGTTTTATTTATTGCAGGAACAACTGTTTCAACAACTTTAGAGTCTTCAGTTAAAACAGTTTTCTTAATAGTTGCTGTTTTTTGAGGAATATCAATAGCTCTAGTTGTAGGAGGTGTTACCATTACGACACGTTTCATTGTTTTTGTTACTGCAGGAATATCAACAACTCTAGTCGTTTCAGGAATAATAATTGTTTTAGTAACTGTTTTCGTTTCAGCAGGAATATCGATCACTCTTGTTGTTGGAGGTGTTACCATAACAACACGTTTCATCGTTTTTCTAACTTCAGGAATTTCGATAACTCTTGTTGTTGGAGGAGTAACCATAACTGTTTTTTTAACATTTTTAGTTACAGCTGGAATATCTATTACTCTTGTAGTTGCAGGAGTTGTTACAACTTTTACAGTATAAGTTGACATACCACAATCTTCTCCACCATTAGCATTAGGATCACAATCAGGAGTTCTAATAAAAGTAGCATCAGAAGTTAAGTCTGTAGTGTTAATTGTAATGTTTTGAGCAGGGACACTCTTATAACACCAGTATCTACAATCGTTAGGATCACTAGACTGACATTCAGCAGCTGGTGTATCACTCATCTGCCATTTAGCAGTAGCAGGTTTTGTTTCAATAACTTGATAATTAGGAGAAAAAGATGCAGGCACAACTTTTAATGATGTTCCATATTCTCTCTTTTTATAAGTTCTTGTTTCTGTACCATAAACTGCAGGAATAACTTCTAAACGTTGAGAAGCTTCTTGAGTCACTACAGTAAAATCTTGTGTTTCATATACAGCAGGAACCAATTCTAGTCTTTGGCTCGCTGGCTGAGTAATTACTTCAAAAGATTGAGTCTCATAAACAGCTGGCACTAATTCAAGACGCTGAGAAGCTTCTTTTACCACAACAGTTTCTGTTTGTGTTTCAGTTCTTGATGGTACTTTTTCTAAGCGTTGAGCTGCTTCATTTACTGTAACTACAAATTCTTGAGTTTCATAAACTGCAGGAACAACTTCTAAACGTTGACTTGCATTTTCTACAACAACTTCTTCATTTACAGTAGTGTATTTTGCTGGTACTGTACTTAATTTCTTGTATGCAGGTGATACTTGAATAGTTACATCTTGGTTAACCCAAACATCTGGAGTTACACATCGAACGTAACATTTTCCGGGTTCTGGGTTAGTTGGTAAATCTTGTGCAAACACAGTAATACTCACTATGAAAGACAAAATGGTTAAAAAGGATTTTTTCATGCTTAAAATATTTAATGGTTAAAAAATTAATTGTTATACTCATTTAGACACACTTTTTTTACAAAAGTCACTCTATGCTAAAAAATCATATAAAATGAGTGGTAATCTCTAATTTCCGACAAAATTAATGCTTATCAAACTGTTTGTCCTTTAAAATTTAAGAAGCCTTTAACATTTCGACAAAATGCATTTTTAATCGATAAAATGAAAATTAAAATTTTAAGACCATCAAAATCAGATAGATACAAGCACCTCTAATAGATAAGAATGCATTTCATTAGTATAATCTAAATGAGTAACTATTCGTAGTTTGTTTTCACCCATGTCTATAATACTAATCCCTTTACTTTGAAGTAGAGCTAAAAAACTTGAAGCATCATAATCGTTTTGAAGTTCAAAAATGATGATGTTCGTTTCAACTGGTTCGACAGTTTTGATGCATGAAAGTGTTTTTAATACAGATGCAATGTCTTTGGCTTTTTTATGATCTTCTGTAAGTCTTTCTATATTATGATCTAATGCATATAGTCCAGCTGCTGCTAAAAAACCAGCTTGTCTCATATTACCTCCAAACAACTTTCGAACTCGAATAGCCTGCCTCATAATGTCTGAGTCTCCAATTAATAAAGAGCCTACAGGGCAACCTAATCCCTTACTTAAACACACCGAAATGGTATCAAAAGCCGCTCCATACTGCGCTGTTGTTTCGCCCTTAGCAACTAATGCATTCCATAAACGAGCACCATCTAAATGAAATCCTAGATGATTTTCAAGGCATACTTTTTTAATCTTTAAGATTTCTTCAAAATCCCAACAGGCACCACCTCCTTTATTTGTTGTATTTTCTATCTCAACTAATCGAGATTGACTATAATAATAATCATCTGGATTAATAGCTTCAAGCACTTGATTTGCTTTAAACATCCCTCCTTTGCCATCAATCAACTTACAAGAAACACCACTATTAAATGAAGCTCCACCTGATTCATAATTAAAGATATGCGCATATTTGTCACAAATGACTTGTTCTCCTGGACTCGTATGTAGTTTTATAGCTGTTTGGTTGGCCATCGTCCCACTAGGAAAAAACAAGGCATTGCTTTTACCAAACATTTGAGCAACACGTTCTTCTAATTGATTAACTGTTGGATCTTCTCGAAAGACATCATCTCCAACTTTAGCTGACATCATAGCATCCAACATACTTTGTGATGGCTTTGTAACCGTATCACTTCTTAAATCAATAATCATAAATCACTTTTTGAGTATAAAACTATAAAATTATATCAAGATATATTTTCGTGAATAGTAATAAATCATATTTTTGTTGAAAATAAACTTCACATGATTACATCTGATCAAATTAAAGATCTTAATACACGTCTTACAGCGCTAAGACAATACCTTTGACTTAGATGCTAAGTTAATTGAAATTCAAAACGAAGAAGAACAAACTTTTGACCCTAATTTCTGGAATGATTCCAAAGCTGCTGAATTGACTATGAAATCAATTCGTGAGAAGAAAAAATGGGTAGAAGATTATAATGCTGCTAAAACTTTAGTTGAAGATTTAGAAGTTATTTATGAATTTTATAAAGACAATGAAGCTTCTGCTACTGATGTAGAAACACGTTTTGAAAAAGCTAATACAGCTATTGAAGATATCGAGTTTAAAAACATGCTTTCTGACGAAGGCGACAATCTAAGTGCTGTGCTACAAGTTACAGCTGGTGCTGGAGGTACCGAAAGCTGCGATTGGGCCAACATGCTTATGCGCATGTACTTAATGTATGCCGAAAAAAATGGCTTTAAAGTTAAAGAACTTAACTACCAAGAAGGTGATGTTGCTGGTATTAAAACGGTAACCTTAGAAATCGAAGGTGATTTTGCCTTTGGATGGCTTAAAGGTGAAAATGGTGTACACAGATTAGTACGCATCTCTCCTTTTGATAGTAATGCAAAACGTCATACTAGTTTTGCTTCAGTATATGTCTATCCACTAGTTGATGATACTATTGAAATTGAAATTAATCCAGCCGACTTTGAAATTGTAACAGCACGCTCTAGTGGAGCTGGCGGACAAAATGTTAATAAAGTAGAGACAAAAGTGCAACTTACACACAAACCAACTGGAATTCAAATATCATGCTCAGAAACCCGTTCTCAACATGACAATAGAACTCGAGCGCTACAAATGCTAAAATCTCAGCTTTATGAAATTGAATTGCAAAAACAATTAGCACAGCGTGAAGACATTGAAGCTGGAAAAATGAAAATTGAATGGGGAAGCCAAATACGAAACTACGTCATGCATCCTTATAAACTGGTAAAAGACGTACGTTCTTTGCATGAAACTGGTAATGTTGATGCAGTTATGGATGGTGATATTGGCGACTTTTTAAAGGCATACCTGATGATGATGGGACAACAAACGACTGAAACTAACAATTTATAAACATAAAATGCTGAATGACAACTATTTATCACAATAATCGCTGTAGCAAATCACGCCAAGGATTAGAAATTTTAAAGAATTCTGGCCTAGAGTTTAAAATAATTAATTATCTTGAAACCGTTCCAAATAAAAATGAATTAAAAACGTTACTTAACTTACTAGGTCTACAACCTATAGATCTTATTAGAAAAAACGAAGTCATTTGGAAAGAGAACTATAAAGGTAAAACTTTAAGTGATTCTCAAATAATTGACGCTATGGTAAAACATCCAAAGCTTATTGAACGGCCTATTGTTGTACATCAAAATAAGGCAATTATTGGTCGTCCAACTGAATTAATAACAGATTTAATTAAAACCTAAAAACATGTAATACAGACATAAACTCCCAAATCCCTAACTTACATTATGATTATATTATACCATAACCCAGATTCTTATGAGTCTAACGCCTGTCTTAATTTTTTAAAAAAAATCAAACAGAAATATAAGATTATTAAATACCTTGATAATCCTTTAACCGAAAGAAAACTAAAACGTATTGTTAAGCTCTTAGACGTAAAACCAATAGATTTAATTCGAACTGAAGATGATTTATGGAGAGACCACTTCCATCCTCTTGTTAAAAACCTAGATGATTTTGAAGATATTGAATATATTAAAATGATGGTCGAATTTCCTAAATTAATGAGGAGACCAATTGTTATTAATGGAGACAAAGCCATTATCTGTAAACCTCCAAGAAAAGTTCTTGACATTATAACTAATTAAAAAAAATGCTTCCTAAATGGAAGCTTTTTTTTAACAAACATTTAACCAAACACAACTAAACCATGCTCTACTTTTGCAGTCCTATTGAGAAAATTAATCATGACTAAACATTTATTTACTTTCATTTGTATTGTGTTATTCTCCTATTCTTCGTTTTCCCAAAATGAGGTTAGAGCTACAGGACAAATTATTGAACAAGAAACTCAACAACCCTTAGAATATGCTACTGTTGGCTTTTTTAGTAAAAAAGAAAACAAAATTATAACTGGTGGCATTACAGATCAAAAAGGAAATTTTAACATTCCTGTTCCTGCAGGAATTTATGATGTTTCCGTAGAGTTTATTGGCTTTGGTAAAAAAACACTTCCAGACGTAGACCTTACAAAAAACAAGGACATTGGAGTCGTTTATTTAGCTGAAGATGCCGAAGCTCTTGACGAAGTTGAAGTCATTGCAGAGCGTACTACAGTTGAAATTAAACTAGATAAAAAAATATATAATGTAGGTAAAGACCTAACCGTTCGTGGTGGAACAGTAAGCGATGTACTTGACAATGTGCCATCTGTTTCTGTAGATGTTGAAGGTAATGTCTCTTTAAGAGGTCAGGATAATGTACGTATATTAATTAATGGAAAACCTTCAGGTTTAGTTGGTCTTAATTCAACTGATGCTTTACGCCAATTACCTGCCGAGTCTATAGAAAAAGTTGAAGTTATAACTTCACCTTCTGCTCGTTATGATTCTGAAGGTACTGCTGGTATTTTAAATATCATACTAAGACGTAGTAAACTTCAAGGTCTTAATGGAGCTGTTACGGTTAACGCTGGCTATAACCCTTCTGCTGGAATCTCTGGGAATTTAAATTACAGAACTGGTAATTTTAATATTTTCAATACAACAGGCTATAGTTATAGAGAAATTCCAGGGAATTCATTTACAAATACCACTTATAAATCAACTGGAAATAGTTTAGAAGAAACACGAGAATTTGATCGTGTTCGTAAAGGTTTAAATACAAATTTTGGTGTAGAATGGTATATTAATGATTCTGCATCATTAACCACTTCCTTTTTTTACAGAGATAGTAATAACGAAAGTAATACGACCAATACATTGCTTCAATTTGATAACAACCATGTATTAACTGGTGAGAGCTTGCGTTTTGACCCTGAGTTAGAAGACGATAAAACAATTCAATATTCAACCAATTTTACTAAAAATTTTGAAACTAGTGGACATAAGTTAACTGTAGATTTTCAATATGAAGACAGTTCAGAAGACGAAAACTCTCTCGTTGCTATAGATGGCCTAACTAGCGAAAAAGTAGCCACCTTAGAAGATCAAAGCCGAATTTTATTACAATCGGATTATGTATTGCCTATTGGTGAAAATTCACAATTTGAATTAGGATATAGAGGAAATTTTAATACACTTTCTACAGATTATATTGTTGAAATTCTAGATGAAGACACCAACCAGTTTTTAATCAATAATTCGCTAAGTAATTTATTAAACTACAAAGAATATGTAAATGCTGTATATACGCAATATGGAAGCAAACATGGTAAATTCTCATACCTACTAGGTTTACGTGTAGAAAACACACAAGTAACTATAGATCAGCCTACAAGTGGCGATTTCAGCAAAAAGAATTATACAGGATTATTTCCAACAATCAACTTAAACTATGAATTAAGTGATAGCGAAAGCTTAACATTGGGTTATAGTAGACGTTTAAGAAGACCGCGTTCTAGATTCATTAACCCTTTCCCTTCTCGATCTAGTGTAACTAGCATTTTTCAAGGTAATCCAGATTTAAATCCAAGCTACTCTGGAAGTTATGACTTAGGTTATATCAATCGCTTTGGTAAAATTACATTTAATACGTCTGCATACTATCAACATGCTACAGATGTGTTTAATTTTGTAAGCTTTGATACAGGAAATACAGTAAACGTAAACGGACAAGATGTTCCTGTAATTCAACGTACACCAATAAATTTAGCTAGTGAAGATCGTTATGGTTTCGAGTTTACGCTTACTTACAGACCATCTCGTAAATTTAATACAAGTGCTAACTTCAACTTTTTTAAATCAAAATCTGAAGGTGTAGATCCTAATGGTGTAGATCTTGGTAATGAAAACACAAGTTGGTTTGCAAGACTAAATAGCAAATACACATTGCCAGCAAATATAGAGTGGCAAACCAGTATGAATTATAGAGGTCCTAGAGAAGATGCACAAAACAAAAGCAAAGGTGTGTTTTCTACAAACATGGCATTTAGCAAAGATTTATTTAATGAAAAAGCATCAATTGCATTTAATGTGAGCGACTTGTTTAACTCTAGAAAAAGGATAATGGATACCAATGCAGAAACCTTTACAAGTTCTAGCGAATTTCAATGGCGTGAACGCAGTTTTAACCTATCATTTACATACAGATTTAACCAAAAGAAAAAGCAACAACGAGGTCGTGGAAATGATGGTGAGGATATAGAGTTTGAAGGCTAATTGATTTTTGGGCGTTACTCTCGCAATGCTCAAGTCGCGCTTTTCGCACTACATGGTAGTTTGCTGCAATCGCTAACGCAAAATTTAGTTCATTATAGTATTAACAACATATTAATTAAAAAAAAAAGGGAAACTTAATGAGTTTCCCTTTTTATATATTTTAATAAAAAGACTAAGCGTTACGCTTTGCTTTCTTTTCTTCTCTAATTTCTTTAAAACGTTCTATTGAAGCGCCAAAAATCCAATAAGGAATAACAAAAGTCAATAAAAATATCATTAACCAAAAACCTATAGTTAATATGGTTAAGAACGCTAAAAATCCTAAATATTGGTCAAATTCGAACATAATATATTGGTCTGTTATTTTATTACTATCGCAAAGATAAGTGAAAGTGTTTTTTTATGCAATATAAAATATAAGATTTATTAACAGTAATTTCTATTAATCCTTCATAACTTTTAAAGTTAGTTCATTTAAGCTTCTGTTGTGCAATCTAAAAAAATACATCCCAGAACTTAAAGCACTTAAACTAACGGTTTCATTTGGCATTAAATTTCCTTTTAAAACAACCAAACCATTAGTATTATAAACCTCGTATGCTGTCTGCTCTTTTAACCCTGAAATTTGAATTAAATTTTTAGTTGGATTAGGATAAACTTGCTGCACAATAAAAGGTTGAGAGTCTTCAATACTTAAAGAACTTAAATCAGATAACTTAAAAACCTTACTATTAATGCCTCCAGCAATATAGAGTTCATTATTATGTATCACTAAATGCATTGGTTGGCCACTCATACTAGATAAAAATTCTTCAGCAACTAAAACCGTTGCATTCATATCAATAGTCATCATTTTACGAATTAATGCCATGCCAACAATTAACGTGTCGCCATAAAAAACAAGAGAATAAATATTCGATTCAAACCCAGTAACAACATACTCTACAACAGGACTAGCATCCAGAAGTGAAAACTTAGAGACTTTATTGGCCGAAGCAAAAAACATTTCGTCACCTCGTAAGGCCATTGAAAGCGGATCATCTGGCAAGCCTGTTATTACATCTATTGGAGTTGGACTAGCATCTTGAATGTTAATTTTTCTAATCCTATCAGCTTCAGCCATATATAAATAATCTCCTACTAAAACCAAGGATCTTGGAAAGTTTAATCCAGTAACAACTACTTCTGGACTAGGACTTGAAGAGGTAATATCAATTTTATTTAATGAAGTCGTAATGGCATAATATAAATCATTACCATGAAGATAAATAGCTCTTGGGTAAAATAATTCTGTCACTAAATCTTCTTTAACTAAAGGTGTGACTAATAAATCAACTCTAGATAGAATTCCAGCATTAGGTCCTGGTGCATGCTCACAAATATACATGTCTTCATCATCAAACGCGATTCCTAAAGGATGGCTTAACCCTGTAATAACATCTTCAGTTTGAGCAAACAAACTGTTTGAGAAACACAATACAATTATTAAAAGTAATCTTTTAAACATCTTTTGTAATTTATAATTATTCACAAAAGTAAACCTATTAATAGTCTTAAAAAAATTTACCAATACACATATAAATCTAACACAGAAATTCTTCAAAATTATCTTAAAATCTAATCCTTAATAAACGATAAAATCCGTAATTTTGTGTTTGCAATTTTTACATAAAAAACAATGGATTACAGAATAGAAAAAGATACTATGGGACAAGTAAAAGTCCCTGCAGATAAACTTTGGGGAGCCCAAACAGAACGTTCTCGAAATAACTTTAAAATTGGAGCACCAGCATCTATGCCTTTAGAAATTGTTTATGGGTTTGCTTATCTTAAAAAGGCTGCAGCTTATACCAACTGTGAATTAGGCGTATTAGCTATTGAAAAACGCGATCTTATTGCTCAAGTCTGTGATGAAATTTTAACTGGAATGCATGATGATCAATTTCCATTAGTTATTTGGCAAACTGGTTCTGGTACTCAAAGCAATATGAATGTTAATGAAGTTATAGCAAATCGTGCTCATCAAATTGCTGGAAAAGTTATAGGTGAAGGCGAAAAAACGATACAGCCTAATGATGATGTTAACAAATCTCAGTCCTCAAATGATACTTTTCCTACTGGAATGCATATTGCTGCCTATAAAAAAATTATAGAAACTACAATTCCTGGTGTTGAGCAATTACGCGATACTTTGCAAAAAAAATCTAATGATTTTAAAAACGTTGTAAAAATTGGACGTACACATTTAATGGATGCGACTCCGCTTACTTTGGGGCAAGAGTTTTCTGGTTATGTCTCACAGCTTAATCATGGTTTAAAAGCTTTAACAAACACTTTAGATCATTTAAGTGAGCTTGCCCTTGGTGGTACAGCTGTTGGTACTGGATTAAATACTCCTACTGGATATTCAAAACGTGTTAGCGAATATATTGCAAAATTTACTGGACTACCTTTTATTTCTGCTCCAAATAAATTTGAAGCGCTTGCTGCACATGATGCTTTAGTAGAAACCCATGGAGCTTTAAAGCAGCTTGCAGTTTCTCTAAATAAAATTGCAAACGACATTCGTATGATGGCTTCTGGGCCACGTTCAGGTATTGGCGAGATTATTATTCCTGCAAACGAGCCAGGAAGTTCAATTATGCCTGGAAAAGTAAACCCTACTCAATGCGAAGCCTTAACCATGGTTTGTGCTCAAGTTATTGGAAATGATGTTGCTGTTTCTGTTGGTGGTACCCAAGGTCATTATGAGCTTAATGTCTTTAAACCTATGATGGCTGCTAACGTTTTACAATCTGCTCAACTTATTGGTGATGCCTGTAAAAGTTTTGATGAAAACTGCGCTACAGGTATTGAGCCAAATCACGCTGTTATTAAAGAATTATTGAATAACTCTTTAATGCTTGTTACTGCTCTAAATACAAAAATTGGTTACTATAAAGCTGCAGAAATTGCAAATACAGCACATAAAAATGGAACAACTTTAAAAGAAGAAGCTATTAATTTAGGATATGTTTCTGCAGATGACTACGATGCTTGGGTTAAACCTGAAGATATGGTTGGAAGTCTAAAGTAACGACAAAGTGTGTATTTTTACCGATAAATAACTCTTTTTTAAAATAAAACCTTATCTTTGATATACAAATCTATTTATATTATGAAACAAATTTTACTTACTAGTCTTTTTGTTCTAACGACTCTTACTTCAATACAAGCTCAAAGCTTTGTTAAATCTGTCATTGATGCCTCTACGAGTATAGAACCTTACACTATTGCTTCAGGGCATTTAAATGGTGATGCCTTTTTAGATATTGCCATTGGTACCGATACTGGAAGTGATGTTACTTGGTATAAAAATAATGGAGATGGTACTTTTATGGATATGGGAGCTTTATCTGCCATAGCACCTAATGACTTATCCTATGTTGAAGGAATAACCATCGCAGATCTTAATGCTGATGGAAATAATGACATTATTGCAACGAGTTATGTGAATAGCAACGTTGTTTGGTTTGAAAACAATGGCGATGAAACTTTTGAACCTGCTGTTGAAATCTCTGGAGCAATTCCTGGAGCAGGAATGGTCATGGCTGTGAATATCGATAATGATGTTAACAATTACTTAGATTTAGTTGTCTCTTCTTACGATGGAAATAAAGTTGTTTATTTTCTTGGTAATGGTGATGGCACCTTTGGTATTCTAAGAGACATTACTCCAGTAGTGGCTGGTAGTCAGCCAGGTGCTTTTGATATAGCTGATTATGACAGTGATGGCGATTTAGATGTTGTCGTGGCATTTACTGGTAATGGTAATGTTAGTGTATTTGATAACAAGTTAATTCCTGATGGTATTGATGGTAGTGGAAATGTTCCATTTACTGCTTATGATAATAATGTAAGTACTGGAAATGGATTTCTATGGACTGTTTCTTTCGCAGATATTAATGATGATTCTAGTTTAGATATTATTAAGTCTGATAATAGTCCAACTGCTGTCCCAAATATTGCTTGGTACGCTAAGGATAGTGCTGGTACAGCTACAACTTTTACTGAAACAACTGTTACAACCTCGATCTCAAGAACAGCAATGGCCTCAGTTGCCGATTTTAATAATGACACCTTTAATGATTTATTAGTCACTAATGGAAGAGCTACTGATGCTGACTTTATTTGGTTTACAAGTGATGCTGTTGGTGGATTGGCTAGTGAAATTATTATTGATGATACAAATTCTGCTGCTTTTGATATTGAGATTCAAGACTTTGATAACGATGGCGACTTAGACATCGCTGCAGTGAGTTACTTACAGGATGACTTAGCTTTATATTTAAATGATCATATTACTTTAAGTACAGAAGAAAACACATTAAATGAAATTACTATATATCCTAATCCTACAAAAAACAAACTAAACTTTAAAGGCAACTTTACTAACGATTTAAATATTTCTATTTATAATGTTTTAGGTAAACGCGTAATGAACAACACTATTCAACTTGGTCAAAACTTAGATGTATCCAAACTTAATAGTGGTATTTATATCATTAAATTTAAAGACTATAACACAACTTATAAATTCATTAAACAATAATTTGTTTTACTTTATAAAATTTAAAGCGTTGGCTAATTGCCAACGCTTTTTTATTTTCATAAATTTAGACTTTCAATTACAACTATGTCATTACTCATAATAAATATCAAAGAATTACTCCAAGTAAGAGATACAAATGTTTTAAAAATATCTGGATCTGAAATGAGAGTGCTTCCAACAATTAAAAACGCTTATCTTTTAATCGAAGATGATACCATTGTAGAATATGGCAACATGGAAGAACTAATCAATATAGAAGCCGATGAAGTTATAGATGCAACTGGTAAAATAGTACTTCCTACATGGTGCGACTCGCATACTCATATCGTATATGCAGGGCATAGAGAGCAAGAATTTGTTGATAGAATTAATGGCTTAAGCTATGAAGATATCGCTAAACGTGGTGGTGGAATTTTAAACTCAGCAGAAAAACTTCAGAACACAAGCGAAGAAGCCTTATACCAACAATCTATAAAACGAGTACGACAAGTCATGAAATTAGGTACTGGAGCTATAGAAATTAAATCAGGTTATGGCTTAACTGTTGATGCTGAACTCAAAATGCTTCGAGTAATTAAACGTATTAAAAGAGATTTTCCAATCAAAGTAAAAGCTACATTTTTGGGCGCTCATGCACTTCCAAAAACTTATAAAAAAGACAAAGAAGCATATTTAGATTTGATTATAAACGAGATGCTTCCGCAAATCGAAAAAGAAGCACTAGCTCATTATATTGATGTCTTTTGTGAAAAAGGCTATTTTGATTTAAAAGATACAGAGCGCATACTTTCAGCTGGAAAAAAATATGGTCTCATACCTAAAATTCACGTCAATCAATTTAACGCTTTTGGAGGTGTTGCTATAGGTGTTAAACACAACGCGCTTTCAGTAGATCATTTAGAAGAACTGAATAATGACGATATAAACGCTTTAAAAGGAAGCAACACAATGCCTGTTGCACTGCCATCATGTTCATATTTTTTAAGCATACCATACACGCCTGCTAGACAAATCATAGATGCTGGACTGCCATTGGCACTTGCATCAGATTATAACCCAGGGTCTACACCTAGTGGAAATATGAATTTTGTAGTAAGTACAGCTTGTATAAAAATGAAAATGACACCTGAAGAAGCAATTAATGCCGCAACAATAAATGGAGCTTATGCTATGGGCATATCTAATTCTTATGGTAGTATAACTAGAGGAAAAAAAGCCAACATTATTATTACTAAAGCAATTCCTAGCTATAATTTTTTACCCTATGCTTTTGGTGAAAACCATATAGACTCTGTACTTATAAATGGCATCCTCATTTAACTTTAGCTTAAAAGCATCTAAGCCTCTATCAAAGTTATGCCTAGAAAAAGGGTATAAAGATTTTGACGCCCTAAGTAATTATGTTCAATCGTTACCTTATGGAAGGAATACAGACCGAAGTGATTATCTCTTAATTTTAAAAGAAGAAAAAGGAACTTGCTCTACTAAGCATGCATTTCTAAAACAGGTCGCTATTGAAAATGATGCTTTACATATTCAGTTTTGTTTAGGCTTATATAAAATGTCTGAAAACAATACAAAAGGTATTGGAAACGTATTATCTAAATACAAACTAAGTTACATTCCTGAAGCACACACTTACTTAAAATTTAATGAGCTGATCTTAGACTTCACAAGAGCCGAAGTAAGCCACACCTCATTTTATAAGGACTTATTATTTGAAGAGCAAATCCTTCCAGAGCAAATTGGGAATTACAAAATAAATAAACATAAAAGCTTCTTAAAAAGTTGGATAAACTCAGAGAATGTTCCGCATTCAGTTGAAAGCATTTGGAAGATTAGAGAAGCTTGTATTGCTCAATTAAGTCAATAAAAAAAGCTCAAAACAAATAGTTTCGAGCTTTTTCATCTTAAACATAACGACCCATTACTTTAATGTAAATTCATCACTAGAAATTAAATCTCTATCATTAAACACATTAACAGTATAACGTCCTTTTTCAAATTTCTCTCCTCTAGCTGTTACAAATTCACAAACATCTAAAGAGTTGTTTTCGTAATTAAACTTACTTATAATACTATAGTTTAGAGTTTGATCACCAAACTGTATTTGTTCATTTACACCTAGTGTATTATTATTTGGATCAATAACTTGTATATATAATTCTTGGTCTCCTGCTTGTACTAAGCTATTTTTTGCCATTGTAAAACACACACGTATTTTATCTACTCTTCTAGCACGTTCTGTTGGTATTAATTTACCTGAAGTACGTTCTATTACACCATAACCTTTTAAGTTTACTGCACTAAGTACTGCTGCATTTTCTACGACTTCTGCTAAAGCAGTATTTTGTACTAAAAGTGAATCTGTAAACATCGATCGCTCTTCTAATCTTACTCTTGTACTATCTAAAGATGTTGCTAATAATTCATTTTCAACTTTAAGCCTATCATTTTCAACTAAAAGTACATCCATCTCTTTTTGTAATGCTACATACTTTTGTTTGTATCTCCATAAACTTCCAACATTAGCTTCAGAAACTTTTAATGAATCAATTAATCCTTGAATACGCTCTTTAGCTTCAATTAACTTCTCATTAGTTATGTCATTCTCATCAATTGCAAGATCATATTGCTTTGCCATATTACTTAAATCATTTAAAACGACTTGCTTTTCTTTAATAAGCTGATTTTCTGACTCCTTTTTTTCTTGATACAGTTGAGATGTATAAAATCCTGTTCCTAAAAATAAGGCTAACGCTATACCTAAAGCGACTTTTAATCCTATATTGCTTTTCTTACTTTCCATAATTACTTGTTTTAAAGGTTAAAATTTAGAGCGTAATTTTGATTCAAATATATTTATTTATTAATGGTTTAATTGCGATTAAGCTTAAAAAAAACGTAATTTTATTAACTTAATTATACAGACTTTTCAAAATGGACAAATTGGTTTTATTTAATGCTGAAAAACTAAAACGTTTAGTTAACAAACGACCAAAAGAGTCAAAATTTGGCGAACACATTACTGTATTAGCTTCTGTTTTCAATATATACGAGCAACTTAAAAATTTAGATGTCGAGCATGTAATAATTGGCTTGCCTGAAGATGTAGGAGTTTTCGCAAACTACGGGAAATCAGGAACTTCATCAGCTTATGAGGCTACCATTAAAATTTTGTTAAATATTCAAAGTAATGCATTTACCAACCCTAAAAAAGTACTTATTCTAGGGCATTTAAATTTTGAAGATGAATTAGAAAAACTTAAACTTTTAGACCAATCTAAAAAGAAAGATGTTGCTAAAGCCAGAAAAATGGTTAGTAAAATCGATAAACAAGTGGTGTCTATAATCCATGACATTGTTAAAGCAGGAAAGAAGCCTATTATTATAGGTGGAGGCCACAACAATGCTTATGGTAATATTAAAGGAGCTTCACTTGCACTAAACACCGCTATTAATGTTGTTAATTTTGATGCGCATACTGATTTTAGACCAGAAGAGGGACGACATAGTGGTAACGGATTTAGTTACGCTTTCGCGGAAGGTTTCCTGAAAAACTATTTCATTTTTGGTATACACGAAAACTACACATCACAAAATATTTTAAATACTATCAATAAGCTAAAAACCATTGATTACAATACTTTTGAAGCTATATCCATTAGAAAAACATTGAAATTCAAAACAGAAATGGATCGTGCTTTAAAACATATTTCCGACAAACCTTTTGGTATAGAAATAGATTGTGACGCCATTGAAAATATACCAAGTAGCGCCATGTCTCCTAGTGGTTTTAACGTTAATAAAGCTAGACGTTTTGTAGACCATTTTGCAAATCACAAAAATGCAACTTACTTACATATTTGTGAAGCTGCTCCATCTACAGAAACTGAAACACAAGTAGGTAAACTCATCACTTATTTAATTACTGATTTTATTAGAGCTCATGACCATTAATATTATTCCTTTTAAAACTCATTTCTCTAAAGACTTTTATACGCTTAATATTGAATGGCTAAAAACCCATTTTTATGTCGAACCGTTTGACGAAGAAGTGTTGAGTCAACCAGAAAAATATATTATTGAGAAAGGTGGCTATATCTTTTTTGCAATGCTGAACCATAATGTTGTTGGAACAGTAGCATTGATGCCAATTCAAGAATCAGGCACATTCGAGCTCACTAAAATGGCCGTTTCACCAGAACATCGTGGTCATAACATTGGACAGCAATTGATGCAATACTGCTTAGATTTTGCTAAAAATCAAAAATTTAAAAGACTACTTCTCTACTCTAGTCGTAAGCTCGAAAATGCAATTTATATTTATAGGAAATATGGTTTTATTGAAGTGCCTGTAGAAGAAAATTGCCCTTATGCACGCTGTGATATTAAAATGGAATTTCCTTTATAAAAAAAAGCACTTCCATTCAATGAGAAGTGCTTTTTACTAACTAAATGTAAAACTAACGGTTTAAGCAAGAACACTTATTCTTTCTTCATTTTTATTTTTTTTACTTTGAGTCTCAAATTGATTTGAAGTATTCTTCTCTCCTCCTGCTTTTAATGCTTTTTCTCCAGCAAAAAATGTTTTATGATCATCTCCTAAATCTGAGCCAGCCATTCTTTGATGTTTTACGCAAGACACATTTTTTCTAATTTCCTGCCTCTGCACTCTTTTCACATAAGCCAACATACCTTCAGTTCCAAAATAGCCTGCAGTTAAATCATTCATATGAAGCGCTGTGGTATGATACGTTGGCAGAGTAATTAAGTGATGAAAAATACCAGCTTCTCTTGCTCCATCAATCTGGAAGGTTCTAATTTTCTCATCAGCAAGCTTACATAATTCTGAATCATCATAAGAAGCATCCATTAAATTATTCTTATCATATTTAGAAACATCTTTTCCTAAAGCTAGCATATCGTCATAAGCTTGATTTCGGAAATTTAAAGTCCAATTAAAAGAAGGTGAGTTATTGTAAACCAATTTCGCATTTGGGACAACTTCTCTCACTCTATTTACCATATGTGCAATTTGCTTTATATTTGGTGTTGGTGTTTCAATCCATAAAAGGTCTGCACCATGTTGAAGGCTTGTAACACAATCTAATACTACTCTATCAATATTAGATCCTTCTTTAAACTTATAGAGTCCGTTTGCTAATCTTATAGGACGCACTAGTTGACCATCTCTTTTAAGTAGCACATCATCTTCTTTTGCGTCTTCAATAGCAATCTCTTCTGCTTCGATAAAGGCTAAATATTGTGAAGCTAAATCACCTGGTTTCTGGCTTACAGGAAGTTTTTGTGTTAATCCTGCGCCTTCAGAATCAGTTCGAGCGACAATTATTCCATCTTCAACACCTAATTCTAAAAAAGCATATCGAATAGCATTTAGTTTTGCTATAAAATCTTCATGAGGCACAGTTACTTTACCATCTTGATGACCACATTGTTTAGCATCAGACACTTGGTTCTCAATTTGAATAGCACAAGCTCCAGCTTCAATCATTCTCTTAGATAATAAATATGTCGCTTCTTCGTTTCCAAAACCTGCATCAATATCTGCAATAATAGGAACGACATGCGTTTCAAAGTTATCGATTAGAGATTGCACATTTTCACCATTTTCAAGTCTTTTAAATAAATCATTAAGAGCAATAGCATCTGCTTGTTTAAGAAAATCATAAATCTCTTGAATTAATGCAGGAACAGCCGTTTTTTCGTGCATAGACTGATCTGGTAGTGGTCCAAACTCTGAACGCAATGCCGCAACCATCCATCCAGATAGATATAAATATTTTTTATTTGTAGTGTTATGGTGTTTTTTAACAGCTATCATTTTTTGTTGCGCAACAAATCCATGCCAACAACCAAGTGATTGTGTGTAATTTTTTGTGTCTGCATCATACTCTGCCATATCTTTCCTCATAATGGCTGCTGTATATTGAGCAATATCTAATCCCGTTTTAAAACGATTTTGAGCAACCATTCTAGCTGCACTTTCTGGGTGTATACTATCCCAAGAGTTTCCATATTTTGTTTTAAGGTTGCGTACAGTTTCTAAAGCAGAACTATAATTACTTTGTGCTAAATTTTTCATAATTTTGTATTTGATTATTAAGGTTTTTCAAGATTTTGATAATTAGGTCTCGCAAACTATTGCAGTAGTTGCGAGACATTTTTTTATAGGTATTGATAAGCTGGAAGCGTTAAAAATTCTTCAAACTCTTTTTCTGTAACCAACTTTTCAAATAAAGAAATTGCTAGTTTAAATTTTGTGTTAGGTAGATTATCCTCGCCTACTTCAGCAATAATTTTTTCAATTTCATCATCAAAAATATCTTGAAATAGCTGCATGGTGAATAATCGTCCATCCTCCAACTTCACTTTATTCTTTAACCATTGCCATATTTGAGTGCGCGAAATTTCGGCAGTAGCCGCATCTTCCATTAAGTGATACAAAGCAACGGCTCCATAACCACGAAGCCAAGCTTCAATATATAAGATTCCAACATTAATATTTTTTCTAACACCACTTTCGGTAACAGTCCCAAGAGGTAAGGCCACCAAGTCTTTTTCAGTAATTGTTAAATCCTCTCTAGCAACATGCATTTGATTAGCAGTCTTCATATGCTTGTCAAATTCCTTCATTGCAACTTCAACTAAAGCAGGATGCGCCACCCAAGTTCCATCATGTCCATTTTTCACTTCGCGCTCTTTGTCTTTTCTAACTTTTTCTAAAGCGATTTTATTAGCTTGCACATCATTTTTAATAGGAATTTGCGCAGCCATTCCACCTATTGCAAGAATACCTCTCTTGTGACATCTTTGAATTACCAATTTAGAATACGCGTCCATAAAAGGCGTTGTCATGGTAACTTGATCTCTGTTTGGAACAATAAAATCTGGATGATTTCTAAACTTTTTAATGTAAGAGAAAATATAATCCCAACGACCACAATTAAGTCCAACAATATGATCTTTTAATTCATAAATAATTTCATCTAACTGAAAACTTGCCGTAATCGTTTCTATTAAAACTGTCGCTTTAAAAGTCCCTACAGGAACCTTTAAATAATCTTCGGCAAATTCAAAAACCTCATTCCACCAGCGAGCTTCAAGGTATTGTTCTAATTTTGGCAAATAGAAATAAGGAGCTGTTCCATTTTCAATCATGGTCTTTGTGTTATGAAAAACATATAAACCAAAATCTACTAAACTTCCAGAAGCTTCTTCATTAGCTACAAGAATATGTCTTTCGTTTAAATGCAACCCTCTTGGCCTTACTAATAACACAGCTGTTTTTTCATTCAATTGATAAGATTTTCCTCGCTTTACATCATGAAGAGCTATCGTTTTTTTATTAGCATCTTTAAGGTTCTGCTGTCCTTCAATAGAATTCTTCCAACTTGGTGCATTACTATCTTCTAAATCAGCCATAAACGTTTTTGCTCCAGAATTCAATGCATTAATAATCATCTTTCTATCTACAGGACCTGTAATTTCAACACGTCTATCCTGCAGGTCTTTGGGGATTGAATTAGCTGTCCATTCTCCTTGTCTAATTTCTTTTGTTTCTTGTGGAAACTTAGGAAACTCTCCAGCATCAAATAACTTTTGCTGTTCTTTTCTTCTAGACAATAAGAACAATCTTTTGCTATTAAATTTTTCATGTAGGACTTTAATAAATTTTAAAGCTTCATCTGTTAAAATTTCTGGGTAATAGTTTTTAACATCTTTAGAGAATTGAACTATTGGCATTTTTAATATTTGGTTTTCCATGATAAAAAATTTTATAACGCAATATTAAAACAAAGATTTAAAAAAACCAAGCGAACGTTCGCTAAATTTTTTAATTCGCAAAATGTTTGATATTCGCAAAATTGATTATATTTGTTTTATGGAAGAAGAATACATCAAGCTAATATTAGGATTAAAGTTAAAGCAGATAAGGACTGACAAGAATTTGTCACTATTTGGTTTATCTAAACTTTCAGGCTTATCAAAGTCCTATTTAAATGAAATTGAGAAAGGAAAAAAATATCCGAAACCTGACAAAATTGCTATCCTCGCGGAAAAATTAGACGTTCCATACGACCAAATGGTTTCCTTAAAACTAGATAAAAACTTAGCTCCAATAGGAGAAATACTAAAGTCAAAAATCTTAAAAGAGATTCCTCTGGAAATCTTTGGCATTAAAGAGAGCACACTCATAGAAATAGTAGCAAACGCTCCTACAAAAGTAAATGCCTTTATTAGTACTATTATAGAGATCGCACAACATTACAACTTTAGTCGCGAGAACTTCTATCTTGCTTCCGTTCGTTCTTTACAAGAAGCAAATAATAATTATTTTGAAGATTTAGAGAACAGTGTTTTAAAGTTTGCAAAAGCATATCAAATTGATTTAAATCAAACCATAACTTCTAAAGAATTGGAAGAAATATTAATTGAGGAATATGGCTACACCATTAATCAGAACGAATTAAACAAACATGAAAGTTTATCAGATTTACGCTCAATTTTTGTTCCAAAGAAAAAAACCTTATTGCTAGCAAATACCATTGACGAAGCTCAAAAAACTTTTATTTATGCTAAGGAATTAGCATATAATTACCTTGAATTAAAAGATCGCTTATTTACTTTTTCATGGATAAAATTCGATAATTTTGATCAAGTGCTGAATAATTTTTACGCCTCCTATTTTGCTGGAGCATTAATTTTACCAAGAACCACAATAAGCAATCAATTAAGTACTATTTTTGAAAAGGATAGGTTTGATGAGAAATTGTTTTTAAAGATGATGCACACTTTTAATGCTTCACCTGAATCTTTTTACCAACGAATAACTAATATTCTTCCAAAAGACTTTAATATTCATAATTTATTCTTTTTGCGATTTACACATGAAGCAAAAAGCAACAAGTTTCATCTTAAAAAAGAGCTGCATTTATCGCATCAACACTCACCTCATGCCAATGAAACTAATGAGTTTTATTGCAGGCGTTGGGCTTCGTTAGGCGTACTAAAAGATATTGAAAACAGCAACAAAACGCATGAATTTGCAATGCAAATTTCACATTATCCAGATGACAAAATGAAGTATTTAGTATTTTCTTCAGCAACAAAAGACCCTTTTAAAGACAACCATTACAGAAGTATAAGTATAGGATTACTAATTAACAAACAGCTAGAGCGAAAAGTAAACTTCTTAGAGGATACCTCAATAAAAACATTGGATGTTGGAGTAACATGTCAGCGTTGTGCCATAAAAGACTGTGAAGCAAGACAATCACCTCCTGTTTGGCTAAACAAAGCCATGGAAAACCAGAAAATTGAAACTGTAGTTACCGAATTACACAAGAAATTTAGTTAGAAACTTCTTTTTCTTCTTGTTTTGAAGCTTTAATAGAGTCTATTTGCCTCTGTAATTCTTCAATTTGCAATGTTGCTTTATCTGCAGCAGGAATGGCTTTTATTGAATCTAAAATTTGTTGAGCCATTTCTACAGTTTTAGCTTCACTTTCATAATAATACCCAATTCCTTCACTTGCACGCCAAGCTTCATTGAGTTGATCGTAAACCGATTTCTCCCACTGACTAGGATGCTTAGCATCAATCCAAACCACATCACGATACTCACTATCAATTAAGGCTAAATCTGGAGTTGCCGAACCATCAAATTGAGAATTAGCATCTTTAATTGCAGAAATGGTTCCGAGGAAAAACATACGTTTACGTCCTGCTATATTTTTTATATATGGTCTAAACTCAACAGGTTTATTTACAGACCAATCATATTCTTTTCGGGATTCGATCACTTTTAGTGGCATTGCAGACACACCAGCATACCCTTGTTTTTTGGTTGCATGATCATAATAGTACAACTTATCTGAACCATCTGCAGGAACGAATACACTAAATGTTAAGCTAGTACGTTCATCGCCAACTGGCTCTAATCCGAACCAATGATACAATCCGCTATAAGCACTTTCTTTAGTATCAGAAAAATCAAAATCGGTTACAAAAGGCTGCTGATTTTGGTCATCTGGTAAATCAGGAATCTTCACAGCTGTTTCCATATTCCAAGGTAAGGGATCATTAAATCCTCCAAGAAACTTAAGCGATTCCGCTTGTAATCTCGAAACTTTTTCTGACAAAGTATTTTGCCCTATTAAATAAGGATGATTTTTCATTTCTTCGGGAGAGATATATGTGCCTTTCCCAATTAAAATACGCTCAACATAATCGCTAAAAGTATGCTCTCCATTGTCTATAACCATAACACCTCCAAAGGTTGGATAAGGAAAGAAAAAACCTTTCCATTTAATTAAGCTCACAACTTCTACCCATTCACCTGAATCATTCTTCATGTAAAATGTATCGCTTGGTTCATAATTAAAGAGCATCCAAGCGTTAAAACGCTGCACTACTGCATTGTAAGTATTTCTACTAAACTTCAATGATTCACCAATAGAAAAAGTAACAGGAATACGATTTTCATTTGAAAAACGAGGAAAAGGCGTTGTACTTGATACTGAAAAAACTTCTTCAGTGTTATCACTTATACCTTGCCAAACATACTTTTCGGTAGGCTGAATTGCCATTGTCCATTTATTTAAACCATCTACACGAACTAAATGAGGAAGAGACACATCCTTTGTTTCTCCTACACTTTCATTGGCCATTGAAAAAATATTTCGAAGTGGCTGAATACGTTCGTTTTGAGTTAAAGGCAATTCATTAATTTCAATTTTATTCAAGTTATTAAAAACGTTATATGTCTTTATATAATCGTACATTTTAAAATGCCAACCTACACCATATAACACGCCGAAGAACAAAATCAGCAAAAACAAAATACCTATTCGTTTTCCTCCAGCTGCAGAACTTCTAAATTTTCGCAAGCCTAAAAACAAAACGATAAGACTTAATAAAATAATGAAAATATATTTTCTTAAAAATAGCAGAGCAGGTTGATAATCGTCTCTTAAAACAAATAATGCGACAAGCAATATAAGTGATGTTATAATCACAATTGCTTTTTGTTTTCCTCCTTTATTCCAGTAGTTTTTTATCATTCTTATTTTTTTCTGTCTGGTCGAGCGCAGTCGTGACCTAATTTATAACCTCTCGACTGCGCTCGAGAAGTCATTCACATGTAATACTAAATATACTACATTAACCCTTTATCTTTCAAGCGCTCTCTTGCGCTTTTAGCTTCCTCTTTAACCTCTTCTTTTGCATCGCTTACTTTATCTGATGTAGACTCAATAGCTTGCTCTCCTTTGTTCTTTATATCTTCAATAAAATCTTTTCCTTTCTCAATAGTGTCATGAAAAACATCTTCAATGGAATCGCTTTTTTCTTCAATAACATCTCCAGATTTAATTACAAAATTTGCGACATAAGTTCCGATTAATGTTCCAGCAATGACTGATGCAAAGGCAGAAACTCCGTTATAACTTGCAAATATTTTAAAAGGTGTTAAGAATTGTAGCACCATGGCAACAAGTAGTAAAAAACCTGTTACATAAACCAATCTAGGCAAAAAAGCTTGTCCGAAGACAAATCCTTTTTTATTATTGGGTTTCATTTGTAATTCTTTACTATTAACTATTTTGTTTATAAATCGGTACAACCCATTTCCATTAGATTCTCTCCAATAGATAAAAATACCAAAAAGTATTGCTGCTATAAATATGATAATTTCTAATCCCATTGTTTTTTGTTTTTACTATTTTTTAATCTAATGATGTCTAAATAGTTGTCTTACTAAGTTAGTCTAATTTCTTTATATATTGTTACTAATTGTTGCAATAACCCAATCTTTCATAGAATCATCCCAGGTTTTATATAAATTATAGAATTCCTCTTTATCATACCAATATAAAAATAAAACATCTTTTGGAGATACATTAACGAGGAGCTTCCACATTAAATCTTGATGTTTTACATCTAAAGAAGAATGTGGTTCATGTAAAGCATCGTAGAACTTCTGATCGACTAAATCATGTATTTTGAAGGCATTACTACGCTCTAAACGCTCTAAATAAATCTCGACACCATTTACACGCTTCAAGGCTTTTGCATCAATTGTATTAAGGTAACGTCTAAACAACACCTTATCATCTAGAATATCTTTAATTGGATGCTTTATATCTTTTAACTCTGTGGCTAGCATTATTTTTTTTACACGCTGATAATGTTTCGTTTTTACAACCTTTTCTAAATCACATTCAATAAGCAAATGATCTCGCAATTTATCCATGAGTTCAGGCTGTTCGATATGATAAATTAGCACGTCGTGAATCGTATCTTTTATAGCTTCTTTATACCATTCCTCGTCTTCAAAAACGACGATTTCCGAAATAAAATCGCGCAAGACATAAACACCACCTAAGGCTCTTGTATAAAAAGAGTTGGTTTTAAACTGAATGGTTGGTAACTCTAAATCACGATGACGTAAATCGCCATACGTTCTAGCGGAGTTTAATAGTTTTTGATGTAAATCTTCGTCAATAAAATTGTTCTCAGACTTAAAAGTTTCAATAAGTTGAAACTGTTCTTTCTGTACATGATACAGCTCATTAATTAAATGAAAATTAATAGAAACAACATCATATTTAAGCACATCTAAGGGTTCATAAAAAGCATCAATCTGCTGGTCAAAATCTAAACAAATAGCACAATCTCTAGTAATATCATTTATTTTTGATTCGTAAGTATTAAAAATGAACTTCATCATTTCACGATCAAAAGTATGGTAAGGAATATAAACAGGCTTTCCTTTTTGCAATGGTGTAATAATAATTCCATGCGGATTAGCATCGCCATGATTTAAATAGTGCATATTCCCTTTTTCTTCAGCAATTTCAGGACTCCAACCTATACCATCGATAGAAAAACTTTTAAGTTTAGTCGACTCAAACCCAAGCTTAATTAAACACTTATTATAGCGTTCTACCAACTTTCCGCTTACTGGAATAAGTTCACTTTGATATAAATTAGCTGCTTTAAGTTTTTGCATATTTTCTTTAAGCTAAAAGACAAAAGTTATAAAGAAAAAGTTAAATATTTCGCTCTATTTTCAAACTTTCACCTAGTGTTTTTACCTATTATTTGTTACTATTGAATTGTTCTCTAGCCTCTAAATCAATATTTAATTGATTGATTCTCGCATCGACTTTACGTTTAAAATCAGTATCAGCAATAGTAGCCACATTATCTAAATAACGCACCACTTCTTGTCGTCTTATTTCAGAAAAATCTAAACCTTTCATATTGGCACGCATTAATTCCTGAAGCATATTAAACTTAGTGTCATAATCTTTTTTGAAATAGATTTCTGGATTATCAAACCAATCTTCTTCTAAATCAAAATCGGTTAAACGAAGTGAAACTGCACTTTGAATATTACGAACATCTCGAGATGAAAAGAAAGGAAATATTTTTTGAATCTCTACATATAAGTTCGCATAAAACAAATGGTGATTCGTTTTAAAATGCTTTTCTACTTTATTATACGCTTCTAAAACACGTTCTTCTGTTGGTTTATTTGAAACATTTAAAATTTCACCCATATTTTTAGCTAAGCCTTGATCTTGAAGATAGCTATAGTTTTCGGGACCTTGCATATTAACAAAATCAGGCATTGTCGTGTCTAATTTTCTCCACCATAAATGATCTTGATCTAAAAAATCGTGCTCTGTTCGAGCACCATCAATTAAAAACCGTCCTTGTACTCTTGAAATGACCGCTTTGTCTAGCATTTCTGGTAGGTTAGTAAACAAACCTATTGAACTATTACCATAGTTTACGGCATAAGCGCCTTCAGTATAACGAAGAAACACACCAATAACCTCTTTTACACCTGCTGAAACTCCTTGAGCTGTACGTTCTTGCAAATTATTCTCTGCATCATCAATTGGTGCAAATATTAACTTAGAAGGATCCTGTAAAGGCTTCATCCACTCCACCATTTTTTCGGCAGAACCACCTTGAAATGTACTAATTAAAGTATCTGGCATAGGATGAAATAGAAATGGAATATCTAAATTATCGCAATGCATTTTTAAACGTGTTGCAATAGCGGCAATTAGCATACTTTTTCCTGTTCCAGGAATACCATAACCCATAAAAACTGGCATAAAACCACCTAATTCTTGAAAAGGGTTTTTCTTAGCTTCAAAGTCGTAACTCAACATGCGTTCGGTTAAACGACGTGCAAAATGCTTTGCATCTCTATTTCCTACAATTTGCTCGAATTCAATTTTATTAAATTCAACGCTTTTTGCCGTTCCTTGAAACACATTATCCCAACCAGAAATAGCAAAATCAGAGTTTTCTAGCTTATACGTTCTATCGACAATAGTTTCTGTATATTCTAAACTACTTTTACGCAATTGAATCTCATCAATAAGCGCTTCAAAATATACTACAGAAAAATCAATCACATCTTTATCAGATTTAATAATTTCTGGATGTCCTAAATACTTATCATAATAAAACAGACTACACGAAATTCCTTTTAAAGGCGACATTAATGAGACCTCAGGAATACCAGCAAACTTTTGTTTCATCACGCTTAAATCGTCTGAAGCATGCGGTTTTAAATCATGTAAAATCTTATATGCTGAAGCGAATAACATAAACGCAGTTGCCGTATGCATTTTACTTTCGTATTCCCGTTTTCCAGAACTATCTAAAACTGACTTATTTTCACTTAAACTTGACAAGCCAGAGGCATCATAATAACTATCTTTTATCCAAATACCAAGAGTTATCCCTTCTTGAACAGCATATAAAGTCTGATTTAAATGAATAGGAATAGCAACCGATTCTGGCAGCAAACGCTTTTTTAATGCGAGAATCGTTTTTGACACTGAAGTCACATTCACATTGCTTCCATTATTAGCTCTAGACAAATACAAAAGAATAGATTCGTCTTTATCATTGTTTTCTTTGTTCTTAGCACGTTGCCCTTGCTCCCATTGAACTGATTTTAAATACGATGTGGCTTCATCGCGAAGCATATCGAGTTCATTTTGTTTTATAGGAAAAGTTGAATTGTGTTCCATGTTTTTTGTGTTCAGTGGTCCTTTTGCATAAGCAGCCAGATTATATTATTTTACTTTTTGGTCTCTAGTGCAATCTGAAATTATACAGTTTAGCAGCTTCTTTGACTTCTTCAATTAAATTAGCATCATAACTAAATCCATGAAAAACCCATACGTCATTAGGTTTATAAAATTGAAAAGTAAATCTGAGAGGTTGTCTACCATACTTTACTAAATAGCTTTTTAATACATAACTATCAGATAGGTTTTTCTCTAAGATTAGCTCATAACCATAATATTTTCCAACGTAGTCTTCTTTAAGAGCTTCCATTTGATTTTTAAGCAATATCACATCATCGCTAGACTGACTTACCCAATCGTTCTTACTATAGAGATAATTTAATGCAGTTGTTGAACCTTCGGTTTTATATTTTTCAAAAAACTTTTCAACCATTTCTTCCGGAGAGGATTGTGCATAGAAACTACTAGATGAAATCACTATAAGAATTAATACAATAAAATTTTTCATAAGAATTAGTTTTTGATATTTAAATCTGCAATTTGAATTGGCGCTTTAGCGAGCTTATTCATAATTTCTGGGGTTTTGTTGTATAACAATTGTATTATTCTATGAGGTGCAAACACATATTTTTCTCTAAAAATATTGTCCCATTTTTGAAAGGTTTGCTTACTAAAAAAACCTCCTTCTTTAAATTCACTTTTAGAACTGACTTCATCAATTTTAAAAGAAATTGCATACGAATTTAAAGGAATTGTTTTATTGGCTACACCTTCTAGAATAGCATGTGTAACTTGGTTTTCATCTTTTGCAAACACATTATGTATTGGCCCTAAGTCGACACGTTTGATTTGCTTTGGATACACTTTAGGCAAACGTTTATCTATTGCATAAGCCATTGTATCTAGAGTCATTTCACGATCTGCAACAGATTTAAGTGTAGCGTAAATGTCTTCCTTTTCTTTTAAGGCGTCACTACCATCATAATCAAAATACATATAACAAATAAAAGGTCTATTGTGTGACACATCATAAAAACTCCAACTTACCAAATACGATCCAGAAGCACCTTCGTGAGCTTTAATAATTTTACCTTGTACAAATCGGTTGAAAATATATTCTTTTTTAGCTGATGTATAATAGACAATTGAAGCCGCTTGAAAAAGCTTACGCTTAGCAATAGGCTCTTTTTTTCTTAATAATGAATCAAGAAATTCTTCCTTTAAAACATCTACATTAGTGAGCTTTCCTAGATAATCTTCACGCAACTCTAAGTCATTAAAAAGGTAACGAAACTCAAGATAGTTAGGAAAACCAGAGTCTGTTAAATCGACTTTCATGTTTTCTTCTTCATCATACATGTATTTTACACGCATGGCTTCGATAGAATAGAGCAACAAATCGCAATATTGTTTAAACAAGAGGACTTCCTGTTCGTTGCAAATTTGGTTTTGTTGTACAGCTACTATGAGTTCTTTGAGTGCAAAATCTATCATTTTATGATAGAAAACGTATTGCTCTTTGGAATCGAGTACTGCTGAATCTAAAGGAGTTACTATCATTTTTAGGACACGAGTTTTCTAAAATTGTATTGCGTTAGCGATTGAACAATTGTTGGAGCTCTTTATTTTTTGTTAATGGGTTCTGTATTGAAATACGGAATGACCGAAAAATAAAAGCGACTTGAGAAAGCGCGACCAAGACGGTTTCATAAAAGACGTCTTGGTAACGCCCAAATTGTTTTAAGACAATAAATCATCGTCATTAGCTTCAGGTTTTGGCTCGCCTTCAGGCTCTCCTCCTCCATCAGTAGGCGCATTTGGATCAGCATTATAATACTCATCGAAAATGGCTTTCATATCGATGCCGTAACGCTCTGCAAAATTTTGCTGAATGGCAGCATCTTTGGTTCTAATTTCTTTTAAAGCCTCAGCATAGCTACCATAAACGCCTTGCATGACTTTTTCATGCACTGGAATATTATCCATCATTTCTTGGCGTGCTTTAGCACTTGCTGTATGCATTGCTGCTAGGGTTTCGCCAATATGCTCGTCGGTTTTCACACCTAAATGCTCTAAAATGGCTGCAAATTCCTGATCTGTTCTCGCTTTTAATGCCACGATATAGCCATCATAATATTTAAGACGCTCGTCTGTATCTGACTTTAATTTAGCACGATGTGTTTGTAAATTACTACGTAAAGATGTTAAGACCTTAATGGTCAAATTATGCTTATGCACAAAACTATCTTTAGAAGCCGCTAAAGTTGTATATGCATTTTTAAGGCCTTCGAGTTCTTCTACTTTTTGTTCTAATTGAGTGACTTTTGCTAAAGCATCTGAATACTCAGTAGATTGTTTGTCAGCAACCTCTTCTAAAGCCTGACGTGCTTGTTTTAATAAAGCGTATTGTTCTTCTAGTTGTGTTTCGACTTCTTTTTTCTTTTGAAGCGCCTTTGTGTGATTATTGCTGGCTTCTACAATTGCCGTTTTTAGGCTTTCTTCAACTTCTTTAATTTCTAGCTCTCTATCCTTTAAACGTTTAACAGCAGCTTGGCTTTTAAAAGACAGCTCATTTAATAAGGTTTGAACATCTGCACTTTCGATACGTTGTTGAAATAAAGCTTTAGCTTTATTATCTGCCGCATTTCGCTCTTGCTGAGCATTTTTTAGTTCCTCCTCTGCATTTCTTATTTTACTTTTTCTTCCCCAAAGGTTATTCCACCATGTATCTGGTTTACTGTTAGCATCTTCAAGTTCAACTTTAGCACGTTCTAAACGTTTTATAGCATCATCGATGACTTTTTGCTCTTCGGCATTTAAAGCAGAAAAGCCTTCGAACATAATACCGACTTCATCTTGGTAGTCTGTTAGATCTTTTATCGCATCTAGAAGTGTTGTTCTGTCTTTTTCTGCCATATCGACAACATTATCTAATGTGGCGTTTAATATTTTCTGGCGACTTTCAGGATCATCTTCTTGAGCCAGTTTCGACTTCATTTGGTCTATGGCTTTTCCCCAATTAACATCTACCTTTTCCGTTTTTTCTTCGGAATTTGTTTCTAATAAATCAAAATCATCAGACATATTCTATATTGTATTTAAGTTGAACAATTTTTTGGTTAAGCAATTTCGATAAAAAATATCGTTTTTGAAATATAAATACCTAAAATATTGGTAGCAAATACATATATTTTGTTACAAAGTTTAATTTCTTAGAAGAAGTGACTATCTTTAAATACTAAATTCATTCATCATGAAAAAAATAATATACCAATGTTTTATAATTAGTTTAATACTAGTGTCTTGTAAAAATGAAAAACAAGCAACAACTGAAGACACTCCAACTACAGCTCCAATTGTAAAAAATAATAAGGTCAATATATTACCTATTTCTCATGGCTCTTTGGTTTTAGAATATGAAAATGTTGTGCTTTATGTTGATCCTGTTGGAGGAACAGAATTATATAAAAACATGAAAAAACCATCATTGATTTTAATTACTGATATTCATGCAGACCACCTAAATACAGAAACACTACAAGCAGTTATAGCGCCTAATTCAAAAATTATTGCACCATTAGCTGTTGCGGAAAAATTACCTGAAGCATTAAAAACCGATCTTTCAGTAATGTCTAATTTTCAAAGTATTGATTTGAATATTGGAACCACTAAGATTGGCATTGAAGCCATACCAATGTATAACTTACGTGAAGAAGCCTTACAATACCACACAAAAGACAGAGGTAATGGTTATGTGGTTACTCTTGGAAGCGACCGTATATACATCTCTGGAGACACAGAAGATATTCCTGAAATGAGAGCTCTAAAAAATATCGATATTGCCTTCGTGTGTATGAATTTACCTTGGACTATGCCTGTAGAAAGTGCCGCAGATGCTGTTCTAGAATTTAAGCCGAAAAAAGTGTTTCCTTATCATTATAGAGGTACTGAAGGCTTAAGTGATGTCACCTTATTTAAAACTTTAGTGAATTCACAAAATAAAGACATTGAAGTCATTCAATTAGATTGGTATTGAATGCTATAAAATTTTCACTACTAGCACTTTACTTCAAAAATTTATTATATATTTGAAAACAAATAACCCAAATTATTTAGCCTACGACACTATTTATGCGTACCCTATATACATACAAAACTATTGCCTTATTAGAACAGATTAACGTTGTTTGGATATTAGGCATATGCTCCTTTTTCTTTTTAATACTATTAATTCTAGGTATAAGGAAGTCTTATAAATTAAAAGCTGAAAACGATAAATTAATAAAGGCTTCTGATGAATTAATAAAAGAAGAAGAAAAAGAATATACCGATTTCACCGAAGGTCATATGTACCAAAGAAAAAAAGAACCTAGTGATGATTGAAATTATTTTCATTATCCTTTTTATGCTTCTTGTTCTTATACTAGCCATACAAGCAAAAAAACTTCTTTACGCTAACGAGTATACTCAGTCTATTGAAACTGAGATAAATACCTTTGACAAAAATTTTAAAGCAATAAAAGAACTCGATGTAGTCTCTGATTTTAAATTAGACTCAGGCAACTTATACGAATAAAAAAGCCAGCAATAGCTGGCTTTTTTATTATCGAATTAACTTCTTGTATTTTATTCGTTTAGGAATTAAATCGCCTCCAAGACGTTTCTTTTTATTTTCTTCATAATCACTAAAACTCCCTTCAAAGAAATAGACTTGACTGTCGCCTTCAAATGCCAAAATATGTGTGCATATTCTATCTAAAAACCATCTATCATGCGAAATGACTACAGCACAGCCAGCAAAATTCTCAAGCCCTTCCTCTAAAGCTCTTAATGTGTTGACATCTAAATCATTAGTAGGCTCATCTAAAAGCAATACATTACCTTCTTCTTTGAGCGTCATTGCTAAATGTAAACGGTTTCTTTCACCACCAGAAAGCAGTTTAACTTTTTTGTTTTGTTCTCCTCCTGAAAAATTAAATCGGCTTAAATAAGCTCTAGAATTTACTTCTTTTCCTCCCATTAAAATGAGCTCTTGCTCATCACTAAAGTTTTGCCATATTGTTTTTTCGGGATCTATATTAGAATGTTTTTGATCGACATAAGCAAGCTTCGCTGTATCACCAACCTTGAACTCGCCCTTATCAGGCGTTTCTTCTCCCATTATCATTCTAAAAATTGTGGTCTTTCCTGCTCCATTAGGACCAATAACACCAACAATTCCAGCTTGAGGTAAATTAAAATTTAAGTCTTCGTATAATAATTTATCATCATAGCCTTTACTCACTCCAACAGCTTCAATCACATTAGTTCCTAAGCGCGGACCATTAGGAATATAAATTTCTAATTTTTCATCTAATTGTTTTTGATCTTGGCTCATAAGTTTATCGTAACTCTTCAAACGCGCTTTTTGTTTGGTTTGACGGCCTTTTGCGCCTTGACGCACCCATTCTAGCTCACGCTCCAAAGTTTTTTGACGTTTAGAAGCTGTTTTACTTTCTTGAGCCATACGCTTAGATTTCTGATCTAACCAAGAAGAATAGTTGCCTTTCCATGGGATACCTTCGCCTCTATCTAATTCTAAAATCCAGCCAGCAACATTATCTAAAAAGTATCTATCATGTGTTACTGCGATTACGGTACCCTTATATTGTGCTAAATGATGCTCTAACCAGTGTACAGATTCTGCATCTAAATGGTTAGTTGGTTCATCCAGTAATAAGACATCTGGCTCTTGTAAAAGTAAACGACATAATGCCACACGGCGGCGCTCTCCACCAGAAAGTATACTTATTTTTTTATCACCATCAGGAGTACGTAAGGCATCCATAGCAATTTCTAATTTTGTATCGAGTTCCCAAGCATTTGCTGCATCAATTTGATCTTGGAGCTCGGCTTGGCGATTCATGAGCTTTTCCATCTTATCTGGATTACTATAAACCTCTTCTAAACCAAACTGATCATTAATACTGTTATATTCATCAAGAATAGCTACCGTTTCAGCAGCACCTTCTCTAACAATTTCCATAACTGTTTTATCTTCATCTAGCTGCGGTTCTTGTTCTAAATAACCAACGGAATAGTCTTGAGAAAAGACAACATCTCCTTGATAATTATTATCGACTCCTGCAATAATCTTTAATAGTGTTGATTTACCAGAACCATTTAGACCTAAGATTCCTATTTTAGCGCCATAAAAAAAGCTTAAATAAATATTTTTTAAAACTGGAGTATTTGCACCAGGAAATGTCTTGGTTAGACCAGACATTGAGAAAATTATTTTTTTATCATCACTCATTACATTCTTCCTTTTAAAGCGTTAAACACCCAAGCAATACAAAAGAAGCCAAAGCCTACTGCTGCAAATCCCCATCCTGCTACTTCATCATACCTAAACGCACCAAGTGCCATAAGTCCTAATCCGACGAGAATCATAATCCATGTTGCCCATGCTAATACTGTATTTTTATTCATTGCCATAATCTAATTTGTAATTTTAGTTAGTTAAGACAAATATCGGTTTTTTGCATAAAAAAAGCATCTTAATTCAGATGCTTTTTAGGGTGAAGTTGAAATTTTATAATGAAATCATTGGCACTTCAATGAAAAGTAATTGAGAATCTTCTGAAGCATTGACAATAAATTTCTCTGTTTGAGTAACTTCAATAGCATCACGTGTTTTTAATATTTGGTCATTAATAATCACATTCCCAAAAATATTCATAACATAAACACCATGATTTTTACTTTTTAATGTATAACTATAAGTTTTATCCTTATCTAAATCTATTCGAGACAAAGTAGCATCTTGGTAGATTTTTAAACTCCCTTCATGGTTCTCTTCAATAGAAGACACAAGGGTTTGAAGCTTATTTTTTCGATCTTCCTGATTAAATTTTTTCTGATCATAACGTGGTTCTACATTCTGTTTATTTGGAATGATCCAGATTTGAAATAAACTTAAGTGCTCTTGAACCGAACCATTAATTTCAGAATGTTGAACGCCTTTTCCTGCAGACATGACTTGTACTTCTCCTGGCAGAATAGATTGCCATTCGTTATGCATAGAATCGCGATGTTTTAATTCGCCTCCTAGTGGAATAGTAATAATTTCCATATTATCATGCGGATGTGTGCTAAACCCCATTTTTGGCGCAATTATATCATCATTTAATACTCGTAATGCGCCAAAGTGTATTTTATTTTCATCGTAATAACTTGCAAAACTAAACGAATGATTTGCTTGTAACCAACCATGGTTTGCAAACCCTCTGTTTTCAGCTTTTCGTAATATCGTTTTCATTTTATTTCCTTTCTATTTTTATCTTATTTTATCTAATAAATTACTTAATTGCTCAGCTTCAACTTGAGTTAAATTTTTAAGTAAATCATCTCTATGTGTTTTAGATATTTCTTCTAAAAGCGTTAAACCTTGATTGGTTATCTTAATATGTACGACACGTCTATCAGTTGGACAAGGAATTCGTTCTATGTAATGTTTTGCGCAAAGCTTATCCATTAAACGCGTAGTGTTTGGCGCTCTTTCTATCATACGCTCTTTAATCGTTTGCACTTTTAAAGCCTCTCCTGCGCCTTTTAATATTCTTAAAATATTATACTGTTGCGGTGAAATACCAAAAGGTTTAAAAAAAGTATTCTGATAACTGCTAATCCAATTTGCAGTATACATTATGTTAAGCATTGCTTTTACTTTATTATTTGGAAAAGCAGAATTGATATCTTTAGATAAGTCACCCATTATATTACATTTTCGAAAATTGTCACTTGTTTTGATAACTCTTCATACAATTCTTTATTAGTGATCTTTCCGTCAGAAAAATTATCATTAAAAGATGGTAAAGAAAAATCAGCAACTATATTTCCTCCCATAAAAGGAAAACGTCCTTTAGCAATTCCCAAAACTGTTGATCCGCCTCTACCTCCAGGAGAAGTAGCCATAAGCAACATTGGTTTATTATTCCATAGTTTTCCATCGATACGAGACATCCAATCAAATATATTTTTAAAGACTGTAGTATAAGCTCCATTATGCTCTGCTAATGACAACACTATACCGTCTGAATTTTTAATCTTATCTAAAAACAGTTGTGCATTATCTGGAATACCATGCGCTGTTTCATAATCAATACTATAAAGTGGTAATTCAAAATCATTTAAATCTAAAACTTCAACTTGTACTCCACGAACTTGATTGGCTACATAAACAGCGAATTGTTTATTAATGGATTGCTGACTACTACTACCAGCAAAGGCTATGATCTTTTTCATATTAGTTTTGTGCTTTTTTGTTAAAAATATATGATATTATTAATAGAATCAACGCAATTAACGCTCCCATTTGTTCCCCATCTCCTATCATATAATGTGCGAAAAACGCCAAAATAAAAGCAAAGAAAAAACCAGCATAAGCCCACTCTTTAATAATATTAAACTTCGGATTCCAAATGGCAAATAACCCTAATAATTTAGCCACTGCATATGGATAAATGATATACGCTGGATAACCAAAATTGATAAACATTTGTGAAACATCATCATGCTTAAAAAAATACATGCTCACAGAATACAACATTAATAGCGTAAGCAATCCTGTTGCTACATAAAAGATAATTTTATTCTTTTTCATAATTATAATTTTTGTTTAGTGATACAAACTTACAATAAATTATTTTATATTCCTAGGAATATATTTCCATGTAATATTATTTAACAAAACATTCACTTTTAATACAAGGTTTGGTTTTGTAAATTCGTAGCAAATAATTCTTATTTATGGATATCAATTTCAACAAAAACGAAGATCACAATAAATTACTAGTTTCAGAATTAACTAAACGTCTTTCTAAAGTTAAACTTGGAGGAGGGCAAAAACGCATCGATAAGCATCATGCAAAGGGAAAAATGACCGCTCGTGAGCGTATAGATTACTTACTCGATAGTAAATCTAAAAGCATAGAAATTGGTGCATTTGCAGGTGAAGACATGTATGCTGAACACGGAGGATGCCCTTCAGGAGGTGTCGTTGTAAAGATTGGCTATATTAAAGGAAAACAATGTATAGTAGTTGCAAATGATGCTACTGTTAAAGCTGGAGCTTGGTTTCCTATCACAGGAAAAAAGAATTTACGTGCTCAAGAATTATCTATAGAAAACAAATTACCAATAATTTATCTTGTAGATTCTGCAGGTGTGTATTTGCCAATGCAAGATGAGATTTTTCCAGACAAAGAGCATTTTGGCCGTATTTTTAGGAATAATGCTGTCATGAGCAGTATGGGAATTACGCAAATTTCAGCTGTTATGGGAAGCTGTGTTGCTGGTGGTGCGTACTTACCAATTATGAGTGATGAAGCCCTTATCGTTGACAAAACAGGAAGTATTTTTCTAGCAGGAAGTTACTTAGTAAAGGCTGCAATTGGAGAAAGTATTGACAACGAAACTCTTGGTGGTGCGACAACACATTGTGAAATTTCTGGTGTTACAGACTACAAAGCTAAAGATGACAAAGATGCTCTAGATACTATTAAAAATATTATTGATAAAATTGGTGACTATGATAAAGCAGGATTTAATAGAACAAAAGCCATAAAACCAAAGGATAAGCCTGAAGACATTTATGGAATTATACCTAAAAGTAGAGCAGATCAATACGATATGTATGAGATCATAAAACGCCTTGTAGACCATTCTGAATTTGATGAATATAAAGCAGGATATGGAAAAACAATTATCACAGCTTACGCCAGGATTGATGGCTGGGCTGTTGGTATTGTTGCCAATCAGCGAAAATTAGTTAAAACCAAAAAAGGAGAAATGCAATTTGGAGGTGTTATTTATAACGATAGTGCTGATAAGGCCACTCGTTTTATTGCCAATTGCAACCAAAAGAAAATTCCGTTAGTCTTTTTACAAGATGTTACTGGATTTATGGTCGGGAGTAAAAGTGAGCATGGTGGTATTATTAAAGATGGTGCAAAAATGGTAAATGCTGTAAGTAATTCTGTAGTTCCAAAATTCACCATTGTTCTAGGCAATAGTTATGGTGCAGGAAATTATGCCATGTGTGGAAAAGCTTACGACCCAAGACTTATTGTGGCTTGGCCTAGTGCCGAATTAGCTGTTATGAGTGGAAACTCAGCTGCTAAAGTATTATTGCAAATTGAAAAAGCATCTTTAGAAAAGAAAGGTGAAAAAATTACAGCTGAAAAAGAAGCTGAACTATTCAATAAAATAAAAGACAGATATGACAATCAAGTCTCTCCTTATTATGCTGCAGCACGAATTTGGACTGATGCAGTTATAGATCCTTTAGATACTAGAACATGGATAAGTATGGGAATTGAAGCTGCAAACCACGCTCCTATCGAGAAGAAATTTAACCTAGGCCTTTTACAGGTTTAGGTTTATAACAAAAAAAGGAATGCTTAAGCATTCCTTTTTCCTCAATTAAAATTACTAAACTAAACTTTAATCTTCGCTATTATATCATCACCTTTATTCTTGTTTAGTCTAATAACTTTAACATCTTTCATTTCATTTGGCTTACCGTAATTCTTAAATGTCGAAACTTTTAAAAAGGTTGGCGCTTCATTTTTATCAACGGCATTATCATAATTTACTTTAATATAATAATCGCCCACTTTTGCGTTTCTTAGTGTAAATTCTTCAGGTCCAAAAGTCCCTTGAACATCTAAAGTTAATGTTCCTCCTATTTGAGTTTTAGGATAGCTATAAAAACACATTTCTAATAATGGATCGATAACCTGCAAGTCTAAATCTGCATTTTCACGATTCCAATCTAAAACAATTCTCAAATCATATTTTGCATTTTCAGAATGAGAGTTATTCATTGCTTTTTTATTAATCCCACTATTTTTTTGCAATATATTATTCACTTCTTTTCTTACTATTTGCTGCATACTTATCACTTCATTAGTTGCTGGACTTGATAGTGTTTCATCTAAATTATCGAATAAGAGACTGTTCAGTAAATCAAAAGCACGTTGTGGTTTATTGGTTTCAGCATACATTAAAGCTAAATCTCTAAACGACTGAGAATCTTCAGGTCTCAGCTTTAAAACATTCAGATAGACAGAACTTGCCAGATCATATTCTTTAGCTTCTTCTAATTTATATGCTAAAGCCTTTAATAATTCAACATTATCTGGTTCAACTTGTAAAATGTAGTTTAATATGGCCTTCGTTTGGTTTTTAGCATTCCATTTAAAAAAATAGCTAAAGACATCAGCATAATAAGCTGGGTCGTCTTGGTGCATTACTCTTTGGTTTAGAAATATATCATAAGCCTCTTGAGCAGAAGTTGCTGAAGAATAAGCTCTCATATAACTTGCATTACTTTTAATATTCTTCACTTTCAAACTTCCTGAATATACTTTTAGTTTATTTAAAGCTTTGGGTTCAATTTTTTTCTTTTTAATTCCGCCTTTAGTTGTAATAACCAAAACACCATTACTAGCATCACTTCCATATAAAGCGGCACCATTAGCACCTTTAATTACATTAACAGATTTAATTGAATTTGGGTTTAATGCTTCTAAAAAACTCCCATTACTTATCACACCATCAATAACTATCAAAGCTGCATTATCGCTTAACAGTGAGCGTGAACCACGTAAATAAACTTTTAATCCGCTAGAAGATCTAACAATTTGAAGTCCGCTAACTTTTCCTGAAAGGCTTTCAATAATATTTGGATTATTTGCCTTAACCAACGCTTCGCTATCTACCACTGTATAAGCAGAACTTATTGCGTCTTTGTCTCTTTTAAGTCCTAAAGCCGTTACAACCAATTCATCTTCCTCATCAACATTTTGTGTCAATATTGTATTGTCATTATTTTTGTCTGATTGCGCTTGAAGTTGAAAAACTGCACAGATTAAGAATATTTGTATAATTGTTTTCATAGTAATTTGGTTTTATTGGTTTACTCAAATTTACAAAGTAATACTACAATATAATGTATTATAATGAGTGAAACAGACTTTTGAATGCGTTAAATGCCCTTTTCAATGAGTAAAGCATATTTTAATGAAGTACAAATAAACTAATCTTTTATAATTGCAATAAGTTCTGGAAGCACAGCAATTGCGGTTAATAAAACCATGTTATTCTTTGGTCTCTTTGCTTCTGTATTTTCTAAAGCTGAAGTTTTTGAAAGTTCTTGTGACGTTATAACTTTTGAACCATTTGGGTTTCTAATCATTATGACTGTATTTTCTATATCTTCCTTATAATTTTCATTTGCATAGTTATAAGCCAAAGTGATGCCGTCGTTTGTTTTTGAACTTAGATGTGACGAAAAATCATTAATAACATTAAGCAGTTTCTTTAAGCTCTTAGCAGAAGTTTGTTCAAGCACAATACCATTTAAATTATTATATGCCACAATTGAAATGTAATCGTCTTCAGAAAGTTGCTCAGAAACATATTTTACAGCCTGTTTTAAAAGAATACCCTCTTCGCTTGTAAAGTTTCTTTTTGTGGTTTCAATTAACAGCGTAATATTATGACCTTCAGAAGGCGAAGCATATTCTTCAACCATAAACGGAATAACATTTTCTATAGTAATTGACTCTGTTCTTATGATTTTTTCTTGCGCTTGTATTTGGATTGTAATCGTTAATACAAATACCATTTGGATTAGTGTTTTCATAAGTTTAGTTTTTAAGTTGGTGTAAACTTATGTGCAATCTTTAATCTATAAAACCAGCAATGTGTGAAGTATACTTTTGAATGAGGGAACTCGTTATTTTATTTTTTTCAAAGTCTTTTGACGAAGCACTTTACCATTAGATGCCTCAGTAAATTTTTCTACGGAATAGATTTTTTTAGGAATTTCAAACTTATTTAAACCTTCAAATACTGAAGAATTCAATTCATTTGAAGGAGCTTCAATAACCAAAATGATACGCTCTCCCAAAGTATCATCTGTTTCTTTACTGATAAAAAAACGAAAAGGAATTTCCTTAGAAAGTTTAGCTTCTAATTGCTCTGGAAATACTTTTACGCCTCCAGAATTAATCACATGATCATAACGACCAAGCCATTCAAAGGCTGTTTCTGAATGCAACTTAACCACATCATTAGTGATTATTTTATTATCAGAAAGGTTCTTAGCATCTATGACTAAGCAATTTCTAGAGTCTTGAGTTATTTTAATATTAGGAAGGGTTTGAAAAAAAAACTCTGAATCAGTAACATTCAAATGGTTTAGTTTTTTTACAGCAATGTGAGTAATGGTCTCTGTCATTCCATAAGTCTCAAAGACATTTGAGTTAATACTTTGAAGATCTGCTTTTAAAGCAGATGACACAGGCGCTCCTCCAAGAATAATAGTTTTAATATTGCTACAATGTGTTATGGTTTTTTGAAGTTGCATGGGCACCATTGCACAAAAATTGTAGGCTTTTTTATAATCAAAAACTGGTATTGAAGCTGGCTCAGTAACATCTAACTCTAGTCCTAAAATTAATGCACGCACAAGCATCATTTTTCCAGCAATAAAATCTGAAGACAAACAATGTAAAGCTTTATCTCCTGGTTTCAGATTAAAAAAATCGCCTGTAGCAAGGGCAGAATGTACCATGGCTTGTTTTTGTAATTTAATCGTTTTTGGTGTTCCCGTTGAACCAGAAGTAGGAACTAAAATATAATCTTTGTCATCTAACCAATCAGTTAAAAAGTTGCCAATAGATTTTTCAAAAGGCAAACCTTCTTTTACATGACTGTAAGCGACTTCCTTTAATTCTTCAAAATTATAGGAGCTACTATTTAACTTAAAGCGATTATGTATTTTATTAAAAGTAGGAATCACTACTCTAAAATTTTATAATCTTCCTTAGGAGGCTCAACGACTTTTCCTACTAGCTTGTCTTTCCAATTTGACCAATTGTATTTTTTAGCTAAGATGAAAAGGATGATAGGAAATACAACAAAAACTGGCATAAAGACATCAAAAAATCCAGCAGATGTTGGGTCTGACATGTCTTTAAGTACAGAATGGGTTTGAAAAGCAGTCCAATCTGCTGTGACTAATAACGCGGTGAATAAATTATTAGCCGCATGAAAGCCTAGAGCTAGTTCTAAACCTTCATCCATAAGTGTCATAATTCCTAGAAATAAACCTGTCCCGATATAGTATACCATTATAACATAGCCTAGTTTCTCTACTTCAGGGTTCGCAATATGCAGCAATCCGAAAACAATAGAAGTTAACAGTAATGGCACCCATTTGTTCTTTGCTAAAACTCCAATACCTTGCATTAAATACCCTCTAAATAAATACTCTTCAAAACTAGTTTGCAATGGTACTAGTAGAATTGCAATAACAGCAAGAATCAAGAAAGGTTTCAAATTAAAATTTATTACATACTCATCAGGAGACAAATAATAATCTAACAATACCAATCCAGAAGAAATAATTCCCCAAAAGAAAAAGACAAACCAAAAGCGTTTCCAATCAATTTTTTGCCTTGATGTCGTTAAATGTGTAAAAGACTGATTATGTAACCATTTTGCTGTCAAAATTAAGAACAATAAGCCTCCAGCAAATGGCAAAAGCATATAGATTAAGTTTTCATTAGATTCAAAAAGTGACATTAAATATTTAACATCATCTAATCTATTTATATCAACTTCAGCCTTCATTCGTTTAGCGAAAATAGCAACAAAATGAGGCATTGAGAAAAGACTAACACCAATAATTGCTAATATCACTCCAATAACATAACGCCACCAATCGTGTAAAACATTAAATGTTTGAGCTATATACATATTCTAAAATTTAAAATTCCAATTTATATTTTTTTGGTATTGCAAGTTACCATTTTTTACTTGTAGCGGACTCTCAAAATTGTTGGTAAATAAACTTCCTGTTCCTAAGCCTTGAGGGTTTTTATTTCCTAAAATGTAAGTCCATTGAGCAACTGCATTCAATCCAACATTACTTTCTAAGGCACTAGTAATCCACCAACCTACATGGTGTTGATTAGCCAAATGAATCCATTCTTGACTCCCTTTAAAACCTCCAACAAAACTAGGTTTTAAAATAATATATTGAGGCTTTATAGTTTCTAGTAAGTCTTTCTTTTTTGTTCCCGAAAATACACCTATTAGTTCTTCATCAAGTGCAATAGCTAATGGTGTGTCTTCGCATAGTCGAGCCATCTCTTGCCACTGACCTTGTTTAATAGGCTGTTCTATAGAATGCAAATCAAATTCAGAAAGTCTTTTTAACTTTTCTAAAGCTTCTGAAGGCTGAAAAGCGCCATTAGCATCTACACGCAATTCTATATCTTTTGATGAAAACTCTTGCCTAATTGATTTTAAAAGGTTCAATTCTGTTTGAAAATCTATAGCGCCTATTTTCATTTTTATACAACTGAAGCCAGCTTCAATTTTATCTTTGACTTGCTGTTTCATGAAATCTTCGGTTCCCATCCAAATCAAGCCATTAATAGGAATGGTATCATCTCCTTGTGTAAATTCAGAAGGAAACAATTCGAATTTATGATTACTTTTTAACGACTTAAATGCCATTTCTAAACCAAACTGAATGCTAGGAAATTCGATAAGTGCTTCTAGCAAAAGATCTAAACCTAAATGAATATTATTGCAAGTCCATTTTAACTTGTCTTCGTAATTAGGGACATCATCAACACTCAAACCTCGTAAAAGTCCACATTCACCAATGCCTTGCTTTTTATTTTCCTCCAGAATAATAAACCACGTTTCTTTGGTTTTAAGAATACCACGAGATGTACCACTTGGGCGTTTAAAATTTAAAATATACTGTTGGTAAGTTGCGGTCATAATTTGCCCAAAAATAGGCAATAAATTTTGTATTTTGCATACCAAAATGGGTTTTGACTTCTCAAAATCTAACAAATAAAAAAATGACAGAATTCCCAGATATCATCCTTTATGCAATTCCGTTTTTTATAGTATCTATGCTATTAGAACTATATGTGACTACCAAAGAGCATATAAAAACCTACGAAACTAAAGATGCCTTCTCCTCTATTGCAATGGGTTTAGGCAATGTTTTTTTAGGCTATTTCAGTAAGGCTTTAGTACTATTATGTTTCTTTTATATTTATGAGAATTTTAGGTTGTTTACCATTCCTGTAGTTTGGTGGAGCTTTATTCTCATCTTTTTTGCTGATGATTTTTCTTATTATTGGTTTCATCGTATTTCACATTCATGTCGATTATTTTGGGCATCGCATGTTGTGCATCATTCGTCACAACATTATAATTTGAGTACGGCTTTGCGACAAACTTGGTCTGGCGGTTTTTATTCTTTTATTTTTTGGTTGTGGTTACCACTAATAGGATTTCATCCTGGAATGATTCTGCTGCAAATGTCTATAAGTTTACTCTATCAATTTTGGATACATACTGAAGCGATTAACAAAATGCCAAAGTGGTTTGAAGCCATAATGAATACACCTTCTCATCATCGTGTACATCATGGAAGTAATCCTTTGTATTTAGATCGAAACCATGCAGGAATCTTAATTATTTGGGATAAATTATTTGGGACTTTTCAACCTGAACTTGACGATGAAAAAGTGATTTATGGGCTCGTTAAAAATATTGACACTTACAATCCTATAAAAATTGCATTTATTGAATGGATATACATGTTTAAAGATGCATTTTCTGGGCATAAATCTATAAAAAACAGATTGCTATACTTAATAAAACCACCAGGTTGGAAACACGATGGCACAGGTACTTTAAGTGACGATTTAAGAGCTAATTGGTTAAAAGACAAAGAACATGGACTTCAAAAATAAAGTCATTTGGATTACTGGAGCCTCTAGCGGAATTGGAAAGAGCCTAGCTATAGCACTTTCTAAGATGGATTGTAAACTCATTCTTTCTGCTCGAAGAACAACAGAGCTTGAAAATGTTAAAACGCTTTGTAAACAACCTAATCTTGTTTATGTTTTGCCTTTAGACTTAGCTGAAATTGATGACATGCCAACACTTACAAACATAGCTGTTACTGCTTTTGGACAAGTTGATATACTTATTAATAATGGAGGTATTAGTCAGCGTTCACCGATTATAGATACATCTATTGAGGTCGACAGGAAGCTCATGGAAATAGACTACTTAGGTACAGTTGCATTATCTAAAGCTTTATTACCACATTTTATAGCGAATCAATCTGGACATTATGTAGTGGTTTCTAGTCTTATGGGAAAATTTAGTTCTTCATATAGATCGGCTTATTGTGGCGCAAAACACGCCCTACATGGCTTTTTTGATGCCTTACGATTAGAGCACGACAAGGACAATGTAAAAGTGACCATGATATGTCCAGGGTTTGTAAATACGAATGTCGCACGAAATGCACTAACTGCTGATGGTACTAAACAAGGCTATCAAGACAACATGACCGAAAACGGATTAGATGTCGAAGTCTTTGTAAAACGAATGATTAAAGCCATTAAGAAAGAAAAATTTGAAGCTTATATTGGTAAGTTTGAAAAATTCGGCGTTTATGTGAAGCGTTTATCTCCCAAACTGCTACACAAACTTGTATTGCGAAGTAAGGTGAGGTAGTTTTTTGTTCTTAATACCTTACAACTCTAAACTCTCTCCTATTTCTAATAACATCAAGTCTTTATTTCTATCAAAAAATTTACGTTTTGCAACTTCTTGGTCAATTTCAATATAACCAAAAGTATCATAGTGGTAACCTAATACTTTATCACATTCTACAAAATCACTTGCCAGAATAGCATCGTCGATACCCATTGTAAAATTATCACCAATAGGAAGAATTGCTAAGTCTAGTGTTGTGTAAAGTGGGATTAGTTTCATATCAAAAGTCAAAGCCGTATCTCCTGCGATATATATATTTTTATGTTCACCTTCAATAACAAAACCACCTGGTTGTCCGCCATAGCTACCATCAGGAAACGAAGATGTATGAATAGCATTAACATATTTCACCATACCGAATTCAAACTCCCAAGAACCTCCATGGTTCATAGGATGACCTTCTAATCCTAACTTTTGAAAATGAGTCACAATTTCATAATTAGAAATTATCACAGCATCTGTTCGTTTTGCAATAGCTTCAACATCAAGGATATGATCTTGGTGTGCATGAGTGAGTAGAATATAATCAGCTTTAAGGGTTTCTATATTAATGTGTGATGCATTAGGATTTGCCGTAATAAATGGGTCAACTAAAATATGTACATCTTCAAATTCAATACCTAAGCTAGCATGGCCATAAAAAGTAATTTTCATAAGCTTAAAATTAAAACAGGAAATTACAAAAAAAACTCAGACATATTGTAGAATTTGTCTGAGTTTTTCAGTCCCCAAAATTGAAGCTAATACCTTAGCTTTCAAAGTTGATAATATTTATCAACTCATTAAATATAAGCATAAATAATTGATTTACAAAGGCTTAATTCTAATAAATAAAAAAATATCGTCTTTTTTATAAGAAATAGATTACAATAAATACCCTATTCCTAAAAGCACAGCAAGAAGAAACGTAGTTAAGGCTAATTTTTTAAGTTCTGGGTCGAGATCTGCTGGATTTTTAGTTTTGGCCACTTTTACCAGATGAATGACTAAAGGAATAAAGGCGACAAAGAATATTAAGTTTAAAGGCTTAGTATAATACAGAATACCAAAAAGAGAAGCAATAATAATAGCAGAAACAATAAGGAAATAGTGATACCATTTTGCTTTTTTACGGCCGAGCTTAACTACTAAAGTGTTCTTATTGGCATTTCTATCTGAATTAATATCTCGCATATTATTAAGGTTAAGTACTCCAGCACTTAACAATCCTAAGACACAAGCCGGTAAAAATACAACATGATCTATTTGCTTACTATAAAGAACATAACAACCAATAACACTAACCACTCCAAAAAAGATAAACACAAAAATATCACCTAATCCTTTATAGCCATAAGCATTATGACCCATAGTATACCTAATAGCGGCATAAATAGCACCCATTCCTAATATGAAGAAAATAAATGTGTGTGCAAAATACTTGACTCCGAATGCAGAGAAGATGAGAGCAAAAGCAAGAATAATACAAACAAGAATATTTATTTTTATAACTTCTAGCATATCTTCTGCAGAAATTTTACCACTTTGCAAGGCTCGTTTAGGACCTATCCGATCTTCATTATCTGTACCTTTTACACCATCACCATAATCATTAGCAAAATTAGATAGTATTTGAAAACTTAAGGTTGTAAAAATGGCCAAAATAAATATTTGCCAATTAAAAAACCCATTATATTCTGCAAAGCTAGATGCCACTATGATTCCAGAAATAGAAAGTGGTAATGTTCTTAATCGTGCAGCTGCAATCCAATGTTTTAAATCAGCCATAAATTAAGGAATCCATTTTTTAGGAAAATTAGGTTTGCGTTTTTCAAGGAAAGCATCTCGTCCTTCTTTAGCCTCATCAGTCATATAAGCTAAACGCGTTGCTTCACCTGCAAAAACCTGTTGACCCACCATGCCATCATCAGTTAAATTCATCGCAAACTTTAGCATTTTTATTGACGTTGGTGATTTAGCTAATATTTCTTGAGCCCATTCATAGGCAGTTGACTCCAAAGCTTCATGAGGAACAACTTTATTTACCATACCCATTTCAAAAGCTTCTTGTGCAGAATAATTTCTTCCAAGGAAAAAGATTTCACGTGCTTTTTTTTGTCCGACCATTTTTGCCAAATACGCTGAACCATACCCACCATCAAAACTTGTAACGTCTGCATCGGTTTGTTTAAAAATAGCATGTTCTTGACTAGCAAGCGTTAAATCACAAACCACATGTAAACTATGTCCTCCACCAACAGCCCAACCTGGAACCACAGCAATGACGGCTTTTGGCATAAAGCGAATTAAACGCTGAACTTCTAAAATATTTAAACGATGATAACCATCTTCACCTACATATCCTTGATGGCCTCTTGCTTTTTGGTCGCCTCCAGAGCAGAAACTCCAAATACCGTCTTTAGTTGAAGGACCTTCAGCAGATAATAAAACAACACCTATACTCGTATCTTCACCAGCATCGTAAAATGCATCATACAATTCTTTAGTCGTTTGAGGTCTAAAAGCATTTCTTACATTAGGTCTGTTGAAAGCTATTCTTGCGACACCATCACACTTTTTATAAGTGATATCTTTATATTCTTTAGCAGTTTTCCAATTTGCTTTATTCATTTTTACTATTTTAGTCAAAAATAAATTATTTTAAATAAAAGCATCCTATTCCGATGAAAAATAATATAACACTCTTCGTTTTACTTTTTACGACATGGCTTGGTTTCTCTCAATCTTATGAATTTAAAACTACTGTAGATTTAGAGGCCACTAATGTTATTAGCCAAGGAAATACTGGAACATGTTGGAGTTTTTCGACATCATCCTTTCTAGAAAGTGAAATCATGAGACTTACTGGTAAACAAATTGATCTTTCAGAAATGTATACAGTAAGACATACTTATTTTAAAAAAGCTTGGACTTATGTAATGCGCCAAGGCAAAGCACAATTTAGTGAAGGAGGATTAGCGCATGATGTTACTAATAGCATTGCAACACATGGCATTGTTCCTAATTATGTGTATTCTGGTTTAAAAGAAGGTGAAGAAAAACATAACCATTCTAAAATGGCTGATTCTTTAAAAAACATTCTTACAACCTATTTAAAGGATACTAATGCCTACACCTCAAATTGGAAAAATGATGTAAACCATGTCTTGGATTATTACTTAGGTCCAAACGTAACTTCGTTTAATTATGAAGGTATCGAGTATACGCCTCAATCCTTTTTAGAAATGACTACCATTAATCCAAAGGACTACGTTACAATTACCTCTTTTACACATCAGCCTTTTTATACCAATTTTGTTTTAAACATTCCTGATAACTTTTCTAATGGTGATTTTTATAATGTGCCTTTAGATGATTTAATTGAAATTATGAATCATGCATTACATAATGGATTCAGCATTGAATTGGATTGTGATGTAAGCGAAAAAACGTTCTCATCAAAACATGGTATTGCTGTGATTCCTTTAAATGATTCTACTGATGCCTTACTGAATGTAAGTCCTGAAAAAGAGATTACTGCTGAGTTTAGACAACAAGAGTTTGAAAATTATAACACAACTGATGATCATTTAATGCATATTACTGGACTACTTAAAGATCAAAACGGAACAACCTATTATAAAGTTAAAAATTCTTGGGGAAAAGACTCGAGTCGTGTTGCTAATGGTGGTTATATTTATATGAGTGAGGCTTATGCAAAACTAAAAACCATCTCAATTATGGTGCATAAGGATGCTATTCCGAAAGCCTTACAATTTAAACTTTTTTAAACTAAATAAATACCATCCTCTTTAATTTCAATAAGCTTTTGCTTATATAAAGAACCAACGGCTTTCTTGAAGCTTTTCTTACTCATTTGAAGAATGTCTTTAATCTTTTCTGGGTCAGATTTATCTGTTAAGTTTAAAAAGCTATCATTATCATGAAGGTGATGCATGATTTTCTCTGCATTAGGCTCGATATTTCTATAACCTATTTGCCCTAAAGTAATATCTAATTTATTACCAGGACGCACTTTTTTCACAATTCCTTTTAACTTATCACCTACGCTAATATCTTGAAAAATATTATCGTTATATATAAGTCCAAGATGCACTTTATTCACGATTACATTCCAGCCAATATCACTAGGGTGAGAAGCTATTAAATCAACCTCATCAAATTGATTAACCGTTAGTGTTTTATTGTCTAAAAACTGATTTGTTTTACTAGAAGCAACTAGTCTATTGCTCTCTTCATCTAAATAACAATATACTAAATACCAGCCTCCTTTTTTCATCTTAAAGGCTTGTTCTTTAAACGGACAAAATAATTCCTTCACCATTCCCCAATCTAAAAAAGCACCAATATTAGTCACTTCATTACAGCGTAACAGCGCAAATTCGTTCTTTTTTATATAAGGTTTATCGGTTACAGCTACGAGACGTTCTTCGTTATCTAAATACACAAAAACTTCAAGTTTATCCCAAATTTTAAATGATTCTGGAACGTATCGATTAGGAAGTAAGACCTCATTATCTTCTTCATCACTTAAGAATAACCCTGGATCTGTTTCTCTTAAAATAGTTAAAGTATTGTATTCGCCTATATGTATCATGCTGCAAAGATAACTATAAAAAAAGCGTTACAAATTGTAACGCTTTAATAAATTTTATAAAAGAACTAATTTTAATATGCAGATTCTTTTTTGAAATGCTTCGTTAATAAATAATATACAACTGCTCTATATTTATTTCTATTTGAACGTCCGTATTTATCCATTACAGCATCTATTGCTTTATCTAAATCTGCGCTATCTTTTAATCCTAATTTCTTGATTAAAAAATTGTTTTTTACTGTAGCTAATTCTGAAGCATCACTTCCAGAAACTGTAGCAGCATCTGCGTTATAAATTGATGGTCCACAACCAATAGTTACTTTGGTTAATAAATCCATATCAGGATTTACGCCACATTTATCCTTTAAATCTGCAGCGTATTTTGCGATTAATTCATCTCTTTTACTCATGGTACTATTTTATTATTATAATTTAAAAATCTATTTATAAAGATACTTAATTAGAAATCTTTAAATATGAATTAAATATTAAACACTTAAAAGTATCGACAAAGCACGTATTTATTCGACGAAAACTACACTAAAGCTTTAAAATAATTAAGTAGTATAGAGTCATTATCAACTCTTGGAGTAAAAATTTCTAATATTTTAGGTTTTTCATCGCTATTAAAAAATGTAGAAAGGGTTATTTTAAGATCATCTTCTTTTGTGGCAGCAACATAATCAAAGCCATACATATCACTTAATGACTTGGCTGAAAGCTGATGCTTGGTTTCAAAAAAAGTATCGAAATTTTCAGAGTTTTTATGTCCAGGAAGAATTCTAAAAATTCCACCACCTTGATTATTGATAATAATTATTCTAAAATTATTCGGAATGTAGTTATTCCACAAGGCATTACTATCATAAAAAAAACTTAAGTCGCCTGTAACGAGAACAGTTTGTTTTTCAGAAGACACAGCACAACCAATAGCTGTACTTGTACTACCATCAATGCCACTTGTTCCTCGATTACAAAAAACCTCTAAGGTTTTATTGATGTTAAAAAGTTGCGCATAACGCACTGTTGAGCTATTACCTAAATGTAATATACTATTATCAGGAATATGTTTAAAAACATTTTGAAAGGCTTTTAAATCTGAAAACGAAATATGCTCTAAATAGTCAATATGCTTCTTCTTTCTTATCTTTTTAACCGAAGACCAAGTTTCAAAATAATTACTTTTTGTAAGGTGAGTAACTTCTGGGAAAAATTCAGAAAAAAACTGATTTGGTGTAGTTTTTATATGATGTTCTAAACAAAAAAAAGTGTCATTTGCTTTTTGCAAATCAACATGCCAATGATGTTTAGGTTTATACTGACGTAAAAAAGCTTTGATTTTCTTAGAGACTATTAATCCTCCAAAAGTTAATAATAAATCAGGCTGTAAGGCTTTAAACTCATCATCGTTTAAAGGCGCAATTATCTTATCAATACTAGGAAAAAAATTAGGATGATGTAAATTAGAAGTGGTTTCTGTAAATACAACCACACTTTTATCCTCTGCAAGTTCATTTAGCCATTTTTGCTCAATAGCATTTGGCGAATTCACACCAACAATAATCATCTTTTTCGTCGCATGATACCAGTCTTCAATTAAGTCTTTTAATAGTAATTCTTCAATTTTTTTGGGTTTTATCGTAACTTCAATAGCCTTAGGCTTAACAGTTAAAACATCAATGGTTTCATATAAAGGTTCGTCAAATGGGATATTAATATGTACTGGCCCTTTTTTATGAATAGCAATATTAAGGGCTTCATTTATTTCATTCTCATTTTGCTCTTGCCGATTTTGCTGAAGACCTAAAAATTTCTCTAATTTATTTTCTATGTTTTTAAAGATTGGTAATTCATCATCTTGTAAAAAGCTTTGGCCTTCTTTTAAATCCTGTTTTAAATTTGCTGAATATAATATGTGGTTTTTATAAACCTGTTCCTGGTTGATGGTTTGTCCGTCACCTATACCTAATAAATGCTTAGGTCTATCTGCTGATAGAACCACCAAAGGTATATCGCTATAAAATGCTTCAGCAATAGCTGGATAATAATTTAACAAGGCACTTCCAGAAGTGCAAACAACAGCTGTTGGTTTTTGTGTTTTTTGAGCAATTCCTAATGCAAAAAAAGCAGCACAGCGTTCATCAACAATACTATAACATGTAAAAAAATCATCGTGAGTAAAACCAATAGTTAAAGGTGCATTTCTACTTCCTGGAGAAATGATAATATGCTCAATGTGTTTCGCTTTACAAAGCTGAATAACGGTTTGCGCTAAAGGAATTTTTGGGTATTTCATCTGCATTCAAAGATACAAAACAGAATTATATTTTAATCTAAAACGCGCTTCATAGTTTGAGTTTTATTCACCGTTTCATGCCATTCATTTTCAGCTATAGAATCTTTTGTTATTCCGCCTCCAACATAGATTAAAGCTTGTTGTTTTTTTAATTGCATACAGCGTAAATTCACAAACAAATGAGAACAGGTTCTTATAGTAGCATAAGCGTTATTTTCCACATTTCGACGATTCGTATTTCGTGTTTGTTTGAGTTGCAAATTGAGTTCTCCTAAAAATCCTGTGTAATACTCTCTGTTATAATTTTCATGCTTTAAAATGAATTGTTTTGCATGTGCCTTTGGGAAACCACAAACAGCTGGAGTTGGATGTATTTTTTTTATAACAGATTTTAATGACGTTTTTAAAATTCCAGAAATTGATGTTTTTATATGTAGTAAGCTCCCAGCTTTTAAAGTCATTGGTTCTGAAACATTTAAAGGATGAACTAAGTTCTTCAAACTATTCGTTATAAAATCTGTAACGAGCTGCTGTTCTTCCTTTTCCTTAGTCTTCCAAATCACCTCTAAAGTGTCTTCATATTTTTGTGTTCCAGCCAATGCCATTGTTGAAAACTGATTCCCATCTACTTTAAGCAAAGTTTCTGGTGTTGCGCCTAACCATAATCCGATTTTTGGATGACACCAACAATACACAAAAGCATTAGGATAGGCATTCATCAATCGTTTAAAAATTTCTATAGGATGGCTATCGGAAAGGTTTACTGTTTCACATCTTGATAAAACTACTTTTTGTAAATCTTTATGATTTATCGCTTCAATACCTTGTTGAACCAAATGAATATGCGCTGCTTTTTCTGCATCTGAGTATTTCGTCGCTTGGTGTGATGTTTCAGTTGTCCTCGACAAAATAAAATCTGTCTTAATTTCTTCCGAAGCATTTAAAGGCATTACGATTGATTTCTCAAGAGCATCAAATGGAGAGTATACAAAACCACTTTCAGAAAAATCATTTACATAATGAATAGTTTCATTATCCTGAAGCAATGCTTTAACTTCCTTACTATTTGGTTTTCTATAAACAACTAATGGAAGTGTTTTATTAAAATGCTGCTGAAGGCTTTCAAAAAAATCTCCTGAAGTCATTAGGTCGGTTTAGATAACGATATGGTTGATAAACGACAAACAGAGACTAGGTTATCGTGATCGTCTGTAACTCTAATATCAAATAATTGAGTGGTTCGCCCTTTATGTATAAAGGTAGCTTTGGCATATACGTAACCATCAGTAACAGCTTTTAAATGGTTCGCTGTAATCTCTATACCACGCACAAACTTATTTTCTATATCTAAAAACAAATGCGCTGCAAAACTACCTACGCTTTCTGCCAATGCTGCAGTAGCACCACCATGTAATACACCATCTGGTTGATGTAACCTAGGAGTTACAGCCATTCTAGCTACCAGAAAATCTTCACCATAATCTATAATTTCAATGCCAAGCGTTTCTAATAAAGTGCCTTTACTAATTTCATTTGCTTTGGCAAGCATTTCAGATTTAGATAAGTTCATATAAAACTGTATTTTTAAAGTCGGATTGTAAAAATACAAAATGAATTTAGAAGACAAAGAAATATCATATACAACTACAAATAGTTATACAACATTAAATAGCTTAACGCATTCGACTAAAAATATTTGGTTTGTTTGCCATGGAATGGGTTATTTAAGTCGTTATTTTTTAAAATATTTTGAAGGCTTGCCTCCAAACGAAAACTATATTATTGCGCCTCAAGCGCAGAGCAAATATTATATTCCTCCTAAATTTAAGCATGTTGGTGCGAGTTGGCTTACAAAAGAAAATACGCTTAAAGAGACTGAAAACGTGATGCGTAATTTTGATGCTATTTTTGAAGCTGAAAAAATCCCAAGTTCCTCTAACCTCATTGTTTTAGGATATTCGCAAGGCGTTAGTGTGGCCATGCGCTATGTTGCAAAACGAAAGTTACAGTGCTCGCAATTGATATTACATTCTGGTGGCATTCCTAAAGAATTAAAGCCAAAAGATTTCAGCTTTTTAAAGGCAAAAGTTAAAATGATTTATGGCACTCAAGATGAATACCTAACTGAAGAACGCATAGCCTCTGAAACATTAAGAGCTCAAGAATTGTTTGATCAGACTTTACAAATCATTCCTTTTGAAGGCAAACATATCGTTAATGTAGAATTAATAAATTTATTAGTATAAATGAATATACCTCATCTTGAAAATGAATATGTAAAACTCTCTCTTTTAGATTTAAGCAATTATACTCATCTTTCAAAAATTGCTGAAGAAAAAGATTTAGTATTTTATTCTCCAAGCGCAATTTCTCCTCCTGAAAAACTGAAAGAGTATGTTGAGTGTGCAGTTAATCGGTATTATAATAAAACTGCTATTCCTTTTATCATTTATGACAAGAAAAAAAAGGCTTATGCTGGAAGTACTCGTTTTGCGCTTATTAATTGGAAGAATAAAGTGTTACACATTGGATGGACATGGATTGGATCTGAATTTCAAGGCTCCGGTTTAAATAAACAAATGAAATTTTTAATGCTTCAATATGCTTTTGAAACTTTAGAATTTGACAAGGTGGAATTTCGTGTAGATGAGCGAAATATAAAATCAAGAAAAGCTGTTGAAAAGCTTGGCGCTAAACTAGAAGGCATTCTGCGTAAGGATACACTAATGCTAGATGGTTTTAAACGCAGCACCTGCTGTTATGGTATTTTGAAAGAAGAATGGCCAAGTATTAAGACCAACAGATTTAATAGCTAAAAAATATTTTTGTATTTTTCGTTCAACCAAAAATTAAACAACCATACTAATGCAAAAGCTAAAGCATAAATTAAGACACTTATTTGATGAAGTTGACATTGCAAGCATCATCGTTTTTAGGATTTTCTTTGGTGCAATTATGTTATGGGAAGTATGGCGATATTTTGATAAAAATTGGATTTATACCTATTGGATTAAACCGAAATATCATTTTCCACATTGGCCTTTTTTATCTTTAGAACCCTTAGAAGGTGATGGTATGTATTACCTATTTTATTTAATGGGCTTATTGTCCGTTTTTATTATCATAGGTTTGTTTTATAGAATAAGTATTGTCCTGTTCTTTTTAAGTTTTACTTATATGTTCTTGCTAGAACAAACACGCTATCTTAATCACTTTTATCTAGTAGCGCTACTAAGCTTTGTCATGATGTTTATTCCTGCAAGTAGAAGTTTTTCAATAGATGCTTTATTATTTCGGAAAATGCGAAAATCTTATGTTTCCAATTGGCATTTATGGCTATTACGATTTATGATTGCTGTACCATTTTTCTTTGGAGGTGTCGCAAAAATTAATTCAGATTGGTTAGTTGGAGAACCTTTAGGAACTTGGCTTTCCAGGATAACCGATTTCCCAATAATTGGAAAATATTTCACTGAATATTGGATGGTTTTAATCATGGCATATTCAGGTTTAATCATCGATTTATTTATAGTTCCTTTTCTAATTATTAAACGAACAAGAATTTGGGCTTTCTTAATTGGCACAACATTTCATCTCATGAACGCTAGGCTGTTTAATATTGGTATTTTCCCTTGGTTTATGATTGCAGCTAGTACGCTGTTTTTTGATCCAGATTGGCCGAGACAATGGATTAATAAATTATTTAGAAAAGAGATCTGGATTCAAAATAAAGTTTTAAAGCTTAATGACAACCCTTTAAATAAAAAGCAAAAGTTAATTACTTTCGGATTAGGTCTCTGGGTATTTATCATGGTTTTTATGCCTTTACGTCATTTTCTCATTCCAGGAAATGCAAGTTGGACCGAAGAAGGTCATAAGTATGCTTGGCATATGAAACTAAGAACAAAAAGAGCAATGGGCTTGTTTTATGTAAAGAATAAAGACGGAGAGCTCATGGATATTATTAATGTTGAACAACTTATGCCCTATTTTCAATCTAGAAAAGTAATTAACAGACCACCAATGATATGGCAATTTGCTCAAAAAATAAAAGAAGAATACAAACAGAAAGGACAAGATGTATCTGTTTATGCTGATATTGAATCTTCGCTAAATGCTAGACCTCCACAACAACTTACAAATCCTGATATAGATATTGCAGCAGAACCCTATCCTGTTTGGAAAGCAGATTGGATTCTTCCTTTAACAACTCCTTTAACAAAATCTTCAGCAAAGAAAGAAAAGATAGAAAAGATAGATTAGAGGGCTTTTAAACCGTTAACTTTTTAATGATTTCTTTAGTTGGCAAGATGGCTTTAGTAAACTCAATGCTAGGTCCAGCAACCCAAACAGTTTTGTATGTAACTTGAGTCGCTGCCTTAGTTGCAGCATTCATACCAATTGTAAAACGAATCATTTTAACCCATTTTTTAAGCCTCTTGTTTTTATTTAAAACCGACTCCAACCAAGTTTGTTTTGTGCCAATTTTTTGGACATATGGTGTATTAATTACAGTACAAGGAGTACCAGAAATACGTTCAGTCATAACAATATCATCAGCACCATAATCTACACAAGCTTGCTTATACTCATCTGTAACTCCAGCTTCAACAGAAGCGATAAAAGGACTTCCTACCGAAACACCTTCAGCACCATAACTTAGCATTTTATCAATATCTGCTTTACAACCAACACCTCCAGCAGAAATTACAGGAATAGAAATATTATCTTTTAAATGAGTAATTAATTTTTCAGGTGTCATATTACCACGATGTCCTCCAGCCTCGTTATTAACAGCAATTGCAGCATCAGCACCTAAGCTTTCCACTTTCTGTGCAAACTTTAAATCGACGACATCACAAAACACTTTTATACCCACAGCATGGGCTTGATTAATCGTTTCTTCTGGACTACCTAAAGAGGTAATAATAAAATCACAGCCTTCTTCACATAACACACGCAATTGCTCTTTATACTTAAGGTTAGATTTATTTACAATCAAATTAAAACCAAAAGAGCCACCTTCGACTTTAGCTGCTTTTAATTCTTTAATTGCCGCTCTTAGTTCATCAAGAGTACGATAATTTAAGGCAGGAATACAGCCTGCTATTCCACCTTTCATAGCTTCAATAACCATTGCTGTATTAGATACTAAAAACATTGGTGCTTGTATAATAGGATATTTAATATTTAAAAGTTGCGTGAGTTGAGTTTGCATATTTTAAGAAATAATTTTAACAAATATACTACAAAATATATTATGCATGCATAGTTTATTGTGAGTTATTAAAAAAACGCAACCAAATTAATGATTGCGTTTTTAAACATTTTAGATTTATACTTTGTATGAATCAAATTATTTCACTTCTTCAAAATCGACATCTTCGACATCGCTACCTTCTTCTTGTCCATTCTGACTAGCATCAGGTCCAGCTTCTGCTCCACCTTGCTGCGCTTCAGCTTGTGCTTTGTACATTTCTTCAGAGGCTACTTTCCAAGCTTCATTTATTTTTTCTAAAGCTGGTTCAATAACAGCAACATCTTTAGTTTCATAAGCTTTCTTTAATTCTTCAAGAGCTTCTTCAATAGGCTGTTTTTTATCATCAGATAATTTATCACCAAATTCTTTTAACTGACTTTCAGTTTGAAAAATCATGGCATCAGCGCTATTTAATTTATCAGCTGTTTCTTTTGCTTTTGCATCTGCTTCAGCGTTAGCTTCAGCATCAGCTTTCATTTTTTGAATTTCTTCCTCTGTCAAACCAGAAGATGCTTCAATACGAATATCTTGAGTTTTATTTGTGGCTTTATCTGTTGCCGAAACTTTAATGATACCATTGGCATCAATATCGAAAGTTACTTCAATTTGCGGTGTTCCACGTCTAGCTGGTGGAATACCATCTAAATGAAAACGTCCAATCGTTTTATTGTCCGCAGCCATAGCACGTTCACCTTGTAGGACGTGAATTTCTACTGAAGGTTGATTATCTGCTGCTGTTGAAAACACTTGAGATTTTTTAGTAGGTATTGTTGTATTAGCTTCAATCAACTTCGTCATCACATTCCCCATAGTTTCAATACCAAGAGATAAAGGCGTTACATCTAATAAAAGGACATCTTTTACATCACCAGTTAATACACCTCCTTGAATACCAGCTCCTAAAGAGACAACCTCATCAGGATTTACTCCTTTACTTGGAGCTTTTCCGAAGAACTTCTCTACAGCAGTTTGTACTGCAGGAATACGCGTAGAACCACCAACTAAGATAATTTCATCAATATCACTCTTTGACAAACCTGCGGCTTTTAATGCAGATTCACAAGGTTCTATTGTGCGCTTAATTAAATCGTCTATTAACTGCTCAAATTTAGAACGTGTTAAAGTACGTACTAAGTGCTTTGGTCCACTAGCAGTTGCTGTTACATAAGGTAAATTAACCTCAGTTTGTGCAGAAGATGACAATTCAATTTTTGCTTTTTCTGCAGCTTCTTTTAAACGCTGTAAAGCCATAGGATCATTACGTAAGTCTATACTTTCTTCAGCATTAAATTCATCAGCTAACCAATCAATAATTTTTTGATCAACATCATCTCCACCTAAGTGTGTATCACCATCTGTAGATAATACTTCAAATACACCATCACCTAATTCAAGAATAGACACATCATGTGTACCTCCTCCAAAATCAAAAACCACTATTTTTTGGTCTGTTCCTTTTTTGTCCATACCATAAGCTAATGCCGCAGCAGTTGGCTCATTAATAATACGACGGACTTTTAAGCCTGCAATTTCACCAGCTTCTTTAGTTGCTTGGCGTTGTGCATCGTTAAAATATGCAGGAACAGTAATTACAGCTTCACTTACATCTTGTCCAAGATAATCTTCAGCTGTTTTTTTCATTTTTTGAAGCACCATCGCAGATAATTCTTGAGGTGTATATAAACGCCCATCAATATCTACACGAGGTGTGTCATTATCTCCTTTTACTACTTTATATGGTACACGCTCTGCTTCCTTTTTAGATTCAGAATATTTGTTTCCCATAAAACGCTTAATAGAATAAACTGTTTTTGTTGGATTTGTTACTGCTTGACGTTTTGCTGGGTCACCAACTTTAATTTCTCCTCCTTCTACAAAAGCAATAACAGATGGCGTTGTACGTTTACCTTCTGCGTTTGGGATAACAACAGGCTCATTACCTTCCATTACAGAGACACATGAATTTGTTGTTCCTAAATCGATTCCAATAATCTTACTCATAATTATATTTTATTGTGTTGAAATTTTATTTTTTTATTCGAGTTGTATAAGTCAATGATTATGCCAACACCGTGAAACTGACAAGCTGTCAGAAACTTAAAAAAACTTTAATTTAAATTCTGCTTTCATATACTGCAAAAACTTATATTTGTTTTGCATTAATGCTAATATTTTATGGAATGTATTTCTGTTTTTGATATGCTTAAAATTGGGATTGGACCTTCTAGTTCTCATACACTAGGCCCTTGGAGAGCTGCAGAACGCTGGATTCAAGAACTTAAAGACCAGAACACTTTTAATAATGTTGAATCAATCCATATTGATCTTTACGGATCATTATCATTAACTGGAAAAGGACATGCTACAGATTATGCTGTGATGTTAGGTTTAAGTGGTTGCGACCCAGAAACAATTCCAACCGAAGCCATTTCTGAAATTATTTCAACTATAAAAAAATCAAATATTATTGCGTTTAATAATGAAAAATCACTTGATTTTAATCCTGAAACTCAAATCATTTTTAATCGCAAATTTTTACCCTTTCATTCAAATGGCATAACATTTACTGCCCTTATTAAGGATAAACGCAAAAAATCGACCTTCTACTCTATTGGTGGTGGATTTGTAGTTAAAGAAGAACGAAAAAATTCTAAACGAAATTTTGAAATCAAATGTTCTTTTCCTTATCCAATCGATAAAGGCACAGAGCTTTTACAGTTTTGTAAAGATTTAAATTTACCTATTTCGCAAGTCGTTTTAGAAAATGAAAAATCAATTCGTTCTGAAGAAGATATTGACAAAGAATTACAACGTATCTGGGATACTATGTTAGAATGCATGTATATAGGTTGTCATACAGAAGGAAATCTTCCAGGTGGATTGAATGTAAGGAGGCGTGCTTTTGATATGAATCAAAACCTTAAAGGAAATACAGCATACACCAATCCTGTGGAATGGATTTATTCTATTAGAAATACCGAAGTCAAGTTTCGTCAAATTATAAAATGGGTAAGCTGTTTTGCTTTAGCAGTAAATGAAGTTAATGCTTCATTAGGACGTGTTGTTACTGCACCTACTAATGGAAGTGCTGGTGTTATCCCTGCTGTATTGATGTATTATCTGGTTATTGAAAACCATGATGGTAATTTTGAAGACATTAAAAAATTCTTGTTAGTTGCTGGAGAAATAGGAAGCATTTTCAAGAAAGGTGCAACTATCTCTGCTGCAATGGGAGGCTGTCAAGCAGAAATTGGTGTGTCATCTGCAATGGCTGCTGGAGCCTTAACCGAATTGCTTGGTGGTACTCCAGAACAAGTCTTAGTTGCTGCTGAAATTGCTATGGAGCATCATTTAGGGCTGACATGCGATCCTATTGGAGGCTTAGTACAAATACCATGTATAGAGCGTAATGCTATGGGAGCTATTAAGGCCATTAATGCCGCAGAATTAGCTTTAGATACAGATCCTGAAAATGTTAAGGTTCCTCTAGACAAAGTGGTAGCGACTATGTGGGAAACAGCAAAAGATATGAATTCAAAATACAAAGAAACCAGTGAAGGTGGTTTAGCTGTTGGTGTTAATATGTCAGATTGTTAATCTTAACAAGATTATAGTTTATAAGCATATCCTAAAGAAAAGACAACACTACCTATTCGACTTTCTCCAAAAGTTTCATCTTCTTGAACTGGAATAAAACCGTAAGTACCTCTAACTTCAAAAAGGATTTCTGAGTGACTACTAACTGTTTTTATAACACCAATTCCTGCAATTCCCCCGAAATTAAAGTTCTTTATACTATCACTCACATCTGTTTCAGCATTAAAAGAGACTTCATCTGGTAAGAGGTTTGGTAAGAAACCAACTCCTGGAATATCGGCAGAGATGTTAGAAGTGCCACTAGTCTTTTGAGTTGCGCCAACTAAAAAACCTGCATAAGGACCTATATTTCCAAAGAACTTCCAGTCTTCACCAAAAGTAAATTTAGCTAAAATTGGTATTTCAATATATTCTAATGCACTCTTATTATTAAACTCAGCATAAAGAACTGTTCCTGATGGAAGTGCTATATCTGGAGGCAATTGCCCTTCTAATTGAGCGGCAGGAATAGGCTGGCTTCCAGTTCGCTCACCGCCTTTTACCGTGTAATTTAGCTCAACTTGTAATGACAACAAATCACTAAATCCGTATTCGGCAAACAGTCCTGTTTCAAAAGACACATAAGATTTAAAATCTTGAGTATATATATTATCTGAATTATCTGATAAAGAAGGCAAGCTTAACCCTCCTTTAAGTCCAATTTTAATTGGATTTTTGTAGGCTTCAACAACTTCTTCTTCTACACTTTCTTGAGCATTTAAAGCAATGCAAAAAAGCATTAACAGAGTTATAATAATTCTTTTCAAAATAAGGTGAGTTTAAAAATTAGTCATTCAAATATGAAGCTAATTTCTACAAAAAGCAAATTTTAATAATCTGTTACTCCTGACAGCCCTCTCGTCTTCTTGTGTCTATTAAGTAAATAATCTTCCATTGTCCATTATCGTTAAATAGTTGAAATGAATTTACACCACAATGGCTGAAATTATCATTAAACCAAAATTCATAAGGTGTCCAAGCATTTGCCATATTACCATCTACTCGAATTTTAAAATCTAATAAACGTTCATCCCATTTCTGGTCAGCTGGTCTATTTGCTATAGCGTTAATTAATTTTGAAGATTCTTCAGTAACCAATACATCTTTACCTTCCTTATCCTTAAATGCAGTCTGGGCAGTAAATTTATTCATCATTACAGATTTCATTAAAGTAGTATCACCTTTATGGAAACCTTCAAAAAAGGTTTCAATAGTTTTTCTCACATCATCATGGGCATTCTCTTGTGCAACTATGGTTCCAGTTGCCAGCATTACAAAAAATAGTATTACACGTGTCATAATTGTTTAGTTTTTAGCTAAAATAAATTACAAACCCTCAATTTTAATAGCATTAAAGAAAAGTTTAACATTATGTATACTTAATTTATTACTTTTACATCCTATCAAATTATACCTAAAAGATGTCTGTAGCAAAAAAAGAATACAAAAGAATAACTGTAAAAACTCTAGTAGATATGAAATCTAATGGAGAAAAAATATCTATGTTAACAGCCTATGATTATACTATGGCTAAGATTGTTGATGGTGCAGGAATTGACGTTATTCTGGTTGGTGATTCTGCAAGTAATGTTATGGCTGGTCATGAAACAACATTACCTATTACTTTAGACCAAATGATTTATCACGCTTCGTCTGTAGTTAGAGCTATAGATCGTGCTCTAGTGGTTGTAGATTTACCTTTTGGAAGTTATCAAAGTGATCCTAAAGAAGCTCTACGCTCTGCCATTAGAATTATGAAAGAGTCTGGTGGTCATGCCGTGAAAATGGAAGGTGGCAAAGAAGTTAAAGAATCTATTAAGCGTATTTTAAATGCTGGAATCCCTGTTATGGGACATTTGGGATTAACCCCACAGTCTATATATAAATTTGGAACTTATACTGTTCGTGCTAAAGAAGAACAGGAAGCAAAACAACTTAAAGAAGATGCGTTAATGTTAGAAAAAGCAGGTTGTTTCGCGATAGTTTTAGAAAAAATTCCTGCAAAGTTGGCCAAAGAAGTTGCAGAAAGCGTTAGTATTCCTGTTATAGGTATTGGTGCTGGAAATGGAGTTGATGGACAAGTTTTAGTTTTACACGATATGATAGGTATGACCCATGAATTTAATCCAAGATTTTTACGTCGCTATATGAATCTTTATGAAGAAATGACGAGTGCCATTTCTCAATATGTAACAGATGTAAAAAGCAGAGATTTTCCTAATGACGAAGAACAGTATTAGTGACCGAAAAAATTCTTTCTCATAAAAGCAATCTTCAAGTTATTTATGAAGATAATCATATCATTGTCGTTAACAAACGTGCTGGTGATATTGTTCAAGGTGATAAAACTGGCGATCAACCTTTAAGTGATATTGTAAAAGCATATATCAAAATTAAATACAATAAGCCTGGAAATGTCTATTTAGGCACAGTACATCGATTAGATAGACCTACAACTGGGTTAGTTATTTTCTCCAAGACGAGTAAAGCTTTACCGAGGTTAAACAAATTATTTGTTTCAAAAAATATTAGCAAAACCTATTGGGCAGTTGTAAAAAATGAGCCTCCAAAAACCGAAGACACTTTAATTCATTGGTTAAAGAAAAATCCTAAAAACAATAAATCTAGGGCTTATATAAAAGAAGTAGATCAAAGTAAAAAAGCTATACTTCATTATAAGATACTAAGAAAATTGGATCATTATTTTCTACTTGAAATTAATCTAGAAACTGGAAGACATCACCAAATACGTTCACAATTATCTTCAATTGGATGTCCAATTAAAGGAGATTTAAAGTATGGTTTTGACAGAAGTAATAAAGATGCGAGTATTCATTTACATGCAAGACAAATTCAATTCACTCATCCAGTTTCAAAAAAAGAATTAAACATAATTGCTCCATTACCAAAAGATGCCATTTGGGAAGCATGCACTAATTAAACTATTTGATTAAGTGGATATTCAAGAGTCAGTAAAACACCTTTATTAGGCTTAGAGCTTAAATTAAATTTGGCTTTTATAAGCTCTGCTCTACTCTTCATATTTAATAGCCCTGAACCTAATTCTGCAGTGTCAACATCAAAGCCTTTTCCATCATCACTAGCATTAATAATCAAAAAATCTTTTTTGTAATCTAACTTTACACTTAAGTTTTTTGCCTCAGAATATTTAACAGAATTGGAGAAAAATTCTTGTAGAATTCTAAACATAATGATTTCATGCTTTTTATCTGAAATAACAACTTTCTCTCCTTTAACTGATAATTCTGCACTTGTAAACTTCATACGTTTTAATCGATCTAACTCATTAGTAATCGACTTTTCAAAACCTATATTTAAAATGACTTCATTATTTAATGATTTAGATAATGAGCGTACTTCTTTTAAACTCTCTCTAACAATATTGGTCGTTTCAGTGATGTTCGCTTTAACCTCTTCAGACACTTGAGTTCCTAGAATACTTAATTGCATACTCGCTACAGATAATAATTGACCAACATTATCGTGCAATTCCCAACCAATGTTTTTCAAGGTCTGTTCTTGAATTTCGGTTTGAGTTCTAGAGATTTCTTCATCAAATATTTGCTGCTGCTTAATTTTATCTAATAAAAGTTGATTTTTTCTTTTCTGAAAAACAATAAAAAATATAATAATTAACGAGCAGACAATGAGTAAAACACCAATCATGTAAACCAATAAATAACGCTCGGCTGATGTAGAGACTGGCCCTTGTTCTTGTAATATTTTTAAAACTGTGTTAATCATATTTAGGTTTTGAAACAATGAGACCAATAGTAAAGCAAGTATACATAAATACATTAGTAAATAAAAATATTAACCGCTTTAGGTTGGCATAATCCCAATCATCAGTTGTATTATAAATTTCAAAAAACACTAATGGTGTGATGACCAACCACCAAGTAAATATCGCTACAGAAATATAAAAGCTAAGTAATCTTTTAAAATCTAATACAAGGTTACTTTGTAGGAGTTCCGTAAAATAGCTTACCAAGCATACTAATAAAGCACATGCGCCTGTAATTTGTAAAAAAGGGGAAAACGATCTTGATACTTGACTAGAATATATAATTAAATAAAGTATAGCACTAACAAAAAACATAGCACTAATACCTTTAATAACTGCTTTATTTCGTTGGGACTTTAAAACCCCATGATAATAAAACATGAAGAATAAAATACTTCCAATGGACCAAAAAATGGTATACCACCAAGTTGAGCCGCTTACACCTGCATTTTTAATAAAAATTAATAACTCATGATTTCGATAATAGGCTAAAGTATAACCTATCACTTCAACAAAAACGACATACGTTAAAAAATATACAAAATATTTCGAGAAGGAGTTTTTATACTTTGGGAGTAGAATAATTCCTACTAAAGCTGCAATAATCTCAAAACTATAAACAATAAAATGAAAGTTACTCGTTAAAAATTCTACCATTCAAAAAACTAATCGTATTCTGGTTTTAAAACTATTAAGCCAATTGCAAATGTAGTATACATAAAAATATTTGAAAGTAGATAAACCATTCTTCTTAATCGTACAAATTCCAAATCAGAACTTGAAAAATATATATCATAAAAAATTAATGGAGTAACAACTAACCACCAAACAAAAATGGCGACACTTATAATAAAGTTTATTGATTTCACTATTCCAAGAATTTTATCACTTTTCAATATTTCAATAAAGTAAAAAGAAATGCTCATTAAAATAAGTACAGCTCCAAATATATTAATTGGATTAATGAACGCATTTGAGAATCTATTTATATCAATAATAATTAAACCAAAAGACATCAATAAAAATAGTGAACAAGTCACTTTTATTATCGACTTAAACCTATGATTTACAATCAATTTGTAATAATAATAAGAAAAAAACAAAGCACTTCCTATATTCCAGAACAAAGTAAACCACCAGTAATTATTATCAAAAAAAGTCCCTTTAATAATTTCTTTAAACCTTTTTAAAGTATCATATTCAGAGAAAAATGATTTATAGCCTCCTAGAAAATCAACTAATGCTACATATATTAAAAAATAAATAAAATACTTAACATTAGTGTTTTTAAATTTCTTATAGCTAATAATGGCAGCTATAGCTGCCATTATTATTACACTATCATTTAATAGCGTATAATTTTTATATAGAAAATCTTTCACAAAGTTTTACTATTGTGGATAATTTACAGATGGTGGCTCACCTGGATCCCCTCCATTTAATCCATCTGCTTTTGGAATATCTCCATTACCCACCTTTAAATCACCTAGTCCACCTTCAGATAAAGATGGTACTCCTGTAGGCACTATAAATATAGTCGTATAGCCTACTTCTTTACCTGAATCTGCATGAGCTCCTAAATACATTCTAAAGCCATTAAGGTCATATTTTAAAGTATCTGCTTGTTTTTTTGCATGTTTAATAAAGCCTTCTAAATCATCTAAAGACCACCACGAAGAACGGTTGTCTGGTCTTTTTACAATGGAGTCACTAATTAACTGGTGGCGTGAATTGAACGCCTCATCTAAAGCAACTGCTTCAGTCCATTTAATAATCCCTTTTGGTGTTGACATATTATCTAAGTTATTTTGGTTACAAAAACAGTAGTAAGCAACTAAAAATCCTATAGCAAAGCCTAGAAGTAGTAATAATAATTTTTTCATAAGTAAGAATTTAAGTTAATAGCTCCTTAAAGGTAAGAAAAATATTAACCCAACCAACCCTCTCTATCTAAACTTCTGTACTGAATGGCTTCACTAATATGACTCTCTTTTATATCTAATTGATTATCAAGATCTGCAATGGTTCTAGATACTTTTAAAATTCTATCATAAGCTCTAGCCGAAAGACTTAAACGCTCCATTGCTGTTTTTATTAATGCTTTTGAAGTATTATCTAACCGACAATATTTTCGGATTTGTTTGGTATTCATTTGAGCATTATAATGCACACGATCTGAATTCATAAAACGTTGTGTTTGGAATGCTCTCGCTCTAGTGACTCGTTTTCTTATCTCCACTGATGTCTCGCCTTTTCTGTCGTCTGAAAGCTTATCAAAAGGTACAGGAGTGACTTCTATATGAATATCGATTCGATCTAACAAAGGTCCAGAAATCTTACTTAAATATCGCTGCATTTCAGCAGGAGAAGATGTTACTGGTGCATTTGGGTCATTAAAATACCCTCCAGGACTAGGATTCATACTCGCTACTAACATAAATGAAGATGGATAAGTTACTGTAAATCGTGCTCTAGAAATAGTAACTTCTCTATCTTCTAAAGGTTGTCTCATCACTTCCAAAACTTCACGTTTAAATTCTGGCAATTCGTCAAGAAATAATACACCATTGTGCGATAAAGATATTTCGCCTGGTTGTGGGTAACTTCCGCCTCCTACTAGGGCGACATTTGATATGGTATGATGTGGACTTCTAAATGGACGTTGAGCCATAAGCCCAATATTTTCTTTAACGCGTCCAACAACAGAGTGAATTTTAGTCGTTTCTAAAGCTTCATGAATTGTCATTGGAGGTAAAATACTAGGCAAGCGTTTAGCCAGCATCGTTTTTCCAGCTCCTGGAGGTCCAATAAGAATAATATTATGTCCACCAGCTGCAGCAATTTCCATACAACGCTTTATACTCTCTTGGCCTTTCACATCTGAAAAATCAAACTCAGGGAAATCAAGGTTTTTTTCAAACTCTTTTTTGGTATCAATAATGGTTTGCTCTAGAGGTTCGTCTTTATCAAAATAATTAATAACCTCTTTAATATTATGAACTCCAAAGACTTGTAAGTCATCAACGATTGCAGCTTCTTTAGCATTTTGCTTTGGAAGAATAAACCCTTTAAAACCTTCTGCTTTGGCTTTAATTGCGATAGGCAAAGCGCCTTTAATAGGCTGAAGACTTCCGTCTAAAGACAATTCACCCATAATTAAAAAATCTTCTAAATTATTGGCTTGAATTTGCTTCGTCGCCGCAAGAATTCCTAAGGCAAGAGTAAGATCGTAAGCACTTCCTTCTTTGCGTAAATCTGCAGGAGACATATTTATAATAATTTTTTTACCTGGAATTTTATAACCATTATTCTGTAATGCTGCAGCAATACGATAATTACTTTCTTTAATGGCATTATCGGGAAGACCAACTAAGTGATAACCTATTCCGCTATTCACATTTACTTCAACTGTAATGGTTGTAGCTTCTACTCCAAATACTGCACTCCCAAAAACTTTTTTAAGCATTATAGACTATTTTCTATAAATGTATGAAAATTGTTGAGAATAAAAAATCTATTATAATTCTAATGAGGTGAATTTAAAAGTAGTTCCATTAAACAAGCCTTTATCACTTAATTTCAATGAAGGAATAACAAGAAGTGCCATAAACGATAAGGTCATATATGGTGCATGAAGCGTGCTTCCTAACCGCTTTGCAATTTGATCCAGATGTCCATAGTTCTTACCAATGGTTTCACCGTCTTGATCACTCATTATGCCTGCTACTGGAAGTGGAACAATTTTTTCTTCGGAAGTTCCTACTGCACAGATACCACCTTTATTTTGTATGATTAAATTTACAGCTTTACAAAGGGCTTCATCTGAAACACCAACTGCAATAATATTATGTGAATCGTGACCAACAGAACTCGCGATAGCACCTTCTTTTAATCCGAAGTTCTTTATAAAAGCAATAGCTGGTTTATCATTATTATAACGATTTACTACGGTCATTTTTAGGATGTCATTATCAACATTTGAAATTAAGTTCCCTTCTGAAATTGTCGCTTGTTCTATAATTTCATTCGTGACGAGTTGTCCTTCCAAAGCTTCAATAACTCTGATTTTTTTTGCTGAAGATGCTATCTTGAAATCAGAAATCGACTTCTTTTCTGTATTGAAATTATTAAGATTTTCAAAAGCAACATTTTTAATATTAACCTTACCAAAATCGTAAACTAATTCGCCATTAATATAGGTTTGAAGGGTTTTAAAACTCTTTAAATCTTCAACTAAAATACAATCTGCATCATCTCCAACTTGCAATAATCCAACATCTAAATTGTAATGTTTTACAGGATTTACACAAGCTGCTTGTAATACTTTAAAAACATCTATATTTTTAGAAACTGCTCTAGCACACAACTTATTAATATGATCGACTATCAAATCATCTGGATGCTTGTCGTCGCTACAGAACATCATGTTTTCATAATGTTCTGGAAGTAAATCTATAAGCGCTTCAAAATTTTTAGCAGCACTCCCTTCACGAATCAAAATTTTCATTCCTTTTTGGAGTTTTTCTAAAGCTTCTTCATAGGTAAAACATTCATGATCTGTAGAAATTCCAGCAGCTATATATTTTGTAATATCTTCACCTCTCACTCCAGGCGCATGACCATCTACAGGTTTATTATAATGCTTAGCCCAAGCTATTTTTTTCATGACTTCATCATCATCAAACAAAACACCTGGATAGTTCATCATTTCGGCTAAATATTTAATATCTGGATTTGCCATTAGTGTTTTAATCGCATCTGAATCAATAACAGCTCCAGCAGATTCAAAACTTGTTGCAGGCACACAACTTGGTGCGCCAAAGTTGAATTTAAAAGGAACTTGCTTTCCGTTATTAATCATAAATTCTACACCTTTTACTCCTAATACATTACCAATTTCATGAGGATCTGAAACCGTTGCTATTGTACCATGTTTAACTGCAAGTTTTGCGAATTCACTTGGGACCAACATCGAACTTTCTATATGAATATGAGCATCTACAAAACCAGGAAGAATGTAATGATTAATCGCGTGTTCTTTTTCTATAATGGCGTTTATTTTACCATCGACAATATGGACTTCTCCTTTAAAAATACGTCTGTTTTTTATATCTACTATTTGACCTTGTAGTTTCATATTTCACTTGAATTTAATTGGAAATGGATTCCGCATCAAGTGCAGAATAACAACTCATTTACAAATGTAAAGCTATTATATAAAAACAAAAAAAGCGAGAGTATATCTCGCTTTTATAATAACTTTTAATAATATTTTATTCTTTAAAGTTCTTCAAACCCTCCATTAACCAATCATAATACGCCTCATCATCAGTTTCATAAGCATTTGTATAGTTTAACAATTCCATATCATGATTCAACAATACATAAAAAGGTTGTGAGTTTGAAGCAAAATTAAGCGTTTGTAAAGTTGCCCATTTATCGCCTATGGTTTTTATGTTTTTAAGTGATCCATTATGTTTTATAAACTGAAACTGTTCATCTTCATCTAATTCTTTTCTATCATCAACATATAAAGACACAATAACATAATCCTTTTTTAATAGGTTATAAATCTTATCTTGGCTCCAGACTTGTTCTTCCATTTTTCGACAATTCACGCAAGCCCAGCCTGTAAAATCTAGCATGATAGGTTTATTTTCAGTTTTTGCAGCTTCAAGACCTTCTGCTAAATCTTTATAGCAATTTAATCCTAATGGACAGTCAGATTCTTTTTCGTACAAGCTATATGGTAAAGGTGGAGGAAAGCCACTTAAAAGCTTCAAATTAGCATGTTTTGTATTTGTTAAACCTGGAATTAAATACACTACAAATGCAGCAACTAAAACCGCAAAAGAGATACGTCCGAAACTTAATTTTTTAAGCGGTCCATCATGTGGAAACTTAATTTTTCCAAGTAAATACAATAATAAACCAATCCCTAAAACTATCCAGATTCCAATAAACACTTCACGTTTTAAAAGTCCCCAATGTTTCACTAAATCGGCATTAGACAAGAATTTAAAAGCCATTGCTAACTCTAAAAACCCAAGAACGACTTTCACGGTATTTAGCCAACCTCCAGATTTAGGAAGTGCATTTAACCATTTTGGAAACATTGCAAATAATGTAAAGGGTAAAGCTAATGCTAAACCAAAACCTGTCATTCCCATTGTAAGCTGCATGGCTCCACCATCGCTTGTTAATGAGCCTGCTAAAAGCGACCCTAAAATTGGTCCTGTACAAGAAAACGATACAATAGCTAGTGTTAATGCCATAAAAAAGATGCCTATAAAGCCTCCTATATTAGAAGAGGCTGCATCCATTTTATTTCCCCATGATGCTGGTAAAGTGATTTCATAATAACCAAAAAATGAAAAGGCAAAAAAGGCTAAAATGAGAAAGAAGAAAATATTTAGCCACACATTGGTTGAAATGGTATTTAATATCTCTGGGTTTAAAGAATCTAAAAAGTGAAAAGGCAAACTTAACAACACATAAATTAATAAAATAAACACGCCATAAAGCATAGCATTAACCAACCCTTTTTGCGAGTTACTAGCGCTTTTAGTGAAAAAAGAAACCGTTAACGGAATCATAGGAAACACACAAGGCGTTAATAAAGCTATTAAGCCACCAAGAAACCCAAGAATAAAAATACCAAAATTAGATTTTTCTTTAACCTCTTCTTTTTCGTATTTATCCCAACCAGTCACATTTAGTTGTAGTTTTTCTGAAAGGACTTTACTCTTATCATCTATCGTAGCTACTACTACTTCACTAGAACCTGTTAAGCTAAAATTAAGAACCTGACTATCAAAAATACAGCTCTTATCGTCGCAAGCCTGATAAGAAGCTTCACTTTCAATATTTTTAATCTCTGGATTTAATATTCTTATTTTTTGGGTGAAAGTAGCATGGTCTTCAAAATAGGTTAAATCCATTTGAAATACTTTGTCAAAATCTGTAATCGACTCACTTTCAGTCGCTTTACCAATTAGCTCAAAATCTTTCCCTAATTGTTCTTCATTATAAAAAAACTCTGTTGGAATGGTAGAATCTTCGGGTAGAAACTGTGAGTATAAATGCCAATGGTCTTCAATCTCAGCCTTATAAATTAGATGGTATTCTGTGTCTGATAATTTTTCAGTTTCAGTGGTCCATTTTACACGCTCTATTTGTGCATGAACTGTAAATATTGAAAATAAAACGAAAAGAAAAGCAAAGATTTTCTTCATAATTCTATGGTGATTTTTAAAATTTGTTTTGTTTTTTCTGAGACTCTATAACGATTATCACTTCGTTTATTGATAATCCAAATAACATCTTCACCAGAACACAAAACTAAAGTCTGCTCCTTTTCTATCAACGAATATTTTTCGTCTTTAAAAAATTTACTCAGTTTTTTTTTGTTTTGCATTCCAAAAGGATAAAAATAGTCGCCTTTTTGCCAAGGTCTTACATATAGTGGAAAATTTAACAAATCTTTATCAACATAAAGTGTTGACTTGTTATGCTCATGGATTTGTTTTACAGTTTCAAAAGTTAGTTGACCTAAAGGAATATTCTTGAGTTTATCATCTTCAGAAATTTGAATTGCTTCGTGGTTTTCTTCTGAATAAATTTCAGTTAAAAGTAAATGTGTTCTATCTTTTAACAATCTATGAGTTTCTGAAAAGACTTGTTTCCCAGATTGTGCTTCTAGCAAATGATACACATCATTCCATGCAGTAAAATTGAAAGGTTTAAGCAATTCATACAAATACAATTTACTGTTAGAGTATTTCTGAAGTTTTTTAATATTGAATTTAATCGTATTGCCTTCAACAGAAACCACTTTTTTCTGAACTCGAATCACAGCATCTTCGACCAAAGATTTAGAAGCTTGCAAATAATGTTGAGTGTGCTTAAAATTTTGAAGCAGTTCAGCATTGACCTCTTTTAGCTTAGGTATGACCTCATGTCGCAATTTGTTTCGTAAATATTTTATTGATGCATTGCTACTATCTTCTCGCCATTTTAGATTATTATTTTTAGCATAATCCTCTAACGCTTTTCTTGGAAATTCTAGCAACGGACGAACAATGTTTTCATTCACTTCTGGAATACCTGTAAGACCATCTAACCCAGTTCCTCTAGATAAATTGATTAAAAATGTTTCTAAATTATCATCGGCATGATGTGCTGTTAAAACATAATCAAATTGTAATTGATGACTTAATTCGTAAAACCAATGGTAACGCAATTCACGAGCTGCCATTTGTATTGATAATTTATTCGTTTCGGCATAAGTTTCAGTATCAAAATTTTCAATAAAAACTTCAACGTCTAAATCTTCAGCAAGTTGGAGAACAAATTCTTCATCAGCATCACTTTCTTTTCCACGTAAATTAAAATTACAATGTGCAAGGGCAAAATTTAGCTTGGCTTGATGACATAAATGTGTTAAAACCACAGAATCTAATCCGCCAGAAATAGCGATAAGAAGTTTGCTTTCTTGTAGAAAAGGTAGGTTTTGATTTATATGTTTTTGGAAAGTTTGAAACAAGATATAAGTAATTAGGCACAAGGCATTAGTTTAGAAGCTTTTTAATTAAAACATTAAGCATTTTTTCTATTTCAAGAGACACCATGACTATTCATTTAACAAATTTACACATTTAACTTTTGCCTTTTCGCTTTTGACTATTCAACTTTCAAGAACTTCACGCATGGCCTTTGCTTTGACTAAACATTCTTCATATTCTTTTAAAGGTTGACTTTTAGCAGTAATAGCACCACCAACAGAATACGACACGTACTTATTGGTTTCATTATATAGAATGCTTCTTATAACGACATTAAAATCGAAATTTCCTTTAGGCGAAAAATAACCCACAGCTCCAGAATACAGTCCGCGTTTAGCATCTTCAAGGGTTTCAATTATTTCCATGGCTGAAATTTTTGGAGCACCTGTCATACTTCCCATAGGGAAAGTCGTTTGAAGAACATCTACAGGATGCACTTCTTTTTTAACTTTTGAAATAATTGTAGATATCATTTGATGCACTTGTTTAAACGTATAAACCTGACACAATTCTTTGACTTTTACACTTCCTTTTTTTGCGGTTTTTGACAAGTCATTTCTTACCAAATCGACAATCATAATATTTTCACTACGTTCTTTCTCATCAGTTTTTAATTGCTGAATTAACGCTTGATCTTCAACATAATTATCGCTACGCTTAGCTGTCCCTTTTATAGGTTGAGACACTATTTTTCTTCCTTTCTTTTTTATATAACGCTCTGGAGAAGCAGACAACACGTACTTATCGCTAACTTTTAAAAAGGCAGCAAATGGCGTTTTTGAAATGGCGTTTAATTTCAAATAGGTTTCTAAAGGATGAATTTGAGTGTTTTCAGTATAAAATTCTTGACAAAAATTAGCTTCATAAATATCGCCACGATGAATGTGATATAACATCTTATCTAACTTATTAAAGTATTCGTCTTTAGATGTGCGAAGTTTTATTTTTATTGGATGGTCTGACACTTTTTGAAGACCATCAAACGAATACGTTTCAATACACTTTATATCATCTTGCCACTCATTTATAACACTATTAAGATACTTTATTACAAGCTTTTTTCCTTTAATTAAAAAAAGCTTTTTGGGCTGAAAAAAGTACAAATCTGGAAATTCTAAACCATCAAAATTATTAGATCCTAATTGCTCTACATCGTTTTTTAAATCGTATGTTAAATACCCAAAAATCCAATCGCCAGTCGTGTTTTGATAATCTTTTAGTTTATTAAAACCATTGCTATAATCGGTTTGAATACTTGTAAAAGCATCAACAGCTAATACAGCGTCATACTTAGAATATTTTTGTTTACAATGATTTGAGTCTAACCAAACAACATCATCAAACTGTTGACTCCAAGCCAATAATTGGGTTTTAAAAATTTCAATATTATCAATTAAATGTTTTCTAGTTTGTCTCAAAGAAAAATCTTTTTCAGATATCCATCAAATTTATTAAGAATCTACCTATTTTAGTTAAAAATAAACTACAAATAAAACCATTTATACCTAACCGCTCTTTCTTATGCATCATTTTTTAAAAAATTATATACAGTCAGCAATATGCTTCAGTTTACTTGTACTCCTCTCTTTTAGCACAAATGCACAAGACACCAGTAAATATCAATTGCTTTGGAAAATTGAAGGTCTAAATTCTAAGAAACCTTCATACTTGTTTGGGACTATGCATTTAGATGATAGCAGAGCTTTTAATTTTAGTGATGCTGTATTTCCAGCGATGAAGAGTAGCGAAAAATTTGCTTTAGAAGTTCAGCCAGATTCCTTAATACTACAAATGGCCTCTCAAAAATTTGAAACTAAAGCACATTTAGTCTTTAAAGAACTAATGAGTGAAGAAGAATACAAGCAGTTGGAAGATCGGTTTTTTGAAGTGAATGGATTTACCTTAGAAGAAAGCGATATTGATGATCCAGATGCCTTATTAGCTATGTTTGAGCCAGATGAGGAGAAAGATGATGACAAAGCACGATTTGTAGATTTACACCTTCTAGCACATGCAAAAACGATGCAAAAACAAATAATTGGTTTAGAAAATATAGATAACCAAATGAATCATTTTGCAAAGCTTTCTAAGGATGAAAAGAGAGAAACATTACTTGAAATCGTAGAGTATGATATAGATACTTATAAATCGCAAATGGAAGACATGATAAACATCTACATTACTGGAGACATCAATGCTATTGATGCGTTTCTAATCTTGCATGATGGCTATGACGATGAACTAGCACGAAGAAATAAAGAAATGAGTCACAGTATTAATCATGAAATAGAAAATGGAAGTTCTGTATTTTCTGCTGTTGGTGCTGCGCATTTACCTGGTGAATTTGGAATTATCAATTTATTAAAAAAGAAAGGTTATCAAGTTACTCCTGTTGAAGCAAATTTTACAGGAGTCGCTAATAATTACGAAATAGATGATTCTAAAATGTTATGGAAAACTTATACCAATGCCGACTTAGGCTATAGTGTAGAAACTCCTTCTGAAGTGACTATAGACAACTCTTCGAGTAGAATTGCCATAAATAGTAGTACAGATTTAGTTTCTGAAAAGCTTTATTCTTTTTTTGCTATAGACATTAGAGCCAATCCTCAAAAAGAAGATAAAGAAGCTATTTACTCTCAAGTTATAGACAATGCTATAGCGAAGTATGAGGCAGAAAACATAATTAAAAAAAACATAACTATAGATGGTGCTTCTGGCTATGATATTATATTCGAATTTAAAGAAAAAGAGGCGTTTTCTGCTGTACGCTCCATTTACTTGATTAAAAATGGTATTTTTTATCAATTTTTTATTCTAGGAAATCAAGAAAAAGTAAATAGCAAATCTGCTAATCGTTTTTTTAATTCAATTACTTTTTTTAAACCGAAACCTTTACCAGTCGCTTCTGATGTGTGGATTGATTATTATAATAAAAAAGGCGCCTTTTCAATTCAATTACCTACTGAACCAAAAGATTCGTCTAGAGAAGTTAATAGTGGACTTGAAGGTGTTACAGAAATGACTGTGTTAAATATGTATTCTTCTCAAGATATGGTAAATAAAGACAATTATATTGTTCGTTATAACGACTTTCCGTTAGGGTACAGATTAGAAGATTTAGAAGCCTCATTTAAATCGATTGAAAACTCGTTTTTAGCCACATCTGAAATACTTTCTGAGCCCAAAGTTATTTATAAAGATGGCTATGAAGGTCGCCAATATGAACTTCTCATAAAAGAAGTCTCTCATGGTATTTGTAAATTGTTTTTTAGAGGAAATAGAACCTATATGCTCCTCAGTCATAAACTAGAAAAAGGAAAAAAAACAGACCCAAATAATCACTTTTTTGAAAGCTTTAAATTTGAAGATTTTATTGATGAAGATATAGAAGAACACAGTACAGAAGACTTCAGCTTTAAAACCCTAAAATCAAATATGTATAATATAGATGAAGATGATTATACTGATTCTTACTTTGTAAAATCAAACGATTATTATTCCAGAAATAATAATAGTGGAGACATGTATGCTTTTGGTTATTCTAAGCTGAAACCTTACTTTAAAATTGATACGCTTCAAAAGTTTTTTGAGACTAATAAAGAAAATTTATTAAGTTATAACGAAACTGCGACTCATGAAAAAACAGTTTTTATTAATGAGGTTGAAGCTTTTGAATTTATAGCAATTAGTGATAATGATAGTATAAAAACAAAGCATGTAATGTGGCTAGATAATGATTACTTTTTTCTGGCTTCTGCCTATACTAATAACGAAAATATTAATAGTGCTTTAACTCAAGAGATTTTATATAGTTATCGAAATAAAAACAAAAACAAAACTCTCGACTATTATGCTTCCAAGACCGATGAAATCCTAAACGATTTAAAATCTAATGACTCTTTAGTCTTCAAAAACGCAATTGGTGCATTTGAGTATTATGAGTTTGATGACTCTGATTTAAAAAAATTATATCAAGCAACTCAAAGCGATTATGCTTCAGCCGAAAATAAAACCTTAGTACTTTCTACAATCATTTCAGAATTTAATCTTATTAATGATGAAGAAACTTTACCTTTTGTTGAAAAACTATATCAGCAAACAGATGTAAATGATGATGCTAAACGAGATATTTTAACCTTAATACCACAACTAGAAAACGAAAATCGTTTAGAAATATTTAAAGCTTTATTTTTTAATAATCCTCCAAAAAAAGAAGCCAATTACAATTATAGCCTGTTTTCTCCTTTTAGAGATTCAACAGATTTTGCAATTAAAAACTACAAAGATTTTATTAGCCTCAAAGATATAAGCAACTATAAAACTCAAGTTTTAAGTATTTCAGCTCACATATTACAATCAGATCACAGCAAAAAAGAGGAGGTTCTTTCACATTTTAACAAGCTTACTGATAGCGCTTTAGTAGATCTTAAATCGTTTCAAGATATGCTTTCTTCTGAAGAAGATTATGATTACGCACAGCATAACCTAATGTATAACTACTTAAATTATCTAAAAAGCGTCCCTGAATCCTCTCATATAGATTTTATCGATAATTTTACCGAACCTATAGTAACCTCTGATGCTAAGAGGTGGTTAATATTTGAAGCAGCTCAAACTAGGATTAAACATCATTTGCCTATTAAAAAGGAAACAAAATCTTCTTTATTAGATAGTTTAGACACTAGGTTTTCTATGATAAAAAGCTACCATCAGGTAAACAAGTTAAATGAAGTTCCAAATAATTATATAACCCAAAAAGCGTTCTCAAAACTGTCTCTTGAACAATACTTAAGCGATAGTGACGAGTATCCAACTGAAACAAAATTAATAGGCGAATTAAAAGTTAAATCGCAATTATATCATGTCTATTCCTTAAACTACACATATGAGAATCCAGAAGACAATGAGTCTTATTTGGCTGTTGTAGAACCTTCTTATAAAGTAACACAACAAAATGAATATAAAGCCTATCCTGTCATTACAGATTGGGATTTACTTGAGGAAGATTGGAAAGCACAAGCAGAGCGTTTAATTTTAAAACCTCTAGAGTCTGAATAGCTAAAGGATTTAAATTATCTTTGCGACTTAAATATACACTGTGACTTTTAACGATTTAAATTTAAATACGCCTTTATATAACGCTTTAGACGACTTAGGGTTTACAACACCTACTCCAATTCAGGAGCAAGCATTTAATGTTGTAAGTTCTGGAAAAGACATTGTAGGTATAGCACAAACAGGTACTGGAAAAACTTTTGCCTATATGCTTCCTATATTAAAAAACTTAAAATACTCACAGCAAGAAAACCCAAGGGTTTTAATTTTAGTGCCAACTCGTGAATTGGTTGTACAGGTTGTTGATGAAATTGAAAAACTATCTAAATACATTAATAATCGAGTTTTAGGCGTTTATGGAGGTACCAACATAAATACACAAAAAAAAGCTATAGCTGAAGGTTTAGATATTCTTGTAGCTACGCCTGGACGTATGTACGATCTAGCCTTATCGAGAGTTTTACAACTTAAGTCCATTCAAAAATTAGTAATTGATGAAGTTGATGTAATGCTAGATTTAGGCTTTAGACATCAATTGATTAATATTTTTGATATTCTTCCAGAACGACGACAAAACATAATGTTTTCGGCGACTATGACTCAAGATGTAAGTGAATTAATCAATGATTTTTTCATTTCTCCAGAACGTGTATCTATTGCAGTGTCTGGAACACCATTAGATAATATTACTCAATCTAAATATACAGTTCCAAATTTTCATACCAAGTTGAATCTATTAAAATACTTACTTCAAGACGAAGAAGATTTCAATAAAGTATTAATTTTTGTTGCTTATAAAAAAATGGCAGATCGTTTGTTTGAAGCTTTAGCTGAGACGTTTCACGACGAGTTGTGTGTCATTCACTCTAACAAAACACAAAATTACAGACTGCGAAGTATTGAGCAATTTCAGGAAGGCACAAATCGTATTTTGGTCGCCACAGATGTTATGGCACGTGGTTTAGATATTGATAATGTGTCACATGTTATTAATTTTGACACGCCAGATTTTCCAGAAAACTACATGCACAGAATAGGCAGAACAGGTCGTGCAGAACGTGAAGGACAAGCGTTAATTTTTTCAACCGAAAAGGAACAAGAAGCCTTAAAGCAAATTGAGCAATTAATGCAGATGGAAATTCCTTTAATTAAAATTCCTGAAGCTGTAGAAATATCTACAGAACTCATCGAAGAAGAACGTCCGCAAATTAAAGAACGTAACAATCCGCACAAAAGGTTAAAAGATGAGGATGCACCAGGTCCTGCATTTCATGAGAAATCGGCAAAAAATTCTAAAGAAAATTTAGGCGGTTCTTATAAATTTAAAATTGCTGCGAAATACAAAAAGCCAAAAACTAGAGGCGACAAAAATTACAATAAGCGCAATAAAAAGAAGTAAGAAGGAACTTGCAACTCATCGAAAATATTGATGTTTTAGAATAAAAATTGTTTTTTTTCGTTAGTTTTATTTTGAATCATATTCAAAATTTTCATGCCATCTGCAATATTCAACATGCTTCCTAACCTCGAACCATTTAATTATGATGTTCATTTTGAACCCTTGTTTTTAAATCAGCATTGGGTATTGGTTAATGGTATAACAAAGAAAAAAGCAGTCTATATTTTTAAAGATGAAAACACACTCAATATTCTAGAGAATGAAAAAAAAATAGAAACATCGTGGTCTATTGAGGTAAAAAACACCTTTACTATTGAAACGGAAGATGGAACAACAACGGTTAAAGCTTTTTTTAAAGATGATGACATCTTAGTTTTAAATAAAGAAAATACAGGCGATTGTGCTGTATTTATTAATGAAAGCAGTTATAGTGATGGTTTAAATTCTGTAGAAGATGTTCAACACTTTCTTCGGGAAAAGTACAAACAAAAAGTGACCAACTTAATATACGATCATGAGTTTTATTATATTGAAAAATCTCAAGAATTTGGTCCTTTTACCGTTGAAGAATTATCTGAAAAAGTAAAAAAAGACATTATAAGTGAGTACTGTTTTGTAAGAGATGTAAACGAATATAATTACAATAAACGTTTACGTATTAGAGATTTAATAAGGGAGTTATAATATTGAAAACCCCTTCCATTTCTGAAAAGGGTTTTCTAGTAAAAAACTCAAAAAATCCAAGCCCTTCTAACCTAACCATAGCTAATTAACCATAAACACAACGTGTTTACTCTTGAATTTCTATTTCGCTTTCTACTATATCTTTAATAGGAATTACTCTTTTTCCTTTATTTGTAATTAGTACCATTGAAATATTATTAATCGATTCAATTGTACCGACTTCATTTTTATAAATAATTTTCTGTCCAATCTCATACGTTTTTCTAGCATAAAAAGCACTCAACAGATTAGAAACAGCCTTTTGAGACCCTAAACCAAATGCTAAGGCAAATGCAATTAATAATCCAGCTAATAAAAGTGTGACATTACTTGTAATAATATTTGTATCTACTCCTGCCTGATTTAAAGCTGTAACAGTCACAAAAACTAAGAGTATAATAAAAGCAATTTGGCTTATTATTTTTGAACCAGACATGTCCATAGATTCAAAAAATGATTGAATCCCCTTTTTTACAAAATTTGCTAAGAGTAATCCAAAAGTAAAAATGATTAATGCTGTAAATAACTTTGGCAGATAGCGTAATAAATTACTAATTTCCTCAGAAATAATTGTCAGATTTAAGATGTCTGAAATTAAAATTAACAGTATAATATATAATACCCATTTTACAAATTTCGTGACAATTTTGATGATATTAAACTTCAATTTTCCTTCGCCAAAAAATTCAATGTCGTTTAATTTATCATCTAACTTATCGGCTTTAGCAAATACTAAGGCTTTCTTTATAATTTTAACAATTAACTTTGTTAATAACCAACCAATAATTAAAATAAAAATAGCTGCAATTATATTTGGAATCACCTGTCCTACTTCACTTAACATTGAAGAAAGTGAGCTCGTCATTAAATTTTTCCACTCTGTTATTTTGTCCATATAAATTATACTTTATTTTTTCGTTTTTGTTCTTTTATCGATTACAGTCTTTACCACTTTTGCGGCATCTAAAGAAAATAGTTCAGCAAGTTCCATTAGCAATTTAGCCGTAGCTATATCACTCATCACCTTAGCCTTGAGTTCATCAGGAACAGGCTGTAATGGTTTGTTTAATTGCTTAAATGGATTATTCATTGTTTACTATTTTATACACAGAAACCAATCTTTCTTTTGCGCGTTTAAGTCTCATTTTTACAGCACTTTCGCCAACATTTAATACATCTTCAATCTCTTTAATAGACAAATAGTCTTGGTACTTCAGTAACAAAATCATTTTATCATCTGGAGACACTTTATTTAGTGCGATTTTTAATTTTTCAACTTTCATCTGATGAAAGCTGTAATCATTTTCTACTTCGCTAAGGTTTTCTAAATAAGACACTTCTACAGACTCTTTTTGGATTTTTCGTTCTGTATTTCGAGTCACATAATTCACACAATGATTATATGTAAAAGCATACAACCAAGTCGAAAATTTAGAGTTCCCTTTAAAACTAGCCAACTTCACAAACAGCTTTAAAAAAATATCTTGAGTTAAATCTTTTGCTTCATCGACATCTTTAGCAAAACCAAGACATTTATTATAAACGACGTTATCGTATCGATCGTAAAGAATTTCAAAGAGCAATGTATCATTAGTCTTCACGATAGATTTAATTAAATCCTCATCAGACAACTCATTTTTAGATTGTTTTGTTATATTAATTTGGGTTTCCAAATGCTATTTCATTTCTAAATTTCTGATGACTTATATATTTAGACACGTATTCTCTAAATAAGTCACATTAATTAAAAATATTTTAAATTGAAATCGAAAGTGCATCGCAATTAAAGTAAATACAACAAATCGACAAAAGGCATATTTAAGCAGATGAAAGTCTAATTTTTTAAATGAAGTGTATAAAAAAAGCGAACCTAGGTGGTTCGCTTTTAAATATTTTAATAAACTCTAAAGCTCTTGGCTTACATGTGAAGTGCTATATCGTCCGTTGCTGCTAACGCAGCTTCTTTAATTGCTTCAGTAAAAGTAGGGTGTGCATGAGACATACGCGAAACATCTTCAGCAGATGCTCTATATTCCATAGCAACTACAGCTTCAGCAATCATATCTGCAGCGCGAGCTCCAACCATATGAACTCCTAAAATTTCATCAGTAGTTTTATCCGCTAGAATTTTTACAAAGCCATCTAAATCCATACTTGCTCGACTTCTACCTAAAGCACGCATAGGAAACTGACCTGTTTTATACGCAATCCCAGCTTCTTTTAATTCTTCTTCAGTTTTACCAACAGCAGCTGCTTCTGGCCAAGTGTAAACTACACCAGGAATTAAATTATAATCAATATGAGGTTTTTGACCTGCAATGATTTCTGCAACCAAAACACCTTCTTCAGAAGCTTTGTGTGCTAACATAGCTCCTTTTACAACATCACCAACAGCATAAATATTAGAAACGTTTGTTTGTAAATGCGCATTCACTTCAATCTGACCTCTCTCAGTTAATTTTACACCTGCTGCTTCAGCATTTAAGCCATCTGTATAAGGACGACGACCAACAGATACTAAGCAATAATCTCCAGTAAAACTTACTTCTTCTCCTTTTTTATTATCGGCTTTAACGATAACTTCATTGCCATTACGCTCTACAGATTTCACTTTATGTGAAGTATTAATAGAAAACTTTTGCTTTTTAAATACTTTATTTAATTCTTTAGAAACTGCGGAGTCCATGGTAGGTACAATTCTGTCCATATACTCAATAACAGTAACTTCGGCTCCTAGTCGTTTATAGACTTGACCAAGTTCTAAACCAATAACTCCTCCACCAATAACGATAAGATGTTTAGGGATTTCGGTAAGCTTTAAAGCTTCAGTAGAAGTAATAATGCGCTCTTTATCTATTTTTATGAATGGTAGTGTTGAAGGTTTACTTCCAGTTGCAATAATGGTGTTTTTTGCTTCAATTTCAGTCGATTCATTTCCTGAAATAGTAATATGAGTAGCGTCTTTAAAACTACCAATACCTTCGTAAACATCAATTTTATTTTTCTTCATTAAGAAATCAATCCCAGAAGTTGTTTGATCAACCACAGATTGCTTTCTAGTAATCATTTGCTTTAAATTTACTTTTATATCTCCAGGAATATCTATACCATGCTCACTAAAATGTTTAATGGCATCTTCGTAATGATGAGAAGAATCTAAAAGGGCTTTACTTGGTATACAACCAACATTTAAACAGGTACCACCAAGTACAGAATATTTTTCAATTATTGCAGTTTTCATGCCTAATTGTGCGCAACGAATGGCTGCTACATATCCTCCAGGTCCTGAACCTATTACTGCTACATCGTATGAATTCATAATGATTTTTTAAATTTTGAAATACAAAAGTACAACATAGAATTATGAATTACGAATGAGAACTGATGATTTTTTTAAATGTCTTTTCAGGAAGGAAAACCAAGCATCTCGCCCATACCTACTGTAAATAACCAACAGCCATATATAGCGTGTTCTATAGACACTAAAAGTGTTGACTTTGTCTTTTTAAATGTTAACGCAAAAAGAATACCTCCAACAAAAGTAAGGATGAGTACTAATATATTTTTAAAAAATAAATGCGCTAAAGAAAATACGGTTGCATTTATAAGTATAAATAATATCTCACTAGAAAAAAGAGACTTGTAACGTTGAAAAAAGAAAATTCTGTATAGCAATTCTTGAGGATAAACCGAAAAAATGCTATATACAAACAAAATCATAATCCAAAATAATGGCTTGTTCAACATTACGATAAATAAATTTTCCTGATTAGTAAACCACACAAACAAAATGGTAAGTGTCCCTATTAATGACAATTTAAATAAGGTGTTTTTCCAGAAGGATTTCCAATTTAAACTCGGATTAACTTTAAACTCATTCTTTTCTACTCTTAACAACACAAAAACTACATAAATAAATCCAAGTCCACCCAAAATTAATTTCAAGGCGAGAGCATAAGGCAAAGCAAAACTAACTGGAAGCGCTAAAAAAATTATAAAAAATTCAATGATCTTGTATGTTTTACTTTGCATCGTATTAAACTGTTATTGCTGTTGTGTGTTTTACTTCATTAATCATGAACATGCTATGAGTACTACCAATGTGATTAATTTTCGTAAGTCTATTGACCATAAATTCACGGAACGCCTCCATATCTTTTACTAATACTTTAAGAAGGTAATCATAATCTCCACTAATATGATAGCATTCTAAAACTTCTTGCAAGTTAGTGACTTCTTTTTCAAATTTAACAACATAATCCTGAGCATGTTGAGTAAGTTTAATATGACAAAAAGCAACAAAAGATTTATCTACCTTCTCTTTATTAACTAAAGCCACATAACGAGAGATGACACCTTGATTTTCTAATTTTTTAATCCGTTCATAAACTGCGGTTACAGAAAGATTTAACTTGTTTGATAGTTCTTTATTAGTCTGCTTACTATCACGCTGTAAAAGATGAATTAATTTTTGATCTATAGCATCAAAAGTCATATTGAAAAATTTTCAGTTAAAACAGAGATAAATCTATTTTATATTATTAATAAACTACTAAAATATAAAAATATAGATTTATTTTCTTATTAAGTACACATATATTGATTATTAATCTAATATAATCGAATTTTACATCAAAACAAACTTATTAAATTTAAGATAATGGCTTTTAAACCAGCAAATAACATACAAGATTTACAATATTTCGGAGAATTTGGAGGCGTGAATCCTTCAATTTCTGACTCATCTACTTACACGTTTTTATCTGCAAAAACCATGTTTGACACTTTTGAAGGTAATGCCGATGGTTGCTACTTATACTCACGTCATTCTACACCTTCAAATTTATACTTAGGCGAAGCACTAGCTGCTATGGAAGGCACCGAAACTGCTAATGTTTGTGCGTCAGGAATGGGAGCAATTACACCTGTACTCATGCAGCTTTGTGGAGCTGGTGATCATGTGGTTTCTAGTCGAACTATTTACGGAGGAACTTATGCTTTTCTTAAAAATTTCACACCTCGTTTTAATATTGAAACCTCCTTTGTCGATATTACAAAATTAGAGGTTGTTGAAGCTGCAATCACCTCAAAAACGAAAGTGCTTTATTGCGAATCTGTTAGCAATCCTCTATTGGAAGTAGCCGATATTTCAGGATTAGCTAAACTGGCAAAAAAATATAACCTTAAACTAGTCGTTGATAATACCTTTTCTCCTTTATCAATTTCTCCTGCTGAATTAGGTGCAGATATTGTTATTCACAGTTTAACCAAATTCATCAATGGGTCTTCAGACACTGTAGGTGGTGTTATTTGTGGTACTCAAGAATTTATTAATGACTTGCGAAATGTTAATGATGGCGCATGTATGTTGTTAGGTTCTACAATGGATAGTTTAAGAGCAGCTTCTATATTGAAGAACTTAAGAACCCTTCATATTAGAATGCAACAACATAGTAAAAACGGATTGTATTTGGCTGAAAAATTTCAGAGTCTTGGATTAAAAACAGTTTATCCAGGATTAAAATCGCATCCTTCTCACGATCTGTTTAAGTCGATGATGAATCCTCAATATGGTTTTGGAGGTATGCTTACTATTGATGTTGGTTCTTTAGAGCGTGCCAATGCTTTAATGGAACTGATGCAAGATCGAAATTTAGGCTATTTAGCTGTTAGTTTAGGCTTTTATAAAACTTTATTCTCTGCACCTGGAAGTTCTACATCTTCAGAAATACCTGAAGATGAACAAGCAGAAATGGGACTAAGTGATGGATTGATTCGTTTTTCTATAGGATTAGATGCTGATATTGAACGTACTTATAATATGATGAAAGACTGCATGCTAGAATTAAATATTTTGAGTTAAGAATTGATTCAACTCACAGAAACTAGTATAATAAATAGCCTTTTGATTTAATTACGAAAGGCTATTTATATGCCTTTTATTCGTTCCCAAAGATTTGACATCGCCTCATTAAAATCATCAACCTTTGGCTCAAATTCTTCCATGTTTAATCTATCATTTTCTTTAAAAAGCAATAAACTAAAAACAGATTCATAGCCTTGTTTTGTTTTTACCAAAGGATACCGTAAATCATTGTAAACATACTTATCAGTTTCAATTTCAATAACATTAAAATAATCTTTACTAAACCACGCTAAATCTTTAATATCTCGATACTCTTCTTTTGTAATGGCTCTTGTTTTGGGTATTTCCATCCATTCAGAAAATCGGTTAGTCGAGTCGAAAAGCGAGTAAAAAGCAACTCGATACGACGATTCTGTTTCAGCTATACCATACCATAAAATGGTATTAAAAATACTCGGTTGACAACTATAACGAGTATAATTCACCTGAGTATCTGCTAAAGATTTTTCAAAAATAGCATCCATATAAAATTTATTCCCAATCGTAAATATCATATATACAGAACTTATACCAATTCCCCATTTCAGCCATAATCGCCTTTTTATGGAAGTCCGTTTAAAAAACATAAGTCCAATCATACTTATTAAAAAAGGAAGTGTATATAATGGGTCAGCTACAGCTATATTATTAAAAGCAACACGATAGTTAGAAAACGGCGCAAACAACTGTGTACCATAAGGTGTAAAGCTATCTAAAATAGGATGTGTAAACAGTGCCCAGAAGAATAGCAAAATCCAATCTTTCTGTAATGTTGTACCTTCTCTTTTACCAGAATTATAAATTTTATAAACAAGCCAGCCAAAAGCAAAAGCTCCAAGAATGGAAAACAAAATAGAATGCATAAACCCACGATGAAAAAGCATTGTATCAATTTCATTACCATATAAAAAACCACCAACTAAGACATCTAAGTCAGGGATAGTCCCGCCAATAGCACCAAACAACAACGCTTTGTTTCCTATTTTTTTTCCTAAAACTGCTTCACCACAAGCAGCTCCTAATACAATTTGTGTTAATGAATCCATATTGTTTGCAAACATACATCAAGGAATTCAATTTGCATACTTTAGATGAAAATCGTAACATTACAAGACTAAAAAAACAAACATGCAAGACGACGACAATCTTTCTAAAATAGACATTCAAGAACAAAAAATCATTGATAATAAAGAGCTTAATATTTTTGAAGCTATGGTACCTGTTGTAATCTTAATGGGACTTCTAGCGTATAATATCTTTTTTGTTGAAGGTCAAGAATGGTTTGGCACATATACCAATCAAATTATTTTATTAATGGGAGGCTTTGTGGCTCTTGTTGGAGGTATGCTAAACAAAGTATCTCCTCTTATCATGATGAAAGAAGTTTGGGAAAACCTAAAAAGCGTTTCTGTTCCTATTATAATTCTACTTTTAGTTGGTGCACTTGCTGGTACTTGGCTAGTAAGTGGTGTTATTCCTGCTATGGTTTATTATGGATTAGAAGTATTAAGTCCTTCCATATTTTTACCTGCTTCGGTTATAATTTGTGCTGTTATTTCAATTGCAACTGGTAGCTCTTGGACTACCTCTGCAACAGTTGGTATTGCTTTAATTGGTATTGGAAGTGCGCTAGGTATTCACCCTGGAATGATTGCTGGAGCTGTAATTTCTGGCGCCTATTTTGGTGATAAAATGTCCCCTTTAAGCGACACAACCAACTTAGCTCCTGCAATGGCTGGAACCGATTTATTTACGCATATTCGTTATATGACGATTACCACAGTACCAACAATTATCATTACTTTAATTGTATTTTCAATTATAAGCATGAATATCGATCCAACGGGAAGTGCTGATGTTACTAATTTACTCGCAAGTATAGATAGCACATTTGAAATTTCCCCATTATTATTTCTAGTCCCATTAGCCGTTATTGCATTAATATTACTAAAGACAAAACCATTAATAGCTTTAGGTGTTGGTATCGTTTTAGCAGCAATTTTTGCTTTAATTTTTCAATCAGATGTACTCAACAACTTAGCGGACTCTAACATTTCTGCTATTGTCAATTCAATATTCACTGATACACAAATTACTACCGATAATGACAAGCTAAATGATTTATTCAGCGCTGGAGGTATGAAAGGCATGCTTTGGACCATCTTATTAATTTGCTGTGCAATGGTATTTGGTGGTATTATGGATGCTATTGGTGCATTAGCTCGAATTACAAAAGCATTACTCTCTGTAGCCACAACTGTTTTTGGTTTATTTGCAAGTACGGTTATTAGCTGTTTAGGATTAAATGCTATAGCTAGTGATCAATATCTAGCTTTAGTCATTCCTGGAAAAATGTTTAAAAAAGCTTATGAAGATAAAGGGCTTGCTCCAGAAAACTTAAGCCGTACCCTTGAAGATTCAGGAACGGTTACTTCTGTACTTATCCCATGGAATACCTGTGGTGCTTATCAGTCTGGTGTTTTAGGTGTTAATGTTGCAGATTACTTTGTTTATGCCATTTTTAACTGGCTAAGTCCTTTTACCACTTTATTCTTTGCAGCTTTAAATATTAAGATTAGACAAATCGTTAAAAAATAGATTTCAAAACTCAATAATCTTCAGTTATAATACTATAAAAATTTCATATTTATTTTATATGAAATTCTTATGTTGTTCACTACTTTTGCACAAAATTATAATTACAACATTTTAAAAATTTAAAGTATGGCATTAGTAGGAAAAAAATTCCCAAACCTTATAGTTGATTCAATTGATAAAACTGGTCAAAACAACAAGATTAATATTTTAGAAGAAGCACAAAAAAACAATAAAAAAGTATTATTGTTTTGGTATCCAAAAGACTTCACTTTTGTTTGTCCAACTGAACTATACGCTTTTGAAGCTGCTAAAGCTGAGTTAGAAAAAAGAAACACGTTATTAATTGGTGCATCTTGCGATACTCCTGAAGTTCACTTTGCATGGATGAATACACCAAAAAACAATGGAGGTATTCAAGGTATTACTTATCCTTTAGTTGCTGATAGCAATAGAAACCTAGCCTCTACTTTAGGTATATTAGACATTACGAATGAAACATTTAATGAGGACACTGGGCTTTATACCGTAGAAGGTGATAATGTGACTTATAGAGCGACTTATTTAATAGATGAAGAAGGGACAATTTTTCATGAAAGCATAAACCACATGCCTTTAGGTAGAAATGTTTCTGAATTTTTACGTTTAATTGATGCCTATACACACGTTCAAGAAAACGGTGAAGTATGTCCAGCTAACTGGCAAAAAGGAGATGCTGCTATGCATGCCAATCGTGAAGGTGTTGCTGAATTTTTAGAGAAGCACGTTAACTAAAAACGTATTATAAATTAAAAAAGCCAACACAATTTGTGTTGGCTTTTTTATTTAACATTTTTTAAAACTACTTTAAATCAAAGCGATCAAGATTCATCACTTTTGTCCAAGCAGAAACAAAGTCCTTTACAAATTTATCTTGTCCGTCATTTGCACCATAAACCTCACACACAGCTCTCAATTCAGTATTAGAACCAAAAATTAAATCGGCTCGAGTTCCAGAGAATTTCATTGCTCCTGTTTTACGGTCGCGTCCAATAAACTCTTTCTCTTCTGATGTTGCAGCTTTCCAGGTAATAGAAAAATCAAGAATATTAGTAAAAAAGTCGTTTGTTAAACTTCCTACTTTATCGGTAAACACTCCATTTTTAGAACCATTATAATTCGCCCCTAAAACTCGCAAACCTCCAATAAGTACAGTCATTTCTGGAATAGAAAGTGTTAATAAATTTGCTCGATCTACTAATAAATCTTCATCGGCAACCTTTAGTTTAGAATTCATGTAATTTCTAAAGCCATCTGCCAAAGGCTCTAAGTATCCAAACGATTCTAAATCGGTTTGTTCTTGAGATGCATCACCTCTACCTTGAGTAAAAGGCACATGAACATCATGACCCGCATTTCTAGCCGCTTCTTCAACACCAGCTGAACCTGCTAACACAATTAAATCTGCCATAGAAACGGTTCCATTGAATTGGTCTTGAATACCTTCTAATACCTTTAATACTTTATTTAATTCTTCAGGATTATTAACCTCCCAACTTCTTTGAGGTTCTAATCGCAAACGGCCTCCATTTGCACCACCACGTTTATCTGAATCTCTATAAGTTGATGCAGAAGCCCAAGCTGTTTTAACCAATTCAGAAACGGATAACCCTGAAGCTAAAATCATAGCCTTTAAAGATTTAATATCAGAATCGCTTAAGGTATAATTAACTGTTGGGATTGGATCTTGCCAAATAAGCTCTTCATTTGGGACTTCTGGCCCTAAATATCTACTCACAGGACCCATATCACGATGGGTTAACTTATACCAAGCACGAGCAAATGCATCTTCAAAAGCTTTATGATCATTGTGAAAACGTTTAGATATTTCTAAAAAACCAGGATCCATTTTTAATGCCATATCTGCAGTAGACATCATTAAAGCTTGTTTAGCATTTGCATCACCAGCTTTAGGTGCCATTCTAGCATTAGAAGCCGCGGTTGGTGTCCATTGATGTGCGCCTGCTGGGCTTTTAGTTAATTCCCAATCATAATTTAATAATACATCAAAATACTCATTATCCCAACGTGTAGGATGTGGTGTCCAAGCACCTTCCAAACCACTTGTTATCGTATCATCAAGCACTCCAGTTCCGAAGGTATTTTTCCAACCAGTACTCATTTCTTCAATAGGAGCTCCATGAGGTTCAGCGCCAACAAATTGATCAGGATCTGCAGCACCATGAGCCTTTCCAAAGGTATGTCCACCAGCAACAAGAGCAACTGTTTCTTCATCATTCATTGCCATTCGACCAAAAGTTATTCTTATATCATGTGCAGATTTTAACGGATCAGGTTCACCGTTTGGGCCTTCAGGATTTACATAAATCAATCCCATGTGCGCTGCTCCTAAATGGCCTTCTAGATCGCCATCACTTGTATCATAACGCTCATCATTATCTAACCATCCTGTTTCACTTCCCCAATAGATATCTTGTTCAGGTTCCCAAACATCTTCTCTTCCACCTGCAAATCCAAAAGTGGAGAATCCCATAGATTCCAATGCGCAATTACCTGCAAGTATCATTAGATCTGCCCATGAAATTTTATTACCGTATTTCTTTTTGACAGGCCATAATAACAAACGTGCCTTATCTAGATTACCATTATCAGGCCAACTATTAAGTGGCGCAAAACGTTGCGACCCAGATCCAGCTCCTCCTCGTCCATCTCCAACTCTATATGTTCCTGCACTATGCCAAGCCATACGAATCATAAATCCACCATAATGACCATAATCTGCTGGCCACCAATCTTGAGAGTCTGTCATTAAATCAATGACATCTTGCTTTAATGCTTTAAAATCAACACTACTAAATGCTTCAGCATAATTAAAATCATCTCCCATTGGGTTAGATTTTTCAGCATTTTGACGTAAAATATTTAATTTTAATTCATTAGGCCACCAATCTCTGTTACTAGTTCCACGACCAGCTGTCTGTTTTTGAGTTCCACTAAGAAATGGACATTTATTCATATCACCATTTTTACTATGTTCCATTGATTTTCTTTTTTATTAAGTTTTATAATTCCTTAAAATTACCACTTTAAATGTCATCATCAAAATTGATAATTTTTATATAAAAATAAAGAATGCCTATTACAGTAATCGTTTTTATATTTCAAAAAACAGATAAAAACACGTACTTTTACATCACTTATAATTATAAAAGATATGGCAACAGTAACATTACACGGAGACGCAATACAAACCTCAGGAGAATTACCAAAAGTTGGCACAAAAGCTCCTGATTTCACATTAACAGCAGTAGATTTATCCTCTAAATCGCTTTCGGATTTTTCAGGAAGCAAGGTGGTTTTAAATATTTTCCCAAGCATTGACACAGGAACTTGTGCTCAATCTGTTAGAACTTTCAACAAAGAAGCTAGTGGTTTAAACAATACAAAAGTTTTGTGTATTTCTCATGATTTACCTTTTGCACAAGCACGTTTTTGTGGTGCCGAAGGGTTAGAAAATGTAATCAACCTTTCAGATTATAAAAACGGAAAATTTGGAAAAGATTATGGCTTAAACTTTGTTAATGGTCCTTTAGAGACTTTACATTCTCGTTGTGTAATTGTTATAGACGAAAAAGGCATCATTTCGCACACCGAACAGGTCTCAGAAATTGTAGATGAACCCAACTACAAAGCAGCATTAGAAGCTTTATAATGAATAAAAAAGACTCCTTTCTGGTCAATAGACTTAAAAGTGTAAAATACGCTTTTAAAGGTGCTTATTTATTAATAACTACTGAAAGTAGCATAAAAATTCAGTGTGTTATTGGGCTTATTATGACCATACTTGGTTTTTATTTCAAGCTTTCGTCTACAGAATGGATTATTCAAATATTATGCATTGCACTTATTATAGCGATTGAAGGAATAAACACTGCAATTGAAGAAGTTGCAGATTTTATTCACCCAGAACATCACTCTAAAATTGGTCTCATAAAAGACCTCGCAGCTGGAGCTGTTTTTATTTTTGCAATTGCTGCAGTAATAGTAGGTTGTATTATATATTTTCCAAAGATTTTTTAATATACAATTTGCTCTAGGATTAACGTTAGTAATTTGTATTTTTGTTTCTTATCTAAAACAATATTAGAAATTAAAGATTTCCACTATCATGGAAAGTAAGCATGGCGAAAAAGAAGACTAAAATTAAAACTAAAAAAAAGCCAAAATTTAAAGCTCCAAGTTTTAAGTTATCTAACCAACAAAAATTGGTATTTGGAAGCTTATTAATTATCCTTGGATTATTACTTTTTATTGCTTTTCTATCTTTCTTTTTTACAGGAAAAGCAGATCAAAGTACGCTTTCAGAATTTACGAGTAGAAACGTAGAAACTCAAAATTGGCTTAGTAAATCTGGAGCATGGTTAAGTGACTTCTTTATTCAACGTGGTTTTGGTGTTGCGTCTTTTATATTTTCTGGACTTATATTTCTTTCTGGTGTTTATGTCTTATTAAACTTAAAGAAAAGCAAACTAAGAAAACACTGGTTCTGGGGAACTTGTATTGTGATTTGGCTTTCTATTTTATTTGGTTTTTTTGCACATAAAAATGATTTATTAGGTGGAACAATAGGTTTTGAAATTAATTCTTTTTTACAAGATTATATTGGAAAGATTGGAGTGATTCTTTTACTCGTTTTTGGATTAATCACTTATTTAGCAACGCGATTTAAAATGACTGTTGAAAGCTTTAGAAAAGTATTCAAAAAGGCAAAAAAAGAGCTAAGTGAAGAAATTGAAGATTTTAAAGAAGAATTTATTCCGCTAGACAATGATTTAACCGCTGAAGCAGAAGAGATTAAATCGGCTTTAGAAATGTCTCTTGAAAACACCGCAACAACAACCAATAACACTTCAGCAACAAACAACGAAGAAAAAGATTTTAAAGTAGAAGTATCTAAAAAAGAACCTGAACTTGAACCAGCAGTTGAAATGGAAGTTGAGCAAGTGGCTGAAGAAATTTCTGAAACTGATAATCTAGCCAATAAATTGGTTGAAGATTTTGGGCAATTCGACCCTACTTTAGAACTTGGCAAATATCAATTCCCAACATTAGATTTATTAAAAAAATACGACACCGAAGGTATCACAATTAACCAAGAAGAACTTGAGGAAAATAAAAATAGAATTGTTGAAACCTTAAACAATTATAAAATTGGCATTGCGAGCATCAAGGCGACCATTGGTCCAACAGTAACACTCTACGAAATTGTGCCAGAAGCTGGCGTTAGAATTTCTAAAATTAAAAATCTAGAAGACGATATTGCGTTATCCCTCTCAGCTTTAGGGATTCGTATTATTGCGCCAATTCCAGGAAAAGGAACTATTGGTATAGAAGTTCCAAATAAAAATTCGACAATTGTATCGATGCGCTCTGTGATTGCTTCTCAGAAATTTCAAAAGTCTGAAATGCAATTACCAATTGCTTTTGGAAAAACGATTAGTAATGAAACCTTTGTAGTCGATTTAGCTAAAATGCCTCATATGCTTATGGCTGGAGCAACAGGACAAGGAAAATCTGTAGGATTAAATGCTGTTCTGACTTCCCTACTCTATAAAAAACACCCTGCAGAAGTAAAATTTGTGTTGGTTGATCCTAAAAAAGTAGAACTGACTTTATTCAACAAAATTGAGCGTCATTATTTAGCTAAACTGCCAGATAGTGAAGATGCAATTATTACCGACAATACCAAAGTAATCAATACATTAAACTCATTATGTATTGAAATGGATAATCGTTATGAGTTGCTTAAAAATGCTTTATGTAGAAATATAGCTGAATATAACGCAAAATTTAAAGCACGTAAATTAAATCCGAATGATGGTCACCAATTTTTACCATATATCGTTTTAGTAGTTGATGAGTTTGCTGATTTAATTATGACTGCAGGCAAAGAAGTAGAAACGCCTATTGCGCGTTTAGCACAATTAGCACGTGCTATTGGGATTCACTTAATTATTGCAACTCAAAGGCCTTCTGTTAATGTTATTACAGGAATTATTAAAGCTAATTTCCCTGCACGTATTGCTTTTAGAGTAACTAGTAAAATAGATTCACGAACGATTTTAGATAATTCTGGAGCAGATCAGCTTATTGGCCGTGGAGACATGCTTTACACACAAGGCAATGAAGTTGTACGTATTCAATGTGCTTTTGTAGACACACCAGAAGTTGAAAAAATTGTTGATTTTATTGGTGCGCAAAAGGCCTATCCAGATGCACACTTGCTTCCTGAATACGTTGGTGAAGAAAGTGGCACAAGTCTTGATAACAATATAGAAGATAGAGATAAACTATTTCGAGAAGCTGCCGAAATTATTGTTACAGCTCAACAAGGCTCTGCTTCGCTATTACAACGTAAATTAAAATTAGGTTATAATCGAGCAGGACGCTTAATTGACCAGTTAGAAGCTGCAGGCATTGTCGGTGGTTTTGAAGGTAGTAAAGCCAGACAGGTTTTGGTTCCAGATTTAGTGGCTCTTGATCAGTTATTATCTAACGAAAGTCTATAACATAGTAAAATATTTAAAAATGAAAAGATTAATATTCTTATTTGCCCTCTTAATAAGTTTCAATAGTAGTGCTCAAAATGAAGCAAAAATGTTGTTAAATGAAGTTTCAGATAAAGTAAAGAGCTATGACAACATCTCAATAGATTTTAAATACGTACTTCATAACTCAGCAGAAAACATCAAACAAGAAACACGTGGTGATGTGGTCATGGAAGGAGAAAAGTATCGCCTTAATATTCTTGGTATGACAAGGATTTACAACGGAAAGACTTTATACAGCATTAGTCCAGAAGATGAACAAGTCACTATTTCTTCAGAAAACATGGAAGAAGAAGGCAGTATAACGCCAAGTAAAATGTTATCCTTTTATGAAGATGGTTTTACTTATGAAATGGATATCATTCAAAATGTTCAAGGGAGAAAAATTCAATATGTAAAATTAGTTCCTATTGATTCTAATTCTGAAATTAAAAGTGTACTTCTTGGGATTGATGCTCAAACGAAACACATTTATAATTTAATAGAAACAGGTAAGAATGGCACAAAAACCACATTAACTGTTAATTCTTTTAAAACAAATGAACCTTTATCAAAAACCTTATTTACCTTTGATGAAAGTAAGTATAAGAACTACTACATCGAAAAACTAGATTAGGTTAACTTGCACAACGTGTGAAAATATTAGATCGATACATATTAAACACTTACCTCAAAACTTTTATCAGCGTGTTTGTAATACTCATGCTGATTTTTGTTTTACAAACGATTTGGCTATTTATTAAAGAGCTGGCTGGAAAAGATTTAGACCTTATTGTGGTATTTAAATTTTTGCTATACTACTCTCCAAAATTAATTCCGTTAGTCCTTCCACTAACAATACTATTATCCTCTATAATGGTCTTTGGTAATTTTGCCGAAAACTATGAGTTTGCTGCAATGAAATCGACAGGAATTTCATTACAACGTGCTATGGCTGGACTTAGTGTTTTTATTGGTATTCTTGGCATCACCACTTTTTTTTTTAGTAATAATGTGATTCCTTGGGGAGAATACAATTCATATAACTTAAGAAATAACATCAAAAAATTAAAACCTGCAATGGCTATTGTGGCAGGACAATTTAATGAAGCTGGCAACTATAATATTAAAGTTGAAGAAAAAAGTGGAGATAAAGGTCAATATCTTACTGGTGTTGTCATTCATGAAAAAAATAAAAAGTCAAGAGGAAATCATAGAACTATAATTTCAAAAACTGGAGAATTAATTGGAAATAAAGATTCAAATGTCTTGAAATTCATTCTTCACGATGGTTATTTTTATGATGATACACCTCCAAAAGAATACAAAGAGCGCGAAAAACACCCAATGGTTAAAAGTATATTTAAAAAATATACCATTAACGTCGATTTATCTGAAGAGAATGATGTTGACTTAGACGATAAAAATATTTCAAATAAGCATAGCATGCTTAATATTAGCGCGTTAAACTACACTATAGATTCTCTTACAGTTGAAAAACAAAAAGAATATGACGAATTCTCAACAAACTTATACGATAGAACGTATGTAGGTCAGCTTAACAGTGGTCTAAAACCTAAAACTAATGATTCAATCTATAAAGGTGTAATCTTAGACTTATTTGATGACAGAAAGAAAATTCAACTTTTAGATTTAGCTATAAATACTGCAAATAGTACCCAACAAATTATTTCGACTAAGAATAACTCTTTCAAGAATAAAAACAGTAACTACAACAGACATATTATTGCATTGCATGAAAAATTTGCCTTAGGTATTGCGTGTATCATTCTATTTTTTGTTGGTGCTCCACTAGGCGCATTAATTAGAAAAGGAGGTATTGGACTGCCAATGGTTATTGCAATACTCTTGTTTTTAACCTATCACTTTATTGGTATTTTTGCCCTTAATAGTGCAAAAGAAGGCAGTTTAAATCCTGTTTTTGCTTCCTGGTTTTCGACACTTATAATGTTACCTTTGGGTGTATATCTCACAAAGAGAGCTACAGCAGATAGAGGTTTATTTGAGTTTGATCACATTTTAGAACCGATTAAAAAAGTACTAAAAATTAAATCAGATGCAAAAGCGGCTTCAACTAAAAAAATAAAAGAAAATCTTGTTAAAGAAGAAGATAAGGCTCAAGTTAATCTGCTTTTAAAAGCGTATTCTTTTTATTCTAAAACAGCATTGATTTTCTACATAACAGGATTAATTCTATTTATTCTATTCTTTGTATTTAAAAACAATAATCTTCCTAATTTTGCATCAGCTGCAATACAATTATCTGTAGTTTCAATTGTTTTATTTTTATTTTATTACGTGAAATCGTTATTAAACACCAACACTCTGTACACCTTTATTCAAGAGAAAACCAATTCTAAAAAAATAGGCTATTATCTTTTTGGGTTCTTGTTTTATCCGTTATCACATTATGTTAGACGAAATAAAATTAATGAAGACTTTTCTAACACATAAAATAAGCAATATCTTTGCGTTATGATGACAAATACTAAAACAAACTCAATTTCAACTTTCAAATTAGATTCCATTGAAGATGCTATAAATGACATTAAGAATGGAAAGGTTATTATTGTTGTTGATGATGAAGATAGAGAAAATGAAGGCGATTTTGTTGCTGCTGCTGAAATGGTAACGCCACAAATGATTAATTTCATGGCGACTCATGGTCGCGGACTTATTTGCACACCTCTGACAGAAAAACGTTGTAAAGCACTAGAACTTCATATGATGGTTAACAATAACACAGATCCTATGGAAACTGCGTTTACGGTTTCTGTTGATTTAAGAGGTCATGGTGTAACCACTGGAATTTCTGCAAATGACAGAGCATTAACTGTTAAAGCACTAGTTGATGATGATACAAAACCTTTTGAATTAGCTCGTCCTGGACATATTTTTCCGTTAGTTGCCAAAGAAGGTGGTGTCTTAAGGCGAACTGGACATACAGAAGCTGCAATTGATTTTGCACGATTAGCAGGATTAAAACCTGCTGGTGTGATTGTTGAAATCATGAATGAAGATGGCACAATGGCACGTTTACCAGAACTTTATAGTGTAGCTAAAAAGTTTGATTTAAAAATAGTTTCTATTGAAGATTTAGTAGCTTATAGAATGCTTCATGATTCATTGATTGAGAAAAAAGAAGACTTTAACATTAAAACCAGATTTGGAAGTTATCGTTTAAGAGCATACCAACAAACAACTAACAATCAGATACATATAGCATTAACTAAAGGTGACTGGAGTCCTTCTGAATCTATTTTGACTCGTGTGAACTCTACATTAATTAACAATGACATTCTTGGCACATTAACAAATAATGCAGATCAAAAACTAGATGACATGTTTCGTGTTATTAATGAAGAAGGCAAAGGCGCTATCATTTTCATTAATCAAGAATCCAGTTCTATGAATTTATTGAACAGACTCCAAACATTAAAAGCCTCTCAGAAGCCAAATGAAGTGGTAAAAGCACCTCGAATTAAAATGGACAATAAAGATTTTGGAATTGGCGCTCAAATACTACATGATTTAAATATTCATAAACTAAAACTTATTTCTAACACAGAACAAACTAAACGCGTTGGTATGATTGGTTATGGCTTAGAAATTGTGGAGTATGTAAACTATTAAAAAATTAAAGGGAAATAATACGCATTTATATTACCTCCCTTAACCTCAATTAATAGCATTTTTAATATTATTCTATCACTATTTTTTTAGTGAGTTTCCCTTTTTTGGTGAATATGTTCATTAGATATAATCCTTTTTGAAAATGGCTTACATCAATTCTTGTGTTTTTCGTCGTTAACACTTTTTTACCTAGTATATCAAAAATTTCTACACTACTTATTTCAAGTGCTGTATCAATATTTATATAATGAGACGTTGGATTAGGATATACTGAAATAGACGTGTTACTCAAAACATGATCTTCTACAGTAAGCGTAGAAAACATAAAACTATCGAGTCCAGCTGCTGGAGCAGAGAAATAATCTTGAGTTGTTGTTTCATCAATATTAGAGTTGTAAAAACTATCTAATACATTTCCAGCTCCTAAGGCAATAGGATCGCTATTTAATAGAAAATACATTTGATCACTGGTTGGTGTATTCGAAATAGAAAAGCTAACTAAGTCTATTTGTTGACCAGTCGTATGTGCTAAAATACTTTGACCTGGAGGCATATTAAATTGAAAGACATCTTTTGTCCCATCTCCAAGTCCTAGACCCGTTAAAAAGGCAGCGTCATATTCATTGGTAGTCCAAGGTCTTGCGGTAAGTAACCCGACAGGATTAATAACATCAACATTGCCAGCAGGCAGTACTAAAGTAAAACCTACATCAGAGATATCTGTATTGCCAGCAGAATCAAAATCCGGAATTGCTACGATTTTAAAATCGTAATTCGTGATATGAATAATCCCTAAGTCGTAGCTTTGAGCAAAGCCATAGCAAGAGATGAAAGCTAAAAGTAAAAAATTGTAAAGTTTTTTCATTTTTTTAAAATTTATGAGTATTATGATTTTTTTCAAATTAGTATCTGTTAATTTTGTTCAGGGACTGTTGTATTTATAGTTAATATTGATGAATTAAACCCATTTGATGGATGCAAAACATTGACTTTTATAATATTACTGTCATTACCTCCTCCAGAAAACTTAGCTAGGCCATTTAAACTTAAACAACCTCATGGCTCATTATTCTACGACATCAAAGACCTTAAACAAGCCTTTGCTTTTAGTTTTTGGCACTTCAGAAATAAAGGCATATTTACCAGGTTTTAAATCGGCATAAAAATAACCTGTATTACCAGCAACCATATCATTTACACCTCCTAAAAATGTCACGCCATTAGGAACAGGAGTAACTAAGCCTTTTGGGTCAGACCAATCCATCCAGGCCTCTAATTCTTCTTCACTTGCATAATCTTCAAGTTTTACTAAATTAACATCATGCCATATAAAATTTTCATGCGGTTTTTGGTCTTTTACATACACAGAAAAAATATGTTTTCCTTTAGTAATACCTTTGTCATAAGAGATTCCTTCTTCACCTGATAAGGTTATATTTACAGTAGCTTCAGGTGGTGTATTACCACTATCTGCTTCGGTTACAATAATTGGTTTCGCCATTCCCATGAGTGTATGAAACTTACCGTTAGGCATTTTCACATAACATTCCATAATATAATAACCAGGATCTAATTTAACCGTTGAAATAGCAGTGTGTTTTGGAGCAATCAATCCTGTACCACCACTATATACCACACTAAAAAACCATTCAGGCAACTTACCAAAAGCTGCAAACCCCTCTTCTGCCTTCCCAATATTAATTAAATCCATGCCCTCAGCAAAAACAGGAGCGACATCACTTATAGTATTCTCAACGGTTTTACCTTCAGGATATTTATCGAGTAAAATAAAATGAGTCTCATTAGAAAGGTTTTCATATTTTATTGTATTCCAACCAGATGGAATAGTATCAACCGATTGAAATTCCATGCTTCTAGTTAGCACATCAATAACATTAGAAGGAGTCTTTACAACATCTTCAACTATAACTTCTTCAATAGATTCTGTCTTCTTCTCATTTTTACAATTAAAGACCAAAAGGATTATTACCAAAACGGTAGTTTTCTTTATTAAGTTTAATTTCATGGTTTTGCTTTTGGTTCGTTCAAAAATTTTATTCCGTTTTTAAAACAATTTTCTTTCATTAAAGCTTTAATTCATTTTAAGAATATTTCACCTTTTTATAATAAATTACTAATCCCAAAACATGGATTAATATTAGACGACTATTTCAATTTACAAATCATAAAAACAAAAGCAACTAATCTAGTTCTGGGACTGTTGTATTTATAGTAAATGTAGGTGAATTAAACCCATTTGATGGATGCATCAAAACATTGTCTTTTATAATATTACTGTCATTACCTGCTCCAGAAAACTTCGCTAGGCCATTTAAATTTAAATCTGTATTTAAATAACCTGAAGACGAAAATGTAACGGAGTTAAATCCGTTTAAAGGATCTGATAAAATATAGTCTTTTATGGTATTTGATCCGTTTCCAGCACCAGAAAATTTTATCTGATTACTCAAGTTAGTATCACCAGACCATAAAGCTGTATCACCAGAGCCTAAAACAACTTGTGCATGGCTTCCAAAAGTTGAAAAACCACTATTTCTAAAATCGACTTCAGTAGAAGTTGACTCGTTTAGCGTTATTGTTGAAGCACTCATTGCTCCTAAATGGTTACGATGTTTAACTACTACGTAATAACTGGTAGGAGCTGCTAACATAACCACTTCTGAAACGCCATCTAATCCAACCACATCTCCATCACGTTGAAGTAAAGCCGATTTCCCATTAATTAGTTTTGTATTATCATTGGCAGCACGTAACTCTACCCAAACCCAATCTACAATAGCATTGTTTCCTGTGACATTAAAAACTGAGGCATTACAAACTGCTGCATCAGCATAAGGGCTTGTCGTTGGAATTAAAGTATTTTGTCTTAAATCATCATTCATGAGTCCTGCAGACGTTGGATTTAATATTGGCCCTTGTAAGAAGAGCTTAGGGTCTATTTTTATCTTCATACTTCCATTAATAAAGCCTTCAGAAACTTGAATGTTTCCTGCACTTAATTCTTGGACATTCACTTCGCCTATGGTGTAGAGAATTTCTATACCTCCAGCTGTGGCACTGGCACCTCCACTATCGATACTGAATTTTTCGATGGTTTGAGTCATTCCTAAAAAAGGCACCAAAAGGCATAAAATTGCAGAGATTGTTTTCATGATACTACTTGTTTTTATGATTCTTTATAAAAGCAATTCTAATTTTATTAATCAAATATACTTATAAAATTAAATGTTACTTTACTAATTAATTAATTGCAATCAAATTATGATTTAAATAGCTAAAATATCTACTGAAGATTGACTAATACCAAGACAAAACCTTGTCCAGATGGTAAAGACGACATTGCCTTTCCAACTATGGCTCCTTGTGCTCTAGAATACTCCGTTACTTTCATGGCATAACCAGGAGTTGTAGAGGACGTAAGCAAATCTCCAACTTCAATACTTCCATTAGATGCATCAGCATACACATAAACTTTACCTGTTAAGGCTAATGGATGTTTACCATCGCTAGTTGCATATCTATTCTCTTGGCTTAAAGCACTTTCGTCTGAAGTCATTTCTCCTCCCATTAAAATTGCTGGCCGTATGCCATTAGCGCCACTAATAATACCTGCTACTTTTTTATCATAAGGTTGATTAGACACCATCATCTCGCCAGGCTTATTTGGATCTAAACAAAGGATCATGCCAGGTTTTGCTTGTGAAGCATTAGAAACCGCATAAAACTCGGCCAAATCAGCTCCTGTAACTTCAATTTCTTGAGTTATCACTCTTCCAAGACCTAAAAAATCGGCATCTAAAGATATTCCCAATGAACCATCGGCCTTATACATTTGTATTTGTGAGCCTGTACTGGCTGTTTCTGAAGCTTGCAATTCAAGTGTTCTAAATCCACTATTCATATAATATTCCGTTTCTCCACCGGTTCCTGCTCCAGAATATCTTGTTCTTACAGTGGTAGTATCTGCATTTCTAACGTAAAGATCTTTTTGATTCACATTAAGTCCTGTTCGTCCGTGTGAATCAGTTCCAATCATAAGTCGATCGGAAATTTGAGTTCTTCCATTAAAATATGCGGCATATCCCTGCTCATCGTTATTGTATGCATATATGCCATAGTTACCGGGACCACTGGCATACCCATATAGTGCATAATGATTTCCTGTACCACTAGCTGAGATATAAGAGTAAACACCGTACATATTACCTGAAGCTCCAGCTGTGCTTAATGTATTATATATCCCGTAAGTTGGAGACGTAGCATCATTGGAACTCACATTATTATACAAACCATATCTAGTTCCTGTTCCATCGGATGTGGTATAATTATATATCCCATATTTAGAACCACTACCAGCATAATTGTTTTGGAAATATGTCGTAATTGTTTGGTCATCACTTATAACATGTAATTTTCTTGCTGGATTAGCAGTACCTATACCAACATTACCATTTAATCGGTGAATTCCATTTCCGTTATCCTCCCATTTAGAGGTATCTGGTGCAGAGAGTGCATAAGGGACGGCTTTAAATTCTGTAGTTCCCATATCTTGCAATCCGTCTCCTGTATTAATCTGCACATTTAAAAAATGGAGATTTGCAGCCCAATCAATATCATTAAAAACACCACTTAAAGGATTTCCTTCTCCTATATTAATTATAATAAGTCCGTTATCATCTGTATTAGGTGTATGAGATTCTTGGTACACAGTAGGTCCTACTGCGCTGGTAGAATGAATTGTAAACTCAACAACAATAAGGTCGTTTGCAATAACATTACCACTATTGTCTTTTACAACAGCTTTGTAATTAATGCCATTTTGAGCAAAACTTGTAAATGAAATAAATAAAACGAGAAATACTGTAGTAATGTTTTTCATAATTTAATATATTGATTAGCAACTAAATGTAGTTGTTTCTTGCTAGAAATTCATAAAAGAATGTATTGTTGGTCTATTTCCTTGTATGAATGGTAATAACTTTTTTAATCAATAAAATATCTTTTGCGTTAAGTTATTGTTTTAGCTTTCATCAAATTTCTTTTATTTTTTAAAACTTCTATATAACATATGTAACAAAACATATCATTATTGTCACATTTATTGGGATGTGTCATTCTCTAAACGTTCCACGCGTTTTAATAAGGTTTGAAATTGATTTTCCTGCTCTATGTTTTTTTGTTTTTCACTATCCAATAATTTTTGCTGTGAATCTATAATCTCTTGCTGCTCTTGTATAGCTTTAATCAATACAGGAATCAACTCGGTATAACTTACACTTAAGGTTTTGTTCTCATCATCTGCAGTATGCACAATTCCTTTAATAACAGTTTGCACCTCTTGAGCGATTAGACCTAAAGATTTATTCTCTTGGTCTGGTTTTGCTTTCCAGTGGTAAGCTTTTGGTTGTAATTGTAAAACAGCATCTAAACCATAAGGAATCGTTTCAATATCATTTTTTAATCTGCGATCGCTACTGTGGACTACACTTCCGTTTACTTTAATATCGCCATCACCTTCAATAGTGAAAATATCGCCAACATCTGAATGGTAAAAATTAATACGATCTGTTATTGTATTACCATCTAAACTCCCAGCAATGGCCCAATAGTCTGAACTATTTGTATTAGAAAAATTAAGACGTGCAAAGGTACCAGAGGTTTCCCTAATATTTATTTGAGGCGAGGTTTGCGAACTGGCATGATCGATATCTAGTTTGGCATTAATACCTGAACTTTTAGCAACACCTATTTTGCCATTTTTTAAAATGGTTAATGCATTGGCTCTATTAGCATTACTTGTTCCGTTACCAATTTCAAACAATGGATCAGTTGAGACCCAAGATGTAGCATTTCCACCTCCAACATTATATCTTCCTATAGCTGTAGAAATTAAAGCTTCTGCTTTTAATTGATAACCAATAGCTGTAGATTCATTTCCAGAAGCTTCCGTTATAAATCCCATGGAAAAAGAATCCTGACCTTCAGCTTTAGAACCAAAACCCATAGCAACTGAAAAATTCCCAGATGCTATTGTTCCACCTCCAATGGACGTAGAACCTTCTCCAGATGCGGTTGATTGAGTTCCTATAGCTGTAGCAGATTCCCCTGAAGCGATTGTAAAAGTCCCTAGAGTTGTAGAATATTCTCCAGAAGCTGTTGTAAAATAACCTGTCGCAAGAGCATCTTTCCCTGAAGCTGTTGTAATTCGTCCTAGAGCTGTAGCATATTGTCCGGTTGCGCCACGTATTGTTGAATTACTTTCATTCAAACTTAAATCGACAGCACTTTCTCCAATACTTCCATAATAACTTGGATTTCTTCCAGCAATTCGATAACCAGTGCCATTACCTTCGTTTAAAGCTTCAAGACCAGAACTATCATCAAAATTAGCTTCAGCGTATTCCTTTGTTATCAATGCTTTATCATCAGTAATTTCATTTAAATCAAAACTTGGTGCAGTAATGGTCCCATTTTTTAAAACCGTTAATGCATTACTTCTATTTCCACCACTTGTTCCGTTACCTATCTCGAATAAAGGATCTGATGTAATCCATCCTGTAGAATTTCCTCCTCCTATATTAAACCTTCCAATGGCTGTTGAGATATAAGATTCAGCCTTAGTATTATTTCCTATAGCTGTAGAAAACTGTCCCTTTGCATGTGATAAATATCCCATTGCTGTTGAATTCATTCCTTCGGCCCATGTACTCTCTCCCATTGCTGTTGTAGAAAATTCTGAGGCAAGGGTAAATTTCCCCATAGCTGTAGAAAAATCTCCTTGAGCTTCTGTTGTACCCCCCATAGCTGTAGAAATTTCTCCAGAAGCTTCTGTATGATTTCCCATTGCTACTGATCCATTACCAGTAGCTGATGTATTACTCCCTACAGCAAAAGATTCTATTCCTGTTCCTCCAAATTCGACGCTAGGATTAGTACTATCACTATTACTTAAATCTACGGCATTTTCACCTATATCTCCATAATAAATTGGATCTTTACCTATTAAACGCCAACCAACACCATTCCCTTCATTTAAAGCTTCAAGTCCACTTACATTTGCCGCTTTTTCAGCTTGTAAAGCATAAGGCACAGCCATAAACTGCGTGGTGCCTATATCTGTTAATCCTGCACCAGTGTCTATTTGCACATTCAAAAAGTGATCGTCTGTTCCCCAATTGATATCTGCAAATACATCACTTGTAGTGCCTTCTCCGATATTTACAATAATGAGTCCGTTGGCATCTGTAGTTAATGTATGGGTTTCTTGATAGACATTGATTTGTGCTACACCTTGTAAAATAGAAAACTGTACTTGTATGAGGTCGTTTGCCACCACATTGCCTATGTTATCTTTAACAATGGCTTTGTAATTAATGCCTTGTTGGGCAAAAGTTGTTATTGTTATGCAAAACGCTAATAAGAAAATTACTTTTTTCATGATTTGAGGTTTTAGTTGGTAAAAATTATCAATCAACAATATAACGAAAAATAAAAACCTAGTAATTCTAATTGTATGGTTAGTACGAAATAGCATATAGTTGGTTATAAATAGATAAAAGTTGGGTGTTTAATTATTAATGCGTTGATTCTTTTCTATGAGCTGTAACCTTTCATCAAAGGCCTTTGCTTGTTGATCTCTCTGTTCTAGATCAGCAGATAAACTATCAATTTTGGAGTTTTGCGAATCTATAATCTCCTGCTGTTTTTTGATGGCTTCTAACAAGACTGGGATGAGTTGTATATAGCTAACGCCTAAATGATCTTCATTATCTATAATGCTTACCATTTCTGGGAATACTGCTTGTACGTCTTGAGCTACGACACCAAATTCACGTTTTTTTGTGGCATCGTTTTTCATGTTGTAGGTATAACCTGTGATGCTCTGAAGTTGCACTAAAACATTTTCAATAGGTTTGATATTTTCTTTAAGTCGCCTGTCGGAAACATCAGTAATAGTACCTGTATATTCTATATTACCATCCACATCTAATCTTACATTTGGATTATAGACCCCAAGTCCAACGTTGGTTGCAAAAAAATTATAGCCAGCACCAGTACCATAACCCCAACTAAAATAGTTACCGTTGTACCAAAGGGCTTCATCTCCATTAACTCGTAAAGCTATACCTGAGCTTACGCCTTCGTTAATATTGGTAGCACCAGAAACGTCTAATTTATAATTTGGTGTGGCTGTACCCATACCAATATTGCCATTTTTTAATACAGTTAATGCGTTGCTTTTATTTCCAGAAGAAGAACCGTTACCAATAACAAATAATCGATCTGAACCATCCCAATCTACTACATTATTTGGAATATAACTCGTATTATAACTACCTACAACCGTTTCGATATACGATGGTGCTGTAGTATGATACCCCATTGCTGTTGAAACAAAGCCAGATGCTTCTGTATCTTGTCCTATTGCCGTTGAGTTTAATCCAGAAGCGGTTGTATAACGTCCCATTGCCGTTGAATTCAACCCTATTGCGCCACTGGTTGTTGAGGGTATATCAGAAAAACTTAAGTCAATGGCTTCTAATCCAATATTACCATAATTATTAGGATTTCTATCTCTTATAATACGCCAACCTATCCCATTGCCTTCATCTAAAGCTTCCAAGCCTGTAACATTTAATGCATAAGGCACAGCTTTAAATTCTGTGATTCCCATATCAATCAACCCAGAGCCAATATCAACCTGAACACGAAGACGAAGACTAAGTGGGTCGTTTCTCCAGATTATAGTTTCAAAATTTCCGCTTGTTGGTGTGCCCTCTCCTATGTTTACAATAACAATACCATTATCGTCTGTTACTGGCAAGTGTGTTTCTCGGTAAAGGATTGCTCCGCCTCGGAGAATAGCAAACCGTAAATCTACAGTTTGATTGGTAACCACGTTGCCTAAATCATCTTTTATAACGGCTTTATAGTTTATGCTCTGTTGAGCAACTGTAGTAAGCGTAATACATAGCATGACAAATAGTGTGAGTTTTGTTTTCATAATCTGTTGGATTGATTTTCATAAATAACTTATACCTATCTAGGTCTCAACAATTTACAAAAAAATAAGATTAAAAAATCAAAGACAACAAGATATTATGAATTGAATTAGCCTATCAATTTTAAAACTACAACTAACACTACAATCTGATTTTAATTTTGTTATTGTAAACATACAGACAATTAAAGAAGTGCTACTTATTTATGCTCAGTAATTTCTCAATATTTTGTAGTCGCCCATTTAAGTTTGCTAAGACCTCGTCTTTATCTGAATTGTTTTTTTTCAATGTGTTAATAGTTTGTTGCTGTTCTTGAATCGCATTAATTAATACAGGTATCAATTCGGTATAACTCACACTTAAGGTTTTATTCTCGTCATCAGCGATATGAACAATTTCATTAATCACACTCTGAACTTCTTGAGCTATTAAGCCCATAGATTTATAATCTTGTTCTCTATTTTTCCAGTTATAAGCTTTGGGAGAAAGTGCTAAAATTTCGTTTAAGCCATAATTTAAATCTTCAATGTCTTTTTTTAGGCGTCGGTCTGAACTATGTACTAGAGTACCGCCTACTGCTACATTACCTCCATGATATTGAAGATGAAGATTAGTTGCTGCTCCGTTCAGTCTAGCTTGAATCTCATTACCATCAAATACTAAGTTATTTCCGACTTCATAACCAACCATAAATAAGCCAGTTCCAGATGCTAATCCTACATTATTTAACCCTTCTATATGTAACAAAGTCCCTGGATTATCTGTTCCGATACCGATATGACCATTCATTAATGCCGTAAATGCATTAGAGCGTCCTCCAGATGTACCATTTCCAATTTGAAATAAAGCACTCGTTGTCGTTGTATTATCATTTAATCGTCCTACAACTGTTGAAAATTGATCATCGGCTATAGTTTCAAACCCCATAGCTGTCGCACTAAACCCTGAAGCTACAGTAATATTACCTAACGCTGTCGAGGCATAGCCCGATGCTACAGTTTGTTCACCCATAGCCATTGAGCTATCTCCAGTAGCTTCAGTTTGATTTCCCATAGAAGTAGAACTTTCTCCAGAAGCGGATGTATAGTATCCTGAAGCAAAAGAATTATTCCCACTAGCTAAAACATTATTTCCAATTGCGATGGCTCTTTGACCGGAAGCATCTGTTGTTGCATTTGCTCCAATTGCAATAGATTCTATTCCTGATGAAGTAGCATTTTGTCCTATAGCTACAGAACGAGATCCAATAGATCTAGTGTTTCGCCCCAAAGCAATAGCGTTAGTTCCTGATGCTGAAGAATTTAAGCCTGTAGCAAAAGAATATAAACCCAATGCTCCATATGAAGAAGAGTTTCCAGAACTTCTAGAAAAATCAATGGCTCCTAACCCAATATTTCCATAAAAATCAGGATTACTACCTTTTAATCTCCACCCTATTCCATTGCCTTCATCTATAGCCTCAAGACCAGAAGCACCATTGGCCTCAAGGTACTCTTTAGTAATTAGTGCTTTATTATCTGTAATTTCAGACATATCAAAACTTGGCGCAGTGATAGTACCGTTTTTTAAAACTGTTAATGCGTTACTCCTATTTTGCACACCATCTTGGTTACTATTTCCTATTTCAAATAAAGGATCTGTTTCAACCCAGTTGTCTATAGATCCTCCTCCAATATTATTACCTCCAATTGCAAACGATGCATATGCATCAGACTGCGTAAAGAAACCAAAGGCTGAAGAACTATTTCCGTTAGCTTCAGTTGAAGAATTTGCAGCAAAAGATGAATACCCTAAAGCAGAAGTGGATGATCCAGCGGAAAAAGAACTTTCACCTAAAGCTCTTGTTAAATAACCGCTAGAAAAACTTAATTGACCAAGTGCTCCATAATAATTATCCGTTAAACCATAACTAAAATCAACAGCATTGAAGCCAATGTTGCCATAATTAGCTGGATCCCTTCCAATCAATCGCCATCCTCTACCATTACCTTCATCAAGAGCTTCAAGTCCTGTTGAAGCCCCTCCTCCTCCTGTGTAGTTAGCATCTGCATACTCTTTGGTAATTAACGCCTTATTATCTGTAATTTCTGATATATCGAAACTTGGAGCTGTTATAGTTCCGTTTTTTAGAACTGTTAAAGCATTACTTTTAGCTCCAAAGCTAGCTCCATTACCAATTTCGAAAAGCGGATCAGTGTCTACCCAAGTTGTTGGGTCACCTCCTCCTGTATTAAATCGACCAATGGCTGTTGTGAGCAATCCATTGGCATTGATGCCATTTCCTATGGCTGTTGATGTTTTACCTATAGCCAGTGTAAGTTCGCCTGCTGCCAATGAATTTTCGCCAATAGCATTTGTGGCATTTCCTAAAGCGGTACTGTTTTCTCCTGATGCTTCGGTTTCCAAGCCCATAGCTGTAGCGGTTTGTCCTGATGCTTCTGTATTATAGCCCATTGCTGTAGCTGAAATTCCCGATGCTGTTGATGCTTCACCCATAGCAACCGAAAATGGTCCTGAAGCAATGGTATTGCTTCCCATAGCCGTTGCATACTGCCCTGTTGCTGAAGATCCATATCCCATGGCTACAGAACCAACATTGGCCGTTGTATATTGTCCCATAGCTACAGAACCTGTTCCAACAGCACCTTGACCAGCATCATAACCTGTATCACCTCCATAACTTAAATCAACAGCTCTATCTCCTATATTACCATAATAAACGGGATTGGAGTCTTTTAAACGATAGCCAACACCATTCCCTTCATCTAAAGCTTCAAGTCCAGAGACATTTTTCGCATGCAAAGCATAAGGTACTACCATAAATTGAGTCGTTCCCATATCCGTTAAACCAGATCCTGTATCAATTTGAACATTTAAAAAATGATCGTCATCGCCCCAACTAATATCTGTAAAGACATCACTTGTTGTGCCTTCACCTATATTGACTACCAATAAGCCATTAACATCTGTAGTTGGCGAATGTGTTTCTTGATACACATTCGTTTGTGCTACGCCTTGTAATATTGTAAACTGCACATCTACAGTTTGATTAGCTATGACGTTACCTAAGTTATCTTTAATAATAGATTTGTAGTTAATGCCGTCTTGAGCGAACCCAAAAGACGATAGAAGTAAAATGACCATTGAAAATATTACTTTCATAATTCTATACGTTTTAATTATTACTTTATATGTTTAAATGAACTTATTCTGTATAAATTACTTTAATTCCCTTAATGGCTTGATCTTCCCAGTCCGTTCCCGACACTGTAGTGATTGTAAAAAAGTACATGTAATCAGATAAAATTGTTAAAGGCGTGGAATGCGTCAATGTTTGATTTGAGTTCGAATTATCTGTGTATAAAGTGAAAATTGGAGTTTTTATATTATTTGTTAGTCTGGTAGCAGTTAATGAAAATTGAAGATTTGTAGGTTCATTATCATATAAAAAAGCGCTTATTTGATTAACAGTGGTACCCACGGGTAGCGTCAAAGGCGCCATATAGTCGGCAGTGTCATAAACTGTATATAGCAAACCATTATCTAGAATTTGGTAACGATTAGTGGCGGGAAGATCCGGTCCTCCGGCTAATGGTCTGGGCACAGGGTGATAATTGCTACTAGGTTGAAATGCAACACTTGGGATCACAATTTCTTTAGTTCTTTTAGAATATTTTGCCTCAGTATATTCTCTCGTAACCAACACTTTACTACTAGCAGCTTCAATATTGGTAATATACATTGATGGAGTCGTGGCAACACCAGAAACTGAAACATCACCTCCAAAACTCGTAGAACCACCTGTTTGTTGCATATATAAAACTGACGAATCTGTATTATTTCGTGCAATTATTTCATTATTATCAAACACCAAGTTCGCTCCAGACTCATTCCCTAAAACTAAATATCCCGAGCCGTTACTGTTACTCGCATCACTTCCACCTGAAATTTGCAATTTAGTATTGGGTGTAGTCGTTCCTATTCCTACGTTCTCATTTTGACCTATAGTGAGACTTGGTCGATTATTCGTCCCAAGATGAAGACTGTTGCCTTGACTGTACATTCTAGTAATTCCGGCTCCACCTCCACCAGTTGCAACTCCAATGCGGAAATTAGAAGTCTCATTTCCAATTCTCAAATCTCCGGGATTACCAGCATCCAAATTCCAGTCTCCACCAAGAATATCGAGTCTTGCCTGCGGATCATCTACACCAATACCCACATTACCTGATGGTGATATGTGCATTAATTCTTCGAATGCAGAAGTATTGTCATCGTATGTTGCAAACAGCAAGCTATTCCCTGGAACCCAAGTCATAGAAGGATCTGGAAAGGTATCACTTCCACTAAAAAGCCTTAAATTTCGTGACTTATCACTATTAGAAAGATTGAATCCTGCAGGTTCAGTTTGAGTATTAGACCTAACATCAAGCGTGTGCTCTGGATTCACTCTATTAATTCCAACACTAGTATTGGTTGTGTATATTTCATTTCCTGTTTTAGACCAATAATTATCGCCGGAAGATAACGCATATGGCACAGCCATAAATTGCGTAGTTCCCATATCTATTAAACCAGATCCAGTATCTACCTGCACATTAAGCCAATGTTCATCATCACCCCACGAAATATCTTCAAACACGTCAGTTGTTGTACCTTCTCCAATATTAAGAACTATTATACCATTGTTATCAGTTGTTGGGGTATGGGTTTCTTGATAGACGATTGTAGCGCCTTCTAAAATACTAAATTGTACATCTACTGTTTGGTTAACAACCACGTTACCAAGATCATCTTTTATTAAGGCTTTGTAATTGATACTGTTTTGGGCAATACTTGTAACTATTGATAAACACGTCAACAGGACGACTAATTTAGTTTTCATATTATTTAATTTTTACGTTTTACTATTATAGTTCCTGAGACCTGAGTTACAAATGAATTAGAAGAGCTCACCCCTTGCATTTCAGCTGTAAATTCTAGTTCAAAATAAGGCAATACAACATCTTGATAAACAACCTCACCCATGCCTGTAATTGTCATCGAACCAGAAGTAGCGTTTAAGGTATAATCATCGTAAGTCAATACCATTTGTGAATCGTTAGCATCGCCATTTTCGTTAAATGAAACAGGAGTATCCCCATTCATTTTTATCTGAAAACCTACATTAAAATTATTGGCTTGAGCTTCTTCTGCAATAGTCAATAAAATAACATCTGGCTCATCAATAGTCCCATCTATTCTTACGGCAAGTATTTCATTGTTGGGTTTACTTCCTGTGAATGTATCTCCATCAACATCTCCTCCTGTAAAAGCTAAACTATACGTGTGTGCATCTTGTCCACCAGGCCCTCCAGATTGTCCATCATCAGAACTGTCGCTACTACATGATATTGCTAATAATGTTAAAAAAGTGATAACTATTCTACTAATTGTTTTCATAATATTGTTGATTTATTGGTTTTTATAATTTTTACTGATTTCACGACTTTATTGTTCAATAAAATCTTTAATTCGTATTCTCCTTTGTTTAGATGATCTATATTTAAATAGATTTTATTTTCTGCTTTTTCTTGGCTTTTCATCAACTACGCTTTAAGGATGGTTAAAACTAGATAAAGACCATCTGCTTGAATACATGATATGTTTCAAAGCATATAAATTATGTTTCAATTATTGGAAAGGCTGGTAAAGTTGTAGCGACCTTTAAGCGCTAGTAGTGTACTCATTAGGTGTACACCCATAAACTTCTTTAAAGCATTTACTGAAGTATGAAGGTGAATTAAAACCTACTTGATAAGCAATTTCTGCTACTGTAGCGTCTGAGTTTTGAAGTAATTTTATTGCAGATTTTAAGCGTTGAGAACGTATAAACTCACTAGTACTCATTTCTGTAATCGCCTTTAATTTTCTATGTAGCTGTGCTCTACTGATATGCATGTGTTTTGCAAAAGCATCACTATTAAATTCTGAATTGGTAATGTGCTGATTTAAAACCGCTTGAAGCTTTTTTAAAAAATCGCTTTCGGTTGAAGTTATGGCTAAATCTGGATTAATTTGAAAGGTCTGACTAAAATGCTTTTTAATTTTTTGTCTACTTTCTATAAGTTTTTCAACTCTAATTTTAAGTTTCTCAATATTAAAGGGCTTGGTTACATAAGCATCGGCTCCTGTTTTAATCCCTTCAATCTCATTTACCTCGCCTACTTTTGCCGTCAACAAAATTACTGGAATGTGACTCGTAAGTTCGTTTGTTTTAATCGCATGGCAAAGCTCAATACCACTTTGTACGGGCATCATAATATCACTAATAATTAAATCAGGAAGATTTTTATTGGCTTTTTCAATACCTATTTTGCCATTAATTGCTTCAATAATAGTATAATTACTCTTAAAAGTAGATTGAATAAATTCGCGGATTTCTGAGTCATCTTCAACAATTAATAAAGTAGGTTTATTTGGATTAGTATTGTTTGTTGCTTCTGGCATCAATTCCTCTTGATTTTCAATGGTATTATTCTGAAAAATTTCAGAGTGGCTAAAAGCTGTTTTTTGAATCGGAAGCGATACCGTAAACTGAATTTTATTATCATCAATATTATTAGCGATAATTGTGCCTTTAGCTAGAGTGACTAAATCTCTTACCAAGGCTAAGCCTACACCAACACCTTCAGACAGCTCATTATCTTGATAAAACCTTTGAAATAATTTACTCAAGTCATTTTTACCAACAGAATCACTTGTATTAATCACAGATAACACTAACATTTCGTCTTGCTGCTTGGCTTCAAAAATAACAACACTATGTTGTGGCGCGTATTTTACCGCGTTTGACAGCAAATTAGAGGTTACTTTTTCAATAATATCTTTATCAAACCAAACCTGCTTTAAATCTTGAATATTGCTTTTTATATTAATATTTCTCTGATTGGCTTTATACTGAAATGCACTCGCAATTTGCTTCAATAAAACAGACAAGTTGCCTTCAGAGACCTTGAGTTTGATTTGTCCTGAATCTATCATTGAAAGGTTAAGCATTTGCTCTACCAGTTTTAGTAATCTATCTGCATTTTGTTTAACCAAGGTCAGTTCTCTTTTGTCCTTTTTACTAAGTTCTGGTTTTGCTAACTGATGATCTATTGGTCCAGAAATTAATGTCAATGGCGTTCTAAATTCATGAGAAATATTAGTGTAAAGTTTGGTTTTAAATTCATCTAATTTTTTAAGACGTTCTGTTTCTTTATGCTCAAATTGTAATTGCATTTTCATTTGCCAACGCCATTTTAAATATTTATACAATCCGAAAGCAAAAAACAATCCTAATAAAACATAAAGTGTCTTTGCATAATTGGTCGCATACCAAGGTTTTAAAATGGTGAATGAGTATGTTGCAGGTGAATGGTTCCAAACGCCATCATAATTACTAGAAATCACTTGAAATTCGTAATCATTTGGTGGTAAATTAGTATAATGAGCAACATTATTGTTTCCAGAAACAATCCAATCGTCATCATTATTAATCAATCTATATTTATATTGATTGCGTTCAGGTTGCGAGAAATGTAAAGAAGAAAATGTAAATGTTACTGTATTTTCATCTGCTTTAAGGTTTTGATTTTCAATTAATTCACGCTCTTTATTAAAGACTTCAAATCCAGAAATAATTGTTTTTGGCTGAATAGGATTAAACTCTAAATCATTCGGATTAAACCAGTTCAACCCTTCTAGTCCTCCAAAATACAGCATCCCTTTCGAATCTTTAAAATAGGCTCCTGTATTAAATTCAAATGCTTGTAAGCCGTCATAATTGCCATAATTCTCAATATCAGAAATAAGATCATTTACAATACTAAGCTTAGTAATGCCCTTGTTAGAACTTAACCATAAATTCTTGTTTTCATCTGAAAGAATACTGTAAATCACATCATTTGGCAAGCCTTCTTTTTTAGTATAATTAAAAATGGTTTTATTTTTGGTGTGATATGATTTTAAGCCGTTACCATTAGTCCCAATCCAGAGTATGTCATCATGATAGTATAGCGACTTTATTTTATCTGAAATACCCTCTACTTTTATTAGACTATTATTTTTAATATTTAGTTGGTATAAGCCATCAGATTCAGATCCAACCCAAAGTATATTGGCTTCTCCTTGTTCTATTGTTCTAATATTATTAGAGGTTAGACTAGAGTTTTCTAGCGAAAACTCCTTTATAACGCCTGTACTTTCATCAAATTTTATAAGGCCATGATCTCGAGTACAAAGCCACATATTCCCTAAGGCATCTTTAAAAATTTTCCAGATTGTAAAATCAGCAGTTTCATTAAAAGTCGTCATTTTACCCTTGGCATCCATCATCTGAAGACCATGAGATTGATGACCAATCCACAATACATCATCATCATACAACAGACTCATAATTCTATCACCCAAAAGATTAGAATTCTCAGAAGTATATGTAAAAAACTCTTGGTTTTTAGTATGTATTCTAGTCAGTCCTTTACCAGAAGTACCAACCCAAATTGCACCGTTTTTATCTATAGTAATGGCTCTAATAACATCAACATTGACATTTTGAGGCACTTGATCGTTTGTTAAAATATTAAACTTAACCAAATAGGCATCGTAGTAACTTAATCCTGTCCCATCTGTTCCCAACCAAATGGTTCCTGTGTAATCTTGGTATAAAGACAACACATCATTATAATGTAAAGCATAGGGATTATTTTTGTTCTCGGTGAAATTTTGAATCGTCTCTAAATTGAAATCTACAACAAACAGACCTTGTCCATACGTTGCAATCCACAATCGGTTTTGACTATCTACTAACAGATCTTGTATAATCAAATTATTGGGCAATTGTTGTGATGAAAACCCTTTAAATGATTTAAAATTGTGGTCACTTTGAGACTTTACAAAAAGGCCTTTGCCATAACTTCCTAAATATAAAACACCTGTTTTAGATGTGGCTAAAGCGCTAAAATTAGTTTGAGGAGCAATATTTATCATCTCATAATGGCTATCCTTAATTTCAATAATCCCATTATTAGTGGCAGCCAAAATGGTTTGGTTATTGGTTTCTAGAAAATCATATATAGTAAGCGCTGCGTGGTTGGGTTTTAAAAATTGTAAGGTGTCCTGTGTTTGCGGTTTTATCTTATACAGGCCATGATTATAAGTACCTATGTAATAATCTTGATTTGTATCTTGAATAAGAGTACTGACGTGTTTCATATTTGAAACCGCCTGAAAGCGATCTGTTTCTTGCAGATAATATTCCAATTTTCCAGAATTAGAAACAACCCATAATCTACCCTTCTTATCCACATAGGTTTTCCCTAGCTTACTATAGGTCGATCTGGTGACGTCTTCAAACTGAATATCATAGTGCTTAAATTTCCGACCATCGTATTTATTCAGGCCATCTTGTGTCGCAAACCACATAAACCCAGTACTATCTTGTGCAATACTAACGACACTATTTTGCGACAGACCATGCTCTACTGTTAGTTCTCTAAAAGCGATTTGATTATTGCTTTGTGAAAAAGAAATAATTGGAATAAAGCAAAAAAAAAAGAATTTTATGTGATTCATTGATAGCAAATTCATCACTTAAAGTTACTAAAAATGTTTTAATACTATGAATTCAAAGCGGTAGAAATTGCTTTTACCATGAGCTCAGCTCGCGTTTTAACCTCAGCCTTGGTTCTATACGATAGATTAGATACTTAAATAATTAAAGGGCATGCTTTAAATTATAGGGCATCAAATTGATTTCAACATAAATTGAAACGCTTCTTTTCTGTTATTAACGCCTAATTTACTGTACGCATTTCGTAAATGGAATTTTACTGTACTTACTGAAATATAGAGCTTTTCGGCTATGTCTGCATTGGTTTTTCCTGAAACGCATAGTTTTAAAGCATCAAATTCCCGTTCAGTTAAAGGCGTATGCAGTTTTTTGTTTAAGGTGTCCATATCCAGCTCTACCGAAAGTTCTAATGGACTGCTATGCAATTCCATAAAACGTTTTTGTAACGCTTCTACTTGTAACGCTTGAGCCTCGCGTTCGGCTTTTAGCTTTTTTTGACGAGAGAAAAAGAACACCATTAAAATAGTGATAATACCAATAGCTCCAGTTGTCAAGGCTATTTGTGTGCTTCTCGCCTTTGCTAAATTGGCATCTTTTAGCTGACTTTCAAATGTGAGTTTCTGTATTTCTTTTTCCTTTTTAGTGGTTTCGTACTTGGCCTCCAAATCGGCAACACGTGTTTTTACTTCAACACTATTTAGAGAATCACTTAAGGTGAAGTAGGCATTTCTATAATCTAAAGCTTGTTTGGTTTGCTTGTTTTGTAAAGCAATGTTATACAACAAATCGTAGGCGCTTTTTTCACTATCTGCAAACCCTTTTTCTTTTGAAAATATAAGCGCATCTTTTGCGTAACGTTTAGCAGATTTAAACTTAGACAGTTTAAGACTTACCTGTCCCATGGAAAGTAAGGTTAAAGCATATTCTTCTTGCTCTCCAACAGTTGTTGCTAAATGATGTGCGGCTTCATAATGACTAAAAGCTTGACCTAGCTGTCCTTTTTTTTCAAATATCTTACCCAAACTACTTTCAGCATAAACCAACATGGTCGTATTGTTTAAGTCTTTAAAAAATGTTCGCGCTTCATTTAAATGATAAATACCTTCTTCTAATTTATCTACATCGTTATATACCATAGCCAAACGCAAATGATTTAAAGCCATATCTGTGGTATCTTTTAAGGTTTCAGACAATACCAGACATTTTTTTGTGGTTTCCAGTGCCTTATCCATTTGCCCTAGCTGAAAATACACACCTCCTAAATTGCCATAGGTTTTACTCAATACATCATTAAGCTTATCATCGTTTTTTCCTTCTGCTAATTTCATCACCTCTTGGTATGCAGCCAAAGAGGCTTCGTATTCGGCTTTGCCCATATACACTAAACCTCTTGTGTTATTAATCATGGCTAATAAAAAATCTGATTCTGTAGTATTGGCAAATTTTTCGGCTTTGTCAAGATACCAAAAGGATGAATCTGCTCGGTTTAATTGGCCGTAGGCAATGCCTAAATTCATATAATAATGCCCTTGTAGCGAATCTGATGTTTCTACAACAACATCTTGTAATTCTAATAAATTTTTTATACCATCGTTAGGGTTTTCGGTGGTCATAAACGCGTCTAACGCTTCGGCTACACGTTCTTGGTTGTTTTGTGAAAAGACACCTGTTGAAAAATTAAAAAGCAGAATAAAGGCTATATTTTTTAATATATGGATTGATGGCAGACAAAGCATTGGGCTGGATTTTAAGGTATCTTTTTGATTTTCAACTCAATAAATATAATAAAAAAATCTACTTGAAGTCAAAGTTGAAAAAAATCACATTGAAAACAAAAACAAAGCCTGTCTTTCGACAGGCATGTAATCTTATAAGTTGTTTCGCTATTAACCTAAAGATTACTTCGTTTTTAATTTGTCTACAACGACGTACTTATTTTCGGTTTTAGTTTCCAAAGCTTCCACACGCTCTAACAAAGTTTGTAATGCTGTTGATTGTCCAGAAATGGTTTTGTTTTGGCTGTCTATAATCTCTTGTTGCTCTTGTATGGCATTGATTAAAACTGGAATCAATTCGGTATAGTTTACACTTAAAGTGTTGTTTTCATCATTGGCTGTGTGTACCAGTTCTGAAATAATGGGTTGTACTTCTTGAGCAATTAAACCTAACGATTTGTGGGTTTGCTCGCCACGGTTTTTCCAGTAGTATTGTTTAGGTGCCAATTGCAAGACTTCGTTTAAACCATAGGGCAAGGTTTCTATATTGTGTTTTAACCTACGGTCGCTACTGTGCACCACAGCACCACCAACATGTACAGAACCACCATCGTTTTGTAAGTATAAAGGTGCTACCACACCATTGTTGCGAACCATGATTTCGTTGGTATCCATAACCAAATTCATACCAGAGGTCTCACCCAACAGCACAAAACCACCAGCATGGTTAAGACCAGCATCACTACCACCAGTAACCTGCAACTTGGTTTCTGGTGTGTTGGTGGTAATACCCATATTACCATTTTTAAGTACGGTTAATGCATTCTGTTTACTAGCATTAGAGGTACCATTTCCAATTTCAAATAATGGGTCTGTAGCTACCCAAGTTGTTGGATTACCACCACCAATATTATAACGACCTATTGTTGCTGATGCAAAAGCTTCTGCTGTAGTAAAAAAACCTATTGCTGTTGAAGCTTCTCCCCATGATTCTGTAAAACTTCCCATAGCTGTTGAAGCATATCCTATTGCTTCTGTATTACTTCCCATTGCTGTAGAAATATATCCTGATGCTTCTGTGCCATTTCCCATTGCTGTAGAAACGTATCCTGATGCTACTGTATTATCTCCCATTGCTGTTGAATAATCTCCTGATGCTTCTGTGCCATTTCCCATTGCTGTAGAATAATCTCCAGATGCTTCTGTACTACGTCCCATCGCTGTTGAATGATCTCCAGAGGCTTCTGTACTAGTTCCCATGGCTGTAGAACTTAATCCAGTTGCAGTTGTTGTGTTTCCTATTGCTGTTGACCTGTGTCCTGACGCTCTAACACTAATACCCATTCCTAATGCGTAATCACCTGTAGCATTAACAGCATATCCAACTGCAAAAGCACCAATACCTGAAGCACCAGCAACATTGTTAAACACACTTCTGCTCAAATCTACTGCATTTTCTCCTATATTATAATAATTATCTGGATCTCGCCCAATCAAGCGCCAGCCTATGCCATTACCTTCATCAATAGCTTCCAACCCTGTGGCAACTATGGCTGTGTTTTCTAAATATTCTTTGGTAATGAGAGCTTTTGGGTCGGTAATTTCTGCCATATCAAAACTGGGTGCTGTAACAGTTCCGTTTTTTAAAATGGTTAAGGCATTGCTATAGGTGCTTCCAAAACCATTACCTACTTCTAAAAGTGGGTCTGTCTGCACCCAAGCCGTTGGGTTGCCACCACCAACATTGCGTTGTCCCAATGCCATGGAAACATAAGCTTCGGCAGAAGTAATATATCCAAAGGCTGTGGCGTACTCTCCAGAGGCTGTGTTACCATAATTGTTTGCCATAGCGTAACGACCAGAAGCTAACACTTGGCGTCCCGAAGCAAAGGCATAATCGCCAGTAGCACCAGAGTTGCCTGTGGTGTTGCTTTGGCTTACATCTACAGCATCAAGACCTATGTTACCAAAATAACTCGGGTTTCTACCTACCAAACGCCAACCTATACCATTGCCCTCGTCTTTGGTTTCCAGCCCAGTGACATTATTGGCTATGCTTGCGGTTTCGGCTTGTTTGGCGTAAGGCACTGCCATAAACTGTGTGGTGCCCATGTCTGTTAAACCACCTCCTGTGTTTATCTGTACGTTTAGATAGTGGTCGTCTGCTGCCCAATCTATGGCATTAAAGGTTCCAGAAATGGGTGTGCCATCACCAATGTTTACCATAACAATGCCATTGGCATCGGTTGTTGGTGCGTGACTTTCTTGATAGACATTGGTTTGTGCTGCACCTTGTAAGATGGTGAATTGGATGGTAATTAAATCGTTGGCAACCACGTTGCCAGAACCGTCTTTAATCAAGGCTTTGTAATTAATACCTTGTTGTGCGAACGTGATTCCTGACATAAGGAACACGAGCGTGAAAATTAATTTTCTCATTGTGATTCAGTTTTAGGTTAATAGCGTTTTAAAAATTCTATGCTGAAACTACCTAAAATGAACTTGTTAGCACCTAACCTTATGGGTTAGGATTTTAAAAATAATTTATAACGTATTGGTTTTTAACAACTTAAAATATAGAATTATGAATGTAGTCAAGCCTGTCTGACGACAGAGCAGGTAATCTATTTTTTGTAGAAATTATTTGAACACAGAAGTAATTGCTTTTACCATGAGCTCAGCTCGCGTTTTAACCTCAGCTTCAGTCCATGACAATTTAATCAAGCAAGAGATATTCCGTCCAATATAATGGTCAGAGGCTTCAAAGGTTTTCGTTTGAAGGTAGGAAAGCCCATCAATAACCTCTTTAGATAAAGGGTACAGCGTTTTAAGATCTTTAAGGTGTTGCCACTCACGAATATAATGCCAACTGTTATCGTAATAATGAAAACAGCCATCAACTCCTGCCTCTTTTAAAGCCGCTGAAGCTTTTCTTGAAATTTCTAAGTCTGGTAAGAAGAAACTTAAAAACGAGTAACTTTCTTCGCCACCTTCTGGGACTGTTCTAAATTTTAGATCAGAAATTTGAGAAAGGGCTTCTCGAATAATAGTATAGTTTTTCTTTTGAATGGCAACAAACTCATCTAATCGCTTTATTTGTGCTAAGCCAACAGCAGCATGTAATTCAGAGATTCTAAAGTTATAACCCAAAAACGGATGGCTTTCTGCGCCTCTATCGTTACCTATATGATCATGTCCATGATCTGAAAAATGATCGGCATGCAAAGCATACTTCGGATTATTAGTGAGCACTGCACCACCTTCACCAGCGGTTATTATTTTTACAAAATCTAACGACAAACACCCCAAATCGCCAATACTTCCTAGAGGTTTTCTGTAATAAGTTGCACCAGTTGCTTGTGAAGAATCTTCAATCAGGATCAAATCATTAGCATCACAAATACGCTTTAAAGCATTCAAATTCGCCATACTCCCACACATGTGCACAGGCATAATAGCTTTGGTTTTAGGCGTGATTGCTTTTTCAACAGCCTCAGGATTCAACGTGAGTGTATCGTCAATATCAACCAAAATAGGAACAGCGCCAAGCATCATAATCGCTTCAAAGCTAGCCACAAAAGTAAATGTTGGCATAATCACCTCGTCACCTGCTCCAATTCCAGCGGCTGCTAATGCAATAGAAACCGCAGCTGTTCCGCTAGACACCAATTGTGCATGACTCACTTGTAGTTTTTCTTCAAGAGCCTTTTCTAACGATTTTGCTTTCCAATGTCCGTTGCGCATCGCATCAAAGCCATAACGCATAAGCACACCATTATCTAATACATCATTTAACTCTTGACGTTCTAAGTCTCCAAATAATTCAAATCCAGGCATAAAATTGAGTGAAAATTTATCTTCAAATTTACAATTAAAAAAAAGAATAAAAAAAGCGTCAATGTAATTATTGACGCTCTTAAAATATCTATAAAAAAGGTTTAATAATTTTCTAATATTGAATCTACAAAGGCATAATGTCTATCGGTTTCTCTTAAAAAAGTATAACCAGAAAGTTCACCAAGCACAGCACCTTTAGAGTTTAGTGCCACAATATTAGGATAACTCCCTCTGCTGTTATATTGTCGAACCAAATTACTGTTTTTTGCTTTTTGTTCTTTCGTAATAACATCGACCTTCCTTGGCATATCAACCATTAGCAAGACCATACCTTTAGCCTTTTCTTCAAACTTAGTAGAGTTAAAAAAATCTTGTTTCAACATTTTACAAGGCGGACACCAATCACTTCCAGTAAAATAAACCAAAATGGGCTTATTCTCTTTAGACGAAATAGCTTTAGCCTCGTCTATATCAGTTAGCCAATTAAGATTAGATACATGTTCTTCTTGAGCTGAAACATTAAAAACTAGTGCACAAACAAATAAGAGGAATAGGTTTTTCATTTTGATTTGATATTGAGGGTTTCACAAATGTAATTATTTTTTATGATAACAACAATCTTGCCATCTTATTGTTAGTATGTTATGACAGCGTCAGAAATTTGCTTTCTAACTTTTTTAAATGAAGCAAACCTATCATCATCAGACCTGTACCCAATAGGCAATAACAGTACCGATTTTAGGCCTTTTTGTTGTAGCTGAAGAACCTCATCATATTTTTTGGGGTTAAACCCTTCCATAGGGCAGCTATCTATACCTTCAATAGCGCAAACCGTTAATATATTTCCCATAGCCAAGTACGCTTGTTTAATGGCCCAATTTTCAATTTCTGTTTGGTGTTTATTAGAAAAATCTTCAACTAAAAAATCTTTAAAAGGCTCAAGAATACTATCGGGAGTGTTTCTAATGGTTTTAATTCTATTAAAATAATTAACAATATACTCAGCATCTATTTTGGTCTCAATACAAAACACCAAAACATGTGATGCCTGAGCAATTTGCTCTTGGTCCATAGAATGTTCTACCAATTGCGTTTGCAGGGCTTTATCTTGAAGCACCACTAATTTTATAGGCTGTAAACCGTAAGAGCTTGCAGTTAAATTAAACGCTTTATACAGAATGTTTAATTTATCCTCTTCAACACGTTTATTAGCATTAAATGTTTTGGTAGCATATCGCCAAGATAAATGGTCAATAATATTCATAGGTATTGGAGTTTAGACAAAAATAATATTTGAAGATGAGTTAATAACTAAGTTCAGGATAAATTTATCTTATAGTTATAAAACTTAAAGGAATAAAATTTCATTTTTTATTTGAAAGAAGTAAAAAGGATTCTATATTTGCATCCGCATTCAGGGAATACCTGATGAGGCACTCAAGGAGAAATGGCAGAGTGGTCGAATGCGGCAGTCTTGAAAACTGTTGAGGGTCACACCTCCGGGGGTTCGAATCCCTCTTTCTCCGCAAAAGAAACCCATAACGAAAGTTATGGGTTTTTGTATTTTATAAAGTAAGCCAAGGGTACCTTGAGCGAAACGATTGATAGTTTATATAGATTTAAAGTTTAGAAAAAGCCTTTTATTTTATTAATTAATATCATTATACTCGCATTACTTAAAATTTATATATTAATCCTACCATATAATCATTGTTGTCAGATGAAAATGATAATTTAAAGTGTTCTTTTTGAAATGATGTTGTAAATAAATAAGTACTTCCAATACCCACTAAAGCTCCTCCAATAACATCAAACCAGTCATGCCGATCATCTAAGCCCTCAACACGACTATAGGCTACAAATCCTGCTACAGCATAAGCAGGAATTCCATACTTCCAACCATAGCGCCTTTGTATAAAAGAAGCTCCTTGAAAGGCTAAGGAGGTATGTCCTGAAGGAAAAGCTAGTCCATCTGTCGCGCCATCTGGTCGGTCTTTATTTATAGAATATTTCATAATATATGTAGCTCCTAAATTTGCACTAAAACCTTTAAGATATTGCCATCCGCCTTCTTTATCTCCATTCATTAGAATTAAAGTAGCAGAAGCTACCATAGGTAAAAACTGCCCTACATCTCCCATTTGTTGAATTGTACGCTCTATTTTTATTTCCTGAGGTGAGTCTTCCTCTTGTGCTCTTACATAACAAAATGAGAAACAAATAAACACTATAATTCGGATTTTAAACATCTATTTGAAATATTAAATTTACAATTAAACCTATTTATTATATAAGGTTATAACTAATTACAATAAAAATACAGGTCAATTCTTAAGAAAATTTTAAGCAAGTCAAATAGCTTAATTCATTTGCTGATAGCCTTTGAGTTTTTTTATTAGGATTAAAATGTTTTTGAAGAAAAGATGCGTATAAATTATGTTTTCCAGAACCCTTTAAATAATCACTCCGTTTTAATCGTTACTCGTTACTTCTGGTAACCTATACTCCAATTTATTATACGATTGTGAAGCTAATACAATATGGCTAATCGCATCACGAACAAGACTTTGATCAATATTGTTTTCGAGAATTAAAGCATCATCCTTAGTGACTTTAAACTGTAAGGCTTCTTTCCCAGGTTGTAGCACAATTAAATCTTCTCCATTTCTAAAAGCATTTGTAGAATGAAATTGCATCATGGCTCTTCCTTTTATAGAATCATTAAGTGTAAAGATATTCCTACCTACCATAGGTGTTTCAATATCAACACCTATTAAGTCAAGTAAGCTTGGTGGAATATCTATTTGTGATAAAAGCTTATCATAAGTCATTCCCCCATCAATATTTGGTGCTATAATTAACGCTGGAATATGAAACTTATTTACAGGAATCAAATCGTCTCCCCAGGTTCTGGTGTTGTGATCTGCTATTATTATAAATACAGTATTGTTATAATATGCTTCTTTTTTTGCTATTTTAAAAAATTCTCCAATAGCATAATCGGCATATTTAATGGCATTATTTACTGTTCCTTTTGGTTTGTCATAGAGTTCAATTTTATTATCTGGAAATTCAAATGGTTCATGATTAGAACTAGAAAACATTAAAGAGAAAAATGGCTTTCCTTGATACGATTTATAAAGCTCATTTCCTTTTCTTACCAGAGACTCATCTGAAACACCCCATGTACCCTTAAAATCACATTCTTTTTTTGAGTAATCTCTCTCATCTATAATGTCATCAAAGCCATTACCATTAAAAAAAGAAGCCATGTTATCAAAATTTGAAGAGCCTCCATACACAAAACTAGTTTCATAGCCTTTCCTTTTTAGTGCATCTGCTAAAGAGAAAAAGCCGTTTTGAGATTTTCCTAACTTTACAACACTTCTAGAAGGTGTAGGAAGAAATCCTGTAGTAACAGCTTCAATTCCTCTAACACTTCTTGTGCCAGTTGCATATAAATTAGTAAATAACAAACCTTCATTTGATAACTCATCAAAATTTGGTGTTAATGGAAGTCCACCTAACACACCAACATATTCTGCGCCCAAACTTTCCTGTAAGAAAATAACTAAGTTATATGGTTTTTCTCTTTTATGAGTGCTTTCCTGAAAATGCAATAGAGGGATTTCAGAATTAGTAAAATCACTAGTTTCAGCAGTCATGTATTTCTTTACTCTATTTAGAGCTTCTTCACTTGGCACACTGCCGTACATCTTAATCATATCCTCTTCATTTTTCAAAGAATAAACCGCAAAGCCAACTGTATAGAGTGAATTTAAGGCAAGACTATTAACAAATTGATTTTTTGAAAACACAGCATCACTTGCGTTAATTGGCCGAACAGACGTAAGACTTGATCGCAATCCAAAAAACAACAAAAACAAAACAGGAATGACCATCTTTAACTTAAAAGCATAGGACGTTTCTTTTCTTATTAAAAACCATGTTTTCGACTTTTTAACTAAAAAGTAAAGACTTGCAATTAAAATTGCAACAGCCACAATTATTATCCATAAAAACCCTTTAAATAACATCGTTAAGACTTCTTTTGGGTAAACTAAATATTCTACAAAAAGGCGATTTGGCCTAGTGTCGTACTGTATTAAAAAGTTTGGTGTTGCCAATTCCATAAACAACAAAAAAAACAAACAGACAATAAAAAAGAAGCGTATAAATTTCTCTAATTGTGTTAAAAAACGGAAAGGCATAAATAATATGAGTACTGTTGGTAAGATAGCCATATAAGACATTAAAATAATATCCATACGCAATCCTATTGGGAAAAGTAACCAAAAGTTTTTTGTTTCAATGATTCGAGGCATGAACCCAATAAAAAGAATGAATCGACTTAAAGTTGTTATTAATAATCCAATTAAAAAAAAGTTAATAATTGGCTTTAAAAAATCTATTTTTCTCATTGTTTTATTCCTTAATAAGGAATAAAATTAAAGGGCAATTCTAAATTAAATCTTAAGTTTTATTGATGCTGTGAAAATTTTTAACGGACTAAATTTAAACGCCACTAATGTAATAAGTGGTATTTTTTCAATGAAAACTCACAGAAAAGGAATGCTTAAAGTCTTTATACTCATAGCCTAAATCGAACTTATAGAAATCACAAATCCTTTTTACAATGGCCAATCCTAACCCAGTAGATTCAGTACTAGTGTTTTCTGTATAAAACCTATTAAATATTCTTTCTGGATGCCCAATAGCCTGTTTGCCTTTATTAGAGACAACTAAAGTATTAGACGTTGTAATTATTGAAATCTCATCATTCTTATCACTATGTTTAATAGCGTTCGAGATTAAATTATTAATAAGAATATCTGCAAGAAAAGCATCCATTGGCACTATTAATTCATTAGTAATTAAATGAGTGATGTTATCGATTTCCATCTCTTTAAAACTACCAATCTTCTCTTTAAATAGATTTGTAAGATTGACATTTTCAATATTTGCAAATTGATTATTATCAATCTTCGAAAGAATAGTTACTCGTTTATTGAGTTGCTTAAGGCGATGAATATCTTTTTGAATCGACGTAATTTGTTCGAACTGAGTATCATTAATTGATTTCTCATTAATGATATTATCAATCTTTGCTTGAATTATTGCTAAAGGGGTTTGCAATTCGTGAGAGACATTCTCTGTAAATTGTTTTAAATTTAGGTAATCTGACCGTACCTTGTTCGTTAGCGTTTCAATTTCAACTTTTAATTCAGAAAACTCTAAAATATCACTTTCAACCAACTCCAATTTATGATTTGAGGTCAATGAAAACGATTTCATTTGTTCTAAATTTATAAAAAAAGGACGCCATAACTTAATATTTCTTGCAGTATTAAAATAATACAAAAACAAAAAAGCAAGTACAATAATAACAATGTAAGAAAAAACGATAGCAGAAAGAATATCTTCAGTTTCTACAATCATATCTCGCACTGTAATTTGATAGTTTTTATTGTTAATCGTTTTAAACGTTGAAAGCTCTCTAAACACTTCCATTTCATCTTGTGAAGGGTCGTATATAATGGTATCTTTTAAAATGTCTTTTCTTAACCCCTCTACATTTAGTATTTCTATAATTGGAGGCAAATCATAATGAGCCTCTCCTTTGGTCATGCGCTCTACAATTCTGGCTTCTGTTGAGTAAAGTGCTTCTTCAATCTCTTCCTGTAAAAGGTTTTTGGTATAAAAATAAAGCACTACAGAACTTAGAATGGCTAAAACTAAACCTGTTATAAGGAAGGTTTTGGAAGTTTTCTTTATTAGATTTGTTTTTGTTCCCATTAATTATTCATCAATAAACTTATAACCACTGCCATAAGCCGTTTTTATATATTTCCCTCCTTCAGCAGTTAGCTTTTTACGTAAATTATTTATGTGCACATAAATAAAGTCAAAATTATCAAGAAGATCACTATCGTCGCCCCAAAGATGTTCTGCAATCATGCCTTTTGATAACACTCTACCTTTATTCGAAATAAAAAACACTAGCAAATCGTATTCCTTTTTTGTAAGTCCCATTGGTTTTTCATTTATATATGCGACTCTAGACTTTGTATCTATTTGTATTTCATTAAATTTCATAATCTCATCGCCACCATAAGTACCACGTCTTAAAACGGCATTTATACGAGAATTAAGTTCTGCCAAATGAAAGGGTTTTGTAATATAGTCGTCTGCACCTAAATCTAAGCCCTCTAGTTTATCGGTTAAAGAATTATTTGCCGAAATGATAATAACACCAGTTTTTTTTTTATCTTTTTTAATTTCTTTAAGCACGTCTAAACCACTTCCTGTAATTAAATTGATATCAAGTATGATGACATCATAGTCATAAATCGCTGATTTTTGAATCGCTTCATGATAATCTGATGCCACTTCACAAACATGACCATCACGCTTTAAATAAGTGACTATAGATTGCTGTAACGCTAGCTCATCTTCAGCTATTAAATATTTCATCGCTTTAAATTTAAGGCTATAAATTTAACCCTATATTCTAAATTAATTCTTAAGATTTAATATAACCTTACTTTATTTCCTGTAATAGTATACTCCTATTTGATTTTTCAATCCTATATTTAAAATAAACAAACCCACTATAAAGCTTGCACCTCCTTTTAGGCAATGCAAAAATCAACATTAAGACTAAGCACAACCAAACACCAACACCACTTGAAATTCCGACAACGTCGGAACCAACTTTAAGCAGAAATCATCCTCCTCGAATAGTTTATTTATTTGCTAATTCCCTATACTTATTAATAATCGCAGTAATACCTTCGTTATATTTTGCATACTTTTTTTGTTGATTATTTTCATCACTCCAATCAAAATTATCATGTCTATAAAGGAATAAATCTTGATCTAAACTATTCCAATAATATTTAAAACCATGAAATTCGAACTCATCGTATACACTTTCCCAAGCTGTGTATAACTTCTTTAAATCTACTTCCTCCAGATTAAATGTGATTGCTATTCTATTATCTTCAAAAACGACATCTACCTTATCAAAAAAGTTATCGCATTTTGCATACCACTTTATAGTAACACTCCCTTTTATAACAATTCTCCCAAAATTGTTTTTATCAATATTTTTGAAAGGTTTAAATTTTTTATTTAAAAAGGCTTTATTTAATCTATCGCAAAAATCTCTAGCTAACTCTTCATCCGTTTTAATAATATCAATTTTGAAAGCAGACTGTTTCGCTTTTTCACTTGCTTTTTCTAAACTAGCACTATTAATTATCTGTCGGATTTCTAATATAGCATCATCAAAAACCTCTTTTCTATCCCTATTAATAGTATTCTTATCCTCTTCAATAGAATGCCTATGCATTAGCATACCCATTTCTCTATTATTTTTTTCAGAATACTCATAAAGATTCATAGAGCCTGTAATAAGTAAATCGCCATTGTAATAACATTTACAATGCACATTGGGGTGATGCAATAGGTTTATATTTTTAAGTAGTAAAAGCTTATTTTTTTCGTGTTCTGATAATTTATTTTCTCTATAAATTAATGTTATTTCTACACCATTAGTATCAGCTTCATTTAGAGCATTTATAATGTTTTCTGATGTTTGTATATATGGAACTATTAAAATTAATTCTTTTTCGCTTTCTTCAATTAATTTAGGTATCCAGTGGTTTAGTTTTTGGGTATTTAAAAATAATGCCATTTTTTACTTCAATTATTCTAACTCTATTTTCTTTCCTATACAAGATTTCTTAATTATACCTTTACCTCATCCAACAACACCTCAGTACTACCACCACAATCCAACTACTCCAACAACTCACCTTCAAAAGCTTTCGCAATAATGTCTTATGGTAAGCTGTCTATTTTCATATCAACTTTTAGTTAACACATCTGCCAACAACTCACTTTGCTCTAATACTTTATCGGCTTCTAATTTGGCTAAATCTGGCGGATAACCGTATCGCATTAATATTTTCTTAACCGTTAATCTCAATTTAGCTCTAACGTCATCTCGCTTACTCCAATCTACAGTGGCATTTTTACGAATAACATCTACAATAACATGTATTAACTCCTTCATTTTTTCGTCATCCAACATTTTTGTGGAATCGTTCTGTGTCAATACACTATAAAAAGCATATTCTTCTGGAGTTAATCCTAATTCTTCAGATTTATGGTCTTCCAATCGCATGTCTTTTGCAATAGCAGACAATTCTGCTAATACTTGGGCTGAATCTATTTGATTGTTATGATAGCGCTTTACTACAGATTCTAACATTTCAGAAAAGCGTTTGCCTTGCGCAATATTTTTTGTTTTACGCACTCTCACTTCATCTGCCAACAATTTTTTAAGCAACTCAAACGCCACATTTTTTTGTTGCATGTTTTTAACTTCCAACAAAAACTCATCGGATAAAATCCCTACAGATGGGGCTTTTATTCCTGCGGCTTCAAATACATCTATGACACCTTCACTAGATAAGGCATCATCTACTATTTGCTTAATCGCTGTTTCTACTTCGAAATCTGATTTTATGGTATTACCAGTAAATTTATTTAACCTAGCTTTTACTGCTTGAAAAAACGCAACCTCATCTTTAATTTTATTGGCTTGCGGACTAGGAATAGACATGGCAAACAACTTAGACAGCAATGTTACTTCTTTAAGAAAACGGTCTTTTAATTTCTCGTTTTGCAACACAAAATTTTGTGCACCTAGTAGAATCTGAAGTTTTGCATTGGTGTCTAGTTTAAAATAAGATCTGTAATCATAGCCAAACAAAATTTGTTCTACTACTTCAAACTTTTCTAACATACCAGCTATAGCTTCTTTTATATCTACAATAGGTGTGCCTTCACCACCACTTTGTAAATAGGTTGCCATCGCGTTACGTAAATCTTGACCTATACCAATATAATCGACTATTAAACCTCCTGGTTTGTCTTTATAAACACGATTTACACGTGCTATGGCTTGCATTAAGTTGGCACCTTGCATCTTTTTATCAATATACATGGTATGTAAATTTGGCGCATCAAAACCTGTCAACCACATATCTCTAACAATAACCATTTGCAAGGGGTCGTTTGGGTCTTTAATTCGAGCTGCTAATAGTTTTCGTTGTGTTTTTGTGGTATGATGTGGTTGTAAAATGGCTTCATCATCACTGGTACTTGTCATAATCACTTTTAAAGCGCCTTTGTCTAAATCTGTATGATGCCACTCTGGACGTATGGCTACAATCTCGTTATAAAGTTTTGCACAAATCTTACGACTCATACTCACAATCATCGCTTTACCTTCGAAGACTTTCTGTCTGGCTTCAAAATGACTCACCAAATCTGTAGCTATGTCTTTTAATCGGTCGTCTTTACCAACAATTTTTTCTATGGCTGCACTTTTAGTCTTTGCTTTCTCTATTTGATCTTCCGTTGCACCTTCTATAGCATCTATTTGGCTGTCTATAGATTTAGTAACTTCTTCATTCAATTTAATTTTTACCAAACGCGACTCGTAACTTATAGGCACTGTGGCGCCATCATCGACTGCTTGTTTAATATCGTACACATCAATGTACTCTCCAAAAACTGCTGGTGTAGATTTGTCTTCCTTTTCTATGGGTGTTCCTGTAAATCCTATATAAGAAGCTTTTGGTAAAGCATCGCGTAAGTACTTAGCGTTTCCGTACCTAATTTCAGAACCATCTTCTATCTCAACCACACGTGCTTTAAATCCGTATTGACTGCGGTGTGCTTCGTCTGCAACCACAACAATGTTTGTACGTTCTGATAAGGTATCAAACACATTGCCTTCTTCTGGCGAGAATTTTTGAATGGTTGTAAAAATAACACCTCCGCCAGACACATTTAATAATGCTTTGATGTGGTCTCTACTTTGTGCTTGCACAGGTGTCTGACGTAACAAGTCTTTACAGTTCCCAAAGGTGCTAAACAATTGGTCGTCTAAATCGTTTCGATCTGTTAGTACCACAATAGTTGGGTTCTCCATTTGTGGATGCGTTACTATTTGACCAGAATAAAACACCATAGATAAGGACTTACCAGAACCTTGGGTATGCCATACTACACCTACTTTACGGTCACCTTCTTTACTATCTGTAGCTCTTATAGTTTGCGCTACTGCTTTTTGTACTGCGTAATATTGATGGTAAGCAGCGACTTTTTTAATTTTTACTTGAAAAATTAAGCCTGTGTTATCATCCTTTTTTTCTTCTTGCTCAAAAACGGTACAGTAGCGAATGAGTTCTACCACCGTTTTTTTATTGAGCATGTATTCGGTTAGAATTTGTAATTCTGTTCTTGGGTCGTTGTCTATTTTTTTTGGTGCTTTCCAAGAGAGAAAACGTGAAAAAGGTGCTGACACACTCGATGTTTTAGCATCTATACCATCACTAATAACACATACACTATTGTAATAAAAAATGCTTGGCACAGCGGTTTTATAGTTTTGAATCTGTTGGTAGGCTTTGCGTACCGTTGCATTTTCGTCTGTAGCATTTTTAAGCTCTATAAATACTAAAGGCAATCCGTTAATATAAATTACTACATCAAAACGTTTTTCGTTGTTGTTTTCTTTAACTACTAATTGATTGACTACCCAAAACTGGTTGTTTTGTGGCTGAGCAACATCTAATAGTTTTACATTAATCCCTTTAGTCCTGCCTTCTTTATTATACTCTACCGTTACACCATTGGTTAACAAGGTATGGAAACGCTCATTGTTTTCCATAAGGTCTTGTGTACCAAGGTTGACTATTTTTTGGTAGGCTTCTACTCTAGCCGATTCTGGAACGTCTGGATTTAAATGACGTAAGGCATGCTTTAATTGCTGCTCTAACAACACAGAATCAAAACCTTCACGTTGCGGATTATCACTATAAGGTGCAATGGCTGGACCATAATGATAGGTGTAACCTTGACCTACTAACTGGTCTATAAAGACTTGTTCTATGTTGTCTTCTGATAGTTTCATTAAATTAAAATAGGTTCTTGATTCACAATAATATTTGAAAAATCTAAATCTAATATTTGTTCAGCTTCTTTAAAAAACCATTTCCATCTATCTTTCATTGCATCATCATTCCAAAGTTGATTGTACTTCTTATTTTCATAATTGTGCATAATACTTTGCGTAATCATAAATGCTGTTATCTTATCATCTTTATCATCATATTTCCCTTTTCCTTTATAGATTCCCATTTTAACCGAAAATGGATTATTACTGGCTTCTATATTCTTTTTGCCTCCCAATAAAGTAAGATTTCCTACACTATTTAACCATTTACCAGCTAATTCATTTGATACGTGATTCCACTCATCAAATTTATTATACTTAACAGGTAAGATATGTTCAAGATGTAAATCTTTACTTAATGGTACATAAGATAATTTACTATCATCTGTTACATTATACTCCATTAAAAGTAACAATGGTTTAATCCACGGTTCATTTGCTACATGTTCTGATGTTAAATATCGAGATGCTAAGTTTGTAATACCATCTGCATCTAGCTTCTTATCTAACTCTTCTTTTATATATTCTATGGATTTTTTCTCTTTTATCCATCGAATCATATTAAAAGAGGTTTGCTTTATTTGAGACAAAGTTTTTCCTGCTATCCAATACAAATAATAAAAACGTCTTAATTCTACTTTTAAGTCTTCATAGCTTTCATAATTGCTATGTAAAGCTGTCATTAAAATACTTTTCCAGTACATCGACCAACGGATATACCAAAATGAATATAATACCTTATCATCTTTATCATGTATATCTGTTAGATATGTATTTGCGAAAACTTTTATATCTCCAATTAAAGTGTTTGGGTCTTTATCTTTAAAAGCATTTTGCAATTCATCATATAAGGACTTTTTAGGATTCTGCCCAAGCGTATAATATTCATATATAATAAATAAATCGTTTAGATTTAAGTCGCTACTTTTAATGGTTTGCTCCATTTCTCTCCAATCGGAAATGAACTGTTCTTCTTTTATTTTAGAAACGTCTTGGTTATTTTTATGTGTATTGTATAATTTTTCTAAGAGAAAACTTTTTATTAAATCGGCTGCTGTTAAATCCATTCCTCTGTCGTTTAACACTTGAAAAAGTTTTATCGCAAACTCTCTATTTTTACAATCAATTCTAATAATTTTTACATTATTGAATAAAAAATTAATAAATTTTTCGGCTTCTTTTAAACCTATAGCTTCTAGTCGCTGTCTAAAAATTACAGCAGAATTCATAAACTTATATTTAGGTTCTTCGTCAGTACGTATTTGATATTTATACGGCTTTCTTAAACTTAATGTATCGCCTTTTAAAATAAGACTTTCAAAATCTGAACTATGCTGTGCATGTGTAAATAATTTAAGCCTGTTGTATTGTCCAAATTCCGCTATAGAATGTTGTATGGTATGTAACTTAACAACAGTTTGGTCTATTTCTTCGTCTTTATTTAGATCTGGGTACAAATCTCTAATTACACAAAACAAAATCATTAACGTTGTTAAACGTTGTTGACCATCTACCACATCTGAATATGCTGTGTTTTCATTATCTCTAGGTTTAGCAGTAATAACAGAGCCTAAAAAGTAGTTACTTTCTTCATTTATATACGCATCATAAATATCATCCCATAGTATTTCTACCTGTTCATCTTCCCATTTATAGGGTCTTTGGTATTGCGGTATTTTATATTTTGCATCTGCATTACCATATAATTCTTTAATTGATAGGCTGGATGGTTTAAATGGTTCTTCCATAATGTATATCTAATATGATTCTAATAATTATACTTTTCTATTAATCCTTCTTCTTGCATTTTACCTACAAAAAATGGTGCGTTTCCTGTAAGGTTAGATCCATCTTTTCTTACTTGTCCATCATTTTTTTGTGCATAAATTATTGCTCCAGTAATATCTATAAAAAATTTCAGTGCTTCTCTACCTAAACCAGCTCTTTCTATAGGACTAAACATTCTTGCTAAAAGATATCGTTCTTCTCTTTCTGAATAATCAATAAATTTGAATTCATCTCCTATTTTATTTCCGTTTTCACTAAACGTGATTGAATTATCCCACTCATCAAAAACTAATGTTATTATTCTTCCATCGTAGATTTGATAATCTCTTTCAAATTCTCTGTCCGCAACTAATTTTATATTTGCCATATCTTCTTTAATAATAAATAGTCTAAAGTTTTTGAAACGATAACTTATTTTTGTTTTGATAGTATATAAATAAACAGAATCACTCCAATTAACCAAAACCACCAAGGAATACTATCTAAAAAACGTTGTAATGCGTCTAAAGCATCGAATACAATACCACCCACAACTCCTAGAACAACAATCGCCATTATTATAATTAATATTGCTTTTAAAGTATCTTTCATAATTAAGTTTAGGTGTTATTATTCTCAAACCCATTAACTCTTATCTCACCACGCATTAACTTGGGTAATAAAGCATCTCTGGTTTTACTTAATGATTGAATCTGTGTCATGTTAGTTAATATTTTTTTATAAAAATCTTTAACTAATTTATTAAACTCCTTTATTAAATCTTCTTGCGGTATTATTATTTCTAAGTTTTTAAAATCAGTAGAGTTTATTCCTGGTATCGCTGCTTTGCCTCCAATATTTTGAAGCTGTTTCTTACAATAATAACTATTAAGCCATTGGTATAAATAAAAGCGCTGATATTCAAATTTTGGTTGTACTCTAAAAACATGTTCGTTTATACAGAATACTTTAAAAGGAAAACCCTCTCCAAACATTGAAAATTTAGGAATAAATGTACCAGGTGTTCCTCCATCTTTATATACCAAAATATCATACTCTTTAACAATTCCTCTATTCATTTTCTTAAAAAAATCTATTGGAACATATTTTGTTTTTGAATAATCAAAATTTGTAATTCCTCCAATACTTTCGGCACCAATACTTGGGATACCTTCTAGAATATTTCCTACTCCTCCTTTTGGTCTTTTACCACTTTCTAGCTCTCCAACTAAATCTTCTATTTTCCCAACACGCAAACCCTCAGGCAGTTCATCTCCAATTTGGTATTTACCAAACCATGCTGCAAAAATAGTTTGTGCGGTTTGTTCTAAGGTTTGGTTTTGTGCGCGTAGGTTTTCTATTTTATCATCAAAAGCGGTTAAGACTTTGGCTATGGCTTTTTGTTCTTGGATTGGTGGTAATTCTAACAACATTCCTTTCAAGCCAACAATTGTTAATGCCTTTTGCGCAGAACCAATCATTTGTGATTCTAATTTATGCTGCCCAATTCTAGAATTAAAAAAGTAACTTAAATATTCCGAATCAATCTTATTTGTAAAATTTCTGAACCAAATTAGATTTCCATCCTTAAAATAAAAATCCGATTCATTTTTTACTAAATATGGAATACCAGCTCTTTCACCAACAGCAGACAAAAGTATATCTCCATTTATAGGTGAACCATGGCTGTTCTTTATATCATTAAATCTTTTAGGACTTATATACAAAGGATTTGATATTACTTCACCTTTAGACTTCTCAATAGTCTCTTTAGATCTATAAAACGGTATGCCTTCAGGAACATAATCAGCAGCAAATATTCTTTTGCTTGATAAAATTTCAACGGTTTCTCCTAAAGAACACTCCAACCAACCATCAGGTAATTCATTATCTACGCTACTCATAATCTAAACCCAATATTAGCCAGTTGTGTTTTAATTTCTTGGTTTAGGGCTTCCTCTTGTTGCATTTGTTGTTGTAAGGTTGCGGTAAGGTCTGCCATTTTGGTTTCAAATGGGATGCCATCGTCTTCTTCGTCTGGTATGCCCACGTAACGTCCTGGTGTGAGTACGTGCTTGTGTTTGCGTATAGCGTCTAAGTTGGCACTTTTGCAGAAGCCTTTTATGTCTTGGTAGTCACCTTCTTTTTTCCAATTTAAATAGGTCTCTGTTATTTTAGTGATGTCTTCTTCTGTAAAATCGCGGTGTACTCGGCTTTTCATAAAGCCCATTTCTGAGGCATCGATAAAAAGTACTTCGTTGGTGTTGGCTCTACCTCTACGCAAGTACCAAATACAAGCAGGAATACCTGTGTTGTAAAACAGTTGTTTTGGTAAGGCTACAATACACTCTACCAAACCTGCTTCTACTAAGGCTGTACGTATATCGCCCTCGCCAGAGGTGTTAGAACTTAAAGAGCCATTGGCTAAAACGGTTGCCATAACACCGTTTGGCGATAAATGGTAGAGCATGTGCTGCATCCACCCAAAATTGGCATTCCCATTTGGTGGTGTGCCATATTGCCAACGTGTATCGTCTTGTAAAATGTCTATGCCCCATTCTTTTTGATTAAATGGTGGATTGGCTAGTATATAATCGGCTTTTAAATCTGGGTGTGCATCTTTAAGAAACGAGCCTTCGGTATTCCAAGCGACGAACTTGCTGTTAATGTTACGTATGGCAAGGTTCATTCTTGAGAGCTTCCAAGTGGTTTGGTTGCTTTCTTGTCCGTACACCGTAATGTCTTTTATATTACCAGAGTGTGCGGTTACAAATTTCTCACTCATAATAAACATACCACCAGAACCAGACGCAGGATCGTAAATACGCCCTTTGTAGGGTTCTATCATTTCTACCATAAGTTTTACAATGGCTTTTGGCGTGTAGAATTGTCCGCCTTTTTTACCTTCGGCATTGGCAAATTCACCCAAGAAGTATTCGTATACACGACCAAAAAGGTCTTTAGAGTTTTCGTTTTCGGCTTGTAATTCGGTATTGGAGATTAAATCGATAAGTTCACCTAAAGCGGTTTTATCTAAGTTGGCTTTACCGTAAACTTGTGGTAGTACGTTTTTGAGTTCTTTGTTTTCTTTTTCTACCGCTTCCATAGCTTCATCAATAGTTTGACCAATCGATGGAAGTTTTGCTTGTGCGTGTATGTGACTCCAACGTGCTAGCTTTGGAACAAAGAAAGTGTTTTCGGCAATGTACTCGTCACGGTCTTCGGCGTCAGAGTACTCGTCTTTTAGAAGCTTTTGGTACAGTTCATCAAAAGATTCAGAAATGTATTTTAAAAATATGAGTCCGAGAACGACGTGTTTGTACTCGGCTGCGTCTATGTTTTTACGCAATTTATCTGCGGCTTTGAACAGGTCTTGCTCAAAGGTGTTTTTATTTTTTTTGCCCATTCAGGTAAATAATATATTATGTGTTTTGTAAAAATAGAAATTCTTACAAGAGTTAGTTATAATTAATCGTAAAAAGGAAGAGTTTAAATATAGGACTTTTATTAAAATCTAAAAAGAGATTCTATAAAAAACACCAAAGCCATTCCCTTGATGGTTTCTATCCATTAGGAAATACACTTTGGTGTCATTATCCATCACAAAGGATTACAACTCCAATGCTGAAATAACGCATCAAATATATAACTTTTACTTTTTCCTGCATTTTTAATGATGCAATTAACAACAAACAACTCAACACCCAACACCTCAACACCAAACACCTCAACACCTCAACACCTCAACACCTAAACAATTAAACACCAAACACCTCAACACCAAACACCTCAACACCAAACACCTCAACAAAAAAAAAGAGCAACATTTTATGTTGCTCTTTTTTTTTAAAATATCATGGACTTAGTATTTCACAATACGCTTCGTAATACTACCATGTTCAGAAACAATACGCATTAAATACAGACCATTTGCAAATGAAGAAAGGTTAATTTCTTTATTCGTTGTCATGTGCTCTAAATTAACCGTTGTAATGATGCGTCCGTTTAAGTCTATTAACTCGGCAGAAACTAATTTTATCTGGCTGTTATTAGACAGTACAATCTTATCTGCGGTAGGATTAGGTGTTAAAGAAATATCATTTAAACCTAACTCAAACGAATCGACACTTAGTGTATTATCATTAACCGTTAAATTAAACGAACATGTGCTGGTTCTTCCGTTGCTATCTGTAGCCAAATAACTTATTGCATGAACACCATCGGCTAAACTAGTTCCTGGCGCAGGAGTTTGAACAACACTAGCAATACTACAATTATCTGAAGCCGTTACAGAACCACCTGCATAATAATCAGGAAGAGTAAAATCACCAGCACTATCGACAGCAAAATCAGCAAGGCAGTTTACCGAAGGATCTTCAGCATCTTGAATAGTCACCGTAGCATCACAAGTGGCTACATTTCCTGTATTGTCTCTTCTATTTAAGGTCACAGTATGTGTACCAATATCAGTACAATCAAAATTACCATCAAATAAGCTTGCTGTAGTATACACAATATTTCCGTTAAACACATAAGGATTAGCAATTCCAGCAAAGGGGTAAGCACTATAATACCCTTCATAAAACTCAAGGTTAGAATCGCTTGTCCATAAGGTTCCTAATGCGCTTCCATTTTCAAAAATAATATTAGAGCCATCTGAAGCAAAAATAGCAAATGCTACGGTTTCACCAGCAGCAATATCGATGCCTAATGACAAGTTTAATGGAGTTAGTGAACCTATTGGGTTCGCCATTAATGTTGTACTACCAACTAAGGTCCAATCACCAATAGTAAATTGAGAGCCTTCAAAAGATCCTGCTTTATAATATACTTCGTAGCTATGCGATTCTATTGATCCAATATTGGCATGAATATCGAAAGAATTAACTGTAATAGGATTAATTGCTTTAATATTAAACATATTACCAGGTCCGCCAACTTCAACTCCTGAAGCAGACACTAATGACACCTCTTCAAAACCTATAGTTAAATACTCCGAATCAAGGCCACAGTTACCAACAGCAGAACCACCATCGATATGTGCAGTTGTAATTGTTGCATTTCCTGAAGTATCTAGTGAAATGGTTGGACTAGAACAAATCGCAGAAAGAGCCACATTATCTGACACGGTTACCGTTGTTGTACAAGTATTTGTAAACCCGTTAGGATCTGTAGCCGTTAAGGTTACCAATTGATCGCCAATATCTGAACAGGTAAAAGAAGATGGTGTTGCCGTAAGAGTAATGGTGTCGCCATTAGGATCTGTAGTTCCTCCATCAATATTAGCACCAGTAACAGAAACGGTTCCGCCAGCACCTAAAACAGCACTATAGCTACTACAAACCATTGTAGGTTGAAACAAATAAGCTCGTGTATTATTTGGGTCTTCTTTTCCCATATAAAATCGCATTCTATCTTCTGCATCCGAAGAAAAGTTGGTGCTACAAGAAAAAGGTTGGTTATAAGACATGATCTGAGTAGGATCTGCTGCGTAAGGGTCGCCATTAGCATCTGTTCCAGAAGTATAAGCACATGTCCCTGAATTGACATCTCCAAAGGTATGGTAGCCATCGGCTGGAGTGTCACATAATAAATCACCTGCAACACCACAGTTAGAACCATTTACAAGCTCTACAGCATAAGCCGTTTCAAAAGTGTGTAAGAGTCCAAAATAGTGTCCCATTTCATGAGCAACTGTCGTCCCATTATCACTTGCATTATTGTTTACAATCACAAAATAATCGTTAGGTAAATTCCATGGAAATCTAGCATAACCTCCAATAGAACCTCCACTAGATCCATAAGCAGTATCTACAAAATAAGCATTAACCACGTTAGGCACATTGTTTAACTGCAGTATGTTATCGCCTTCAGTATAACCAGATCCTGGATCGCCATTGGTTCCTAAAACCATTAAGTCTGTATTATTAATATAATTTATAGGTAAAATATCGAGAGTAATGCCATAAGGTAAATACTTGTCTCTAGCCGCAATAATATTGTTTATGGCATTCGTTACATTTGGTCCACCAGTCCCAGCATCTGTTCTCACAATATGCGGTTGAAAAGGCACTGTAATTAAACCTGTTGGCGTCACGTCTGCACGTCTTAGGATTTCAAGGTCTTCAATAAGTGCTCTGGCTTCATCTGGTGTAATGTCTGGCATACCACATGGCATTTGAGCATTTATTTGCAATGAGCAAAAGGATAAGACCAATGCAAAACAAATGTTTTTAAAGTTAAATGGTAATGTTAAATTCATAATGGTTAGTGTTTTTGTTTAATTAATTAAGTACAGGATTGTTCTGTATTTTAGCGTAAAACGAAACTAAAACTTTTAAACCACTTATAGCAGAATAGCACTTATTTTATATCAACAAACTAATGTTAATATTAAAATTTTAAATGCTTGATAGTGTCCAATGAATCGTTTAGAGCATTTATACGTTTATAGAAATACCTCTTTTTAGACGCTCTTTTAATTGAACATTCTTTGCGCCAGAGTAGCATCTATAACAAAAGGATTGCTATTACCTTGATAGGTTTGAATGGCATTATTTCTATCGATTTCTATCTGGTCAACAGGATCGCTGATATGCCATTGCAGCAATATGGTTTTCATAGCCATAAAAAAATCTTCATTGGCGTAAGAAGGATAGGTATTGATATTTACCGAATTATAAATTGTATAATAGTAAAATAGCGCTCTAGCAATATCGCCTTTTTTAGCTTCTCGTGGTTCTAAAGCACATTGTTGACTTATGCCAAGTGAAGGATATGAAGCCTCATTATCTTTTTCAGAATAATCATCTCTATTACTTGTAGGAATGCTTGTCATTTCTTGGTCTAAATAATACCATGTTTCTGTATCAGCATCAACAATTTCATTAAACGGACAATTTCCTCGACTTGAATTCACTTCAACTCTAGAAGGAAAAATATTAAACATATCACTTGTTCCTGGCTCATCGCCTGCGCCCATACTTTGAGGAAAAACATGTTCTGTATTAATTCCTAAATTAAAGGCATGTACAGAAGGATCTGGATCTGTAGAGTAATCCATTATAATCGTAAATCCAGAATAGATTCCTTTTAACTCTTGCGTGCTTGGGTCAACATCAATACTACTATAAAGCACATCTCTAGCATAACTATAACCCAAAGTTTGCGCTGGTGTATAGTTGCTTTGTAAGCAATTTAAAAACTCCGATAAGGTTGTTGCGTTTTCACAAATAGTTTCAGATTGCTGATTTACAATCGCATGCCATCTTATGCCATCAAAAATATTTAATCGATTAGAATCTGTGTTAAAAATAATAAGGCCTTTAGAAGCTGTTGTGGTTGATAATGCATCTCGCTGAGCGGAATTCATTCGAGGCGGAAGCATGCCCTTAGCATTGCTTTCTACATCTAATGCTGAAGAAACATTAGGTGTATTAGTTCCGATTCCAACTTGTGAAAACAGATTAGAAGCCATTATAAATATGAAAAATAGAACGGACAAATTTTTCATAAGCTATTGACTAGACCTTTGGTGTTGGCATTCGGATTTGAGCCCCAACCTCCTGCTGCGGTACGTTCTATGGATCCATTCGCTGAAGTTGCATTCGATTCAGCAAGACCAACATCTGTGCTTGTCGCTCCAGAAGCGATTCCATTTGAAGCTGTAAATGTGCCTTCGTAGCTTATAAATTCTATAAGACCAGAAGGACCACTTAATGCTATACCATCTGGAGCACCATTTTGTATACTAATAGCATCCCAAACATAATAGCAATTTGAAGCGTCGCAGGCTTGGGTTAAATTATCTAAAGTTTGGGTTAAGTAAGCCGTTTGTGTAGATCCATTATAAAGCGAAACGGTATATTGAGATAAATCTGCTGGCTGGTTGGCCAAGCCTTCAGTAATTCTAATTTCTACAAATTCATTGACATCAGTAGACACATTATCATAATGAAACTCATTTATTCTAGCCACATTAGATGTTGTACCAATGGCTCCTAAATAACTGCTTCTAACTTCAACACCAGTTAAAGCCCCAGTGGCGGCTACAGGAACTACACCAAAGCTTAAATATTTACCATTGTCGCTTGCACCAATAGTATAGGTCAAACTTGTCGCGCCACTTATTGCAATTTCGTTTGTCCCCGAAGCATCATCGGCGCTATACCATTGATAAATCGAAACGTCTTCTAGATCAAGTTCATTATCTGTATAAACATATTCTGCAGTTAAAGTACCTCCAACACTTAGCGTACCACTAAAAGTTACATTGGATGCCATAGGTACTGTATTAGTGGTCGGACAATATATATTCTCCCAACCTGTGCCATTATACACTTGCAAGCATTGCTTTGTCCCATCAATAAGATAAATTAATAAGCCTGTAGCTGGAGAAGGAATAGCGTCGCGTTGAGAGGTATTCATTCTAGGCAATAATATGCCTCCTGAAGTCGATGAGATATCTAATACAGCGGATGAATCTGGAGAAGTTGTACCAATTCCAACTTGTGATTTAGCACTAACAGAAATCATTAGCACGAGAAGGAGTAATTGTAATCGTTTCAATATATCTTAGGGTCTTATACACAACAAAGGTAACTTATAAAATTCATACAAAAAATAGTTTTTTTATGGCGCCTAAATATATCCTTCTTATTATTGCATTTTAATTATTGAATAGTGATTTCATAATTGCTTCAATAATTTTATTTCATTTAATCTTAGATTAATTTTTATTTTAGGCACAATTTATGATTAATCAAACGTTATTAATGATTATATAAAAAACATCTATGAAATATTTATTCTTCATTCTAACGCTTTTCTTAACGGCATCTGTTAACGCGCAAAATAATGCCTTTCAAGCTGGGGAAAAACTGGTCTTAACAGCCTCGTATAACATGTCTGGATTAATGACAGATCTTGCCGAAGTTCGTATGGAAACAAGCGAAGTAAACACCTCTAAAGCAACTTTACTCCGTTTAAAATGCACAGCAACAACTTATAGCAAATGGGATAATTTTTTTAAAATTAGAGACATCTATGAAAGCTATGTAAACCCACAAACACTGGCGCCATACTTATACCAAAGAGATATAGATGAAGGTGGTCATTATAAATTTGTGAAATATAATTTTGATTATAAAACACAAACAGTAAAAAGCCTAAGACGTCAAAAAAGCGAAAATTTTGAATCTGGTTTTTGGGATAGAAATGACAACATCAAATTTAACCCAGGCACTAAAGATCTTGTAAGTACCATATATCATATCAGGACTTTAGATATACATAAGGCGAGTATTGGCTCTACAGATTCATTTACTGTTTTGTTTGACAATAAGGAAACTGTCGTTTCAATAACCCTTTTAGGAAAAGAAACACTAAACACACAAATAGGAAGTAAAGCCTGTTACAAATTAGCCATCCGCATTAACAATAGCAACGTTCTAAAAGGCAATAACGCTAATGTGCTTTGGCTGACAGCCGACGAAAATAAAATACCTGTTTTAGCCAAATTTGAAGTTGCCGTTGGAAGAGGTGAATTAAAAATTAAATCTGCTACTGGATTAAAAAACTAAGACCTATGAGAAATCTATTCATTATTCTAGGAACTATTGCTGCTATACTCGCTGTGGTTCTATCGGCTTTGCCTCTATTTAGTATGGCATTTATTCCTGCAATTGCTGCTTTAATTTTTGGATTAGCAGCTTTTTATATTTCTAAAAAGCAAAACCAATCTAAAAAAAGTGTTCAGCTTATATTTTTATTAACCATTATTGCTTTAGTCATTTCTACTTATAAAACAATTTTTAACGAAACTGAAGTTGGTAATACTGAAGAGTTAGAAGTCCGCGAAGAGCAAGTAAAAGATAATGCTTTAGAAGAACTTGACAATATTGAAATAACCGAATAGTTCATTGCCTTTTTTTCTATATATTTGATGCTCAAAAAAATAGGCTTATGAAGTTGTATTATTTTCTTTCAGCATTTATCCTCATTGGATCATGTGCTGAAGTCAGGTATACTACTAAAATTGAAAATCTTAAAAAAAATATTATAATCGTTGATAGTGCTCTTGTTCAAAAATACGCTAAAACAATTACTGCTAACGAATTAAAAAGGCATCTTTATCAATTTGCTTCAAGAGATTTTGAAGGTAGGTTTACAGGTGAAATTGGACAAAAAAGAGCTGTGAATTTCTTAAAATCTTATTACCAAAAAGAAGATATTAAGTCCCCAATTAACGACTCTGTTTACTTCCAGAAAATTCCAAAGAGTTTCTTTCCAGATGAAATTGATGCTACCGAAAATGTAGTCGCCTATATTAAAGGTTCTGAAAAGCCTGAAGAACTTCTAATTATTTCTGGCCATCATGACCATTTAGGTTTTGAAGATGGCGATTTACATTATGGAGCAGACGATAATGGCTCTGGTACTGTTGCTATTTTAGAAATGGCTGAAGCCTTTAAACAAGCAGAGTTAGATGGTCATGGACCAAAACGAAGCGTGCTTTTCCTGCACTTAACAGCTGAAGAAATCGGACTTCAAGGCTCTTTATACTATACACAAAACCCTTTATTTAAATTAGAGAATACAATAGCAAATTTAAATATCGATATGATTGGTAGAGTTGACAGTTCACATAAAGACAACCCAAATTATATTTATATAATTGGAGCAGATCGATTAAGCAAAGAGCTGCATTACATTAACGAAAAAGTCAACAACAACTTCACAAACATAACCTTAGAATACAAGTATAATGATGAAAACGATAGTAACCGATACTATTCTAGAAGCGATCATTACAACTTTGCAAAACACAATATTCCTGTCATTTTTTATTTTAATGGTGAGCATGAAGATTATCATCAACCTACAGACACACCAGATAAAATAAATTACGAACTGCTTGAAAAAAGAACTCAACTTATTTTTGCTACAGCTTGGCAATTGGCTAACCAAGAAAACAGGCTTTTAATGAACGTTGATTTTTAAACAGCATCATGCTGTTAAAGTTTGTTAAAAAAAATAGCTTTCTCAAAGTGCTAAATGGCTTTTTTGTAATTTCGGAAATTATATGCATTTTCATATAAAACACAAATTACCAACCAAATACAATTCAAAATAACATGAAAAAATTACTAGTCGTTCTTGGTGTTTCGAGTATGATTTTATCTTGTGGTTCTTCACAAAATAAATCTACAGCTGAAGCTTCATCTACACCTCAAACCAAAGATGTTACTGCTTATGCAAATAGCATTACTTCAGCAGAATTAAAAGAAGCCTTATACATTTATGCATCCGATGAGTTCGAAGGCCGAGAAACTGGTCAACCTGGTCAAAAGAAAGCTGTTGAATATCTTAAAAACCAATATATAGACCTTGGGATTCCTTCGGCGCAACCTAATAATGATTACTTTCAAGAAGTCCCTTTACAAGTTTTAAAAGTCCCAACGGTTCAGCTTATTGCGAATGGTAAAACCTATACTGCAATGGACGATTACATGTCTGTATTGTCGAGTCAAGATGGCACTTTTAAAGCAGATGATATTGTTTATGCAGGCTATGGTATTGATGATGAAAAATACTCTAGCTATAGCAATTTAGACGTTAACGGAAAAATAGTCCTTATTAAATCTGGTGAACCTAAAAATGCAGATGGAAATTTTGTGATTTCTGGAAATAGCGAGGCTTCAAAATGGTCTAATTTTAGACAAGCTTATGCTTCAAAAAGAGATGCTGCTAAAGATCGTGGCGCAAAAGCTGTATTATTTTACTATCCTGAAATCTACGAAATGGCAAAAAGACGCTTTGCAAGTTCTAGAGGTAGAATGAGTGTTAAAGGAAAAACCGAAGATTTTTATTACTTCTTTATCACTGAAGGCTTAGCAAAATCTTTATATCCAAATCTTGATACTTCCGAAACTTCCGAAACGGTTTCTGCAACCCTTAGTATCGATTATAAAAATGATGCTACCGATTTTGAATCTGAAAATGTTGCAGCCCTTATTAAAGGAAGCGAAAAGCCAAACGAAGTAATTGTAATCTCTGCACATTTAGACCACGAAGGTGTTAAAGACGGAAAAATATATAATGGTGCAGACGATGATGGTTCTGGAACTGTTGCAATGCTAGAAATTGCAGAAGCGTTTAAAACAGCTGCAAAAAACGGACAAGGTCCTAAGCGCTCTATCCTGTTCTTACATGTTACTGGTGAAGAAAAAGGCTTACTAGGTTCTTCATATTACACAGATGTCGATCCTATTATACCCTTAGAAAATACCGTTGCAAATCTAAATATTGATATGATAGGTCGTACCAATCCTAAGCGTGAAGGTGGCGACAGAAACTATGTTTATCTTATAGGAAGCGATAAATTAAGTACAGAACTTCACAACATTTCAGAAGCCGTAAATTCAAAATATTGTAACGTAGATTTAGATTACACCTACAACGACGATAACGATCCTAACCGTTTTTACTACAGAAGTGACCATTATAATTTTGCAAAAAATAACGTTCCTGTTATCTTTTATTTTAATGGTACACACGACGATTATCACCAACCAAGTGATACGCCAGACAAAATTGAATACGATTTATTAGAAAACAGAACGCGATTAATTTTCCATACAGCATGGGAATTAGCAAATCGCGACAACCGCATTATTGTCGATAAAGCAACGAGATAGTTTTTTTTGGGCGTGCCTCTTGTAGTGGTCACTACAACAGTCGTGCTTTACACTATATCTTTTGTTTTTTTATGCTGCACTACAATGCAGAAACTAGTTCACAAAACAAAAGGATGCCGTTGCAATCACTCACGCAAAACCGCTTCAAGAATAACTTGAAGCGGTTTTTATTTATGCTCATCTTATGGCACAAAAAAAGCCTCTTAAAACTAAGAGGCTTTTTACTTTTGGGTGGAAGACCGGGTTCGAACCGGCGACTTTCGGTACCACAAACCGACGCTCTAACCAGCTGAGCTACAACCACCATGTAGCATACATTTGTAATGCGAATGCAAATGTAAATCTTTTAGGATATACTGCAAAGATTTTTTTTAAATATTATTACTTCAAATCAAACAAACTTTCTACAGCTGCATATCGTTCTGTCGTAAAGCCTTCGGCATGACTTAGGCCTACCAATCTGCCTAAATCTCTTGCTCTATACAACACACTATCTGTAAAATTCTGACTTGAAATTGGTGTCTCTGGTGCTTTACTATTGGCATCATAAAATTGAGTTTTATAAGCCAAAACCGCATCCATTTTTTGATTCGCAAATCCTGATATATCAACCACGAAATCGGGTTCAATGTTTTTCCATTGTATATAATGATACACCTGCTTAGGTCGCCATAAATCTTGTGATTGCCCTTCGACTTCTGTTTCTATTTTAATTAAACCACTTAAAAAACAGGCGTCGCTGACTAACTGACTTCCTTTTCCATGATCAATATGTCTGTCGTCAATAGCATTACACAACACAATTTCTGGCTGGTACTTTCTAATCACTTTTATAATATCTAATTGATGCTGTCTGTTATTTACAAAAAAACCATCTGCAAAACCTAAGTTTTCTCGCACAGAAACGCCTAGTATTTTTGCCGCTTGCCTAGCCTCTTGTTTTCTAGTTTCAGCAGTGCCACGAGTGCCTAATTCGCCTCGTGTTAAATCTATGATACCTACTGTTTTCCCGTTGGCAATTTCTTTGGCAATAGTGCCTCCACAGCCTAATTCAACATCATCAGGATGTGCTCCAAAAGCTAATATATCTAGTTTCATCTTTAATCAATTATGAATTACGAATTTACAACTATAAAATCATTTTGCTCAGCTTCAGTTAAAAAAGTCCACGCCACAATACGACTCACTTTATTTCCTAATTGCATAGGAATGATTTTAACTTGTGTCGCTCCTAATTTCTGAAATGATTTTTGCATAGACTTAACTAAGTCTTTTTTAGAAACTAAGCTAGTAAACCAAAAACACTGGGTTTTATATAATGAGCTCTCATATAAATAATTATGCAAAAACGCTTTTTCACCACCTTCATACCAAAGTTCATTAGCTGTTCCACTAAAGTTTCTAATTGGAGCTGCGTTACCTAATCCTTTCATTTTACGTTGCGTTGCTTCTAAAGCTTCTTGCTCGCTTCTATAAAAAGGCGGATTACACAGACTTAAAACGAAAGCATCAGAAGACTTTATAACGCCTTTAAGTATCTGAGATTTTTCAGCTTGCAAGCGCAATTCAATAGACTCAGAAAAACCATTCTTATCAATAATGGTTTGTGCATAACTCATCGCTTTAGGATCAATATCAGTTCCTACAAAATGCCATTGGTAAACCGAATGTCCCAACAAAGGATAAATACAAGTCGCTCCTACACCAACATCTAATACGTGTATAGGCGTTTTTAGTGTGTAAGGTTTGAGCAATTGATTTAAATGATGTATATAATCTACGCGTCCTGGAATTGGTGGGCATAAATGAGCGTCAGGAAAAGTCCAATATTCAATATTATAATATGCCTTAAGTAACGCTATATTTAATGCTTTAACCGCTTGTGGGTCTGCAAAATTGACTGTAGTACTACCATGAGGATTCTCAAAAACAAAAGGTTCTAAAGCAGGATGTATTTGAATTAATTCTTTAAAATTATAGCCTTTTTTGTGTTTATTATTTTTATGCATTAGTTTTCATCAGTTCAGGGTTCAAGGTACAACTTATAGCGTGCTCTATATCTTTAATCAAATCTTTTTTAGATTCAATCCCAACCGAAAACCGAATTAATCCATCAGATATGCCTTGCGCTTTCCTAGATTCTGGAGTTAATAAAGCATGCGAAGTTTTTGCAGGTAAAAGCATGGTGCTTTCGATACCTGCTAAACTCATTGAAGGTTTAATTAATTTTAACGCTTTTAAAAAGGCAGAAGCATTAATATAATCTTTCAATTCAAAAGACAACATCGCACCATAACCCTTCATTTGTTTTTTAGCAATCGCGTGATTAGGGTGACTTTTTAAACCAGGATAATACACTTTAGCAACAGCTTCATGCTGATCTAAAAAACGAGCTAACTTTTTAGCATTACGTTGCTGAGCTTTAACTCGAATAGCCAATGTTTTCATACTACGTTCTAACATCCAAACGGTAAAATCGCTTAAACTACCACCTAAAGCAATACTAGTTTGCCAAATCGTATTGATATGTGCTTGACTCGTTGCTACAGCACCTGCACAAATATCTGAATGTCCTCCAAAGTATTTGGTCGCAGAATGCAGGACAATATCAATACCAAAATCAATTGGCTTTTGAATAATTGGAGTTGCAAAAGTATTATCAATAACAGAAGTAATCTCCTTCGATTTGGCTAGAGTTGCAACAGCTTCAATATCGACTAATTTCAATAACGGATTAGAAGGCGTTTCAATATAAATAAGTTTAGTATTGGCTTGAATGCAAGCCTTAAAAGAACCGAGCTCCAGATCTTTGGTAAAACTATATTCGATATTATAATCCTTAAAATGTTTTTCAATTAAGTTTCGAGTGCCACCATAAATATCGTTTTGTACAACTACATGATCGCCTGACTTTAAAAAAGCAAGCATAACAGTACTAATAGCTGCCATTCCAGAACCAAAAATTTGTGCAGCTTCAGCATGTTCTAAGGCTGCAATTTTTTTAGCTAAATAGTCCTGATTTGGCGTATTAAAATAACGTGGATAACGTTTCACATCTACATCCATAAACTCATAAGATGAAGATAAATATATAGGTGATACTGCACCTTTAAATTGTTCATCTGGAATTTCACCAATATGAGTACAAATCGTATTAACACCTAAATTTGACTTTTTCATAAATGACATGATTTTATATGATATAAAGTTATGGAAAAATGTTATCAATATAAGTGTTTCAAAAAAATACTATCTTCGACTATTATCTCATTACAGCATGTCGAAAAATAGCACATCAAAATCTTGGATTAAAGTCTTAATTGAGCTCTTTGAAGCTTTTTTTGAAAGCTCACGAAGCAAAAAGAGAACTTGGCATCAACACGTGGTACCACACGATTACGGTTGGGCTGTACGTCGCGAAGGCAACAAACGTATTACATCTAAACACAAACGTCAAGACACAGCCATTAGAAAAGCCAAAAGCATAGCCAAAAAACATAATGCCGATGTGATTATTCATAGGCAAGATGGCACGATAAGAGACCGAATTAATTATGACTAATTTAAATCGATTAAAAGAATTTTGTTAGCAAAACTAATCATTTGTATTTCTAGAACGCTTGATTATTTCTTTCAATCGGTTTTTACGTAAAGTAGCCTCTGCTTTTTTCTTATTCGCTTTTTGTGCCATCAATTTTGAATGCTTGGCTTTATTCTTTGTATTTTTTTGTCCTTTAGGTTTTGGCATCATTAAGAGTCATTAAAACTAAACTTCTACTAATTTCCACTTTCCTTTTTTAAACCAAATAATTCCAACCACAGCAATTAAGACTTCTGCTAAGGTTATGGCTGTAAAAACACCAACTGGTCCAAAATCTAAAGTAATTGCCATCACATAAGCAAAAGGCAATTGAATGAGCCAAAAGCAGACAAAATTAATATATGTTGGTGTTTTTGTATCACCAGCACCATTAAAAGAGTTAATAACGACCATACCATAAGCGTAGAAAATGTAGCCAGCTGCTAAGACTCGTAAACACAAAGCTCCGTTTTTAATAACTTCTGTTTCGTTAGTGAATAGAGTTAAAATTTGTGTGGCAAAAAGTAAATAAACAACAGACACAATGCCCATAAAAATAGCAGCATATTTTCCTGTTTTCCAAACCGAAGCTTCAGCACGATCTGGATTTTTTGCACCTAAATTTTGTCCGACTAAAGTTGCTGCAGCATTACTCATTCCCCAAGCAGGAAGCAAGGTAAACATCATCACACGAATTGCAATCGTGTAACCTGCTAATACTTCACTACCAAACTCAGACATAATCCGCATTAAAAACACCCAACTTGATGTTCCAATTAAAAACTGCCCAATACCACCTAAAGACACTTTAATCAAATTAAACATTACACTAACGCGAAGCACTAAATCTTTTACTGTGATTTTTATCTTACTATATCCAAAAAACAAAATGGCCAATTGAAAAAGTACTGCGGTTCCACGTCCTATCGTTGTCGCAATAGCAGCACCTTCTACACCATATGCAGGAATAGGTCCGAAACCAAAAATAAACATAGGGTCAAGGATAATATTGAGGCCATTTGATAAAATGAGTGTCCACATGGCAATAGAGGCATTTCCAGCACCACGAAAAATAGCATTGATTAAAAAGAGAAGCATAATAGTGATGTTTCCTCCAAGTAAAACCTGAGTATATCCATAACCTTCAGCTATTAAATCTGGTTCTGCTCCCATAAGACCTAACAGTTCTTTTGGATAAATAATTCCAAGAATAGAAATAATTACAGACACAGAAACACCAAGAAAAATAACTTGTACAGCTGCTTGACTTGCGCCTTTTAAATCCTTTTCGCCAACACGTCTGGCCACAACAGCAGTTGCTGCCATACATAAGCCAATAGCAATGGCATAAACTAAAGTGACTACAGATTCTGTTAAACCAATGGTAGCAACAGCATTAACACTAACTTGAGAAACATAGATAATATCGACTAGTGCGAAAATTGATTCCATAAGCATTTCCAGAATCATAGGAATAGACAACATGAAAACAGCTTTACGAATACTTCCTGTAGTAAAATCTAAGTCTTTACCGCTAACTGCAGTTTTAAAATGTTTAAGTAATTGTTTGAATGAGATTGTATTTGATTGCATAGTTTTGTAAATAAAAAATAAGACATAGCTAGGCAAATAAGTACCTAACATAAAAAAGGTCGAAAAGAATTCCGACAAGCCGAACTGTTTGTTTAAGCAATCATAAAGCAAAGGTGAGTTTTTATTTTAAGCTTTGCAATTATTTTTTTTTAATGAATATCTTGTATATTATTACATTATGACGCTCAATTCTCATCAACATTTCATTCTTCATAAACCTTATAATTATTTAAGTCAGCTGATTAATAACCAGAACAAACGAAAAAATAAAAACCTTCTTGGAGCACTTTATAATTTTCCAGAAGGCACGATGGCAATTGGTCGATTAGATGAAAACTCGGAAGGGCTTTTATTTTTAACGACTGATGGAAAAGTTAGCGAATATATTAGAAGCTCTAAAATTGAAAAAGAATATTATGCCCAAGTTGATGGAATAATGACTTCTGAAGCTCTGCAACAATTACAGACAGGTGTGGATATTGGAATTAATGGTACGACATACAGGACGAAACCTTGCAATGCTCAATTAATTGAATCTGTTGAGCATTTGCCTCTTGCAAAGCGAAAAGTTCGCGACGCTCGTCATGGACCATTATCATGGATTTCTATTACACTTACAGAAGGCAAATACAGACAAGTTCGTAAAATGACAGCAGCTGTTGGTTTTCCAACTTTAAGGTTAGTTCGTGTACGTATAGGAGATATTAAATTAAATTTAGAAGCAGGCGAAGTACTAGAAGTTGGTGCGTTTTAATTCTTACAGTTATAGAACGATTACTTCCCTTCTATCCAATTAATAATACTTTCATCAATAGGTAATACTTTAGGCTGAACTACACGAACCAAATGTCCGTTTTCATCTAAAAGATACTTTTGAAAATTCCAAGTTACTTCGTTGTCTTCCAACCCATTTTTTTCTTGTTGAGTTAAGAACTGATAGACTTCATGCATGTCATTACCTTTAACAGAAACCTTAGACATCATAGGAAAAGTTACACCATAATTCTTCGTGCAAAACTCTGCAATATCAGTATTGCTTCCTGGCTCTTGAGCACCAAAATTATTAGCTGGAAAGCCTACAATTGTAAAATCTTCGTCTTTATAATTATCGTATAATTCTTGTAAGTTTTTATATTGAGGCGTTAGACCACATTCGCTAGCAGTATTAACAACCATAATTTTTTTTCCTTTTAAATTCGAGAAATCAAAAGTCTTCCCATAAAGGTCAATCACTTGAAATTGATGTATTGTTAGTTTTTTCATAAGTTGTTCAGGTTGTTCTTTCGTTTCAATAGCATTAGTCTTTTCATTTTTTGGCTTTGAATTGCAGTTCATGACTAGCAAACAGACAATAATATGTGGTAAATATTTCATTTTATGAAGATACAAAAGTGCTCGTTATAAAAAAAGCAAATAAGTAAACCTCTGTATTGAAGACTGTTAGTGCAAAAAACCTAAACTATAACTTGCTCTTTGACAAATAATTAGCTTTGATTTTAAAATATTTTTTGTATCTTTCGGGTTATGATAACTGCAGATAAAAAAGAAAATTTCGAATTTTTAAAGGAAAGTATAACGTATTTAGAGAACAAAGGCTTTGATAATATTCAAGCTGATGTTGAAGGATACGTGACACCAAAGTCATATCTTAAAAAAGGAAGTGACATTACAATCACACCAGATATTATTGCTGAAAAAGCTGGTAGAAAGCACTATTTTGAAATTGGTTTAAAAAGCGAAGAACCAACACTTCTAAAGTCAAAATGGCGATTTTTAGACGTACTTACTAGAATGCGTGATGACCGATTTAAGGTTATTACACGTCGTGGTCATTATAAATTCACGCAAGACATGCTAGATGATTTAAATTTGGACAAAGAGCCTATTAAATTGTCTTAACTTTTAGTTTTATTTAATAATTTATTTTGTTCTTCCATTAGGTCTGTGAGCTTTGTTAAAAGCTCAATATCTTTTGGTGTAGTTACTGTGGTGTCATTTGTATCTTGAGCTTTATTACGTAAACGATTCATTGCTTTAACAACAATGAATACCGTTAAACCAACAATAAGAAAATCTAAAGTAACTTCAAACAAAGTACCATATTCTATAGCCACTTCTTGGGTTGTATGAATTCCTTCTGTATTAACTACTGCTTCCCTAAGTATATACCTTTTGTCTTGAAAATTTAATCCATCTGTCATTAATGACAAAGGAGGCATCATTACTTTTTTCACTAAAACATCTATCACTTTATTGAAAGAAGCTCCAATAATTATACCTATAGCCATATCCATCATATTCCCTTTTACAGCAAACTCTTTAAACTCTTGAAATAATTTCATATCATCTATTTATTAGAGCACAAATATATTGGTTTCAATAAAAAACATCTAGCAAAAATTAAAGTAGGAATTTTAAAAAAAATAAATTATTTTTATTAAGCTATTAATCAACACCTTATAATCATGAAAACTAAACATGCCTTTAAGTACGCCGCTTTATTACTTTTATTATTCACAACTTTAAACAGCTGTTCTTCAGACAATGGTGATGGAGGATCATCTGGCGACATCGATTATTATATACGCTACGAAGTCAATGGAACTCTTATTGAATTTTTATTTAATGGAGACAACCATATTGATAATGCTTATGGGAATTTTAACCTCATTGACTCCGGAAACAATATTGCATCAATTGCCGCAGGTAGGCATGAAATTGGGAATGACGAAAGTCTTCTATTATCCATTAGAAACCCAAGTGAAATTCAAATAAATACGACCTATTCAAATTATATGTCGGCAACTACAACCCAACCTGAGGTTTTATTATTCACTTATTTAGATACTGGAGGTACTTCCTTTGGGACTTTTAATGAAGATGATTTAACGAACTTATATCCAGCTGCTGTTGCTAACGCAAAAATTCTTTTTTCTGAAGTGACTACAACATATATGAAAGGGACTTTTTCAGGGAGGTTCTATAATTCTAACGATAATTATATAGAAATAACTAATGGTGAATTTAAAGTGATTCGCTCAGACCTATAACCATAAAACAAAAATTATGAAATCTGATATTTATTTAAAAATCGTATTAACTATCATTGCGATTAATTTAACATTCGCTACATTAAAAGATGTAAGTATTATTCCTGAAGCACATGCTAATTCTATAAGTGAACTTAACAACAATGTCACTATTCCAACGAATGAAGATGGTTCAATAAATGTTAAAATATTACCATCTGAGACGATCAATGTTAACCTTACTCAAATTGATGGCAGTCAAGTTCCTACAACAACAAAATATTACATGAATGGTACGCCATACTATCCAATGATAGTCGCCAATGCAAACTAAGAAAATCAAATAAATAAAAACGTAGAAGCGTAATTATACGCTTCTACTATTTCTTATAATATTTAATGTATTTGCGATAACCAAAGAATCCTAAAATCGCAACTATAGCACAAGATATTCCAATTATTTGAACACTCATAATCTGATCTCCACTAGCGTAAGAATGTAAGCCAGCCAGATAAAAATTCACCCCAAAATAGGTCATCATAATACTTGCAAAAGCAATTATTGACATGAGGTTAAATCCGAAGCGTCCTCGTAATCCTGGTACTAATCGCATGTGAATAACGAATGCATAAATCATAATACTTATTAAAGCCCAAGTTTCTTTAGGATCCCAGCCCCAATAACGTCCCCAACTTTCATTAGCCCACATACCACCTAGAAAGTTTCCAATAGTTAGCATCACTAATCCAACCGTTAAAGCCATCTCATTAATAATGGTAATCTCTTTAACATTAAGCAACATTTTTTGCTTATTCTCTTCAGTGGTGAATATCATTAAAATTAGCGAAACTACACCTAAGATCATACCTAATGTAAATGGACCATAACTCGCTACAATAATTGAAACGTGAATCATCAACCAATAACTATTTAAAACAGGTTGTAAATTAGCAATCGCTGGATCTAGCCAGTTTTGGTGCGCAAAAAATAATATAATAGATGCAACAAAAGCTGTTGAAGCAATTGTTAAATCACTTTTTCTTCCGAAAATTAATCCAAATAACATAGATGACCAAGCGACATATAACATGGTTTCATAGGTATCACTCCAAGGTGCATGACCAGAAATATACCAACGCACTATAAGTCCAATAGTATGAGCAATAAATAATACAACTATTAACCATTTACAAATAGTAACAGCGAGATTAATCCAACTTCTTTTACTATTTAGTATTTGCATTATTAGAAATACAAACATTAAAAAGCCTGCAAGCAGATAATATCTATAAAGCTTTTTAAAGATATTATACTTATTATATTTAATCTCTGCATCAATTTTAGTTTCGGAAAGCATTACTGCACTACCATACTTATCTTGAGTCTTTTTAAAAGATTCAAGCAATTTTTCAGCTTCAGAGAAATCTCCAGTTTGCTTTGCTTTATCGAGCGTAAATAAATACGCTGAAAATCCTGAGTTAATAAAGTTACCATAAAGCGAATCGGAAATCTTGGTCTTATAATTATCTTTTCGATACTCTAAAGGAGAAATCCACTTATTATTATAATCGTCTGGAACAGGGAATATTTTTAGGGTTAAACCTTCAATCGCATTAGATAAAACATTTACACGCTGATCTGCTAACTTAAGCTCTTTTTGGTAACCATTGGGCGATTTAGTCTTATAGGCATCTTCTAAATATGGACTCAGTTTATATGATAAGTTCTTGTCGAAAAAATCGACAACGGTTGCATACTTGGCTGTTTTTGGTATTCCTAAAATCGTTTTAAGTGAATCTGTCTTCTGAGGTGTTAAATAAATAATAGGCACATTATACCATAACAAAGGGCTTTCACTTATTGATAGTAATATTTGGTTTGGACTCAGGCCTGCATAGGTGTCTTTGTGATGTATTTTTCTAACAAGCTCTGAAGCATAGGTATTCATTGGCATCATTCTACCACTTAAATCTTGAATAACCAATCGCCCAAACTTATCTGCGTGTTCTTTTGGTGTAGCATTTGCCAGTAAAATAGAGTCGATCTGTTCTGGCGTAGGTTGTTGATGTTGTTCTTCTTGAGAAAACATTTGCAATCCAAAACACAAGAATATTAGTGTTGTAAGTTGTGCCTTCTTGGCTTTTATTTTCTTCAAGTGTCGGCGTAAATCTTCAAATCGAGCTCCTTTAGAAAAGAGGACAGCAATCATTCCGAAGAACAACATAAAATATCCAAAATAAGTAATCCAAGTACCCCAAAAATCATGATTTACAGAAAGAATCGTTCCTTTTTCATCAAGATCAAAATTAGACTGAAAGAATTTATACCCTTTATAATCTAGAATGTTATTCATAAAAATTCTATAATCAAAATCTTCAGCCGTTTTATCCATAACCGTAACTTCACTCGCATAAGATGAATAACTTTTTTCGGTGCCTGGATAACGCTCTGCAATAAAATCATTCAATTTTATTTCAAAAGGTAATTCTAGTACTTTTGCACCATAGCGAAAAGCAAAATCTAGCCCTCCTACTTTAATTTGTTTAAAAGCATTGTTTTTATATTGACCGCCTAACAATCCTACAGTTTCAGTTTCACCATTAGTAGTGACTTTTAAAACGATACCATCTTCATCACCTTTAAGGATTTGTGGCTTTTGTACAATATCAAAATGTCCTCTAACGACAGGCTTAGGAAATACCATTTGCATATTACCAATTACATAACGCGAGCGCAAGTGAAGTTGTTGAATACTATCTTTAACTAATTTTCCTGTGCTACCAGTAGCCATCGTCATATATTCACCTTCAAAAGGCGATTCTATATTAAGCATATGACCATCTCTAGTAATATTGATAGCGCCATCTGTAGGCTTATCTAAAGCAATTAATACATTATGAATACTTTGAACTTGACCAGATTTCAAAAAATGGTTATGAGGTCCAGAACCACCTGCTTCAACAATTTTGAGGTACTCTTCTCCTGTTTCATCAGGAACAATATCTTCTTCTGCTCCAGCAACAAATCGTTCTAGCTCTATGGTAACAGGTTGCTCGTGGTATTTCGTATTTACTTTATAAGAGTTGTTTAAACGTCTTGAAAAATCCACTTCGTGTTCTAAAGGCAAACGCTGAGGCACACCATCAATTTTATAATCGCCATCAATGTATGCCGTGATGTATGTTTTTTGTGATAAGAATTTATTTTCAGTGGCACCTTCACGAATGGCCATCATACCTTCAAAACTAGCATATCGCGTAATAAATGCGCCTAAAAGAATAAAAATGAAGGCTAAATGTAGTACTAAGGTTGCCCACTTTTCTTTTTTATACAATCGGAATCTAAAAATATTTCCCACAAAATTAATTACAAAAAAGCCCATTATAGCTTCAAACCATAAGGTATTATAAATTAAATTTCTGGTGTAAGGTGTTGGTGATGTATCCATTCCAGCATCCATAAAGGTACCAACAGCCATAGCTGTTGCGAATAAAATAAATAAGATTGCTGTTAGTCGAGTAGAGAAAAGAATTTTGGCAAGTTTATCTAACATAATAATAAGCCTTTTTTAGGTCGTGCAAATTTAAGGATTTTTGTTTGTTTAAATATGAAAACAAATCAAATATTGTGTTAAAAAATGAAGTGTATTAAGATTTACTTGTTTTGTCTAGCTTCGTAGATTTTCATATACATAAAAGTTCCCATTTTACGAGCTCTACGTTTGGCATTTTCTGCTATATCACCAACAAAAAGTTCGTCAATAGTTTGAAACCATAAATTGAGCCAAACCCCAAAATGCAAATTTTCAATAGAATGTTTAAACTTCTTATCTACTTTCACATGAGCATCTAGCGGATTCCCGTAATATTTTTTTTCGAGTCGTCTTGTCATAAAAAGGCTTGTTTCCCAAAAACTAGTTAGGCGATCTAGATGAGTTTCCCAATCATCGATGGTATCATTAAAAAAATAGCCTATGGTTTTATCAGCCCGAACTTTATCATAAAAAGTAGAAACCAATAAAAAAATATCTGCTCTAGTATTTATATCCTTTTTTGTCATCAAATCAAAATTAAGCTTTATTTTCAAAGTGAAATTAAAAATTAACAATTCATAATTCATAATTGGTAATTCTTAGTATTTTAGCATTATGATTTCAGTAGTATTACTTGGCGCAGGAAATGTCGCAACTCATTTATTTAAAGCTTTCAACAAGGCTATTGAAGTTTCTGTTAATCAGTGGTATAGTCGAAATTTAAAACCTCTTGAGTCATACAAAAACTTAGTGAATATCACAGACGACCTCACTAAACTTCAAGATGCAGATCTCTATATTTTAGCAGTGAGCGATGATGCGGTTTCAGACATTTCATCACAACTGCCTTTTGAAAATAGATTAGTGGTTCACACCTCAGGAAGTGTAAGTATGTATGATATTGATAAAAAACATAAACGCGGTGTTTTTTATCCATTACAAACGTTTAGCAAAGATGCAGATGTTGATTTCTCACAAGTGCCTTTATGTATTGAAGCTTTAAATAATAAAGAGGATCGTCCTATTTTAAAAAAGTTAGCAAAAGCTATTGGAAGTCAGCCTCATAAGGTTAATTCCGACCAACGCGCTGCGTTACATGTGGCTGCAGTTTTCGTGAATAATTTCACAAATCAAATCTATAGAATAGCGCACGAAATCACAGAGTCTCAAGGCGCAGAGTTCGACCTTTTAAAACCGCTTATTAAAGAAACTGCTCGCAAGTTAGATGACCTTTCCCCATTTATGGCTCAAACTGGTCCAGCAAAGCGAAATGATAAAAAGACGCTAAAAAAACATATAAAAGCGCTAGAAGACCAACACCATAAGGCCATTTATGAATTACTCACAAAGTCAATTCAAAAAACGCATGGCTCACTAATAAGACGAGTAAATAACTCCAATAAAAACAATTAAATGGAAGAAAAAAGCTATAAAGAATACCTCAATCAGATTACCACATTTATTTTTGATGTTGATGGTGTGCTAACTGATGGAACAGTTACCGTAACCACCTCTGGAGAAATGTTGAGACGCATGAACATTAAAGATGGCTATGCACTTAAAACCTCTGTTGATAAAGGCTATCATGTGTGTATTATTTCTGGAGGAAGTAATGAAGGTGTGAGAAAACGTTTAGAAGGTTTAGGGCTTACAGATATCTATTTAGGAGCACACAATAAAATAGACCAGCTCAATGACTACCTAAGTAAACACAACTTAAAAACAGAAAATGTATTGTATATGGGCGACGATATACCTGATTTTCCTGTAATGAAATTAGTAGGCTTACCTTGTTGTCCTCAAGATGCTGTCCCTGAAATTAAAGCTATTTCTAAGTATGTCTCTCATAAAAATGGAGGAAAAGGCGCTGTTCGTGATGTTATAGAACAAGTGCTTAAAGTACAAGGAAAATGGAATGGAAGTTTTGACGCAAAGTATGATTAATCTTAATTATTCTTAAATGCTGAATCTATTAAAACTCATTCGATGGAAAAACTTAGTCATGATTGCTTTAATGCAATTACTTATAAAGTATGCCCTTTTTAAACCATTTGATGTCACTATAACCTTAAACGATTTAGGCTTTTTCCTTCTAGTTTTAGCTACACTTTGTTTAGCTGCTGCTGGAAATATTATTAATGACATATATGATGTTACTACCGATTTAGTCAATAAACCCGAAAAGGTAATTGTTGGAAAATCTATTTCAGAAAAAACCGCCTACAATCTATTTTTCGCCTTCAATATTATTGGTGTTGGACTCGGCTTTTACCTATCACATGTCGTAGGGAAAAGTCCGTTCTTTGCCTTATTCGTAATTATTTCAGCATTACTTTATATCTATGCATCTTATTTAAAACAAACCCCATTAATTGGCAATATTGTAATTTCAATTCTTGTTGCATTAAGCCTGATTATTGTTGGTATATTTGATTTAATTCCAGCCATAACCTCAACAAATAAAGAAGCGCAAGTAACTTTTTTTAAAATTGTTTTTGATTATGCGCTTTTTGCTTTTATAATTAACTTAATCCGTGAAATGGTAAAAGATTTAGAAGATATCGATGGGGATTATAATGCTCAAATGAACACCTTACCTATTGCTGTTGGAAGAGAACGTGCTAGACAACTCGTTTTTATAATTTCGTTGGTTCCAATTTTTGCTGTTGTTTATTACATTCTCACCTTTTTATATAAACAAGAACTCGTTGTTATTTATTTTTTGGCCTTTATCATAGCACCTCTTATTTATATATCAATCAAAATATTTAATGCTGAAACTAAAAAAGACTATAAGCATATTAGCTTAATTTTAAAATATGTAATGTTTTTTGGTATGTTATCGTTATTAATGTATCCTCTAATATTAAAATAAATGAATACATTAAAACAACATATTTCTGAAGCCTATTTATTTATTGCCATAATATATTATTGGAGCTTAACGTCAATCGCTATTAATTGGTACGCTATTACTCTATTAATTATCTTAGGATTATTGATAATCACAAAAAATAAAATCTTAGGAATGACTATAGGCATCATCTTAATATTAATAAATTTTTACCTTTTTTTAGCTTTGGCTTCAGAACTTTTTGAGTTTAAAACGTTTAATAGCAACGCAAAACAATTACTAGGATTTGGTGTTTTATTTCTTGGGTTAAACCTTCTGTTTTCTACAATATTACTCTATAAATATGCCAAAGCACCTTCAATCAAAAGGATTAATATTCTAAATAAATCTGATTTATAATGCTGAAAGAAAAACTAAAAAATTACAATTTAATTTTAGCCTCAGCATCTCCAAGGCGTCAACAGTTTTTTAAGGATTTAGGCTTAGAATTTGAAATACAGTTAAAACCTGTTATCGAAGAATATCCAAATCGTTTACGCCATTTCGAAATAAGCGATTACCTAGCACAACTTAAATCTCTTCCTTTTAAAGAGGGCTTAAAAGATCGTGATATTTTAGTCACTAGCGATACTATTGTTTGGCACCATGAAAAAGCACTAGGAAAACCAAGAGATCAATCAGAAGCGTTTAAAATCTTAAAAACATTAAGTGGCGAAACTCACGAAGTTATTACTTCGGTTTGTTTTACGACTACAAGGTCTCAAAAAACTGTGAGTGCTGTCACTAAAGTAACCTTTAAAGAATTAACAGATAAAGAAATTAATTATTACCTAGAACATTTTCAACCCTATGATAAAGCTGGTTCTTATGGCATTCAAGACTGGATTGGCTATGTTGGAGTCACCAAAATAGAAGGCTCTTACTACAATGTTATGGGCTTGCCTATTCACCTAGTATATCAAACACTTTTAGAGATTGTAAACTCATAAACTAAGCACGTCTTTTTGTTTTTTTAAGAATAAAAACTGAATTACCTTTGTACTTTATAAAAAATATGGAAGATCTTCTAAACACCTATCACAATGAACTTATTAACACATTAATAGTTCTTGGCTTTTTATTCATTTTGCGTTATATCATAAAAACTGCGGTAAGAAAAATTGGAAGAAAATCTGGCATCAACGAGGCACGCATTCAACTTATAAACAGATATGTGACAGTTACTTTAGTTCTCATCGCATTATTAATTGAAGCCTTTGTTTTTGGCGCAGAGTTTAAAGAGCTAGCTTTAGTGTTTTCATCTGTTTTTGCTGTTATTGGCATCGCTTTATTTGCAATCTGGTCTATACTAAGTAACATCACTTCTGGAATTATCATGTTCTTTTCTTTTCCATATAAAGTTGGAGATAAAATTCAAATCCATGATAAAGACTTCCCAGTAGAAGCCATCATTGAAGACATCAGAGCATTTCAACTACATCTACGTATGGATAATGGCGATTTAGTCACCTATCCTAATAATCTTATTTTACAAAAGGCAGTCACTTTAGTTGAAAAAGATGCTATAGATGATGATAGTGACGCATTATAATTATTTGTATATTTAGTTCATGGGGAAAAAGAAAGTTAGAACTACTAAATATAAAAAACATATTGGCCAAATTCCTGGTGCTTTAGTTTATACAGGCAGTAAAGAAACCAATCCACTTTTTATTGAGTCTTTCGATTATACTCCTGATTCTTGCACAGAATTAGAGTTAAAAACCGTTGAAGAAGCTTTTACTTATAAGTCTTCTAACTCTAAAACATGGATTAATTTTAATGGCCTTAATAATATTTCTGAAATTGAAAAAGTTGGAAAACACTATAATCTTCACCCTTTAATTCTTGAAGACATTGTAAACACATCACAAAGACCAAAAATTGATGAGTACGATGACTATTTATTCGTCGTATTAAAAATGATGTATTATGACGATAATGAACTCTTAATCTCTGAACAGGTCAGTCTTGTCTTAGGCAGTAATTATGTCTTAACTTTTCAGGAAGCTGAAGGTGATGTTTTTGATAGCTTAAGAGATCGTATTCGAACTGCTAAAGGACGAATTCGAACCGAAGATGCCGATTACTTACTATACGCTTTAATTGATGCTATTGTTGACAATTACTTTATGATTGCTGAAACCATGGGCAATAAAATTGAAGATTTAGAAGACAATCTTTTTAATGGTCAAACTAAAGATGAATTAACACATCAAATCCAAGATCTTAAACGTGAAATTTTAAAAATAAGACGCGCTGTATATCCTATTCGTGAAATTATAAACCGAATTGATAAAAGTGATACTGATCTTATCGAAGAAAAAACCATGCATTTCTTTAGAGATATTTATGATCATGTCGTGCAAGTTTCTGATACAATCGACATTTATCGAGAAATGATTTGGAGTTTAATGGACATGTATATGACAACCATTAGTAATAAGATGAATGAAGTCATGAAAGTTCTTACAATTATTGCTACTATTTTTATACCATTAACCTTTATAGCTGGAATTTACGGAATGAACTTTGACAATATTCCTGAATTACATTACAAGTACAGCTACCATATTCTTTGGCTAGTAATGATTGCATTATTTATAGGTATGCTTGTATACTTTAAAAGAAAAAAATGGTTATAAACACCATTACGTTAAATAAAGATTAAAACCAGTTATTACGCTGGTTTTCTTTTTTATATTTGGTTAGAAACTAACTATAACTATGAAGAAACCTATACTCTACTTTCTTGTTTTCTTTTTTGCTGCTAATACTTTTTACGCTCAACAACCCAAAAAACCTAATGCTTCTGAAATTTATGAATCTATTAAAAAACTAAACTTCCTAGGTTCTGTTTTATATGTCGCTGCTCATCCAGATGATGAAAATACGCGCTTAATATCCTACTTGTCTAATCATGTTAAAGCAAGAACGGCTTATTTATCTTTAACTCGTGGCGATGGTGGACAAAACCTTATCGGACCAGAAATTAGAGAATTACTTGGTGTTATTCGTACACAAGAATTACTTGCAGCTAGACGTATTGATGGTGGCGAACAACGCTTTACAAGAGCCAACGATTTTGGCTACTCAAAACATCCAGATGAGACTCTTGAAATATGGAATAAAGAGGAAGTGCTAAGCGATGTAGTTTTAGCCATCAGACAATTTAAACCTGATGTTATTATTAATCGTTTTGATCATAGAAGTCCAGGAAGCACACATGGACATCACACAAGTTCTGCGATGCTAAGCATTGAAGCTTTCGACCTTACAAACGATGCTAATTCTTATCCTCTTCAGCTTCAAACAACGAGTACATGGCAACCACAACGTTTATTTTTTAATACGTCTTGGTGGTTTTATGGCAGTCAAGAAAAATTTGAAAAAGCAGATAAAAGCAAACTCCTGAATTTTGATATTGGCGAATATTATTCATCAAGTGGCTTGAGTAATACTGAAATTGCGTCGTTAAGTCGAAGTCAGCATAAATCGCAAGGTTTTGGAAACACAGGAACGCGTGGTTCTCAAATGGAATACATAGAACTCATAAAAGGTAATATGCCAACAGACAAGTCAAATATATTTGAAGGCATAGACACCTCGTGGAACAGAATTAAAGGAGGTAAACAAATTGGCGACATTTTATATCAAGTCGAAAAAAACTTTGATTTCAAAAATCCTTCATCTTCAATTCCAGAACTCGTTAAGGCCTATTCATTAATTCAAAATTTAGAAGATTCACATTGGAAACTAATTAAATCCGAAGACCTTAAAAACATTATTTACGCCTGTGCTGGTTTGTACTTGGAAGCTGCAGCTGAAACTAATCACTCCACACCTAACGCTTCTATTAAATTAAATATTGAAGCTATAAATAGAAGTGCCTTAAGCATGGAATTAGTTAGTCTTAAAACGCCTAATCATTTAACGATTCAGAAAAATATACCGCTTTCAGAAAATACTTCATTTAATTTTGAAGAAACTATTGAACTAAATGGTTCTATATTATCAACAACACCTTATTGGCTGACAAAAAAAGGAACTTTGGGTATGTATCAAGTTGATGATAAAAGTTTAATTGGCAAACCAGAAACGCCTCGTCATTTAAATGTAACTTTTAGACTAAACATTGAAGGTACTTCAATTTCATATACCAAACCCATTATATATAAAACCAACGATCCTGTTAAAGGCGAAGTGTATAAACCCTTTGAAATTATTCCTGAAGCTTCTGTAAAAATCGCGGAAAAGGTCATTATTTTTGAAAATGATAACCAGAAGGAAATCCCTGTCACTGTAAAAGCTGGACGAGATCAATTAGAAGGTTTTGTTAATATTGCTCATCCTAAAGATTGGAGCATCTATCCTGAACAACAAAAGTTCAGCATACAACATAAAGGTCAAGAACAGACTTTAATATTTACCGCTATTCCTCCTAAAAATCAAAGTGAAGGCTTAATAACTCCAAAGGCTCATGTTAGCGATAAAATTTATTCTAAAGAACTTATAGAAATTGAATATGATCACATTCCGTTTCAAACAATTTTATTACCAAGTGAAAGTAAAATTGTCCGTTTAGACATTAAAAAGCGAGGTGAAAACATTGGTTATATTGAAGGTGCAGGTGACGTGGTGCCTGAAAGTTTACAGCAAATTGGTTATAATGTAGTCATCATTAAACCAGAAGATATCAACCCAGAAACCTTAGCTAAATTTGATGCTATCGTTGTTGGTATTCGTGCTTATAATACTGTTGAAGCCTTAAAATTTAAGCAACAAATTCTTTTTGATTATGTGGCGCAAGGTGGAAATATGATTGTTCAATACAATACCAATCGTAGACTTAAAGTCGATAACTTAGCACCTTATACCTTAAAACTGTCTAGAGATCGTGTCACCGATGAAAATGCGAAAGTATCTATACTAGAACCAAAACATGAGTTGCTTAATTTTCCAAATAAAATTACCGAAAATGATTTTGAAGGCTGGACGCAAGAACGTGGCTTATACTTTCCTAATGAATGGTCTAAAGAGTTTACACCTCTTCTATCTATGCATGATAAAGGAGAGTCGTCAAAAAAAGGAAGTCTCCTTGTCGCTAAACATGGCAAAGGGTATTATATATATACAGGATTAAGTTTTTTTAGAGAATTTCCTGCAGGTGTTTCTGGTGCTTACCGACTATTTGCCAACATGTTAAGCATTGGAAAAGACACTATTAAATCCGAAAACAATTTAAAGAACTAGACCACAATATGAAAAACTACAAATGGAATAACATGTACACCTTAGTACTAATTGCCAATGCAATCTATATTATCGCATTCTACTTTATAACTAAAGCATTTTAATGATGAATAATTTAAGTGTACTAGATTGGAGTGTCCTAATAGGCACATTACTTACAATTGTGGCTTATGGCACTTATCAAACTAGAGGAAGTAAGAATGTCAAAGATTATTTAAAAGGTGGAAATACTTCAAAATGGTGGACTATTGGTTTGTCTGTTATGGCAACTCAAGCCAGTGCGATTACTTTTCTTTCGACTCCTGGACAAGCCTTTAATGACGGCATGGGTTTTGTCCAATTTTACTTTGGTTTACCTATTGCTATGGTGGTCATTTGTATGGTGTTTATTCCTTTATACCATAGACTTAAAGTCTATACAGCTTATGAGTTTTTAGAAAATAGATTCGATTTAAAAACACGAACACTAACTGCTATTTTATTTTTAATTCAACGTGGTCTAGCCGCTGGAATTACCATTTTTGCGCCTGCCATTATTTTATCTGCAGTCTTAGGATGGAATCTACTGCTCCTTAATATCATTATTGGTATTATGGTTATTATATATACGGTTTCTGGAGGAACACGTGCTGTAAATGTGACACAAAAGCATCAAATGGTTGTAATTTTCACAGGAATGATTATAGCTTTTGTACTAATTATTAACAAGCTTCCTGCCGACATTACCATTTCAAAAGCGTTAAATATTGCTGGTGCTAGTGGAAAAATGGAAGTCTTAGATTTCTCGTTCGACTTAAATAATCGTTATACTTTTTGGTCTGGAATTATTGGTGGCACCTTCTTAATGCTCTCCTATTTTGGCACAGACCAAAGTCAGGTGCAACGCTATTTATCTGGAAAATCGTTAAAAGAAATGCAATTAGGCTTAATCTTTAATGGGTTATTAAAAGTGCCAATGCAGTTTTTCATTCTACTAGTTGGTGTGATGGTTTTTGTGTTTTATCAATTTAATCAAGCTCCTGTTAATTTTAATCCAACAGCAACCGAATTGGTCTTAAAGTCTGATTATGCTGAAGAATACAAAGCTCTTCAACTAAAACAAAGCGAGATATTTCAAGAGAAACAAGCATTAATTAATGCTTATAATAGCTCAGAAAGTGAAACCCTTAAAGACAAAATTAAAGTAGCTAATACAGATTACAACACCCTTAGAAGTGAAGCTAAAATCTTAATCGATAAGGCTTCGGAAGCAGAACAAGTTAAAGTAGAAAGCAACGATAAAGACTATGTCTTTATTCATTTTATTTTGAATAACCTTCCTAGAGGATTAATAGGACTACTACTCGCTGTCATTTTAAGTGCTGCCATGTCAAGCACATCTAGTGAGTTAAATGCATTAGCCAGTACCACAACTATAGATTTATACAAAAGAAATACTCCAGAAAAATCAGAAACAGAAATGGTGAAAGTGTCTAGATGGTTTACACTCGCTTGGGGAATTGTAGCAATTGGTGTGGCTTGTGTTGCTAATCTAGCAGAAAATTTAATTCAACTTGTAAATATTATTGGCTCAATATTCTATGGCAATGTGCTTGGCATCTTTTTATTAGCCTTTTTCTTTAAAGTGGTTAAAGCCAATGCGGTATTTATAGCTGCTTTAATTACACAAGTTATAGTGATTGGTCTATTCTTATTAAACGAGTATGAAATGATTAACCTCCCATTTTTATGGTTAAATTTTGTAGGATGCATGCTAGTTATAGCTATTGCACTTATCATTTCGTTTAAAAATCTAAAAAACTTGAATAGATTAACACTACTCTCTATTGGTTTATTACTGAGTTATTTTGGATATGCTGTGATGATTTAATTTATATATGTACTTAAATCTACATTATTAATAGCACCATGAGAAGCATGATTAACAACGCTTTCATTTTTTATGACAATTAATTGAGGGGATTCATGCATGACCATAAACTGAACTCCAACTTCATTAGACACATCTCGAAAACTTAGTAAATCTAAATAATATAAGTCTAAGTCGTTTTCAGTAAGATTATATGAATCTATAAACTGGTTCATAACCATTCTACTTATTCCACAACGCGTAGAGTGCTTAAAAATAGCTTGCGGCTTGGTCTTAGATTTTTCAATAATATGCTGTATTTGCTGAAGATCATTTAAAGGAATCCAAGGCAGTATTTTTTTTTCTTTTGGCTCATTAGAACCTCCAAATATCTTATTTAATAAACCCATTACTATTCAATTTTAATTTAAGTCGAAGCAAAATTTAAAACTTACACTCTGACGAAAAGTCACGTTAATCCTAGCTATAATAGACATTTTGTCCTAAAAAATAAATTGGTAAGATTGTTGACTTACCCTTTTAAGAAAAAAGAAAAATATAACAATATGAACTTTAACAATTATACAATAAAATCTCAAGAAGCCATACAACAAGCACAACAAAATGCACAAAGTTATGGCCATCAACAGATAGAAAATGAGCATTTATTTAAAGCTCTTTTCAGTGTAGATGAGAATGTTACACCATTCCTTTTAAAAAAATTGAATGTTAACATCGCTCTGCTTCAGCAAATATTAGACAAAGAATTAGAAAATTTCCCTAAAGTTTCTGGTGGCGACATTATGCTATCTCGTGAAGCTGGAAAAACATTAAATGAAGCGTCTATAATTGCTAAAAAAATGAACGATGATTTTGTGTCTATAGAACATTTAATCCTAGCTATTTTTAAATCAAAAAGTAAAATTTCACAAATTTTAAAAGATCAAGGTGTTACCGAAAAAGGCCTTGAGGCTGCTATTGAAGAATTACGCAAAGGGGAAAACGTAACGTCTCAAAGTCAAGAAGAGACTTATAATGCACTAAATAAGTATGCGAAAAATTTAAATCAGTTAGCCAAAGACGGAAAACTAGATCCTGTAATAGGTCGTGATGAAGAAATTAGAAGAATTCTTCAAATATTATCGCGTAGAACAAAGAACAACCCTATTTTAGTTGGAGAACCTGGAACAGGAAAAACAGCTATAGCAGAAGGTTTAGCACATAGAATTATCGATGGAGATATTCCAGAAAACCTAAAGGACAAACAAATTTTTGCTCTAGATATGGGAGCGCTTATTGCTGGCGCAAAATTTAAAGGTGAGTTTGAAGAGCGTCTAAAAGCTGTGATTAAAGAAGTGACTACAAGTGAAGGCGATATTGTGCTATTCATTGACGAAATCCACACTCTCGTTGGTGCTGGAGGTGGTCAAGGCGCGATGGATGCAGCTAATATTTTAAAACCTGCATTAGCACGTGGTGAATTACGTGCTATTGGAGCGACGACTTTAGATGAATACCAAAAATATTTTGAAAAAGATAAAGCTTTAGAACGCCGTTTTCAAAAAGTAATGGTTAATGAACCTGACACAGAAAGTGCAATTTCAATTTTAAGAGGGATTAAGGAAAAGTACGAAACGCATCATAAAGTTCGTATTAAAGACGAAGCTATTATTGGTGCTGTAGAACTTTCCGAAAGGTATATCACCAATCGCTTTTTACCAGACAAAGCTATTGATTTAATGGATGAGGCAGCTTCAAAATTACGCATGGAAATTAATTCTAAACCAGAAGAATTAGATGTTTTAGATAGAAAAGTCATGCAGCTAGAAATTGAAATAGAAGCCATCAAACGTGAAAAAGACGAAAGCAAACTAAAAAGTCTTCGTTCAGATTTAGCGAATTTAAAAGAAGAGCGCAATGAAATTAATGCGAAATGGAAAAGCGAAAAAGAAGTCGTTGATAATATTCAGAATACTAAATTAAATATTGAAGACTACAAATTAGAAGCAGAACGTGCTGAGCGTGAAGGTGATTATGGTAAAGTAGCTGAAATTCGCTATGGAAAGATTAAAGATGCTCAAGAACAACTTGAAAAATTCCAAAATGAATTGCTAAAAAATCAGAGTGAAAGTTCTTTGATTAAAGAAGAAGTCACTTATGAAGATATTGCTGAAGTAGTTGCCAAATGGACAGGTATTCCTGTAACTAAGATGATACAAAGTGAGCGCGAAAAACTCTTGAAGCTTGAAAACGAATTACACAAACGTGTGGTCGGACAAGAAGAAGCAATAGTTGCTGTTAGTGATGCAGTGCGACGATCAAGAGCAGGTTTACAAAACCCTCAAAAACCAATTGGAACCTTCCTTTTTTTAGGAACAACAGGAGTTGGTAAAACCGAGTTAGCAAAAGCGCTAGCTGAATATCTTTTTGATGATGAAAATGCGATGACACGTATCGATATGAGTGAGTATCAAGAGCGTCATGCTGTTAGTCGTTTAGTAGGTGCACCTCCTGGTTATGTTGGATATGATGAAGGCGGACAACTTACTGAAGCTGTACGTAGAAAGCCTTATTCTGTAGTGCTTTTAGATGAAATTGAAAAAGCTCACCCAGACACGTTTAACATCTTGTTGCAAGTACTAGACGAAGGTCGCTTAACTGATAATAAAGGACGTATTGCAGATTTTAAAAACACCATTATTATCATGACCTCTAACATGGGAAGTCATATTATTCAAGAACGCTTCGATGCAACTAAAGATATAGATTCTGCTATTGAAGCTGCAAAAGTTGATGTATTAGCCTTACTAAAACAAAGTGTTAGACCAGAGTTTTTAAATCGAATTGATGACACCATTATGTTTACGCCTTTGAGTAAAGATAATATTATTGATATTGTTGGTTTACAATTAAAATCGGTTACAAAAATGGTTGCTCAACAGGGCATTACATTTGACGCCACTAATGAAGCCATAACGTATTTAGCTGACAAAGGTTATAATCCTGAATATGGTGCACGTCCAGTAAAAAGAGTCATTCAAAAAGAAGTGCTAAATGCTTTAAGTAAAGAAATACTGGCTGGAACAGTGACTACAGATAGCATCATTCTTTTAGATGCATTCGATGGAAAATTAGTATTTAGAAATCAAAATAATTTGGTCTCTGAAGAGTTGTAAAAAAAATGTCACATCACGAAATAAATCATAATGTGACACGTTTAAATAGTTAAGTTGGTTAGTTAGTTGAAAACAGTGTGGATCTTCTAAAAGTGAAGCGCTGTTTTTTTTGAAAAATATTATACCAATCGGTATATTTTTTATATATTTGCATTTATGATTTCAAAAGCTGAACTTACAAAGCATCATATTTTGGAAACCGTTGCACCAATTTTTAACAAAAATGGCTATGCAGCGACTAGTATGAGAGACATCACTGAAGCTACAAGACTAACAAAAGGTGCTATATATGGTAACTTTAAGAATAAAGAAGAGTTATCGATTGCTGCCTTTAAATTTAACGTAAAAAATATGATGGTACGAATTGCTAATCATTTAGCATTAAGTGATTCACCTATTCAAAAATTACATTTAATTGCTGACTTTTATAGAAACTATTACGAATTCAGTAAACAGCTAGGAGGTTGTCCAATTTTAAATATAGGTGTTGATGCAAATAATCAAAACCCTTTGTTATTAAAAAAGGTGCGTTCAGTAATCGAAAAAATCCAAGGTCAATTAGCAACTATAATAGAAGATGGTATACAAGTTGGCGAAATTTCATCTGATATCAATGCCATGATTTATGCGAAACGCATAGATACACTTATACAAGGCGCCATTTTTATGACTTATACCATGAATGATGATTTCTATTTAAAAGATAGTATGAATCAGATTGATCAAATCATTAACTTAGAAATGAAAGCTTAAAAAAATTTACATAAAAATATACCAATAGGTATAAAATAAACAATATGAAAAACTTACCAAAATTATTAGAAAGCAAAGCAAAAATTAGATTTCAAGATTGTGATCCATTTAATCACTTAAATAATGGAAGCTATATAAATTATTTTATGAATCATCGTGAAGATGAGCTCGTGTCAAAATATGACATTGACATCTATAAAATGGCTAACACTATAGGCAAAAGTTGGGTGTCTAGTAGTAATCAAATTACATATATTAGACCTGCATTATTAATGGAAACTGTAATTATTGAATCTCAGTTAATAAATTATACAACATCAGATCTATATGTAGAAATGAGAATGTATAATGCAAATAAGAGTCAACTAAAAGCAGTTATCTGGTCTGGTTTCACACATTTTAACTTACTAAAGCTATCGCGTGAACAACATACTGATGAGCTGATGAAGCTCTTTCAATCTGTTCATTCTCCTATAGATGCAAAAACTTTTGAAGAACGTATCAAACAAATAAAAAAAAGCAGCAGAAAAACTTTTGTTTAAGTTACTGATAAAAGTCATTTATTTATCTTTATAAAACCTTTAATTTTGTTTTATGAAGTTAAATACATACATAGACCACACACTATTAAAATCAACTGCAACTAAAACAGACATTATACAATTATGTCAAGAAGCTAAAGACCATCAATTCTTTTCAGTTTGTGTAAACTCATGCTTTGTATCTCTTGCTAAAGCTGAATTAAAAGATACAACTATTAAGGTTTGTAGTGTTGTTGGGTTTCCTCTTGGTGCTATGAGCACCAAAGCTAAAGTAGAAGAAACCAAACAAGCCATAAAAGATGGTGCTGATGAAATTGATATGGTCATCAATATTGGCTTATTAAAAAGTAAAGATTTTGACGCAGTTTGGAAAGACATTGAAGCTGTAAAAAAAGTGATGCCAAACAAAACGCTTAAAGTGATTTTAGAGACCTGCTACCTCGAAGAATTAGAAATCATAAAAGCGAGTGAATTAGCAATTAACTCAGGTGCAAATTTTATTAAAACCTCAACAGGATTTGGAACTGGAGGCGCCACTTTTCATGATGTCAGACTTATGAAAAGTGTAATTACAACTTGTGGCACAAAAATAAAAGCTTCTGGAGGGATTCGTGATACAAAAACAGCTATAGACTATATTAACCTTGGTGTAGAAAGAATAGGAACATCTAACGGAATTGCTATTGTGACTGGATCACTTTCCGAAGAAAACAATTACTAATATTATGAGCATACATATAGGCGCCAAAAAAGGCGATATTGCAGAAACAATTTTATTACCAGGAGATCCTTTAAGAGCCAAATGGATTGCAGAAACATTTCTTGAGAACCCAAAATGTTTTAATGAAGTTCGAGGCATGCTAGGCTATACTGGAACACATAATGGAAAACCTATTTCAGTTATGGGAACAGGAATGGGAGTTCCTAGCATTTCTATTTATGCGCACGAATTAATTACTCAGTTTAGTGTAAAAAACCTTATTCGTGTTGGAAGTTCAGGCTCTTACCAAGAACATGTAAAAATAAGAGATGTTGTTTTTGCTATGGCTGCATCTTCTAATTCTGGTGTCAACGAACTTCGTTTTGGTGGTGCGGACTATGCTCCTACTGCTGATTTTGAACTCTTTCAAAAGGCGGTAGAAGTTGCCAAATCAAAAGACATTCCTATTAAAGCTGGCAATGTATTTACTTCAGATGAATTTTATGCCGACGATTTTGAATCCTATAAAAAATGGTCGAAATTCGGAGTTCTTTGTGTTGAAATGGAAACCGCTGGATTATATACTGTTGCTGCAAAGCATAAGGCTAAAGCCTTAACCATACTAACCATTTCTGACTCGTTAGTTACTGGAGAAAAAACAACAAGTAAAGAACGTGAAACCACTTTTAAAGATATGATTGAAATTGCTCTGGAATTAGCTTAACTTAGCACTATGAAATATTTATACTTTTTTATACTTAGTGTTTTAATTTTAAACCCAATATCAGCTCAAACTGAAACATCTTCAGAAACATCGACTTATTATTTTATTCGTCATGCCGAGAAAGACAGAAGTAATGCTTCAGAAAAAAATCCTCATTTAACTGAAATTGGTAAAGCAAGAGCTGAACATTGGAGTGCTGTGTTGAGCTCTATTCATTTTGATGCTGTGTATTCTACAGATTATCACAGAACCCGAGAAACAGCGCTACCAACTGCAACAAAAAACAATTTAGAGCTGTCTTTATATCGTCCTAAGCATATTGATTTGAAAAATTTCTTAAAGGAAACAAAAGGTAAAACTGTACTTATCGTTGGGCATAGTAATACAATACCTCATTTTGTAAATGATGTTATTGGAGAAAAAAAGTATGTCGATATAGAAGATGACAATAATGGCAATTTATATATTGTAACGATTATTAATAAGAGTATTTCAGATCAGGTTTTGCTAATCAATTAACTTGAATATTTTTTAATTCAATTTTTGATAATAATTTAAGTTGATTAGACTCAAATGCTTTATCTAAAGCATTCAATTTCAAAGCTTCATCTATTGGTTTGTAATTTTTATAATCTACAAAACGCAATCCGTTAATGATACGCTCGTTGTAAGCTTCTCTAAATCGCATCCCAACACCATCAGTTTCAATATAAGAATAGGCCAAGTAATCTACTTTAAAGGTTTCTGTATCTATCCAATACACAAATACATCTTCAAAATCTTCTCCTCCACCTTCTTGGTCAAAAGTTACTTTTATTTTATGATAAAATTTATCTTTGATAGTGACCTTACCCAAACTACTTTTGTTTACAGCAGCATCATTTAATCCATAAGGCAATAGAGCAAAATAATGCACCGAATTTACAGATGCAGAATATTTTGGTATCATAGAATCTATTACTACGACAGAATTATTATTCACATAACGCTGAAATCCATCGTTATTTAAAACATCTTTTATGTTTCCAATTGAATCCGTAAACTGTCTTTCATATTGAAAGCTACCTCCTGCTCGATGAGAACGATAGTGTTTACCTCTAAAATCAAATTCTATATTAGCCTTTAAATAGTTTTCACCTCCAGAAACTTCTATGGTTTTGTCAATAATTTTTTCGGCTGTTAATTGAGTTTCTGTCTTACATGCTATTACAAATAGGCAGGATACCACTATATATTTTAAGTTTTGCATGAGAATTAAGTTTATAAACTGGTCGTAAAATTAATCAATTCATAACATTTTATGGCTTAATAAAATTATGTAGTTTTGACAGCGATGAAAAACTCAGTAAATATTAAAAACAAAAAAGCTAAATTCGAGTATGAAATTCTCGATAAATATACGGCTGGAATTGTTTTAACTGGTACTGAAATTAAATCCATTAGAGATAGTAAAGCCTCTATTTCTGAAAGCTTTTGTGAATTTAATGAGCAAAACGAATTGTTTGTTATTAACATGACTATTCAAGAATATGTATATGGCAACTATTATAACCACAAACCTAAAGCAGAACGTAAGTTACTCCTCAATAAACGTGAGCTAAAAAAGTTGGCTAAAGACGTCAATACTAAAGGGCTGACCATTGTGCCTTTACGTTTATTTCTTAATGAAAAAGGACTTGCCAAATTAGACATTGCTTTAGCGAAGGGAAAAAAACTTTTCGATAAACGCGACACCATAAAAGACAGAGATAATAAGCGTAATCTAGATCGAATTAAGAAAAATTTTAATTAAGTTTATGATTACTATAACAATTTTCAGAACACAGATTAGTTAAGTTTGAAAAAACTAAACCATCATTCATGAAGCATAAATTACTTCTCACTGTATTTCTAATCTCTTCATTGTTTTCTTATGCACAAATTATTGGCACAGTAACATCTACAAAAAGTGAACCTCTAGCTTTTGTTAATATTTATATTGAAGGCACATATACAGGAACGACGAGCAATGACAATGGTCGATACGAATTAAACATCACTCAACCAGGCACATATACAGTCACTTTTAAATACTTAGGTTTTAAAACTTTAAAAAAGACTGCTGAGATCTCTAAATTCCCTTTTACTCTAGATGCTTCATTAGAAGAAAATAAAATTTCATTAGACGAAGTTACTGTCAATGCTGAAGAAAATCCAGCAGATATTATTATGAGGAAAGCCATCGCAAATCGAGAGAAAAATCTTGGTAAGATTAAAAATTATACAGCCGATTTTTATTCTCGTGGTTTTATAAAAATTGAAAATGTGCCTGAAAAAATTTTCGGACAAGAAGTTGGTGATTTAGATGGTAATTTAGACTCAACAAGAAGTGGTATGATTTACCTTTCTGAAACCATTTCGAAAATAAAATATTCGTATCCAGATCAATTATCTGAACACATAATTGCTTCAAAAATAAGCGGAAATGATAGTGGTTTTAGTTTTAATACTGCTGTGAGTGCCGATTTCAACTTTTATCAAAATACTATCGAATTAGGCAATCAAATTGTGTCGCCTATTGCCAATTATGCCTTTAATTATTATCGCTTTAAATTAGAAGGGATTTTCTATGACGATAATGGTAATCTCATCAATCAAATTAAAGTGATTCCAAAACGTGAACACGACAGGATTTTTTCTGGAACGGTTTATATTGTTGAAGACGACTGGTCTTTTTATGCTTTAGAACTTGACATTACAGGAGAACAAGCTCAAATTCCTGCAACCGAATTAATTAGTATCAAACAAAGTTTTTCTTATTCAGAACAGGATAAATTATGGTCTTTAATGTCGCAAAGCATCGATTTTGAATATGGCTTTATAGGCATTACTGGCAATGGACGCTTTCATGCTGTTTATAGTGAGTATGATTTTACTCCAGAATTTTCAAAAGATGCGTTTACCAATGAAATTTTAACGTTTGAAAAAGAAGCCAATAAAAAAGACGCTATATTTTGGGACACTAAACGCCCTGTTTTACTTACCGAAGAAGAAGCTACAGATTACGTAAAAAAAGATAGTGTTCAAACGGTTAGAAAATCAAAAAAATATTTAGACTCTACAGATGTGGTTTCCAATAAATTCACCCTTGGGAACCTCTTAGGTTATAACTACCAAAACTCTTATAACGACTGGAATATTGGCTATGGAAGTCCTTTAGAAAAAATTGGATTCAACACTGTTCAAGGCTTTAATACTGGAATGAATTTTTACTATTCAAAAAATATAGATGACTTTAATCGTTATTACAGAATTAATGCAGATATAGAATATGGTTTTAGTGATGAACGCTTTCGTAGTACTTTATCGTTTAGGTATAAGTTTAATGATATCAAACGTCCTTTTTTAACCCTTTCTGGTGGTGTAAAAACACAACAGTTCAATGCTAATGATCCCATTTCTAAAGCTGAAAATTCTGGATTTAGCTTATTTTCTGAACGAAACTACTTGAAAATTTATGAAAAGAGCTTTGCACAAATTGGCTATTCTCAAGAAGTGGTGAATGGATTGCGAATGAATGCCTCAATGGCTTATGAAAGAAGACAACCTTTATTTAACACGACAGACCAAGTATGGTATCCAAAAGCCGATAGAGCCTACACTAGTAATAATCCTTTAGACGAAACTGCTTATGGTATTGCTCCTTTTGAAACACATCATATGCTAAAATTTATTCTTGGAGCTCAAATTAATTTCGGACAAAAATATTTTAGCTATCCTGACAGTAAATGGAACATTCCTAACCGAAAGTTTCCAACCCTCTACTTAGGTTATGAAAAAGGATTTGCTTCATCTGTTAGCGATTATAACTTTAATGAAGTTTCTGCACGATTATCACAAGGACTAAGCTTAGGAAACAAAGGCTATTTTCAATACAATTTAAAAGGAGGTACTTTCTTCGATTCAGATAACATTGCATTTACCGACTATAAACATTTTAATGGCAACCAAATAAATGTAGGAACAGCAGATAGCTACACCAATGTGTTTAATAATTTACCTTATTACGCTTTTAGTACTAATAAATCATATAGTGAGTTTCATGCTGAACATGATTTTAGAGGGTATATTCTAGGAAAGATTCCTTTATTGAATAAACTCAATTTTAATTTAGTTGTTGGTGCTCACAATTTATCTACTCAAGATCGCAAACCCTATCAGGAATATTCAATTGGACTAGACAATTTAGGCTGGGGAACTTTCAGGTTTTTACGTTTAGATTATGTGCGTTCATACCAAAGCGGTTTTGTTAATGATGCAATTATTTTTGGGATTAAGCTTCTAAATTAACTAACTTTATAAAAACTTGATGATGAAAAAACGACTCGCCACTTCGCTCCTATTTTTAATGTTCATATCGATTAGCGCTCAAGAACAAGTTCATAATTATGACGACAAAGTTAAAACCCTAAATCTTACTATAGAAACGCTTTATGCTGTCATTTCTGGTGAAAAAGGTGAAGCTCGTAACTGGGACCTTTTTAGGTTTTTGTTTAAACCAGATGCAAAATTAATTCCAACTGGAAAAAACAAAGAAGGCGTCTATGGACTAAATTATATCTCGCCTGAAGATTATATTGAATCTTCAGGAACATGGTTAATTGAAAATGGTTTTTTTGAAAAAGAAATTCATAGAGAAGTTGACACTTTTGGTAATATAACTCAAGTTTTTAGTACTTATGAATCCTATTATAGCGAATCAGATGACAAACCATTTATGCGTGGTATTAATAGCATACAGTTATTAAACGATGGTAAACGCTGGTGGGTTGTTAATATTTATTGGTTTCAAGAAACCAAAGAGCATCCTATTCCTCAAAATTATTTGCCGAAACATTAATTATGTTTTACGAAGACAGACCAAAAATAAAGCTAAAAAAAACGACTGGAGATAATATCGTTGAGTACACCTCTTTAGGTTTATTAGTCTTTTCAATAATTTACACTCTTTATTTTTACAAAAGCCTTCCTGAACAAATCCCAATGCATTTTAACACTTCAGGTGAAGTAAATGGTTTTGGCTCCAAAGATAGCATTTGGGCATTACATGCTATAGGAATAGCGACTGCTATAGGTTTGTATTTTCTAAATAAGTCGCCTCACATTTTTAACTACCCACAGAAAATAACTATTGATAACGCAAAGAAATACTATACTGATGCCACTAGAATATTACGTTATACTAATCTTGGTATAGTCATAATTTTCACCCTTCTTGAGTATCAAATTATAAACATTGCATTAAAGAAGTCAAGCAGTCTTAGTGGAATTACACAATATATCGTTTTAGCCATTATTGCGACAATAACGCTATTCCCTATAGTTTATGTGTTTAAAAATTTAAAGAAGAAAAAATGACTATTTTTTTACTAGTTTGAATGTTTGTGTTTTATTATCGATTTTCAACTTTAAAAAATAAACCCCTGAAGCAAATAATGACGTATCAATTCCTTCAATAGTATTAGTGATTTGTATCGATTTTCCTGTAACATCATAAAGTATTACTCCTTCGACCAAAGCATCAGAAGCAATGTGAATGGTATCTATAAAAGGATTTGGAAACACCGAAACTGAAGCCTCATCAAAATCAGAAACAGATAGCAAATCACATTCAGGATTAACAGTTATAGAAGTATTAAAGCTGCCATTATCAATAGACCAATTAAACCATTCGCCTCCACTTTCAGTCATCCAATCAGATAAATCAAAATAATTTTCTCCAGTATTCGTCCCAGGAACCTTACACACTTTTATAGCTTCTCCACTTCTATTCCAATTTAAAGGGCTTCCATTCGTACAGTTTTCAGGCTCAAAATCTTCAACACAATTCGCTTGTAAGAAATAAGCATGTTCTTCATAGTTTGGATAATCGCCATACACATAACCTTTTCCATCAGAATCAACACAAACCGCAGTATATTCATTGCATGCAATACCAAAAGCACGCAGGCCATTATCTTGAATATAACGTGCTAAAAAAGTGCTATGCCTTCCTTTTCTATCAGGATCATCATAATGCGAATCTGTGGTTATATGTTCTAAATACGGAATGTCTAAAAAATCATTATACCCTAATGTCATTCTAGAATGATAAGGATTAGATAATGCTTGAGCATTGGTTACTGTTCCATTTTGGGCTGAAAAATAAGCGCTTCCTAAAATTGCCATTCCTGCACTTGTACCACCAATAACACCTTGTTTTACATTAACAAAATGATTTATAGCGTCTTCCATTGCATTGTCTTTAAAATAAGACACATAATTATATTGGTCACCTCCAGCAAACCATATTGCTTCTGCATTGGCAACCTTATTTAACACATAAGGATCTAATGCTCCAGCTTCATTATTGATAACAAACGTAGTCACAGAATTTACAGCAACGCCTAATTCGGAATAAAAATAATCGTTATAACCATCACTTCCTGAAGCACGTAAAACTAAAATATCGCCTCCATTAGCTTTTCGTAAAAACCAGCGCATGGCTTCATCGTGCTCAGTTGCTCCTCCCATTAAACAGATGCCGAAATCTGGAGTAACATCAATACCTACAACATTTCCAGTGCCATATTCAGTAAAGTTTTGCGAAAACCCAAGTTGAGAGACTAGAATAATTAATAAAGTAATTCTTTTCATAATTTAATTTTTATCTTCTAATAAAGGTACAAATCTAAACTCCCCAAATTCTTGCTTTTGAAATTCTTTTTCTGAAGTTCTTATATAAAGCGTCATAATTTGCACCTCATCTCCAACAGGAATCACTAAACGTCCACCTACAGCAAGCTGTGTTAACAAAGGTTTAGGAACAAAAGGTGCGCCAGCAGTAACAATAATACTCTGAAAAGGTGCTTCCTCTTTTAAACCAATATAACCATCCCCAAAAATGAGTTTTTTAGCGCGATAGCCTAATTTTGGTAAAAACTTACTCGTTTTTTTAAATAGCTCCTTTTGCCTTTCAATACTATACACCTTTGCTCCAAGCTCACACAACACAGCAGTTTGGTAACCACTTCCTGTGCCAATTTCTAGAATTTTATCGTCTGTATTCACTTTTAGCAACTCAGATTGAAAAGCAACTGTATAGGGTTGAGAAATGGTTTGATCTGCACCAATAGGAAAGGCTTTATCTTGATATGCATGGTCTAAAAACCCTGAATCCATAAACAAATGTCTAGGAATTTTTCTGATAGCAGCTATAACTCGTTCATCTTTTATGCCTTTTTTAATGAGAGTATCTACTAGTTTTTGCCTTAAGCCTTGATGTTTAAAAGTATCTTTCAAAAAATATATATGTGATTTAAAAATTTAAAAATAAAAGAATCATAAGTAAGAACAAACACTATTTTCTATTTTCTTTTTTCTTTTTTCTGCTTCAAAAAAACTATTTTTGTTGAAAACGTAAAACTATGCTAAAAGCAGGTGTTCTAGGTGCTGGTCATCTTGGGAAAATTCATCTTAGATTACTTCATCAATCTGAAAAATATAACCTTATTGGTTTCTACGATGCTGATGTAGAAAATGCTAAAAAAGTAGAAGCTGAATTTGGCTATACTTATTTTGATTCCATAGAAAAACTTATTGATGCTGTTGATGTTGTTGATATTGTAACACCAACATTATCGCATTTTGACTGTGCCAAACAAGCTATTGCTAAAGGCAAACATATTTTTATAGAAAAACCAATTACCAACACTGTTGAAGAAGCAGAAATCCTTAGAGCTTTAGTTGCAGAGCATGGCGTAAAAGGACAAGTTGGTCATGTAGAGCGTTTTAATCCCGCTTTTATTGGTATTAAAGAGATGTTAGATCAACCTATGTTTATTGAAACACATCGTTTAGCTGAATTTAACCCTCGAGGTACAGATGTTCCTGTAGTGCTAGATTTAATGATTCACGATATCGATATTATTTTAAGTGTTGTTCAATCTAAAGTTAAACAGATTAGTGCAAGCGGAGTTTCGGTTATTAGTGAAACTCCAGATATTGCCAATGCGCGAATTGAATTTGAAAATGGTTGTGTCGCCAATTTAACAGCCAGTAGAATTTCATTAAAAAACATGCGTAAAACACGTTTCTTTCAACGTGATGCTTATATCTCTGTTGACTTTTTAGAAAAGAAATGTGAAGTTGTAAAAATGAAAGATGCTCCTGAAAATCCAGGAGATTTTGACATGATTTTACAAAATGCTGAAGGCATTAAAAAGCAAATCTATTTTGCCAACCCAGAAATAACAAGCAACAATGCCATTTTAGATGAATTAGAAACTTTTGCTGAGGCCATAAACAATAACACAACACCTATTGTGACTCTTCATGATGGTACAGAAGCACTACGAGTAGCTACTATGATAATTAATCAATTTTAATAAAATACAGAATACAACATATGAAAAACGTAGCAGTTATTGGAGCGGGAACCATGGGAAATGGTATTGCTCATACATTTGCACAATCAGGATTTAAAGTCCAACTTATTGATATTAGTGAAGCTTCGCTTAAAAGAGGCATTGAAACCATTACCAAGAATTTGGATCGAATGGTTGCTAAAGAAAAAATTACTGAAGACGATAAACTTCAAACTTTAGAAAATATCACAACATTTACAAGTATTACTGAAGGTGTTGAGTATGCTGGTTTAGTGGTAGAAGCTGCAACCGAGAATGTAGATTTAAAACTCAAAATTTTTAAACAACTTGACGAAGCTTGTCCAGACGATACTATTCTAGCAACAAACACCTCTTCTATCTCTATTACGCAAATAGCTGCAGTTACTTCTCGTCCAGAAATGGTAATAGGTATGCACTTTATGAATCCTGTACCTATTATGAAATTAGTGGAAATTATTCGTGGTTATAACACGAGTGATGAAGTGACTCAAACCATTATGGAAATGAGTAAAACACTGGGTAAAATTCCTACCGAAGTGAATGACTATCCTGGATTTGTGGCTAATCGCATATTAATGCCTATGCTTAACGAAGCCATTGAAACCCTTTATAATGGTGTCGCTGGAGTTGAGGAAATTGATACCGTTATGAAACTTGGAATGGCGCATCCTATGGGACCTCTACAATTGGCAGACTTTATTGGATTAGATATTTGTTTGTCCATTTTAAATGTGATGTATGATGGATTTAAAAACCCAAAATACGCACCTTGTCCTTTATTAGTAAATATGGTAAATGCTGGGAAACTCGGTGTGAAATCTGGCGAAGGGTTTTATGATTATTCCGAAAGCAGAAAAGCAGAAAAAGTAGCTAGGCAGTTTTCAAAATAGGTATTAGTTTTTAGGCAATAGAGAAAAAAACTATTGTCTTTTTACTAATTCCTTATGACTTAATTATGGCGAAAATAATTCCATTTAAAGCAGTACGTCCAACACGAGATAAAGTCAGTCTAGTGGCTTCTCGCTCCTACCAAACTTACACACAAGCTGAACGTGAGGCGCGCTTAGATTATAATCCGTTTTCGTTTTTACACATTGTGAATCCTGGATATAAATATGCACGTGAAATTACAGGAGAAGAACGATATGCCTTAGTCAAAAATAGATACTCAGAATTTAAGGAGGACTGTGTTTTTGTACAAGACGAAACACCATCGTTTTATATTTATAAAATTGTAGATAGAGAACAACAAGTCTTTCATGGTATTGTTGCTGCTGCAAGTGCAGAAGATTACGAAAAAGATGTCATAAAAAAGCATGAAGATACAATTGAATATCGTGAAAATATTTTTAAAGCTTATTTAAAAACTGTTGGTTTTAATGCAGAACCTGTGCTCCTTACCTATCCTGATAATAACACAATAGCGTCTATTATTAAAACCATAGAAAAAGAACGTGCAGAATTTGAATTTACAACAACCTATAGAGATACACATTATTTATGGAAAGTTGAAGACGATTCTATTATTAAAACCATTCAGCAGGAATTTGAAAAAATGAAGACTATTTATATTGCAGATGGTCATCATCGCTCATCTTCATCATGTTTATTGAGTCAAGATTTAAAGCAAAACAATCCAAACCATAAAGGTTCTGAGCCTTATAATTATTTTATGAGTTTTTTTATTCCAGAATCAGAATTACGTATTCATGAATTTAATAGACTTATAAAAGATTTAAATGGTTTATCTAAAGAAGAGTTTTTAATACAATTAGATGCTGCTTTCCGAATTGAAAACAGAGGGAAAATCCCTTATAAACCAAGTAAAAAGCATCATTTTAGCATGTATTTAGACGGTGATTTTTATTCGTTATACTTACGGAAAACCAACTATACTTTTGAAAATTCATTAGATGCATTAGACGCTCAATTATTATATAAAACTGTTTTACAACCCATTCTAGGTATAAATGATCTACGTAACGATAATCGTATTATGTACCTTAACGGAAAAAAGGATACTGTAAATTTAAAAAGCAGCGTAGATAGTGGCGAATTTGCAGTAGGCTTTGGTATGGTTCCTGTAACTATTCAAGAAATGAAACAAATTGCAGATGATGGCTTAAAAATGCCTCCAAAAAGCACCTATATAGAACCAAAGTTACGCAGTGGTGTAACCATATACGAATTTTGAAAATGTCGATAAAATCTAATCTTGAACATATTCAATCACAACTCCCTCAACATGTCACTTTAGTTGCAGTCTCAAAAACGAAACCTATCTCTGATATCATGGAAGCCTATAATGCAGGTCAGCGCATTTTTGGCGAAAACAAAATTCAAGATATGGTGGAGAAATATGAACACATGCCAAAAGATATAAAATGGCATATGATTGGTCATGTACAACGCAATAAAGTGAAATACATGGCTTCTTTTGTGAGCCTAATTCATGGTGTTGAAAATTTTAAAGTGCTTAAAGAAATTAATAAACAAGCTGCAAAACATAATCGTGTTATTGATTGCTTATTACAAATCAAGATTGCTTCAGAAGATTCTAAATTTGGAATGTCACCCAATGAAGCCACAACTATTTTAAATTCTGAAGACACGTCGCTTTTAAAACACGTCAATATTGTTGGTCTTATGGGAATGTCAACATTCACAGACGATGAGAATCAAATTAAAAACGAATTCAACTCATTAAAATCAACTTTTGATACACTTAAAAAACAACACCCTCATTTACATACCATATCTATGGGAATGAGTGGTGATTATAATATCGCTATTGAATCTGGAAGCACCATGATTCGTGTTGGAAGTCGTATCTTTGGTACACGTAATTACTCAAATTAAACAAAAGCTTATTTATACAATAGTAGACATAGAAACCACTGGCGGAAAGTATAATGAAGAAGGTATTACAGAAATCGCTATTTATAGATATGATGGACATAAAGTCATCGACCAATTTATAAGTTTAGTCAATCCTGAACGTGAAATACAACCTTTTGTAGTTAATCTTACTGGAATAAATAGTAATATGCTTCGAAATGCTCCAAAGTTTTATGAGGTAGCAAAACGTATTGTTGAAATTACTGAAGATACGATTCTTGTTGCACATAATGCCAAATTTGACTATCGTATTTTACGCACAGAATTCAAGCGTTTAGGCTTTGAATTTAAACGTAAAACATTATGTACAGTCGAACTATCAAAAGACCTTATTCCTGACCAGGAGTCTTATAGTTTAGGAAAACTCACAAGAGCTTTAGGCATTCCTATTGCAGACAGACATAGAGCCTCTGGTGATGCCTTTGCTACAGTGAAATTGTTTCAAATGCTCTTGGATAAAGATTTGAAAAAGAACATCATTCAAGAAGCGATAAGACAAGAACCTAAGTATCAGCTAGAGCCAAAACACCTAGATATTATTGAAAGTTTACCTTCAATAACTGGAGTATATTATATGCATAAAGCCGATGGTGAAATCATTTATATAGGAAAAAGCAAGAATATAAAAAAGCGTGTCAATCAACATTTTACTAGCACAACTCACAAGTCCAAAAAAATACAATTACAAGTCGCTACAGTTACTTACGAATCTTGTGGTAGCGAACTTGTGGCTTTATTAAAAGAAAGTGAAGCGATTAAACAAAATAAACCCATTTTTAATCGTGCTTTAAGACGAACCATTTTTACTCATGCCTTATATCATTTTATAGATGAAGATGGATATATCAATTTAAAGATTGATAAAGTAGATGGTAGAAAAAGCCCAATAACAACCTTTAGTAATCGGCAAAGTGCTAAAAGTTTTATGTTTACTAGTGTTGATAATTACAAGCTATGTCAAAAACTAACTGGATTATATCCTACAAAATCCAATTGCTTCAATTATACGATTAAAACCTGTGAAGGTGCATGTATCAAAGAAGAAAATCCAGAAGATTATAATTCAAGAGTTCAGCAGTTAATTGACAAAAATTCATTTAAGAACCAAACTATGGTTATTATTGATAAAGGTCGAGATATTGATGAACGCTCTGCAATACTAATCCAAAACGGTATTTTTAAAGGAATTGGATTTTATAACCTTAATTATCAAATTAATAATTTAGAAGTTTTAGAATCTATTATTACACCAATGGAGAACAATAGAGATACACAACATATTATAAAAAGTTATCTTAGGCGTAATAAAAAACTTAAGATGATTCATTTTGACAAAATAGGCAACTTATGAAACAGACACTAACCCTTGTATTTTTATGCATCACACTAAATCTTTTTTCTCAATCAAAATTCAATGCAGAGAATTTTACGGTTACTGCAAACGATTTAGAAATTAACGAATTCAAGAAAGACTCTACAGCTAATGCATTAATGATTTATGAATCTGGGAACAGTTATATCGATAAGAATAGCTTTAATCTTATCACAGAGTATAAGCACAAACTTAAAATATTAAACAGAGAAGGTTTTGATAAAGCCACTATTACAGTGTATTTATATAACAGTGGTAAAAACAAAGAAAAGTTTAAAAACTTAATTGCTGCTACACATAATTTAGATAATGGTGAAGTAGAACATATAAAATTGAAAGCTAATTCTGTTTTCGAAGAAAAGTATAATGCGAACTATACACTTATAAAGTTTACCATGCCAAAAGTGAAGGAAGGCTCGGTAATTACTTATAGCTATACTTTAGAATCTCCTTTTAAATATAAATATAGAGGTTGGGCCTTTCAAGATGACATTCCTAAACTTTATAGTGAATACAAGGCTAGTATTCCTGCAAATTATGAATATAATATAAAACTCGTTGGTGGAAAAAAACTAGCTACTAATGAATCTAAGCGTACACCTAAATGCCTGTCTGGAGGTAATGGTGCTTATGCTGACTGCTTTGATTCTGTTTATATCATGAAAGATGTTCCTGCATTTATAGAAGAAGACTTCATGACTACTAAGGATAATTATTTAGCTAGAATTGAATACGAATTAAAAATATTTAAAGGCTTTGATGGCTCTACAGATAATATCACAAAAACCTGGAAAACAACAGACAAAGAACTTAAACTAGATAAAAGTATAGGACGACAGTTATCTAAAAGTGTAGGCTCTAAAAACTTAATTGGCCAAGAGATAATTAATGAAACTGATGTCTTAAAAAAAGCTGAAGCTTTATATAATTATGTCCAAGACACTTATACTTGGAATGAAAAATATGATTTATTTGGAGAGTCTTCAACAAAAGACCTTCTAAAAAACAAATCAGGAAGTGCTGCAGAAATTAATATTCTACTTCATAACATTTTAGACGAAAATGATATTAATGTCAAACCAATTTTAATTTCGACAAGAAATAATGGACTACCAACAACTGTGTATCCTGTGATTTCCGATTTTAATTATTTAATAGTTCAAGCCACTATAAATAATAAAACTTATTTATTAGATGCCACAGATCGTTATTTAAGCTTTGGAGAACTTCCATTTAGATGTCTTAATCAATATGGTCGTCTTCTGGATTTTAAAGCAGGAAGTTCATGGACAGACATTGAAGCAAATATAATGACATCTATTCAATATCAAGTGAAATTAAAAATTACTGAAGATGAAAAAATTGAAGGTGAAGTAAAATTAAAAAACACTGGAATTAATGCCTTGTATAAAAAGAAAAATTATTATCCTAATCCTGTTGAATATGTAAAGCGCATACAAAACAACTACGAATCTATTGCCATATCAGAACATGAAGTCACAAGTAAGGGTAAAGATGACAATGAGTTTTTAGAGCAGTTTAATATTGAATTTATAGATGCTGAAGTAATTGCAGATCATATATACTTAGACCCTTTTGTTTTTAAATTTTTCACCAAAAACCCTTTTAAACTTCAAGAACGTACCTATCCAATAGATTTTGGTTATAAAGATGCATATTTATACTCATTTGAATTAGATCTAGGTGATAAATATACCGTTGAAGATATCCCAAAAGACCTCAATATTAGACTTCCAAACAATACTGGTGTAGGAATGCTTAACACAAAAGTTAATGGCAATATATTAACCTTATATCTTAAAATTAGTTTCAATAATGCTTTATATGAATCAGAATACTATGAAAGCTTGAAAAAATTCATGAGTTCTATTGTCGATACACAGATCAACTCAATCATTGTATTAAAAAAGAAATAGTATTGAAAAGAAATAGTTATCTTTTCTTACATTTGATAAATGCCTGAAAAAAAACCACATAGTAACTGGAGAGCCAAAGTTCATGAAATAATTTATGAAGCTGATACACCTGCTGGAAAATTATTCGATATTATACTACTTGTCGCTATTTTGGCTAGTATACTATTAGTTATGCTCGAGAGTATTGAGTCGTTAGATGAAAAATACCATATGTTTTTTAATGTTTCAGAATGGGTTATTACCATTTTGTTTTCTATTGAATATATCTTACGTATTATTTCTGTTAAACAGCCAATTAAATACGTTACTAGCTTTTATGGTATCATAGATTTACTCTCAACAATTCCAAAATACCTTTCGTTAATATTTGTAGGAACACATGCGCTTGTGGCATTTAGAGCTATAAGACTATTACGAATCTTTAGAATTTTAAAATTGGTTCGGTTTTTATCAGCATCAAATCATTTAGCAACTGCTTTAAAAGCTAGTCGAGCTAAAATTTCTGTATTCATGCTAGCTGTACTAATTATTACCATTATTTTAGGTACTGTGATGTATTTAGTTGAAGGCAAAGATCACGGATTTGATAACATTCCTAAAAGCGTGTATTGGTGTATTGTAACACTAACAACTGTTGGTTTTGGAGATATCACACCACAAACACCTTTAGGCCAGATTATAGCTTCTTTGATTATGATTATGGGTTATGGTATTATTGCAGTTCCAACAGGAATTGTTTCTGCTGAATATACCAAGCATACTAAAGATGATGGTGCTCATGACAAGCATACAACCTCAGCCTTACCTCCTCATCCTAGTACAGTGAATACCAACTCACAATCTTGTGCAAATTGTCTCGCTTCAAACCATAAAGATGGTGCAGAATTTTGCTATAAATGTGGTTATCAACTGCATCATGACTAAGTTTTTAATTTCTATTGTTGGTCCAACAGCTATTGGTAAAACAGCGTTAAGTATCCAACTTGCAAATCATTTTAAAACTGAAATTATTTCCGCAGATTCTAGGCAATTTTTTAAAGAGATGCAAATCGGAACTGCAGCTCCTACCCTAGAAGAATTAAATCAAGCTAAGCATCACTTTATTCATCATAAATCGATAGAAGACGAATACAGTGTTGGAACTTTTGAAAAGGAAGCTACAAAAAAACTAGAAGAACTCTTTGAAAATCATGATGTCGTGATCATGGTTGGAGGTTCTGGTTTATATGTTGATGCTATCACTAAAGGCTTAGATTATTTTCCAGATGTTGATAAAAGTATTAGAGAACAGCTTAACAACCAACTTCTTAAACAAGGTATTGAATCATTACAAGAGCAATTAAAATTATTAGACAAAACCACTTATAACACCATTGCAATAGACAACCCTCAACGAGTTATTCGCGCATTAGAAGTCTGTATTGGCACTGGCAAACCCTATTCTTCATTTCTAAATAAAGAAAAAAACAATCGGTTTTTCAATACTTTAACCGTTGGCTTAACTGCAGAACGACCTGTTATTTATTCCCGAATAAATGAGCGCGTTGATATCATGATGAAAGATGGTTTATTAAACGAAGTCAAAGGCTTGATTAACTACAGCGACTTAAATGCCTTAAATACTGTTGGTTATAAAGAATTATTTGCTTATTTTAATGGTGAATCTACTTTAGATTTTGCGATTAGTGAAATTAAAAAGAATTCACGCAGATTTGCGAAACGCCAACTCACTTGGTTTAAAAGAAATGAAAATACGTTATGGTTTGACTATCAAACCCGTATTGATACAATAATTAAAAAAATAAGCGATGCTATTAAAAACACTTAAATTTAGTCTTATTTCTATTTTGGCTTTTCTAATCTTAACCTCTTGTAACACCAAAAAGAATGAAACTTCGGAAATTATAGACAATACAAAAAATGAAAGTCTTTTTATAGAAACCATGCAGAAGCATTTAGATGCTGTAACAAATAAAGATTTGGTCACCTTAAAAAGCACACTCTCTCCTAAAGGAAACATGCAACTTATTTTGCCTCAAACAAAAATCACGAATACTGTTGAAGAGTTTATGAAGTATCATGAAACTTGGTTTGCAATGGATAATTCATGGTCTTTTGAAACTAAAATTTTAAATACAGAAATTGGTCAAGATTATGGTATTGCGATTACAGAAATTGTTTATAGAGAACCTGAACGTGATGGGAAACCTTATTTTAATAGAATGTATGTAAGTTATGCATTACAGAAAATAGATCACTCTTGGTACATTATTAAAGATCATGCAAGTTCTATTGAAAAATCAACAGATGAATAAGTGCTAAGTACAAATGAAATACAAGTACGAGAAGCCACTCTTGATGATATTCCATTAATAGTAGATTATTGGATTAAGTCTTCAGACCAACATTTAGTAAATATGGGAGTAGATTTAAAAAAAATGCCAAACAAAGATGATCTTACTGAAGCGCTTACAAGTGCTGTTTCTACTAAAAAATCTTATGCGTTAATCTGGGAGTTTCAAAACGAAGCCATTGGTCATACAAATGCAAATAATATTATTGTTGGCGATTCTGCTTTTATGCATATTCATTTATGGAATAATCATAAAAGACAAAAAGGATTAGGAACAGAATTTATAAAAAAATCACTTCCACTCTACTTTCATAATTTACAACTAAAGACTTTGTATTGTGAACCTTACGCATTTAATGACGCTCCTAATAAAACATTAAAGCGTATTGGATTTAAGTTTGAAAAAACACATACAACAATTCCAGGAAGTATTAATTTTGAACAAGAAGTTAATCGTTGGAAAATAACTAAAGAGATGCTAAAAAACATTTAATACACCTAAAAATGAAAAAAATAATCCTTGTCATTGGTTTCTTATTTATGTCTTTAAACTTTAGCTTTTCGCAAGAATACAAGCACCTAAAAGAAATAAACACTCAAGTTTGGGACACCTTTACTAAAGCTTTTGAAACCTTTGACTACACCTTATTTTCTAGTATTCATAGTCCAAATTTAATCCGAATTTCTGGTGATGGCCAAACCATTAAACTCTTTTCTGAATATATTGAAGGCTATAACAACAGATGGTCTAACAAGAATGGCAAACAAACTATTTCTTTCCGATTTTTTGAACGTATAGCTAACGACGAATATGCTTCAGAACGTGGCATTTATAAGTTGATAGTAAATCATGGTACAGTTGACGAAAAAAGTTATTATGGTAAATTTCATGTGCTCATAAAACGAGAAGATAATCTCTGGAAACTTATTATGGATTATGACTCTAGTGAATTCAATACTATTAATGAAGCGTCATATAATAACGCTTATGCAATAGATGATTTTGAGAAATATTAAAACAAAAAAAAATCCAGCTTTTACACTGGATTCTTTATTAACACTTACTTCTAATTCTTAAGTTTTAAGCCTCAGCATTTACAACTAGCCTAAAGCCTTCACCATGAATATTGAGTATTTCTACATTGCCATCAAGTTTTAAGTACTTTCTTAATTTCGCAATATATACATCCATACTTCTAGATGTAAAATAATTATCGTCTCTCCATATCTTTGTTAATGCTAATTCTCTTGGCATTAAATCGTTTTCATGTAAAGCTAACAAACGTAACAATTCGTTTTCTTTCGGAGATAATTTGACTTGCTCTCCACCATTGTACGTTAAAAAACGAAGTTTTGAGTTTAAATGGAAACCACCAATTTCAAATTCAAATTGTTTACTATCTGCCACAGTATCTGTAGCCTTTCTTTGAATAATTGCTTTAATCTTCATTAAAAGCACTTCACTATCAAAAGGTTTATTTAAATAGTCGTCAGCTCCAACTTTATAGCCTTTAAGCACATCTTCTTTCATTGCTTTAGCTGTTAAGAAGATAATTGGAACATCAGAGTTTTTTTCACGTATTTCTTTAGCTAAAGTAAACCCATCTTTATAAGGCATCATGACATCTAAAATACATAAATCGAAATCATCTTTTTTGAATTTCTCAAAGCCTTCCATGCCATTTTTAGCATGAGTAACTTCGTAATCATTCATCATTAAATAATCTTTTAAAACTGTTCCAAAGTTTGGATCGTCTTCAACTAATAAAATTTTCTTTTGTTGTTCGTTCATAGCATTATGATATTAATGGAAGTCTAATCGTAAAAGTACTTCCTTTTTCTTTTTCACTTTCTACAGATACATAACCTTGATGGTCATCTACTATTCTTTTTACATAAGATAAACCTAGTCCATGACCTTTTACATTATGTATATTTCCTGTGTGTTCTCTATAAAATTTTTCGAAAACACGTTTTTGAGCAGCCTTGCTCATTCCACTTCCATGGTCTTGTATTTTCAACAGAATATTTTCTCCTACATTTTCTGTTGAAACTATTATTTCTGGTGCTTCTGGTGAATACTTAATCGCATTATCCAGAATATTCACTATAACATTTGTAAAGTGCATGTCGTTTGCTAAAACTGAAGATTTCTCGGCATTTAAATCTGTTTTAATAAATCCTTTTTTGTCTTCAACTATTAACTCTACATGCGTAATCGCATCTTCAATTAAGTCGTGCAACTCAACATTTTCCTTACTAATGTTTAACTCGTTTTTTTCAAGTTTAGATATTCTTAACACATTTTCTACTTGAGCATGCATGCGTTTATTCTCTTCTTTAATCATATTAAGATAACGAATTACTTTTTCCTTATCTTCAATGATTTTTGGATTCCTTATAGCATCTAAAGCCAAGTTTATTGTGGCGATAGGTGTTTTAAACTCATGCGTCATGTTATTGATGAAATCTGTTTTAATTTCAGATATTTGACGCTGTCTAAAAAGTTGCAATAGTGCACTAGAGTAAGCGATAATGATAATTGATGTGAATAAAACCGACAAAACAATCATCCCAATTATGGAAGACCAAATAAACTTGTTATGCTCAGGAAAGTTAACAAGTAATCTATAATTGTTTGCTCCAATTTCGTTGTCAAAAATAGGAACACCAAAAGTAGATGCCTTTTGCAATTCAAACTCTTCACTCTGCACTTTAGTGGCTAAATCATGATCGTATATTGCAAATTCGAAGTCTATATTTATATCAGCTTCACGCAGCTTTTTTTTAAGTAATCGCTGAATTTCTCGCTTTGAAACTCTTTTACGAATAGGAATTCTACTTGTTTCTATTTTATAAACCTCTTCGAAATTTAGTTTTTCTGCTTCAGTAAGTCGTCCAGAATTATATAAGCTATAAACAGGTTTTGATTTTAAATCTGTTTCTAGTGTATTGCTATTGTTATAGATTCTAGTTTCAGAATTACTTAAAATTCTTTTAATATTAATACTATCTAAACTTATGTCAAAGAGCGGAGAAATATTGTAATTTTCTTCAAGAATACCACTTTTATAAACTAAAGTTTCGTTGGTATCTCTATTTTGCTGAACAATAAATAAATTTGTTATGGCAACAGAATCTGCTTGTTTTTGTTGATCGACTAAACGCTGATACTTTCGAAAGTAACTTGTTAGTTCTCGATCTTCAATATTCTCTGATGTATTACTTAATGCTTTTTTTACATTATAAGTAAACTGTTCCTTTTCATTATCTACTGAATTTTTAATGTAATATGCTTGTACAGAAATAATTCCGATAAGAGATAAACTCATTAAAATTATCAGTAAGATGAATAACTTCTTGCTCATCTATTCAAAATTAACATTTTAACATATAGCAGTTGTATGATTTAACCTTACATTAACACAAATGTTAAAATCAAGAATCTCCAATAGCTATAAGTAATTGCTTATGAGTGGCCTGAACTTGTTGTATTGTGTTTTGAATCTCATCATTATGAATAACAAAATCTGATAGCACAATTTTTTTCTCATCTGGCCATTGGTTATTCATAATCGCCTCTATTTTAGACACAGTAGTTTGGTCTCTAAGAAGCAAACGTTCTATTCGTTTTTCTATTGTAGCAGTTACTGTGATTACATAATCGCATTGCTTATAACTTCCATTCTCAAATAAAATAGCGACTTCTTTAATCACATAAGGTGATTTTTGCTTAGCCATCCACCTAAGAAAATGTTTAGCAACTTTAGGATGCACTATTGCATTCATTTGTTGTAAATAAGCTTTGTCATTAAAAATCACTTGAGCTAAATAAGCTCTATTAAGCACATCATTTACATAAGCTTCTTCACCAAACAATGTTTTTAGTTTGCGCTTAATAACCTTAGAAGTATTCATCAATTTTTTAGCTTCATCATCTGCTATATAAATTGGCACGCCAAGTTTTTCAAACTGTTTTGCAACAGTCGTTTTACCACTACCAATTCCTCCTGTAAGCCCTACTACTTTCATTTTGTTATAATAAACTCTATTTGTTCTTCCTTAATTCTAGCATGTTTTACTTTTGTAGGTTTTTCTACAATTTGTGGTACTAAAAAAGATTGACCTTCTTCAATTTTGCTATAATCACAAATCACCTTAAACTGATTTTCTGATATGGTATTAAAATTTGCTAAGCTGGTATAATATGAAACATTTACAGCCTTCGGAAAATATTTTAAGGTCAAGTGGTTTGGAACGTTTATAATTTCAATAGGAATAGACAAAGTCCCTTCTGTGTGTTTTTCAATTTTAGCTGAAACATGTATCTTTTTTTGAGCGAATTTTAAATCGCTAAAAGCTTTAGGGATTTTTAAATCAACATGCTCTGAAATATCTTGTTTAATATCATTTAAGCTTAGCGTATCTGTTTTAATCACAGTTAATTTATCGAGTAAAGCTTGTGCTCCTATCACTTTAATAGAATCTGGCTTTAAATCAATTTGATCAGAAAGGTTATATCCTGGACTATAATTAAAATCAGATAACAATGTAATAGGAACCATTTTCACAGCACTTACATCGTAAGCAAACTCTAAACTATCTGGAACGATATTAAGAATCTCTATATTCTTATTAAACTGATTGCTTAAGGTTGCAAATGCTTTGCTTTTTGTCCATATATAAACCGAATCGGTTTTAACAATCTGCTTAGAAAAATCTATATTGAGTTTGGGCTTAGTAAAATGATACTTTAGTAACTCAAAACCATACGTTTTAATAGTAATTTGTAGTTTATGATTCGCATTATTTATAACCACTTCTTCTTCAGGAATATTAATTTTATTAAGTTCAAAAATAAAAGTATTCGTATAGTTTTTAGACAGTTTTGTTAATAATAAAATACCAAATGACAAAGCCAAGAACAATAGAAAAACATTTATTTTTCTAGTTTTTATTAATGACTGTATTCGAGATTTTATGTTTTTTATCATCTTTTATCAAAGAATAATTGAGGAAAATAATCTTCTGGATCTTTTTCTAATAAATTTATAATTATAGTAGATTTAAGAAATCCGTAACCATAAGCTATAAACTGAATACCAATGGCTAACAAAGAACTAAAAGCCACTACTATGTTTTTGGAACTGATTAAAGCCAAAACAAAGGCGACAACAAAGTATGAAATATACAACCATAAAAATACTTTAATCTTTAAAAAGAAAAGTGCTAAGGCTGCTAATAATCCCAAACAGAAAAAAGTTGGAAACCAATACGTGATTTTTTTAGATTTTGGATGCCATGCATTTAAAATGGGTCTTACTAAACCAAACTTATGCACTTGCGTATAAAATTTACTCCAAGAAATTCGCCTTTTATGGTAAACAAATGCCTTTGGAATAAGTTTCGTTTTATATCCTAGTTGCCATAATCGCAGTGACAAGTCTGGGTCCTCACCAGGATGAATTCTACCAAAACCTTTACTTTCAATAAATGCCTTTTTTGACATTCCCATATTAAAACTTCTAGGCTGAAACCTATCAATACTATTTTTATGTCCACGAATACCACCTGTCGTTATAAAAGAGGTCATCGCAAAATTTATGGCTTTTTGAAGGTTTGAGAATGATTCATGAGCAGCATCTGGACCACCAAAACAATCAACATAATCATCTTGAAGACTAGTGACAACTTCGTTTAAATACTGGTTTGGCAAAATACAATCACTATCTAAAATTATAAAGTAGTTTCCTTTAGCTTTTTCCATACCATAATTTCTAGAATCTCCTGGCCCAGAATTTGGTTTGAAAAAATAGGCTATATTAAGTTGGTCGCTATAGGCATCTACAATATCTTTTGAGGGTTGTGTTGAGCCATCTTCCACAATAACAATTTCAAAATCGGCTTCAGTTTTTAACTGAGTGAAGCTGTGCAATAATTCCTCAATTTCTTGTGGACGATTAAAGACAGGAACTATGAATGAAAACGCTATTTGCATAATACAAATGTAAATGAAACCCATAAAAAAAGCCACCTAAAAGGTGGCTTTTTAATTGTATAATAAAAACTAAATTAGTTCTTAAGGATTCTTACAGTTTCAGTAATACCTTCTATTGTAACTTTAACAAAGTAAGCACCTGATTGTAATTCTGACATATTAACATCTGTATTAACAGCATTAGGCTTCGAATTTAAAACTTGTTGCCCTAACATGTTATAAACAACTACATTTTGAATCTCTTTTTGAGCGTTCAATGCTAAGTTATTATTTACAGGGTTTGGATAGTAAGAAAAAGCTAATCCATTATCAAAATCTGTAGTCGATAATAACCCTTCAAAAACAGTAATATCGAAAGTTCCTTCAACACGTCTAGCAGAGGCACCATCGTTCCAAACTTGAACATAGTAAGTTGTTCCACCTGTTAAACCAGAAAGTTGTAACTCTTTTCCTCCAGGAGTTCCGTCACTTCCTGTTCCACCACCAACGGTCGCTCCAGAAGCACATCCTATTTCAGTACCACCACAAGCATCGTATACAGCGAACCATGCATTATCTGCAGTACCAAGAGTTGTTAAAATTGTAGCTTCACTAGTTGTTGCTTCAAAAGAGTACCATAAATCTGAAATCACTCCAAATTCATCACAAGAAGGATTTCCAACTGCAGCAGTTGCATTTGTATTATCACCAGTTTCAGCAACACCATAAGTTAATGCTATAGCACCAGAACAAAGATTATTTGATGGAGGCGTTACTGCAGGCTCACAAGTAATTGTTAAATTTCCTGTTCCAAAAGACACATTACCATCTCCACCTGGAGCAACACTATATCCACTTACGGCGATATAGTAAACTGTAGAACCATCAGATGTAAACTCTACTTGAGACGTAAAGCCAGCACAACCTGTAAAATCATCATTTGTAGCTTCACAAACTAAAGCTCCACATGCTCCAGTGTACACATATAATTTAGTATCGTAATCTGCATCACTACATGTAGATAAAGTAATTATTTCTGCACTACCACTACCTTGGTATGTGTACCATACATTAGGAGAAAAAGATTCTGTACCACAAGTTACTGCATTATCTAAAGTTGCTGTATTTGTATCAAAAGCAACAACATCATCACATGCTAAAGCAATAGCATCTACACATGCATCATTAGCTAACGGTGGCGCTAACGTTATCGTCCAATCAAAAGGGCCTTCTTCCCATTCATTAGACCATTCAATATAATAATCATTTCCATTAACCACAGGTATTGTTACACTAGAAGCATATGCATCTCCAGTACCCAAATCACAAAAATCATCATTTTGTCCAAGAATATTTAAAGATCCACAAGTCCCTTCTCCAATACTTAAATCGGTATCAGAACCCCCTCCACAAGCATCAACAGTTAATAAACCGTCAGATGTAGCTGTATAAACAAACCAAGCAGAATCAACTCCAGTAGGCGCCATTTCTGCACTACCAGTTCCTGTAGTAATTGTAGTACCAGTTGTTGTACCCTCCAAAACAGGAGTAGCAGTTCCACAAGTATCTTGAGCACTTACAATATTAGTAAATGCAAAAGCAATTGCAGTAAAAAGTAAAGTAATTTTTTTCATTATTAAATAAATTTTTAGTTAAATTAATTAAAGTTTAAGCTATAAAAATATTGATAATTAATGGATACTCAAATCTATAGCATCTCTTTATATTAATAATTAAGATATAATCGACAAAACGTATTATTTTACCGATAAAACACATGAAGTCGTAAGGGGTTTCTTAGATATTTTTTATTTTTTTCAACTTAGTAAATAAAAACAATAACAAAATTATAAGTGCTCATTAGGTTATTTTTTAATCATTTTAAAATATTCTATTTTATAATCAATAATCACTTTAACTAAATAAACTCCAGATTCAAGATGAGATACATTTATTTCTGTCATCATAAGGTTTGGTGAAAGACTATTCACTTTTTGACCAATACTATTAAAGATACTAATATGCTCAACCCTACTCTGTGCCTTTATGGTCAATTTATTTTGAACAGGATTAGGATAGTATTTAAAGCTTTCAAAAGAATTATTTTCTAAAGACAATGTTGAACCTTCAACAATAGTTATGGTTTCATTACTATTAACATTACTTAGTACATCTTCAATACCACTCAACCACGTTACTTTAATATAATCAATTTCTGTTTCAAGGCCCAAACCAAAAAATTCTGTTCCGGAGTTTTGAGCCAAATAGCCTTCACCACAATGTGTATATCGATACTGTTTATGACCATCTACAGATATTTCGATAGTTGCTCCTATACCATCTCTATTGCTCTGAACACCTTCTAATTTAACTTTAAGCCAATTATTCGTATGAGGGCTTTGGTTTTTCCACAGAAACAAATCATCATAACTCGAGTTATTTACAACGATTTCTGGATAGCCATCATTATCAACATCACCTATTGCATTAGAAAAACTAGCTCTTGTATCACCAGCAAATCCAGAATCATTAGAAATATTATACATTTCACTTCCTATATTTTCATAAAAAGCTGCTGATAAATAGTCATTAAAACTTCCATCAAACTCACCACTGACATATAAATCTAAATCCGTATCATTTTCAGCATCTAAAAAAACTGCTCCCCAACCAATACTATAAAACCCTGTTCCGGTGGACAAAGTTATGTCTGTAAATGTGCTTCCATCGCCATTATTTTTAAAAAAGACATTTCCAGAATAAGTATTAGTTACATAAATATCAAACCAGCCATCATTGTTAAAATCGCCAATAGTTGTTGTCATGGCATCGATAAAAATTCCTGTTCCAGACGTTGCACTAATATCTGTAAATGTACCATCACCATTATTTTTATATAAAAAATTTTGATTTGTGAATTTATCGCTTGAAATGTATAAATCTTGCCAACCATCATTATTAAAGTCAAAAAATGCAGAACAAAATGACATATGACTCCCATCGTCTATGCCTGCTAGTAGAGTAACATCTGTAAATGTGCCATCACCATTATTTTTAAAAAGAAAATTTTGCTGATCATCAAGCTGAGCTCTATTAGACACAAAAATATCCAGAAAGGAATCGTTATTATAATCGCCCCAAGAAGCTCCGTAGGATTGTAAATTAGTCGAAGGTAATCCAGAAGAAATAGTGATATCTTGAAAGACCAGATTTCCAGTATTTAAATATAATTTATTACCATTATTGTTAGATGTTACAAATAAATCCTTATCGCCATCATTGTCAATATCTACCCAATTAATTTGTTTTTGTTCATCTGTATTTATAGGTAAATCTATACTATTGTCTTCTACAAATGTTCCATTCTCGTTTTTAAAAAATCTAATTTTAGTGCCTTGTTCTGTTGCAATAGATATATCATCCCAACCATCATTATTATAGTCGTAAAATGACACGCCGTTCCCAAAGAAGGACAAGCCAGAATTTACTCCAATACCAAGAGCTTCTACTTGATTTTCAAAATTAATCTGAGAATAAAGCACTCCATAACTAACAAACATGAACAATGAAAACAAGTAGTTTTTAATCATAAGAACATTATTTATAAGTGGGAATTTATAAAAAAAACACGATTAATTACAAGTAAATATCACTTAATCAGATGTCTGGCAATATTCACATCATAAAAAGCCCGTTAATTATTAACGGGCTTTTATTCTTATTAAAATACTTTTCTAAGTATGTTATATAAAATTATGTCTATTTATTGATTATTCATAAACGTTTCCATGACTTCATTACTCACACCTACATTACTAAATCCGCCATCATGAAATAAGTTTTGCAACGTGACCTTTCTCGTAAGGTCGCTAAACATTGCTACAGTATAATTGGCACAATCTAAAGCTGTGGCATTACCTAATGGCGACATTTTATCTGCATAAGCAATAAATCCATCAAAACCTTTAACTCCAGATCCAGCAGTTGTAGGAGTTGGTGATTGAGAAATGGTATTCACGCGAACCGTTTTATCTTTACCAAAGAAATAGCCAAAACTGCGAGCAATACTTTCTAAATAAGCTTTATTATCTGCCATGTCATTATAATCTGGAAATACACGTTGAGCAGCCATGTAAGTAAGTCCGACGATACTTCCCCATGTATTCATTGCATCTTTTTTATAGAGTGTTTGCATCACTTTATGAAAAGACATTGCAGATATATCTGTGCCTTTTTGAGTCCAATCATAATTTTGGTTGGTATATGCGTTTCCTTTTCTAACATTTATAGACATTCCTATAGAATGCAGCACAAAATCTAATTTACCTCCTAAAATCTCCATCGATTTTTCAACAAGATTTTCTAGATCTTCTATTGAAGTCGCATCAGCTGGAATAATTTGCGAACCTGTCTTTTCTGCTAAGGCATTAATTTGTCCCATTCTTAGTGCAACAGGTGCATTTGTTAAGACAAAACTTCCTCCTTCTTCATGAACACGTTCTGCTGTTTTCCATGCAATAGAGTTTTCGTCTAATGCGCCAAAGATGATTCCTTTTTTCCCTTTTAATAAGTTATATGACATGTTATTTTGGTTTATTTCGTTGATTATTATTCAAATATACTATTAATTAAGCAACTGTTTTGCATGAGCAATTGCAGAATTTGAAATATTTATACCTCCAAGCATTTGCGCGATTTCAACAATGCGCTCATCATGATTCAGTTGCACTAAATTAGTAGTCGTGATTTCATTTACATCCTCTTTAAAAACTTTAAAATGCGTATGTCCTTTGGCCGCAATTTGAGGTAAATGAGTGATGGCAAACACTTGCATGCTTTGACTCATCTGTTGCATGATTTGAGCCATTTTATTAGAAATTTCGCCTGATACACCAGTGTCTATTTCATCAAACATTATGGTTGGAAGCTGAACATATTTAGCCAAAATAGATTTAATGGCTAACATAATTCTTGCTAACTCACCTCCTGAAGCTGCTTTTTTAAGCATATTAAACTGTCCGCCTTTATTAGCAGAGAACAAGAAATTTAATTCATCTTTACCGTTACTTAAGTATGTTTTTCCTAAAGTGACTTCGATTTTGAATTGTGCATTTGGCATTCCTAAATCAAGTAAAATACTTTCAAGTTGTTTTGTTAATTTCGGAATAGTTTTTATTCTGTTTTGATGAATGGTTTTAGATATAAGGTCTAATGCATTAACAATATGAGCTATTTCTTTTTGTTTACTCTGAATAGTTTCTTCAATATTTTCTGAAACTGAAACTTTTTCTGAAAGCTGATTTTTAATTGCAATTAATTCTGAAATATCTTGGACAGCATGCTTTTGCTTTAAATTATATAGTGTTTGCAGTTTTGTATTTACAGCTTCCAATCTGTTTGGGTTAACCTCAAGATTTTCTTGTAATGATTCAATTTCTGATGATGCGTCGTCCAATTCAATAAGACTACTGTTTACTCTTAAAAATAAATCTTGGTAACTATTAGAATAACTTGAGAGTTTTTGCAAGTTGTTTTTTAATTGAGTAAGTCTTTCTAAAATCCCTGAATTTTCATCTTGCAAAAGATGATGAGATTCAGAAAGCTTTTCCTTTATATCTTCAACATTATTTAAAGTTTCATATTCTTCTTCTAACGCTTCTAATTCGTCTTCTTTTAAATGTGCTTGTTCTAATTCATTTAATAAAAACGTGTTATAGTCGTGTTCTTTTATAGCTTCTGATTGAATATTAAATAGCTCTTGCAATTCTTTTTGATGCTTTTTATAATGGCTACGTTGAACTTGATACTCCTCTAAATGCATCGCATTATTAGCTAATGCATCTATAATTTGAAATTGAAATTCATCATCAACCAACTGCATGGTTTCATGTTGTGAATGAATATCGATTAGGTGTTTTCCTAAAGTTTGTAAGGTATTTAGATTAACTGGAGTGTCATTTACAAAAGCTCTAGATTTTCCAGAAGGTAATATCTCTCTTCTGATAATAGTTTGCTTTTCAAAGTCTAAATCTTCTGAAATAAAAAGAGGCTCTAATTTATAGTTTGAGATATCAAAAACAGCTTCAATAATACATTTTGTTTGTTTATTTTTTAAGCTATTTAAATCTGCGCGTTTTCCTAAAATTAATGATAAGCCACCAAGTAAAATAGATTTTCCTGCTCCTGTTTCTCCAGTAATAATGGCAAACCCTTGATTAAAATTGACTTGAAGTTGGTCAATTAATGCATAGTTTTTTATGGATAAAGCACTTAACATATGATATTAATATAAGGTATTTACCTAAAATAAAGTGATTGCTCACTAAGGGTTAAAATAAAAATATACTAAAATTTAATGTTTCGCCATTTACTAGAGTGCATTGGCGCAACTTTATTTAATGTATTTAAAAGGTTGTTAATATTTACTTGAGGTCCTCCAGAAAATATTTGTTCAATTTCATCGGCTTTGGCATCAAAAAAAGTACGTGATAAATATGAGTTTGGTCGTTGCCTATGAACTGCATACATTTGGTTTATAGCATTTGCAATTTCATTTTTAGCATTTTTATTATTCTCACTCATAAGATCTAAGCCTCTTCTATGATAATTGTACATAACATCTCTAAAGCCTTTAAAAGTTTCAGATAGAATATTATCGACTAATATAAATCGACTTTGCAATCCATCTTCAAGTTTCCATCCTTTAAAGTTTTCTTGCTGAGAATAATTTACAATTGTTTGTGCTTGTTCAAAATACGCTTCACCACCTTTATTTTCGAAAGAATCTGCATCTAAACCTAAAATCATATATACATGATATGCGATAACAGATACAAGGTTAGATTCGTATTGATTAGGATTAAAAATAATATTTTGGTATTCTAAATATCGAAAAGAAAAATCTTTGTCGTTTACATTATATACAGGAGTTGTATATGTTGATCCAAATACTGGTCTTGAAGATTGCACTTGAATTGAAGCATTAAAAGACTCGTTATTTTGTTCAGTAATATTAATAACCATACTACAGTTTATAAGCTCCTGTCTTCCAAATGGCTTGTTGGTCCATTTCGTTTCATTTACAAACTCGTTTAGTTGATTTTCGAGGGTTTTAAAAATCTGAAAATTTTCATTTCCTGTTAATTGTGCATTAACGACGACATTACAGTTTAATTCTTGAGAGAATCCTGTAAAACTAATACACATTATAAATCCTAATAGTATCTTACGCATGTACTTCTTTTATAATTACGTTTAAAATATCTTTAGCGACATCTGCCTTAGATTTCAGTTCATATTCTGTAACTTTATCTTCAGCATCAATTAGTGTGACTTTATTCGTTTCTTTTTTAAAACCTGCACCTTTATCGTTTAACGAATTTAAGACAATTAAGTTTAAATTCTTCTTTTTTAGTTTTGCTTTTGCATTTTCTAACTCATTATTTGTTTCTAAGGCAAATCCAACAAGGTATTGTTTCGTTTTAATTTCACCCAATGAGGCTAAGATATCTTTTGTTTTTTCTAACTCTAATGTTAACGTAGTCTCTTTCTTTTTTATTTTCTGAGATGCAGCATATTTTGGTTTATAATCTGCAACTGCAGCAGAAAGTATTGCAATATCTACGTCTTTAAAATGTAGATGAGTCGCATCATACATCTCTTGAGCACTTGTAACAGGAATAACGTGAATTAAACTATGATTTACTTTTTGGTGTGTTGGCCCAGAAACAAGTATAACTTCTGCGCCTAAATTTGCTGAAGCCTTAGCAATTTCAAAACCCATTTTTCCAGAAGAATGGTTACCAATAAAACGCACTGGATCTATGGCTTCATAAGTTGGACCTGCAGTGATAAGTACTTTTTTTCCACGAAGAGGAAGTTGATCTATAATATCGTTTTCTATAAAGGCAATAATATCTTCCGGTTCTGCTAATCGACCTTCACCAACTAATCCACTAGCGAGTTCTCCACTTGTTGCTGGAATGATTTTATTACCAAAGGATTTAAGTTTATTAAAAGACTCTAAGGTTGATGGATGTTTATACATATCTAAATCCATTGCAGGAGCAAAATAAACAGGGCATTTTGCTGAAAGGTAAGTCGCTAAAAGGAGGTTATCGCAAGTTCCATTAGCCATTTTAGACATGGTATTTGCTGTGGCAGGAGCAATGATAAAATAGTTTGCCCAAAGACCTAATTCGACATGATTATTCCATACCTCATTATCATCGTCTTCATTCGTAAACGTTGAATGTACAGGGTTTTTAGAAAGTGTAGATAAAGTTAAAGGTGTAATAAAGTCTTTAGAAGCAGGCGTCATGATTACTTTCACGTTAGCACCAGCTTTTATAAATAACCTTACTAAAGATGCCGTTTTATAAGCAGCAATACCAGCACTAATGCCTAACAGTATATTTTTGCCACTTAGTATAGACATGTAATGCTTTTTATAAATTGTTGTCTTCTTCGGTATTTCTATGGTAAATTTTACTATCTAACCACTCTTTAACTGCTAAAGCGTGAGGCTTAGGTAACTTTTCATAGAATTTAGAAACTTCAATTTGTTCTTTGTTTTCAAAGATTTCTTCTAAGCTATCATTGTATGTTGCAAATTCTTCAAGTTTTTCAATTAACTCTTTTTTTATTTCAGAATTAATTTGCTCTGCTCTTTTAGCAATAATAGAAATAGATTCATAGATATTTCCTGTAGCTTCATCTATTTCATTTCTATTGTATGTTGTTGTTGTTGCAGGTGCGTCAATTTTCTTTAAATCCATAGTATATTAACTTTTAGTACTGTATTTTTTTAATTCTTCTTCAATATTTTCAAGCATATTTTCTGTATCTTCAATATGCTCAGATTCATTATATTTTTTCACAAAAGAAAGATAATAGGTCTTAGCGGTTTCTAAGCGCTCTTTCTTTTTATACTCTACACTGTTTAAGGCCAAATGATATGCTGCATCTAATCTGTAAAACAATGCTGATTCACGAAGTTTAGATCCTGGAAAATCAAATATAAAATTATCGAAAGCTTTAATTGCAGCATTATAATCTCTAGTATATTCTACTGTTTTATAATACTGATATGCTATATCGTATGATTTTTGTTCTAATTTCCCATCAAGTTCTTGGACAATTTTGCTTGCCTCCTCTAAATATTCAGAATTAGGATAAGTGTTAATAAACACTTGAAGTTTTTGAATCGCTTCTATTGTTAAATGCTGTTCTTTACTATGTATTGGAGAAATTAAATATTTACATTTAGCAGAAAGGAATTCGGCTTCTTCAGCTTTTTCACTTTTAGGATATGCAGAAGCAAAACGTTCAAATTGATACGACGCCAAATAATACTCTTTCATTTGGTAATAAGAGTTTGCATGCAAATACGTTAACTTTTGCGCTTGAGGTTTTCCTCTATATTGAGGAATAATCTGTTCAAAAAGTCGATTGGCTTTAGCATACTTTCCTTCATTATATAGCATTTCTCCTACAGTAAATTTTTCAGCAATGTCTTCGCTATTTAAAGCTTTTTGGAATTCACCACAAGAACTTAAAATAGAACCAATTAATAATATGTAAAGTAATTTCTTCATAATTTTTAAACAGACTGCAAAATTAGTCTTTTAATATGGATTTTAAAAATATTTTATTTGGCTAAAATAATTGATGAAATCAAGGAATTTAAAGGTTTAAGTAATATTTAACTTTTATTAAAATCTTTAATCGCTTCTGCTATTTTTTGCTTTAACGCATTCGTGGCTTCGACCAATGGTAATCTTACGGTAGCGTCACACATTTTTAAAGCTTCAAAAACAGCTTTTATTCCAGCAGGATTATTTTCAGAAAAGATAAGGCTAGTTACTTCCATTAGTTTAAAATGCAAGGCATAAGAAGCTTTTGCGTCACCCTTTAATCCTAAGTTAATCATTGTGGTAAAATCTTTAGTTAGCGCTTGCCCTATAACAGAAATCACTCCTGCTCCACCAGCTAAAACAACACCTAAGGCTAAATCATCGTCACCAGATATGATTAAAAAATCTTCAGGTTTATTTTTAAGTAATTGCAAATATTGGTGCACATCATTTCCAGCTTCTTTAACCGCAATTATATTTTTAAAATCACGAGCTAAACGCAAAGTTGTTTCGGGAGTCATATTTTTAGACGTTCGACCTGGAACATTATATAAAATCACTGGTACTGGACTCACTTCTGAAACAGCCTTAAAATGTTGATAAAGCCCTTCTTGAGTGGGTTTACTATAATAAGGAGAAACCGATAAAATAGCATCAATATTAGAAAAATCTGTGCTTTTAATTTCTTCAATAATTTGAGCTGTATGATTTCCTCCTATTCCCAAAACTAATGGTAAACGACCATTGTTCGCTTTAGAGATTGTATTGATAATCGCTTTTTTTTCTGCAGCAGTTATAGTCACACTTTCTCCTGTTGTTCCGCTAATAACAAGGTAGTCCGTTCCGTTTTCAATATTATGTTCAACAATATTAGCCAGCGACTTATGGTCCACACTTAAATCTTTATTAAAAGGGGTTACTAAGGCAACTCCAGTACCAATAAACTTTTTATTCATTCTTTATTTTATTAAAAATATTAAGGTATTTTATTAATTCCTTTTGAAATATGTTAAACTGCTTCAAGTTCGTTTTTATTATAAAATCATTTAATCGATTATCGGTTTGCAAAATGCCGATTTTAAATTTCGCTTGAGATGCTGCTGTAATTAACTTTAATTCGAGAATTTCTTCAGTATAATAACTAATTAAAGCATCAAATGGTGTTTCTATAAATTCCTGAAGCTCGATATTTTTTATTTTTCCGTGCCATCCAAAATCTTTTGGATTAAAGCATACATCCCAAGAATTTAGCTCATCTTTTTTATTAGAAGTAAACGCTATAATTTTCAGTTTATTTGGTTTTACTTTAATTGCGTTTGCTAATCGCCTAAAGGTTTCAAAATCATTTACTTCATCAATATTTAATACCACTCCAAGACTCACTATTTTTTTTTCATTTAATAGGACTTCTCTAGAATCAAGTAAGCTATTGAGATACTTTTTATTAGATTTTTGTTTAAAACCCTGTAAAATCATTTATATTTATGCTTTGTTACAAAGGTAGTAAAAGTACTCACTTTTGATAACTAAAATCTATTCCTTTACACATGAATTATAAACATCTTTTTTTTGTCTTTTTTCTTTTAATATTTTCTAGTTGTAAGCAAAACCAAATGCATTTAACAAAGATTGAAGGAAAACAAATTAGCATTAATGACAGTTTAGAAATTAACCCAGAAATTGAAGCTATTATAAAACCTTATCGGGACCATGTAAACAAAGACTTAGATAGCACCATATCATATGCTGTAGCGACCTATTCAAAATCTGATGGTGAGTTGAATACAGCTATTGGCAATCTATTTGCAGATGCAATTCTTGAACAAGCAAATTATGTTTTTAACAAACGTACTGAAAAAAACATAGACCTTGTTTTAGTAAATCATGGAGGTATTCGCGCTATTATTTCTAAAGGACCAATTACTACACGAACAGCTTACAATATAATGCCTTTTGAGAATAGTCTTGTTGTGGCAGAAATGAAAGGAAAAACGATTACAGATAGCTTAGTTTATTATTTAAGTAAAGCCAAACGTGCTCATCCTATTGCTGGCTTAACACTAAAATTAGATAAGAATTTTAATCCTATTGAAGCCTTAATAAATGGAAAAGCTATTGATGCTAATAAAACATACAATGTAGCTACTAATGACTACCTTTATAATGGTGGCGACGGCATGACTTTCTTTAAGACCAATGATAGTCTACATGTTTTAAACTACAAAGTAAGAAGTGCTTTATTAGATTATTTTAAGAAAGCCGACACCATTAACCCAGTAATTGACGATAGGTTTATCCAAATAAAATAATAAAATGAAACGTAGAGATTTTATACAACAATCAACAGCTGCAACAGCATTATTATCACTAGGCGGATTAGGCTTACAGTCTTTTACCTCAGGAAGTCAAACAACTCAAATTACTATACTTCATACAAATGATGTTCATAGCCATATTGATCCTTTTGGTCCTGAAGATGGTAGAAATCCAAATAAAGGAGGTGTTGCTAGACGAGCAAGTTTAGTTGAAAATATACGTCATGAAAACCCAAATACTTTACTTCTGGACGCTGGTGATATTTTTCAAGGGACTCCTTATTTTAATTATTATGGAGGCGAACTTGAGTTTAAATTAATGAGTAAGCTCAAATATGATGCAGCAACTATAGGTAATCATGATTTCGATAACGGTATTGATGGCTTATATGCTCAATTACCACACGCTGCTTTTGATTTTTTATCTGCTAATTATGATTTTTCGAATACCATTTTAGACACACACGTAAAACCTTACAAAATCTTTGTAAAAGATGGTATAAGAATTGGTGTTTTTGGTTTAGGTGTTAAACTCGATGGATTGGTAGATAAAAACATGTATAAGGAAACTAAATACCTCGATCCTGTTGAAATAGCTCAAGATATGAGCAGAATTTTAAAAGACGAAGAACAATGCGACCTTATTATTTGCCTCTCACATTTAGGCTATTATTATAAAAATTTTCCTGAAAGAATAAGTGATTTAAATTTAGCAAGAGCCACAAAAAACATTGATTTAATTATTGGTGGTCACACACACACTTTTTTACCAAAGCCTACTATTGAAAAAAATAGTGAAGGCAAAAATGTTCTTATAAATCAAGTGGGTTGTTATGGCATCAATTTAGGCAGAATAGATTTTTATTTTGATGCAGATAAGAATAAAGCTTCTAAAGGCACTTCTATTTTAGTTTAAGCTCATACGCTCTACGCAAAGACATTTTTTGAGCCAAAATACTTTGTCGTCGACGCTCAATGTTTTTTTCCAAAATAAGATTAAATAGGAAAAATAGACCTATAACATGTAACACTCTATCTAGCATTACAAAGCTCCAATTATACATATAATAGGTACTTACATAATACAGTACATCAGAGAACACAAAACATAAAGACATTACTAAAAATTGAATAGATTGCTTTGAATCTGTGTTTAAATAGTTTACAAAAGCTATAAATGCTAAAACTAATAATGATACACTCTTAACACCAAAGAGCGTTATTTCTACACTATCTGGAATATGATACTTAAGAGTATCGAAAAGGATAAATAATAAGTAAGAATTAATTACAAACACGACAACTAAATACATTCCAATTATTTTATCCAGTTTCAACTTTTTTATATTTAATACAGAAGCTACAATTAAACTAATATAACTTAAACAATAAAATAGACTAGACACCTCAACCATTAAAATCTCATTAGTAAATACTGAGGTAAAATCGCCTATAAAAGAGAACGCTAAAAAGATAAAAATTATCGGACTTATTTTTTTATTTCCTAATAAGAAATAAATTAAAAATACTGGAACAAATAATGGTTTGGTCATTTGCTGAAATAACTCATTCTCACTAATTGTTGCAAATACATTTATTAGTATCAGCGCTAATAGTATTAGCAGAAACATCTTATTTGAAAAAATTCTAAGCCAATCTTTCACAATACATAACATAAATAGGTTGAGTCAAACTTAAAAAATATATTCATTACAACGAAAAAATATTACTCTTAATCGATGAAATGCATAAATTTTTAATTATTTGTAAGTTTTTTCTTCAATTATGTAAAGTTCCATTTAATACATCGTCTAATCGATTTAACCAACCTAATCTTATGAAAAAGCACCTTTCTTTAATCTTAAGAATAATTGTCGCACTTATCTTAATTCAAACACTTCGATTTAAATTTACAGCACACCCAGATAGTGTATATATATTTAAACAAGTTGGATTAGAACCTTATGGTAGAATTGCTATTGGAGTTTTAGAGCTTATTGCTGGAATATTATTACTTATACCAAAAACTGTTTGGTTAGGAGCTTCACTTACTATTGGAATCATTGGTGGTGCCATTTTCATGCACCTAACCCTATTAGGAATAGTCGTAAATAATGATGGTGGAATTTTGTTTGTAACTGCTGTTGTTACATTTGTACTAGCAAGTTTAATTTTATTTCTATATAGACAAGATGTGCCTAAACTTTTTAAGCAAAAACTTTAGTGTCTTTTTTTCTATCTACATCTAAATTAGATTGCATATAAAACATGACAAAGGCTAGAATATTTAAAGCAGAAGCCAAATAACTAAGCAGCTCTAAATCTGACAAATAATAATATCCAATTAATATAAATTCAGAATTACTAATTGCCAAACAGCCTATAAATAGCAGCAAAGATTTCCTAGTATCCTTTTCTAAATAGTTTAGGAAAGACACCGCTAATAGCAATAATAGCACAAGGTTATATATATGCTCAGTAAATCTAACCATATCTAAAAATTTAGTTTCAAATATAATGGGATCAATAATACTACATAAAACAACGAACAAATAAGTCACTAAAGCCAATAATACAATCGTTTGTATTAAAAAGCGTTTCATTATGACTCTGAAGTTTAAGGTTTTTACAATTTGAATTAATAAAATTAAATAAGCTGAGACATAAAGACTATTACAAAGAAAATAAAGTAAATCTGAATCAGAATCACTATCTAAAAGATGAAGTATATCTGCTATGGCATAGCACAATAAAAACAAAGTAAAGAGTTTTGTTTTATTCTTGTTATAAATCAAATAATATATAGTAATTGTTGGAACAATTAACAATTCTAATACTGAAAAGATATAAGAAGCATCAATTAATCCAAAAAAAGCCAAACTATATAAATTAATATGCATAAAATTATGTTGTCACTCCTAAAAGCGAAATTATAGCTGTCAAATATATATAAAAAAATGTTATTTATCGGAATAAAAATACATTTTATCGATGTTTTTATTAAAAAACCCTTGTTTATTGCAATAATTGTAGGAATTCCTGTTCAGAAATTAATGGTATTCCTAATTTCTCTGCTTTTTCTTTTTTACTTGGCCCCATTTTATCTCCAGCAACAATATAACTGGTTTTGGAAGAGATAGATGACGATACTTTTCCGCCATTATCTTCAATTAGTTTTTTGAGTTCTGCACGTGAAACAGTTTCAAAAACACCAGAAACTACAAAAACTTGATGTTCTAATTTGTTGGTTTGATTTGCTAGTTTTTCAGCCGAAACTTCTAATTGCACTCCAAAATTACGTAATTTTTCTATAATAAGTTCATTCTCCTCTGAAGCAAAAAAATCGACCACACTCTCTGCTATTTTAATTCCTATTTCATCGACATTAACTAAATCATCAATGCTCGCTTTCTTTATAGCGTCAATACTTTTATAGTGTTTAGCTAATTTTTTCGCTACAGTTTCACCAACAAAACGAATACCTAAAGCAAAAAGGACACGCTCAAAAGGAATTTGCTTAGAGGCTTCAACGCCATTAATTAAGTTTTCTGCACTCTTTTCGGCCATACGTTCTAATGGCATCACCTCTTCCTTAGTTAAAGTATATAAATCTGAATAATTTGAAATTAAATTCGCATTTACTAAAAGCGCTACTGTTTCTCCTCCTAAACCTTCTATATCCATTGCTTTTCTAGAAATAAAATGTTGAATTCGTCCAATAATTTGCGGATTACAACCATTATAATTCGGGCAATAATGTTTAGCCTCTCCTTCTATTCTAACTAGCTGCGTTTTACATTCTGGACACTCCGAAATGTACTGGGTAGGCGCTGAGTGCTCTGGCCTTTTACTAAAATCTACAGCTATAATCTTAGGAATAATCTCACCTCCTTTTTCAACAAAAACAGTATCATTAATACGAATATCTAGTTTTTCTATTTGATCGCTATTATGCAAAGAAGCACGTTTTACAGTGGTTCCAGCTAATTCTACTGGTTTTAAATTCGCTACAGGTGTTATAGCGCCTGTTCGACCAACTTGATATGATATACTATTTAAAATCGTTGAAACTTGTTCGGCTTTAAACTTATAAGCCATCGCCCAACGTGGTGCTTTAGCTGTGTAACCCAACTCTTCTTGTTGCTGTAAATCATTTACTTTCACAACAACACCATCGGTTTCATAAGGTAAATGATGCCTTTCTTTATCCCAATAATTTACAAACTCTAAAACCTCCTCAATAGAATTGACGAGTTTTGAAGCACTAGGCACTTTAAAACCCATTAGGCGCGCACGCTCTAAGCTTTCAAATTGAGTGGTAATTCCTAAATTATGCCCTTTAATATTATACAGTAAACATTCCAGTGGACGCTTTGCCACCTCAGAACTATCTTGCAACTTCAAGCTACCTGACGCTGTGTTTCTTGGATTTCTGTAGGGTTCTTCTCCATTTTCTAGACGCTCTTCATTCATTTTATGAAAGCCTTCCCAAGGCAAAACAATTTCTCCTCGAATGTCAAACTTAGCAGGATAATTGCCTTTTAACTGCAAAGGCACAGACCTAATCGTTTTAACATTTGCAGTCACCTCATCACCTTGAACGCCATCTCCACGAGTAACAGCTCTTACAAAATTACCATTTTCATAAGTTAGACTTATAGAAGCGCCATCGTATTTTAATTCACATGTGTATTGAATTTCTCCATCAACTAATTTTTTGATTCGTGTTTCCCAGTCTTGTAAATCTTCTAAAGAATAAGAATTGTCAAGAGAGTACATACGATGCTCGTGCACTATAGTATTAAAATTTTTAGTCACTTCGCCTCCAACCCTCAACGAGGGTGAATTGGCATCAAAAAATTCAGGATGTTGAGCTTCTAGAGCCTGAAGTTCTTTAAGTTTTATATCGAATTCATAATCGCTAATTGTCGGGTTATCTAGCACATAATAATTGTAATTATGTGTTCGAAGTTCGTGACGTAGGTTCTGTATATGTTCTTTTATATTCATTTATTTACTACTGAAGGCAAAAATCTAACCTTTTGTTCCTTTAATCATTCTGTCTTTACTGAAAATATCCTGTTTCAATTCAATAGATTGAAATTTATTAACGTCTAGTAAATCAATCATTTCCTTTCCAAAATACTCGTTTATTTCAAAAAAAAGCAAGCCTTTTGGCTTCAAATTATTAACAGCTAATTTTGTTATTGCTTCATAAAATTCAAGCGGATTCTCATTTTTCACAAACAATGCAAGATGGGGTTCATGTTCTAAAACATTAGCTCTCATCTTTTCTTTTTCTAATTGACGAACATAAGGCGGATTAGACACTATAATATCAAACCGAACATCTTCTGGTAATGGACAAGATTCAACATCTAGAACATTACCTTTAATAAATTCAATTTTCACATTGTTTAGCTTAGAGTTATCCTTAGCCACTTTCAAAGCTGCTTCAGAAACATCTATAGCATACACTTGGGCTTGAGGCAAATGTTTTGCTAAAGCAATCGCAATACAACCGCTTCCTGTGCCTACATCTAAAATAGTTAACGGTTTTTTAGTCGTGTTCAATGTGACCTCATCAATAATCCATTGTACAAGCTCTTCAGTCTCTGGTCTTGGTATAAGTGTTTGCGTATTCACTTTTATAATTAAACCATAAAACTCTGTTTCTTTTAATATATACTGAATAGGTTCTTCTCGTTTTAACCTGTCTAACGCATCAATAATGCGCTCTTGCTCTTCCTTAATGATAGCATAATCAGAATCTAAAACAAGTTGAAGTCTTGAAAAACCATAAAATGCGTCAATAAGCAAATAGAACATACTATTCACTTCATTTGCTCCATAAATGGGATCCAATTCTTTATGGAATATATCTTGTATTACTTTTAATTTCAAATCACAAATCCTTTATCATCCATACACCACAAGAATAATGTCCAGTATTTCCTAATGGTTGTTTTAAATGTTTAAACCCAAAAACCTCATAGATATGAATCGCTGCCTTAAGTTGAGACGCTGATTCTAAGTAACATTGCTTATAACCTAACTCTTTAGCCGCTTTCATACATTTTTCAAACATACGTTTGCCTAAACCTCTACCTCGTAATTCTGGCGCAAAATACATTTTCTGAATCTCACAAACTTCAGATTCAAAATCTTTTAAAGGCTTCACACCTCCACCTCCAAGGACTACTCCATTAAGTTCTACAACGAAATATGTCTCATTAGTATTTTGATAAGACTCAAACATTTTTGATGTTTCAACATCTGCATAAGCTGTACCAACTAAAGGCAGTCCAAATTCAGGAAAACAGTTGCGTATTGCTGCTTCAATTTGAGCATTATCATGTGGTTCAATTTCTCTTATAACAATATTATCTTTAATCACTTTAAAATATTATTTTTGCGCTCGTGAATATACGCTAAAACTAAAAAAATAGAATGAAGAAGCTCTTAATCTTATCAACAATACTAATCGGCTTCATCAGCTGTTCAATAAAAGAAAAACCTGAATTTTTAAGAGTCGAAAATATCACTATTTCCGAATCGTCTTCAAATTTCATAACCCTTACTGCTGATGCTTATTTCAATAATCCCAATGATGTTGGTGGCGAGTTAAAAACAGATGAGATAAAAGTCTATGTTAATGATAATGAAATGGCCAACGTCTCTACCGAAAGCTTTAAAGTACCAGCTAGAAAAGAATTCTCTATTCCTTTAAAAGCGCTTGTTTCAACAGATAGTATTTTTAGCGACAAAAGCCTTGGTGGATTACTTGGCAGTTTACTCAACCAAAAACTAAAAGTACAATATAAGGGACAAATAAAATATAAAGTGTTAGGTTTCTCTCACACTTATGATGTTGATAAAACTGAAAACGTTAAAATCAAGTTCTAATTTGAACACGCACGAAACATATATACAACGTTGCTTACAACTTGCTAAACTTGGTTTAGGAACCACTAGACCAAATCCAATGGTAGGCGCTGTAATTGTTCATAAACACTCTATAATTGGAGAAGGCAACACGAGTGCATATGGAGGTCATCACGCCGAAGTAAACGCTATTAATTCTGTGAAGGACAAATCGCTATTAAAAGACGCAACACTATACGTTACCTTAGAACCATGTTCTCATTTTGGAAAAACACCTCCTTGTAGCGACTTGATTCTAAAACACCAGATTCCGAATGTGGTAATTGGCTGTATAGACGACAACCCTGAAGTCGCAGGAAAAGGCATTCAAAAATTAAAAGCTAATGGTTGTCACGTTATTGTCGGTGTTTTAGAAAAGGACTGCAAAGCACATCACAAACGCTTTTTTACCTATCATAATAAAAAAAGGCCTTATATTATCTTAAAGTGGGCAGAATCTACTGATGGATTTATCGCTCCTAAAACAAAACCTAAAAAGGAACCTGTTTGGATTACTAATACACTTTCAAGACAATTAGTACACAAATGGCGCGCAGAAGAACAGGCCATTCTAGTTGGCAGGAATACAGTGATTCAAGACAATCCTAGTTTAACTGTTAGAGATTGGACAGGAAATCATCCTATTCGCGTGGTTTTAGACAAAGACAATCAACTATCAAAAGACTATAAAATCTTTAATTCTGATGCTGAAACTATTGTTTTAAAAGTAAACACAGCAAAAAGCATTTGTGACGCCTTATACAAACACAATATAAATTCAGTAATTATTGAAGGTGGAGCGCAAACATTACAACTATTCATCAATGAAAAGATTTGGGATGAAGCACGAATATTTACAGGGCTTACAGAATTTAAAGAAGGTGTAAAAGCCCCTAAATTAACTAGTCGATTACTTTCTGAAGAACATATAGAAAACGACACATTAAGAATTTACAAGAATGATTAAAACTCTAATATTCGATTTTGGAGATGTCTTTATCAATTTAGACAAATCTGGCGCAATGAAAAATGTGCTAGATCTTTTTGAAATCGAAACGCTTTCTGAAGACCTTATTGCTATAAACACCCTTTATGAGCAAGGTTTGATTGCTACTGAAGAGTTTCTAGAATTCTATCAAGATAATTTTCCGAACTTATCAGAAAAAGATATTATTGATGCATGGAATTATATTTTGAAAGATTTCCCAAAAAATCGCCTAGAATTTCTTCAACAATTAGCCAAAGAAAAAAAATATAAACTTATCTTATTAAGCAATACAAACGAGCTTCATATTAATTGGATAAAAGATCAGGTTTTATTTTATGATGATTTTAAAGCATGTTTTGACGCTTTTTATTTATCGCATGAAATTCAGCTTCGTAAACCAAATACAAATATTTACGAATTTGTTTTAGCTGAAAACAAACTCATCCCAAAAGAATGTCTATTTATTGATGACACAAAAGAAAATACTGAATCTGCAGAAAAATTAGGTATTCATACTTGGAATATTGACGAAACATCTGAAGACATTATCAATTTATTTAAGATTAAAAAAGACCTGTTTTGATAAATCTTTTATTCAGCATTATAGCCTCTACTTTAATCTTCATTGTCTTCAAGCTATTTAATAAATACAACATTAATACCTTTCAAGCCATTGTAGTTAATTACTTTGCTGCTTGTGTTTGTGGCCTTATAACATATGACAGTCCAATACACATTCAAGACATCGTCCAGTCACAATGGTTTTATGGCGCTATTTTCTTGGGCTTTCTCTTTATATCTATATTTTACATCATGGCCTTAACCTCTCAAAAGCTTGGGCTTTCTGTGGTTTCGGTAGCCAGTAAAATGAGTGTAGTTATTCCAGTAGCATTTGGTATATATGCTTATCAAGAAGGCGCAGGAGTTCAGAAAATTACAGGTATTATTTTAGCACTAATTGCTGTTTATCTGACTTCTATTAAATCCAACACCACATTTTCACTTAAAAGCTTATGGTTACCCATTATATTGTTTTTTGGTTCAGGAACTATTGACACGTCCATAAAATATATTGAAACAACTTATGTAGCAGATAATGGAATACCAATATTCACTGCTACTATTTTTTCAATAGCTGCCATCACTGGAGTACTTATTTTAACAACCAAGGCTTTGAAAAAGCAATTTGCTATTAATTTCAAAACTATTTTTGGTGGAATAGTTTTAGGTGTAGTTAATTATTATTCTATCTTTTTTTTACTGAAAGCGCTAAATTTTGAAAATACTGAAAGCTCTACCATCTTCACCATTAACAATGTGGCTATTGTTATGCTTTCTACCTTAATCGGATTATTCTTATTTAAAGAAAAATTGATTTTTAAAAATTGGATAGGTATTGGCTTAGCTATCATTTCTATAACTTTAGTTACTTTAGCTTAAATGGAAATTAAAGACACGTACAAAACCATCACCAAACCCTCTAAAGAAGTTCTCTTTAAAGACAAAAATTCAAAATTCTTTGGCTATGCATTTCCTGTGTTAAACGAAGACGAAGTTAAATCACATATTGAAGATTTAAAAAAACAACATCATACAGCAAGACATTGGTGCTATGCCTATCAATTAGGCACCGAAGCTAACAAGCTCTCTTATAGAGCCAATGATGATGGAGAACCTAATAATAGTGCTGGAATGCCTATTTACGGACAAATTCAATCTTTTGAATTAACGAATATTCTTGTTGTAGTTGTGCGCTATTTTGGAGGTGTGAAACTTGGTGTTGGCGGTTTAATAAATGCCTATAGAACTGGAGCTCAGATGGCTTTAGAAGCTTCAAAGATTGTAGAAAAAACCATTAACATAGAATACTGTCTTTCATTTGCTTATAAAAATATGAATAAGGTGATGCGTATAATAAAAGAGAAAAACTTAAATGTTACGCATCAAGTTTTAGAATTAGATTGTAAAATTTATATTTCTGTACGTCAAAAAGAAGCCAATTCTATATTTGAAATTTTTGACCATCTGTTTGAAATAAAAATTGAAGAAATATAAACTTCTACTTTAAAGTTGATCTAAAATATAATCAGGACATTTCATTGGGCGTTTGGTTTTCATATTCACAAAAGCTAAAACTGTATTTGCTTCTACTAAAATTTCGCCAGCTTCATTTGAGATTTCATATTCAAATTCTATTTTTACAGAAGGTGTTTTTTTGAGTTGGGTTTTCACTTTAATAACCTCATCGTAATAAGCTGATTTTTTGAAATTTAAAGCCATCGAAATTACAGGAAGCATAACACCATTTTTTTCCATTTCATCATAGGAAATTCCAAACGCTCTTAACCATTCTGTCCTACCCATTTCTAGATATAATGCGTAATTACCATGATGCACAACACCCATTTGATCGGTTTCACCATATCTAATTCTTATGAAAATTTCGTGAGCTTTCATATGCATATATCAATATTTTTTTGTAGTTTCGGTAACGGATTAAACATGCGAAAAAAATTCTTAATATTCAATAGGAAAAGATTTTTTTTTTTAGAATTTTGTTCACATATTTGCCACGCTATAAAACAACCAGAGGAAACTAATTCCTCTTTTTTTTACTAACTATAAATTTCACCCTAAAAGAATGAGTGTTACTGCGCAATCGGTTTGGAATAATTGTCTTGATTTTATAAAAGATAATATTCAACCGCAAGCATATAAAACATGGTTTGAGCCAATCATTGCAGTAAAACTTGCTGAAAACGCATTAAGTATTCAAGTTCCAAGTAAATTCTTTTACGAATGGCTTGAAGAGCATTATGTGAAAATTTTAAAAGTAGCTCTAACCAAAGAGTTAGGTGAAACCGCTAAGCTTGTTTACATTATTAAAATGGAAAACACTTACGGAAACAAACAACCGTTTACAGAGAAAATTCCTAGCTCAAATAGATCTGCTGTTAAATCGCAGGAAGTTGATATTCCTTTAAATAATAAAAATCCTGAGTTAAGAAATCCTTTTATTATTCCTGGAATTAGAAATGTAAAAATTGAATCTCAGCTCAATCCTAATTACAGTTTTGAAAACTTTTTGGAAGGCGATTCAAATCGTTTAGCCAGAAGTGCTGGATTAGCAGTGGCGAGCAAACCTGGTGGCACATCATTCAATCCTTTATTAATTTTTGGAGGTGTTGGTTTAGGAAAAACACACTTAGCACATGCAATTGGTGTTGATATAAAAGATAAATACCCAGAAAAAACGGTTCTTTATATTTCTGCTGAAAAATTCACTCAACAATATATAGATTCTGTAAAAAAGAATAATAGAAACGACTTTATTCATTTTTATCAAATTATTGACATCTTAATTATTGATGATGTGCAATTCTTATCTGGAAAAACAGGAACACAAGATGTTTTCTTCCATATTTTCAACCACTTACACCAAAACGGAAAGCAAGTCATCTTAACGAGTGACAAAGCACCTGTAGACATGCAAGATATCGAGCAACGTCTATTGTCAAGATTTAAATGGGGGCTTTCTGCTGAATTACAAAGTCCAGATTTTGAAACACGCGTTTCAATTCTTAAAAATAAATTGTATCGTGATGGTGTTGAATTACCAAATGACATCATTGAATATGTTGCAAAACATATAAAGACGAATATTCGTGAACTTGAAGGTGCAATCATATCATTAATTGCACAATCCTCTTTTAACAAAAAAGAAGTCACAATTGAGCTAGCTAAGCAAGTTGTAGAGAAATTTGTGAAAAACACTAAACGCGAAGTGTCTATAGATTACATTCAAAAAATAGTTTCTGATTATTTTCAAATGGATGTGGATACTCTTCAATCTAAAACAAGAAAGCGTCACATTGTTCAAGCAAGACAATTAGCGATGTTTTTTGCTAAAAAATTCACTAAAGCTTCTTTAGCGAGTATTGGTTCTCAAATTGGTAAGCGTGACCATGCTACGGTTCTTCATGCTTGTAAAACTGTTGACAACTTATCGTCTACAGATAAGCAGTTTAGAAAATACGTCGAAGATTTAACTAAAAAGCTTTCGGTATAACTTCCTTTTACAAATGACTAAAATTCTCATGGTTTGCTTAGGAAATATCTGTCGCTCTCCTTTAGCAGAAGGTATTTTACGTTCAAAGCTTTCAAATGATCAATTTATAATTGACTCTGCTGGCACAGGCAATTATCATGTTGGCGATTTGCCCGACAAACGCTCTATTGCTGTTGCTTCAAAATATGGTATTGACATCACCAATCAACGTGGTAGGCAATTTTCAGTAAATGACTTTGATGCTTTTGATTTAATTTATGTGATGGACAACTCTAATTTTAAGAACGTTGTTAAATTAGCTCGAAACGAAAATGATATTGCTAAAGTTAAGCTTATTTTAAACGAAGTTTATCCTAATCAAAATTACGACGTCCCTGACCCATATCACGATAGTAATCAAGGGTTTGAGAACGTATTTAAAATGCTTGATGAAGCAACAGACGTTATAAAAGAGAAAGTTACGCTTGGGTAAAAACACTCAACACCAACCCATTCCATGTTTTTTTTGTAATTTTAAAAAAATCATGACTTCCTAAAACACATAATAATGAAGAATTCAATTACACTTATTATAGCTTTAATAGCTATTCAAATCTATGCTCAGGATATAGAAATTGAAGCTTTTGCTACTGGTTTAAGCAACCCTGTTAGCATTAAACATGCTGGAGACGACAGACTGTTTGTAGTTGAAAGACGAGGCACTATTCAAATACTTGATGAAAATGGCAACCTGAATGCAACTCCTTTTTTAGATATTGATCCATTAACTATTGGTGGTGGAGAAAGCGGTTTACTTGGATTGGCTTTTCACCCAAACTATAGTGCTAACAGTTATTTTTATGTAAACTACACTAATAATTCTGGAGATACTGTAGTCTCTCGATTTACTGCCAACTCACCAACTTCAGACACAGCAGATCCAAGTTCAGAATTAATACTAATGACTATTGACCAACCCTTTGGAAATCATAATGGTGGAGATTTGGCCTTTGGCCCAAATGATGGCTATTTGTATATTGCTACAGGTGATGGTGGTTCTGGCGGAGATCCTGGAGACCGAGCTCAAGATTTAAGTACTCCTTTAGGCAAATTATTAAGAATAGATGTTGATAATACTAGCGATGGCAATAATTATGCGATTCCTGCCGACAACCCATTATTTGGAAGCACATCACTTGTTCAGGAAATTTGGTCTTACGGATTAAGAAATCCATGGCGTTTTTCTTTTGACAGAGATACTGGTGAAGTTTGGATTGCTGATGTTGGTCAAAATGAAATTGAAGAAATTAACATGGTGTCTGGAACTAGTCCAGCAATAAACTATGGGTGGCGTTGTTACGAAGGTAATTCGAGTTACAACTTATCGGACTGTCCTGATCCTTCTACTCTACAATTCCCAGTAGCAGAATATACGCACTCAAGTAGTGGTCCATCAAAATGCTCTATCACTGGCGGTTATAGATATAGAGGTACTGCACAACCTACACTGAGTGGCTTATACTTTTTTGCTGATTATTGTAGTAGCGAAATTGGCATCTTAGAATTTGATGGTACCAATTGGAACATGTCATTTACTGAACAATATACAGGTAACAATTGGTCAGGTTTTGGTGAAGATATTAATGGTGAAATATATATAGCTGGATTAAGTTCTGGAGATATTTACAAAATTATAGATGCAGAATTAAGTGTTTCAGAAGCATCACTTTCAGATATTAAAATATATCCAAACCCTGTTAATGATGTTTTGATTATTGACAATTCTATTGCTTCAATAAACATCAAAACGATTCATGTTTTTGACCTCCATGGAAAGCGTATATCCTCTATTAACAATCCAACTGAAAACATGACAAGCATTTCAACCAAATCGATGTTATCTGGATTTTATTTAGTTGAAGTCACTACTACAGATGGAAGAAAACAAACAACTAAACTCATCAAAAATTAATGAACAAGAATATTGGTAAATTATACTTAATCCCTACAACATTAGGAGATAATGCACCTTTAGAAGTTTTACCTATTTCAATAAAAAAAGTTATTGAACATGTTGATGTTTTTATTGTAGAGAACGAAAAAACAGCAAGACGCTTTATAAAAAGTATTCAACCAAAAAAACAGCAATCAGCACTCACTATATTTCATTTAAATAAGTTTACTGATACTCATGAGCTTCCCTTTTTTTTAGAACCTTGCTTTCAAGGAAAAAATATAGGCTTACTTTCTGAAGCTGGTTGTCCTGGTGTCGCAGACCCAGGAGCAGATGTTGTTAAAATAGCTCACGATAAAAACATACAAGTGGTACCTTTAGTAGGCCCTTCTTCTATTCTATTAGCCATCATGAGTTCTGGAATGAATGGACAAAGTTTTACTTTTAATGGTTATCTTCCTATTGATAAAAATGAAAAAAAACAAGAACTAAAGCGCTTAGAGCGAATATCATTTGAAAAAAATCAATCACAAATTTTTATTGAAACTCCGTATCGTAATAATAAAATGCTAGAAGACATCTGTCAGTCTTTAGGAAACAATACACACTTATGTATCGCTTGTGATATCACATTACCAACTGAATTTATTAAAACCAAAACCATAAGTGATTGGAAAAAAAATATGGTTGACCTTCATAAAAGACCAACCATTTTTATAATTCATAAAAGCTAAAAACTATACTGTAGTCGCTTTGGCTTTTTGATTAGGTTTTACTGATGATGTATCATAACCAGAAAACTTTTTCATATAATGTTGTATAGAAGTACCAAAAGCATCTTTAAAACCAGTTTCTCCGTAACTTCTCAAATATTTTTTTACACTTCCAGGACCAGCTAAATGAGCAGCTGCTAAAATACCAGACTCTGTAACAAGAACACCATTAATAGTCATTCCATTAAAGCGTTTAATATCTCGACGTAAAATCCATTTGTTACGTTGAGCATTAGCAATAAAAGCTTTCTCTTGTAACTCAGGATCTTGTAAAAATTGATTAGGATTATAAATACCAATCATTTTTAAAGTTTCTTTACCAAATTGGTATTTTCCTAAATAACCGAATTTATTCACGACAAAGTAATCACCTCTAGACTCTTTAAAAGCTAATGCTTCTTTAAAACCAACAAAAGACTTTCCTAAATTTGGATTAAAATCTAACGGTTTAGTGTTAAAGGCAAAATATTGTTGTGAAATACTAATTGAAGTGTTTGAATTTTCTTCAGAGTTTATAACATTAGCAAACTTTTTCGAAGAAACCGAAAACTTCAATAATGTGCAGATCAATAGTAATAGAGCGAACTTTCCTATATTTTTTATCATAACATAATTTATTAGTTAATAATTAATAAATAAATCATTCGATTTTTTCGGCGTGCAAATATACATATTTTATTTGAATCCTGAAAATCAACAATTTAGTAGGTTAAGACTTCAATATTAAATGTTAATGCTTTTGAGTCAAAAATTAGTCGCTTAAGTGCATTTAAAAGTATATAGCGTGAAATTTTATGTCATTTTTATCGTTGAACTCCACTGTTGGAAAGGGTAATTTTATCACATTTAGAACCCCAAAAACAGTCTTTAAGAGGTGAGACTGAGTCTTAATTCGGGTTAAATCTACATCAAGACTTAAATAAAACTGTCGTTTACGGTCTTGATTAACAAACATACCATCTATAGATTCATTCGTTCCAGTTAACATACCTTCTGCCCCATAACCAAATGCAACATTGATCCACTTAGGTATCTTTTCATTTTTAAAAAAAGAGCTAACGTTTGCACTTAACCAATAGGTTTGTCCGTTATAATCTTTAAGCATTTCTTCTAAAAGTCCGTTTCCTAATTTATCTGGACGCTGAGCAGCAAATTGAGTTTGATGAAATGAATACTTTAAGGCAATTCGCTGTTCTTTCCATAATAACTCTTGTCCAACATACAATCCTGTTCCAGCAGCATTGGAAATCATATCGCCCCAAGAAAAGCCCCATTCTTCAGAAAACCCATCAAAAACTTCAACTACTGTCAAAAAACCAAAACCTAAAGTCGCTCCATAAATAAGCTGATGATTTTCACTAACACCTGTCCACTCTAATAGATTTGCACCTAAACGACCCATTTGATATGATGTAAATGCATGGCCTAGCTTATCCATTTGTAACCATTCATTATTATCATTAAGCGTGTGAAGTTTAGAGCGCTCGTAATCGGCATACCATAATTGATCTAATCCAACTAAAGACAAACCAATGATTGATACTTCCGAGATAACTAAAGCATTTCGTCTTGGTTTATTTAATGTATCACTAGGTGTAAGGAAGGTATTAACTTTAGATTGAGAATACGCACTTGTAGCTAAACAACAAATAGCAAGTATATATAAAAGGCTCTTCAAAATTATCTGTTTATACCTTGTGAAGACAAATATCGCTGATATTCTCTAGCATTTACATTATGTTGAGCTAAGGTTTTAGCAAACTTATGATAGCCCATTTTTTTGGCATCAGCGCAAAAGTATAAGTAATTATGTTTTTCAGCATTTAAAACGGCATCAATTGCTGAGATATCAGGCATGGCAATAAGACCAGGAGGCAATCCTAAATTTTTATAAGTATTATAAGGAGAGACAATTTCTTTATGAACATTTAAAACGCGTTTAATAACTGTGTTTTTGTATTTAGGCAATTGATAAGCTGCAAATTTTAATGTTGGATCTGCCTGTAAAGGCATTCCTATTCTAATTCTATTTAAATAAACGCCAGCAATTCGAGGTTGTTCACTAGCTTGTTTAGATTCTTCATGAACTATGGATGCTAAAGTCATAACTTCGTCTTTACTAAAATTTAAAGCTTTAGCCTTTGAAACACGTTCAGCATTCCAGAAGCGCTTATACTCTTTTAACATGCGCGCTCTAAAGGCTTCTGCTGAAGTATTCCAGAAAAACTCATAACTGTTAGGAATATACATTCCTAAAGCTGTTTGATCAGAAAATCCACTTTCCTCTAAAAAGGTCTTATCCTTCATAGATTGCAATAAACTTATACTATCAGCATCAATTTGTGTCGCAATACGACCAGCCAATTTTTCAAGATTTTCCTGATTATTAAATGCTATTTTTATAGGTAAATTCTGGCTTCGAATAGAGTTAATAATTTCGTTATTACTCATGCCCTTTTTTATGACATATTTTCCAGCTTTTATATTGGTACTATACTTCTTTCTTTGAGCTAAAGCATCAAAAGCATCCATGTCTTGTAAAAGCGGAATTAGTTGTGTTCTAACCTCATTATAATTAGCATGGTTAGGAATATAAACGTAAGCTTCTTCATTATTAAAAGCGGTATTAGGTTTAAACATGGCTTTATAGACAAAATTCGCAAAAAATGCTGCGATGATTAAGCCAATTATAGCTACTGCGAGAAGTATTTTTTTAAAGTACATTTATTTATTAATGAGTTGAAAAATATATTCGTTTTTAAATTTTCCGTTAATAATATTCCAGTCTTTTTTCAATCCAATTTTTTCAAAACCTTGATTAGTAAAGAGCTTAACACTTAGTGCATTGTCCTCAGAAATATTACAATATAACTGATGCAAATCTAAGTGAGTAAAACAATAATCGACTAACAGTTTTAAAGCTGCTGCGCCATAACCCTTTTGTCTGTTTTCGTTTTCTTTGATCAAAATGCCTATTCCTGCTCTTCGGTTCTTGAAATCGAAATCAAAAATATCTATCAGGCCAAGAGCTTCATCATCATAATTGGAAATTACGAGTCTTAATTGTTTGACTTCATATATGTCTTTATGCGCATGATCTAAATACTGTTTAATTAAATATTTAGAATATGGCGTTTGTGTATTACTGACTTCCCAAAGGCTTTCATCATTTTCAATAGTATGGATAAAGTCTAAGTCTTCAGGCTCTAACGCACGTAAATAAATATATTCGCCTTTTAATGTAATCATGACAATGTGCCTTTAAATACTTGTACTGCTGGACCAATAAGCCAAATATTTTCATAACCTTCTTCATTTTTATGAAATGATACCTTAAGTAGTCCTCCAGGAGTTTCAAGACTAATGAGGTTTTTTTCTGTTTCTCCAATATAATGCATCGCCAAGGCTACAGCAGTAACACCTGTTCCGCAGGATAAGGTTTCATCTTCAACGCCTCTTTCATAAGTTCTTACAGCAAATATGTCATCAGATTGTTTGGATACAAAATTAACATTTGTTCCAGCTTTGTTATAAGGTGCTCCGAAACGAATTTTAGACCCTTCCGTTTTAATGTCTAAATCTTTTAAATGTGATTCAAGTTGTACATGATGTGGCGAACCTGTATTAAGAAAAACATGCGTAGAATACTTTTCAACTACATCTACATTTTGCATGTGCAACTTAATAATGTCATCTTCAATAATAGCTTTGTGTAAACCATCAATAGCTTCAAAAATCGCTTTATCCTTTATAATGCCCAAATATTTGGCGAATGCGGTAATGCATCGTCCACCATTGCCACACATTGAACTTTCATTTCCATCTGCATTAAAATAGACCATTTTGAAATCAGCTGTATCATGATTTTCTAGCAATATCAAACCATCGGCACCAATCCCAAGACGTCTATCACACAAAAAAGAAATGCGTTTTACATCACTTTTATTAAAGAATCCTAAACGATTATCAATCATTACAAAATCGTTACCAGTACCTTGATATTTATAAAAAGTGTTTGACATAGAGCTTTTATCGAACAACAAATATAGTAATATTAAACTGTAATTTATGATGTTAAATCATCGTTAAAGTTCATTTTCAAAAGCAACAAATAATTAATTTTAATCGTTAAACTTTTTTACTAAACAGAAATATTATGAAGAAGATTTTATCCCTATTATTTGTTTCAGCATTAGGAGGAGCTTTAACTCTTGGTGCATACAAAACTTTTATTGAACAAGACAAAACGATTACACAACAAGAAAGCCAAGAACATCCTTTTATGGTTCCAGTAAATTATCCTGGAGCTGCAAAGGCTTTGCCTAAAGTGGATTTTACTATTGCTGCAGAGAAAACCGTTCACACTGTAGTTCATGTGAAAAATACAACTATAAATTCAGGCGCTATGACTTTTGAAGATTTATTCTTTGGAAGACAACCACAACGTGCCCAAATTGGTTCTGGATCTGGCGTTATTATTTCTCCAGATGGCTATATTATTACAAATAACCATGTTATTGATGGTTCAAGAGCCTTATCTGTTACACTAAACAACAATAAAACTTATGAGGCTAAAATTATAGGTTCTGACGATAAAACTGATATTGCATTAATTAAAATTGAAGCTGATGAAGACTTACCATTTACCGCTTTTAGTGATAGCGATCAAGCAAAAATTGGTGAATGGGTTTTAGCTGTTGGCAACCCTTTTAATTTAACCTCAACTGTTACTGCAGGAATTATTAGTGCAAAATCGAGAGACTTATCTGGCTTTAACAACCAATCATTTATTCAAACCGACGCTGCTGTAAATCCAGGAAACTCTGGAGGTGCTTTAGTAAATACTAATGGTGATTTGGTTGGAATAAATACTGCAATCTCTTCTCAAACCGGATCTTATATTGGTTATTCATTTGCGGTACCTAGTAATATTGCTAAAAAAGTAGTTCAGGATATCATGGAATTTGGTAACGTACAAAATGGAATACTCGGTGTTAGAGGTGGTTCTGTGAGCTCAGGGTATGCTGAAAAATTTGGACTTAACACAACAGAAGGGTTCTATATTGATGAAGTTGAAGAAGATTCTGGTGCTGATATCGCTGGGTTAAAAAGTGGCGATATTATTCAGAAATTAGATCATGTTAAGATTAGTAAGTTCTCAGATTTACGTGGCTTCTTAAATTCTAAAAGCCCGAATGATGTGATTAACGTTACTGTATTAAGAAATGGAGTGAAAAAAGAAATCCCAGTTACGTTATTTAAAAACGAAACCTTAACAGTCCCTATTATTGGTATCATCAAGAATGCTAAAGATAAAGACTTAAGACAATACAAGACAAAAAATGGCGTAAAAATAGCACGATTAACCTCTAACAAAGAATATTTAAGATATTGGATGAGTAATGGTGTACAAGAAGGTGATATTATTACTGCAATAAACAACAAAAAAGTCTATAACATAGACGACGTTCAAAATGTATTAACGAATAGGCAACCTAATGAATTATTACGTATAGAACTTATAAACTCTAAAGGAGAAACAGAGCGTTATAACTTTAGATAAGCCGTTTTAAAAATATTTTTTTAAGACGCTCTAGAACAGTCTAGAGCGTCTTTATTTTTTTTAAAAAATTAATCACGAAAACGTTTGAAATATGTTACTTTTGCATCCAAATTCAACTTAACAATTAACTGAGTTGAAAATAATTAACAACACACAAAACATTATAACAATGCCTATTAACGAAACTTATGAAAGCGAATTAGCTTTTCAAGCAGATAGACGTAGAGCTACTGTTGAATTCATCAAAATTGTTAGCGACCTTTGGTATGACAAATCTATTGAACTGGTGATTTTCAGAAACCAACTTATTGATAGAAACGTAAGCGAAATTTTAAATTTACATGAATATGCCTGCGAATTTGTACAAAAACCAATCTCAATTTTTGACTCAGTAGAAATTGCGCAAGCTATAAACACGCTAGACCTTCCTCCTGCTAAACTAGATATTGGAAAATTAACTTATGAATATCATTTAGAAGATAAGCAATACAATAATGCTACAGCATTTGTTGCTGATAAACTTAAAGATGCCAGCAAGAACAACTCCATTCAACCTAAAGATGTCGTGCTTTATGGCTTTGGAAGAATTGGTCGTTTAGTTGCTCGTGAGTTAATGACTAAAGCTGGAAAAGGAAATCAGTTGCGTTTAAGAGCCATCGTAACTCGTGGCGCAATCGATGCTACTGTTTTAGAAAAAAGAGCCTCTTTATTACGTAATGATTCTGTTCATGGTGATTTTTTAGGAACCGTTGCTATTGATGCTGAAAATAACGCGTTAATCATTAATGGTACAACAGTAAACATTATTTCTGCTAATGCACCTGAAGATATTGATTATACTACATATGGTATTAACAATGCCTTAGTGATTGATAACACTGGTGCTTTTAGAGACCATGAAGCATTAAGCAGACACCTAAAATCAAAAGGTGCTGATAAAGTATTACTGACTGCTCCAGGGAAAGGTGTGCCAAATATTGTTCATGGTGTTAATCATAACGATCATCATCCTGATCAAGTAGATATTTTTTCTGCAGCGTCTTGTACAACTAATGCCATTACTCCAATCTTAAAAGCAATGGAAGATTCTTTTGGAGTTAAATCTGGACATTTAGAAACTATTCATGCATATACAAATGATCAAAACTTAGTCGATAATTTCCATAAGAAGTATCGTCGTGGTCGTGCAGCAGCATTAAACATGGTTATTACTGAAACAGGTGCTGGAAGCGCCGTAGCTAAGGCATTGCCAAGTTTAGAAGGAAAATTAACATCGAATGCTATTCGAGTTCCTGTACCAAATGGTTCATTAGCTATCTTAAACTTAGAATTAGAAAATCCAACTTCTGTAGAAGGTATAAATACCATCATGAAAAAATATGCCTTAGAAGGGGATTTAGTTGAACAAATAAAATATGAACTAAGTGATGAATTAGTATCAAGTGATATCGTTGGAAGTTCTGCGCCATCAATTTACGACAGTAAAGCGACTATTGTTAGAGCTGATGGTAAAAATACGCTATTATACATTTGGTATGATAATGAATATGGATATAGTCATCAAGTTATACGTTTAGCTAAATACATTTCTAAAGTTAGACGTCATACTTATTATTAATAATAAACATCTAAATTTTTATTATTAACGTATATCATTTAGCCTCACATTTTTGTGAGGCTTTTCATTTAAAACGTTTCAAACTAAACATATTTTGTTATTTTCGTAAAACAATTAACCAAACACCCTTTCCAAATGAATAACGTGAAATTTATAGTGCTATTATTGTCTATATCACTTTTTACATTTACAACACAAGCCCAAAATGATTCGGAAGAAGAACAATTGTCTTTAAATAGTGGTACTATTGACAACCAATTCGAATATATTTTAAGGAAATCTGGAAACTTTAAAGGCACTAATGGTCAGCCCTACGAAGCTGTTAAGCGTAGCATGTTTCTTACTTTAAGAGCTCATACTATTGATTCTTTAAAAACAATTCATAAAAACTTAGCAGAAACTCAAGCTATTGTAAACAGCCAAGCTAAAGAGATTTCATCTTTAAAAGCGAGTTTAACGAATACACAAGACACTTTAGATCAAACAAATATTGAAAAAAACAGCATGTCTCTATTTGGAATACAGATGAGTAAATCTGGCTATAATGTCTTAATGTGGTCTATTATTGGTGGCTTATTAGCCTTGTTATTACTTTTTATTTATAAATTTAAAAACAGCAATAGTATTACTAGAGACGCCAATAGAGCTTTAGCTGAAATTGAAGAAGAATTCGAAGAGCATAGAAAAGTCGCTCTAGAACGCGAACAAAAAGTTAGACGACAACTTCAAGACGAGTTAAATAAACAAAAACCTAATAGCTAGTCACATTTATTGTGCTCTAAACACTAATTAAAAATCTGTAATTTCATGTTACAGATTTTTTGTTTTTATATCTATTTAAAAAACATACAAGATGAAAATTATTAAGGCTGAAATTTCACATTTAGAAGCTCTTGTTCTATTATTCGATGGTTATCGCGTTTTTTATAAACAAGAATCCGATTATGAAGCTGCTAAAATATTTCTTCAGTCCCGTTTAAAAAACCGAGACTCCGTTATTTATATAGCATATATTAATGACGTTGCTGTTGGGTTCACTCAATTATATGGCTTGTTTTCTTCGGTAGCAATGCAACCAATTTATTTGTTAAATGATTTGTACATAGACTCTAAACACAGGAATAAAGGAATTGGCGCAGCATTAATTGAAAAAGCCAAAGCCTTATGCATTGAAAAAAACTATAATGGTTTAATCATACAAACGGCTTTTGATAATCCAGCACAACATTTATATCAACGTCTAGGCTTTCAACCTGATTCTGATTTAAGTTTTTTTTGGACCTGTGCAGATAAGTAATTTTTATTATTCATCTTATTCTTCGCATCTTTGTAAACTATAAATAGGAATTATGCGCATTGACATCATAACCGTTTTACCTGAATTATTAAAAAGTCCTTTTGAAGCTTCTATTCTTAAACGCGCAATTGAAGCAGATTTGGTAGAGGTTCATTTTCATAATTTACGTGATTATACTAGCGATAATTACAAGTCTATTGACGACACACAGTTTGGTGGTGGTGCTGGAATGGTCATGATGATCGAACCAATTGACAAATGCATTTCTGCGTTAAAAGCAAAACGTGATTATGATGAAATTATATATATGACTCCTGATGGCGAACCCTTAAATCAAAGCATGGCCAATCAATTGTCATTAAAAGGCAACATTATTATCCTTTGTGGACATTATAAAGGTGTAGATCAACGTGTTCGAGATCATTTTATTACTCGAGAAATTTCCATTGGAGATTATGTACTTTCAGGTGGCGAATTAGGAGCTGCTGTGCTATGCGATGCTATCATACGATTGATTCCTGGTGTGCTTGGTAATGAAACATCTGCCTTAACCGATTCGTTTCAAGATAATTTATTAGCGCCTCCTATTTATACAAAACCTAGAGATTACAAAGGTTGGAAAGTGCCTGAGTTACTATTTAGTGGCAACCATTCAAAAATTGAAAAATGGCGTGAAGAACAAGCCTATCAACGCACTAAAAATAGAAGACCTGATTTATTAGACGATTAATTATGCAACCTAGAATAGAATTAATTCCACAAAAACAATTAGTCGGTCATGTTATTGAAATGTCATTGGTTAATAATAAAACCCATGAACTTTTTTCAGGTTTTATGCCTTTGAGTAAGCAAATAGAAAATACCGTAAGTACAGATATATTTGAAGTTATGGTTTATGACCACTCCTATTTTAAAAACTTTAATCCGAACCATTCGTTTATAAAATGGGCTGCATTAGAAGTCTCTACTACTGAAACCCATCTTGAAAACATGCAAACTTTAAACTTGAATGAAGGTTTATATGCCATATTTAACTATAAAGGGTTAGCCAACGGATTTGGAAGTTTTATGAATACTATTCTTACTGAATGGCTACCAGAATCTAATTACGAATTAGACCATAGACCACATTTTAATGTACTAGGAGCTAAATACAAGAACAATCATCCAGACTCTGAAGAAGACGTTTATATACCTATTAAGGAAAAATAATTATGTAACGTGTTAAGGATAGCAGCGGCATCCTTTTGCATAGCAAAAGATACAGCGAATAGCCTGACCTAAAGCTTAGCCTTTAGGGAACACTAAAAAAATAAAATAAAATATTGCACATTAGTAATTAATACTTATTTTTGCACCACTTTTTGGGTTAACCTCTGGCGAGAATCGTGAATGTTATCTTGAAATAACTATTAAAACATATAAAGATGGAATCTTTAGTAAAATTTGTACAAGACGAGTTTGTAACAAGAAAAGACCTTCCAGAGTTTGGCGCTGGAGACACGATTACAGTATATTACGAAATTAGAGAAGGAGACAAAGTACGTACACAGTTCTTTAGAGGTGTTGTTTTACAACGCAGAGGCACTGGATCATCTGAGACATTTACCATTAGAAAAATGTCTGGAACAGTTGGTGTAGAACGTATATTTCCAGTAAACTTACCTGCTTTACAAAAGGTAGAAGTTAACAAAAGAGGTAAAGTACGTCGTGCACGTATCTTTTACTTTAGAGGACTTACTGGTAAGAAAGCTAGAATTACAGAAAAAAGACGTTAATAAACGTTTAATAATTATGAAAAGCCCTGAATTATCAGGGCTTTTTTTATTAACAAAAGTTAATAACTACAGTTCATAAGTAGTTGATATCTAATAGCTTGAAAAATTTGCATTTTTAAGTTCTTACACTATATTAGCTAAAGAATTAAACATCACATCTGTGAGTTTTCTGTTTAAAGGAATGAAAAGTTGAATTCTATAAAGTAACGTTCTTTATTATAATTGTTTTTTGAGATTTTGAAGCCTCATGTGTATGCATGTAAAAGCTAATAAGTCATGACGTTTTAAAAAGTGCTATATGTTTAGGCAGATAGTAACTAGTGAAACTGAAAGTTTCTGGTAGGAGTTTAAACGAAAGTAAAGACTGTGAATGGAAGCAATGTTTGAAAAAGCATGTAACACGCAAGTGAAACATGAATGATTTAGACATCAAGAAAAGCAATTAACAGAAACATTTTAGTAACAGGTCAATACATTTTGAAAGTTACAACATAAAATGTTTTATTGAAATAGTGATGCTTGAATTGAAAAGGTTTAAAATGTGAGTTTTAAACTGAGGTTAACAGAAATGTTAAATAGATCATGTAAAACTAGTTCAAAGAAAGCCATGTCAATATAGATTAAGTTCTAAGTGATATGGCTTTTATGTTTTATAGACTTTCCATATTTTTACAATAAATCTGAATAATGAATCTGCCCTTTATTAATGATAAAGTTTTTGAAAATATTGATTTTACAATAAGCACTTTTCAAAAAGCCGAATATGACAACTGCACGTTTATAAACTGTATGTTTACAGATTGCTATCTAGCAAATTTTTCCTTTTTAGAATGTGAATTTAAAGATTGCAACTTAAGTAATGTAAAAACAAAAAACACTGCACTAAAAAATGTGACCTTTACAAATTGTAAAATGGTCGGTTTTCCTTTTTTTAATTGTGACCGTTTTTTACTTGAATTACATTTTAACAATTGTAATTTAAGCTTTGCTTCGTTTAATACGCTTAATCTTAAACACACCCTTTTTAATTCTTGCGCTCTACAGTCTTCAGATTTTACTGAAACAGATTTAACTTTAGCCACATTTAAAAATTGCGATTTGTCTCACGCTATTTTTAAATACAGTACTTTAGAAAAAGCGGACTTCACCACAGCTACCAATTTTAGTATCCATCCAGAAAACAACAAACTAAAAGGGGCGAAATTTAGTACAGAAAATCTTTCTGGCCTTTTAAGTATGTACAATATTTGTATTGAATAATCATAATTATGCAAGAAATATAAAGCACTGTTGCAGACTTTATAATTCTTAGTCATCTACTTATAACTTACTTCTAAAAACAAGCTGTTTTTTGTATATTTGCAACGCTTTAAATTAAAGTAATTATAATTCTGAAAAATCTTAACACATGATAAAACCTTCTACAATAATTTACACAAAAACAGATGAAGCGCCTGCTTTAGCGACGCACTCCTTTTTACCAATAGTACAAGCTTACACAAACTCTGCAGGAGTAAAAGTAGAAACTAGAGACATTTCTTTAGCAGCAAGAATTTTAGCTGTATTTTCTGATATATTACCAGAAGACCAACGTGTTAATGACACCTTAGCAGAATTAGGTGAATTAGTTAAAAAGCCTGAGGCCAACATTATTAAATTACCAAATATTAGTGCTTCTGTACCACAACTAAAAGCAGCTATAAAAGAATTACAGAATAAAGGCTACAACCTCCCTAATTATCCCGACGAGCCTGAGACTGCCGAAGAAAAAAGTATAAAATCAAAATACGATAAAGTTAAAGGAAGTGCAGTAAACCCTGTACTACGTGAAGGTAACTCTGATCGTCGTGCTCCTAAAGCTGTAAAAAATTACGCTAAGAAAAATCCACATAGAATGGGTGCTTGGAGTAAAGACTCTAAAACTCATGTTTCGACCATGACACATGGTGATTTTGCTCATAATGAAAAATCTGTAACAATAGATCAGGCTACTAGTATTAGTATTGTCCACTCTGACACAAATGGAAATGATACTATTTTAAAAGAAAATCTAGCCCTTATTGAAGGTGAAATTATTGATGCAACAGTCATGAGTAAGAAAGCCTTATTAAGCTTTTTAGAAGAACAAGTTGCCGATGCTAAAAAACAAGGTGTGCTTTTTTCATTACACATGAAAGCAACTATGATGAAAGTTAGTGATCCTATTATTTTTGGTCATGCTGTACGTGTCTTTTTTGCCGATCTTTTTAAAAAATATGGAAGCACTTTTGATGACTTAGGCGTTGATGTAAACAATGGATTTGGAAATCTTGTTAGTAAACTTCAAGAATTATCAGAAGATAAGCGCAAAGATATTGAAGCAGATATAAAAGCACTATTTAAAAATAATGCAGACCTCGCGATGGTTAATAGTGATAAAGGAATAACTAACCTTCATGTACCAAGCGATGTAATTATTGATGCATCAATGCCTGCAATGATAAGAACTTCAGGTCAAATGTGGAATGCTGAAGGCAATCAACAAGACACAAAAGCTGTGATTCCTGATAGTAGTTATGCAGGAATTTATACAGCCACCATAGCATTTTGTAAAGAGCATGGTGCTTTTGATCCTACAACTATGGGAACTGTTCCTAATGTTGGACTTATGGCTCAAAAGGCTGAAGAATATGGTTCTCACGATAAAACTTTCGAAATTGCTAATAATGGAACAGTAAAAGTTATAGATGCTAACGGAAACACATTAATAGAACATGCTGTAGAAACTGGAGATATCTGGCGTATGTGTCAAGTTAAAGACGCACCTATTCAAGATTGGGTAAAGTTAGCCGTAACAAGAGCTAGAGCATCTCAAACACCTGCAGTATTCTGGTTAGATAAGAATAGAGCTCACGATGCTGAACTGATTAAAAAGGTTACTCTTTATTTAAAAAATCATGACACTACTGGATTAGATCTAAGAATTTTATCGCCTATTGAAGCAACTAAATTCACACTAGAACGTGTTAAAGAAGGAAAAAACACGATTTCAGTTACAGGAAATGTACTACGTGACTATTTAACAGACCTTTTCCCTATTTTAGAATTAGGAACTTCTGCAAAAATGCTTTCTATTGTACCACTTATGAATGGTGGAGGGTTATTTGAAACTGGTGCTGGTGGTTCTGCACCAAAGCATGTCCAACAATTAGTAGAAGAAAACCATTTACGCTGGGATTCGTTAGGTGAATTTTTGGCACTTGCTGTGTCTTTAGAGCATTTAGGAGAAACCAATAACAATACTAGAGCAATAGTTTTAGGTGAAACATTAGATGATGCTACCGAAAAACTATTAGAAAACAAAAAAGGACCTTCTCGTAAAGCTGGAGAGCTAGACAATAGAGGAAGCCATTTTTATCTCGCAATGTATTGGGCTGAAGCTTTAGCTAATCAAAATAAAGATGCCGATTTAAAAGCAACTTTTACTCCTATTTTCAAATCATTAAGTGAAAATGAGTCTGTAATCGTAAATGAACTCAATGAGGTTCAAGGAAAACCTGTAAACATAGATGGTTATTATGAACCTAATGACACTTTAACGAGTAAGATTATGAGACCTAGCCAGACTTTTAATCGTATTTTAAGTACAATTAATTAATTATTAAGTTTATAAAAAAAGCTCCCTTTGTGGAGCTTTTTTTATACTTTTATATGAAATATCAATACCACATTAATGAGTATTTCTAAACTAACAGCTAAACATTTTCGTGAGGTTTATTTTGGTGGTAATTGGACTACTGTCAATCTCAAAAGCACTCTTGAAGATGTTACTTGGAAAGAAGCTACAAAACAAGTACACGATTTTAATACCATAGCCATTTTAGCCAACCATATTAATTATTATGTGAAAGCTGTTCAAAACGTTTTACAAGGTCAACAACTTCAAGCTAAGGACGAGTTTAGTTTTAAACATCATACAATACAATCCCAAAAAGATTGGAAGGAAATGCTAAACCAAATTTGGATTGATGGCGAAAATTTTGTGCGACTTATTGAAAAATTACCAGAAGAGAAACTCAACCAAGATTTTACTCATCCTAAATATGGAAACTTTTACAGAAACCTACATGGTATTATAGAACATACGCATTACCACTTGGGACAAATTATTTTAATTAAGAAGATGATTGCACAAGAAAACAAAAATTAGGACGTTTAAAAGTAAATTCATTCCAATCAAAAGCAAAAAAAACTGTGAACAAAAAAACCAACTATTTAATCCTCTTTATATTAAGTGTTTTCTGTTTTAATTCAATACATTCTCAAAATAAATTCACATTAAGCGGTACAGTCTCAGAAATAGCAAGTAACGAAACTTTAATTGGTGTTAATATTCTTATTCCTGAATTAAAAACAGGAACAACAACTAATGAATATGGCTTTTACTCCATAACACTTCCTGAAGGAAACTATAAAATCATTATTAGCTATATAGGTTTTGGAGATGTTATAGAAACTATTGCCCTTACCGAAAACATTACAAAAAACTACAGCTTAGCTGAAGCTTCCGAAAGCTTAGATGAAGTTGTCATTACCGAAAACATAGAACGGTTAAATATTAAAAAACCTCAAATGAGTGTTAATGCTTTATCGTCTAATACGATTAAACAAATCCCTGTTGTTTTAGGCGAAGCAGATGTTATTAAAGCCATTACCTTATTACCTGGAGTTACAAATGCTGGAGAGGGTTCCTCTGGCTTTAATGTTCGTGGTGGCGCTGCAGATCAAAATTTAATTCTTCTTGATGAAGCGACCATTTATAATTCATCGCATCTCTTTGGTTTCTTTTCGGTATTCAATCCCGATGCAATTAAAGATTTGAAATTATACAAAGGTGGAATACCTGCAAGATATGGCGGACGCGTATCATCGGTTTTAGACATCTATCAAAAAGAAGGTAATAGTAATGCCTTTCATGCTAATGGTGGTGTAGGAATTGTATCTAGCAGACTATTGGTAGAAGGTCCAATAAAAAAAGAAAAAGGGTCCTTTTTACTTGGTGGAAGAGCATCTTATGCGCATTTATTTTTGCCTTTATTCGACATTGATAATGTCGCTTATTTTTATGATTTAAACACTAAAATAAGCTATAAAATCAATAAAAATAATAATGTATATCTATCAGGTTACTTCGGAAGAGATGTTTTTAGTATTAATGATAGTTTTGAAAACACATACGGAAACTCCGTTTTAAATTTTAGATGGAATCACCTGTTTTCTGATCAATTATTTTCAAATCTCTCTTTAATTTATTCTGATTATTACTATGGACTAAATTTAGATTTTATAGAATTCAACTGGAATTCAGGTATCAGAAATTTTAATTTAAAATACGATTTCAAACATTACTTAAGCGATAAAATAAAATTACAATATGGATTAAATAGTATTTACCACAAATTTAATCCTGGTGAAATTGAACCTTCAACTTCTACCTCTGGAATTAACTTTCAAAAATTAATAGACAAATATGCTTTCGAAAATGCAATCTATTTAGATGTTGAACACAAGCTTACCGAAAAACTAACTGCTTCTTATGGTTTACGCTACAGCTCGTTCTTAAGACTAGGCCAGAAAGAGCTGAATCTATATGAAAATGATACTCCAGTCATTTTTAATCAAGACCTTCAAATTTATGAAAAAGCAGATCCAATAGATACCGAATCATACAGTAGAAGTCAAACCATAAAATCCTTTGGGAATTTTGAGCCTAGATTGGCATTAGCTTATCAGCTTAATGAAAATTCGTCAATAAAAGGTAGTTATAACAGACTAAGTCAATATTTACACTTATTATCTAATACAAGCTCACCTACTCCCTTAGACGTTTGGGCACCTAGCGGAAAGTATATCAAACCGCAGATCCTAGATCAAATCGCTTTGGGTTATTTTAGAAACTTTAAGGATAATCTGTTTTCATTAGAAGTCGAAACTTTTTATAAAAAAGTCAAAAATAGAATCGATTATATAGATGGTGCTGATTTAATTGCTAATGATGCTATTGAACAAGTAATTTTAAATGGAAGAGCTCGAGCCTATGGATTAGAAATATTATTCAGAAAAAACGAAGGACGCTTTAAAGGTTGGCTCGCATACACCTTATCTAAATCTGAACAACAAACTCCAGGAAGAACCACTATAGAAACTGGAATTAATAATGGTGATTGGTATAACACTCCATACGATAAAACACATGATGTCTCCTTTACTGGAAGTTATGAACTCAATAAAAAATGGAAGCTAAATGCTAATTTTTTATTTCAAACAGGACAACCAGTAACCTATCCTAACGGACAGTATGAATACAATGGAGTGACTATTCCTAGCTATACAAACAGAAATGAATTTAGACTCCCATCCTACCATCGCTTAGATGTTTCGGCAAATTATACTCCAAAACCAGACAAGAAAAAAGGCTGGCAAAGCTATTGGGTTTTTGGAGTTTATAATCTTTATAACAGACGCAATGCTGCATCAATAAGTTTTAGAGAAAACAGAGATACTGGTACAAATGAAGCTGTAAGACTTTCTATTTTTGGGATAGTGCCTTCAGTGTCTTATAATTTTAAATTTTAAACCATGAAGAAATTTATTCTTATCATTTTAATTAGTACCTTTTTATGGTCTTGTGAAGATGTCATAGATATCGATTTACCAACAGAAACACCTAGATTGGTTATTGATGCATCCATCGATTGGTATAAAGGCACCTCAGGAAATGAGCAATCCATCAAGATAAGTCTCTCTGCACCTTTTTATGATAGCGAAGTTCCTCCTGCCAATAATGCTATTGTTACAATAACAGATACAAATAGTAATACGTTTCAATTTATTGAAGATGGCGATACTGGTATTTATCAAAATAATACTTTTATTCCCGAAATAAATGGTGCTTACACCTTAACTATTCTTTATGATGGCAATACATATACAGCAACCGAAACCCTTAAATCTGTTAATGAAATTACACATGTCGAACAAAACATTGAAGGTGGCTTTACAGGTGAAGAAACAGAAATCAAGGCCTTTTTTACAGACCCTGAAGATGAAGAAAATTATTATTTTTTCGAATTCATCCCTAGCTTAGATGTGACTCCTACATTAGACACCTTTAAAGATGAATTTGTAAATGGAAATGAAATTTTCGGATTTTATGTCGAAGAAGATTTAGATCCAGGCGAAAGTGTCATCATTAGAAATCATGGGGTTTCCGAACGTTTTTACGAGTTTATGTTTGTCCTTTTACAACAGTCTAGCGATGGTGGTGGCGGACCTTTTGAAACGCAACCAGCAACCGTTCGCGGCAATTGTATTAACCAAACCAATCCAGAAAATTTTCCTTTTGGCTACTTCAGACTGTCTGAGGTCTCCGAATTTACCTATACTGTTATTGATGAATAATATTTGGGCGTTACCAAGACTAAAAGTCTTGGTCGTGCTTTCACTACTCGCTTTTTTAGTGGTCACCTTGAGCGTAGTCTAAAGGTCTATAATAAACTAAAAAGAGCTCAAACAAACCGTTCAATCACTAACGCAAAACAAAATTTCGTAGTTTTACAGTATGACATTTATAAAAACCACAGAACAGGACTCCAACTATAATCATCTAGAGAACATGTCTGTTTCAGAATTATTGAAAAATATAAATACTGAAGATAAAACAGTGCCTTTAGCTGTAGAAAAAGCCTTGCCGCAAATTGAAAGCTTAGTAAAACAAATCGTTCAAAAGCTAAAATCTGGTGGACGCTTATTTTATATTGGTGCAGGAACTAGTGGTCGTCTGGGTATTTTAGATGCTTCAGAATGTCCACCAACTTTTGGAGTTACTCATGATTTAGTCATCGGTCTTATTGCAGGAGGTGATTCTGCAATAAGAAAAGCGGTTGAATTTGCAGAAGACTCAACAAGTCAAGGCTGGGAAGATTTACATCATTATAATATCAATTCAAATGATGTCGTAGTAGGAATAGCAGCTTCAGGAACCACGCCTTATGTCATAAGCGCCTTAGAACATTGTAATCAAAATAATATCATTACAGGCTGTATTACTTGCAATCATGAAAGTCCGCTTTCACAAACTGCTCAATTTCCAATTGAAGTCATTGTAGGTCCTGAATTTGTTACAGGAAGTTCTAGAATGAAAGCAGGAACAGCACAAAAACTAGTGCTCAATATGATAAGCACTACAGCCATGATTCAACTTGGAAAAGTGAAAGGGAATAAAATGGTGGACATGCAATTAAGCAATAACAAATTAGTCAATCGAGGTGCAAAAATGATTATGAATGAACTTCAGGTTTCCGAAGAAATCGCACAAAAACTACTTGAAAAACACAAAAATGTAAGGTTAGCAATTCAAAATCATAAAAATGGAAACGAATAGAACAGATAAAGAACTGTTAGTAAAAGGTATAAAAACTATGGGTATTACGTTGGCAGGTATGTTTTTAGGACCAACACTACTCTACATTGGTTTTTCAAATGAAGATAAACCTTTATATATTCCACTCATTATTTCTGGAATTATAATTTGTGCCTTAGCAATCTATTTTGCTTTTAAAGGCTTAAACATAATCATGAACAGTATGTTTAAGAAGAAATAATTATTCAGTTACAACATGCTTTGGTGTTGTTGGATTATAACCGAAATTTTCATCATCCATAACTATATTTAATCGATCCAATATATAATTTATTATCGCATAATGATGAATTGTATGACTATTAGCTTGAGCGAGTAAAGCTGAAAAAGTATATTTTAATTTTGCTTTCCCCAAACCTAAATCATCAATAACTACAATTTCTCTATCTAATTCTAAATCATTCAACTTTTGTAGTTTTTGAACGATATTATCTAAATAACAAATAGCCGTTTCACAGTACGTCTCAACATCTAAATTTCGGTCTCTAGCCGTTAAATCAATTTCATTTTGTGATTCACTAAAAATACAAGCATAAAAATCTAAAATATGCCTAATATGTGAACCAATACTTGAGTAATAAGGAGATACCGAAAGATTTCCAAACTGTTCATCAGACAATCTAAGTAGTAAAAATCGTGATTTATTAAGTGTATTTAAAGAAGATTGAATGAGTATATTCATGAAAACTAAAATAACTAATTAAATTGAAAATAAAAATTTTTATCCACTTAGTCTCATATTACGATGATTCTTACATTAAAAGATTGAAAAAATCGTACCTTTTGTTCTGAATTTTCATAGTATATAATGTCCAATTGTAAAAAAACAAGTCTTTTTTTTGTACATTTTTTTGTAGTGATGTTTGTTTATAGTCAAACTTCAAGCTATAAAAGCAATACTCAAATTGCTGATTCTCTTGAAGAAAATGGTGGAGAGTATTTAAAAGCACTTCCTTATAGAACTCTTGCTCTAGAAGAAACTAAGCATTCTGAAGATTATAAAAAGCATATAGAAGCAAAATGGAATTTCACAAAATCGTGTATTCTTGAAGGCTATGGAGGTTTAGAAAATCACACTGAAGCTTTAGTGTATTCTCGAAAGGCTAGAGAAATCCTGAATTCATCTTCAAACCCTAGTATTTGGTTTAAACATCTTATTGCCAATAGAATCTATCATCAATATGGGTATACTCAAAATTGGAAAATGACTTTAGTTGAAGCTAAAGAAAACTTAAAGATTTTACAAGATACCTTACCTGAAAATTACATAAAAATCTTACGCATTATAGACGATTTAGGCTTTATCAATACAAAGCTAAACGACTATCGAACCTCCTTAACATACTATAATAAATCTATTGATTTATATAAAACACATCACCAAGAAAATAAAATAGATTTAGCCATGAATTATAATTCTTTGGCTGTCAATTATAACGCTTTAGGCTTGAAAAACAGAGAATTAAATGCGTTGCTATTATCCGAAAAATATTGGAAAAAAATTAACAACAAATACTATCCATCATTTTATAGCTGTTATAAAAAATTAGCCTCATGGTATTTGTATTATGGCGATTATAACTTAGCAGAAACTTATTTAAATAAACAATACAGTATTATTGATTCTTTAAAGCATAAAAAGGCAGAATTTGTATTTGAAAGAAGACGTAAGTATTTAGATTTATATTCAAATTATATTGATTTAAATCTGAAAAAGAAAGATTATAAAACTGCTAAAAAATATATTGGTCTTGCGGAAAACGAGTTAAAAGCATCTACACGAGAGTTTATTGAAGATGTTGAATATGAATCACTTTTGTATTTATATTACTCGCAGTTACCAAGTACTCCTGAAAAAGAGGCCATTGAATTTATTAAAAAATCTATCGATTTAACAACTGAATACAAAGAATTATTTTTTTTAGATCCAACACCTTATAAAATTGCTCTTTTTGAAAAACTTAAGACCTTAGAATTTGGCACTGAATCTGAAGAACTTTTAAAAAGTATCCTTTCAAATTACACACAAGATAATGCACATGAGCAATTCTATTTAACGGCTAATTACGGTAATTTATTTTCTAAAAAAGAAGATTATAAAACTGCGGAACAGTATTTTTTAAATGCTTTTAAATTATTAAAAAAAGAAAATTTAAATCGTATTAACCTAAATACTTTGAAAATTAATGATCTGAAATATTTTGATTCATTTGAAGTCATAAATGGAATTCTATTAGTCGCAGAATCGTATTCTAGTAGGTTTCAAAATTCTAAAAACACATTACATTTAGATACGTCTCATAATTTATATCTTTTAGCATCAGATGTTTTTAATAATCTCTATTTAGGCAAAAGATATAATGAAAGTTTATACAAAACCTATAAAAACATTGAAAACGGACTTACAAAAACATTAGTTCTTATGCCTTCCGAAGAGAAAATAATAGCATCAATTGAAGCATTAGAACAAGCATACTCTAAGCTAACTTGGTCAAAATTTTTATTCAATAAACAAAAGCACAAACTAAATATTCCAGACAGTATCTTAAATACTGAAGCCGATTTAAAAAACCTCATTACTTACTATCAAAATGAGCGTTATTCAGAAAACGAAAAAGGGCATTTAGAATCTGACACTCTAAAAAACAGAATCAACAACCTCAAACTAGAACTCTCTAATTTACAAGATGTTATAAAGAACAACTACACGAATTACTATTCTAGAAATTATAATACATTTCAACTTTCTACATTTAGAGAAACACTAAATAAGAATCAACTCGTGGTAAAATACATATTGAATAACAACCAAGTATATTGCTTTAGTATTTCAAAATCTAAAATTGATTTTAGAGTATTAAACGTGTCAAATTCAATTGAAGAAGATGTCACTAATTATGTGAAAACAGTGGCTGATTTTAATTCTGAAAACACAACATATTCAGAAAAATTGAAACCTATAATTCAACCCATAATTGAAAGTAAAAAGCATACAAGTATTATAATCATTCCTGATGAAATATTAAACTATCTGCCTTTTGAAACACTCTTTAATAAAAAAGATCTATCTTCATATAACACAAGTTACGCATCGTCATTAACCTTATTAAACGAACAAAATAACCTTGTTCTAAATAAAGATCTGCAAATTGGTGTTTTCTCAACAAATAATTCATCATCAGAACTGCCAAGCATTACACAAGAAACTAGTACTATATTAAATTATTTCACTGGAAAACACTTCAAAAATGCATCAAAAGAAGCCTTTTTAAATAATGCGAACAGTTATACTATTTTGCATTTAGCAATGCATTCCAATATAAATAATGAAAATCCGGATTTTTCAAATTTAGAATTCGTTGATGGCGATTTATTGGTCAGTGAATTATATAACAAAAGCATAAACGCCAAATTAGCGGTTTTAAGTGCTTGCGAATCTGGAAGTGGAAGTTTTGAAAAAGGTGAAGGCATACAAAGTATTTCAAGAGCGTTTACCTATACAGGAATTCCAAGTACTGTAATTAGTTTATGGAAAGTTGACGATTTGGCTACATCTAAAATTATGAGTGCTTTTTATAAGTATTTAAAAAATGGAGACACAAAAGATGAAGCGCTTAAAAACGCAAAATTAGATTATCTAAAAAACACTCCTGAAGTCGCATTACAACATCCTTATTATTGGGCTGGATTTGTAGTTTCTGGTAACACAGATGCTTTAGTGGCAAGTCATTCTTATGTTTTATATTTTGGAATTGCTTTCCTTTTGGCAATTCTAATGTTCTATTTCTTTAGTAAGAAATCATAATTTTTTAAGCAATGCTTTGGCATCTTCTTTTTTGAAAATTCTCGATTGATCCTCAACGATATTAATCAATAACGTTTTCGCATTACGCACGTCACCTTTCTTCAAATAAGCTAAGGCTAAATACCATGGTGTCATTTCAGAAACCGCATCTTTAGACTCTAAATGTGCAGTGAGTTTTAAAATAGCGTCATCTGTTTCTTGCAATTCTAAAAGAGAAATCCCTTCATAAAACAAGAATTCAGAATCTTTTGTCGATACATATAAATTACGAAACAACGTCTTTGCTGTTGCATAATCTTCCTTTTGATACGCAATAAAAGCATCTACTTTATCTGTTTTAGAATTTCCATCTCGAACAATAGGTTGCACGATATTTTTTGCTGGTTGGTAATAACTTGCAAAAAGGTCATCACTAGAATAATCGCTATTAACATAATTATATAAAACGGCTAATGTTGTAAAAAGCGCAATACTAGCTGCGACTAACCAAATTTTTCTGCGAGGTGTTTTGTCTACGTTTTTAATAGAATGATCTAAATTTTTAAAATGCTGTTTTAATTTTTGGTGTTCTTTTTTATGAATCGCATGCTTCACACGCGTTTCAAAATCGACTTTAGTTGCAAAATCAGAATCTGTTTCTATTAAGCGATTAAATAATACTTTCTCTTCCTCAGAAAGACCATTGGAAAAATAATTTGTTATTAATTGTTCTTTATCCATTTTGTTCTTGTTTGTAAATCAAATCTTTTAAAGTCTTTAAACATCTTGATTTCTGACTTTTCACCACATTATAATTATCATATTTAAAATAGGCTTGAATCTCTTTTAATGTTAATCCGTCGTAATAAAATAACTTTAAAAGTTCTCGGCATTTTTCGCCTAAACCATCAAAACCATCATTTACTTTTTTTTGCAATTCATCTATGTTATCATTATAATCAAACGGACTATAAAAATCATCTTCAAAAACATACTCTTGTTCAAAATTTTTAGTTTTACTAATCGTATTGAACCTCTTGTAAATCATAAACTTACCAATTGAAAATAAATAGGTTTTAATACTGCTGTTTAGTGACTTTACTGTTCCATTTACAACATTATCCCGCAAAGCAATAATAGAGTCTTGATAAATATCTGTAATATCATCTTCATCTAAACCAAATTGATTGCTAAACTTAACAAAAGGCAACTTATAATTTCTATATATAGCATCTAAGAGCTGCATATCTCCTTTTTTAAGAGCGCTTTTAAGGTGTTCAAAACTGGGTTCAATCATTAGTTATAGAAACAAGGAAAAGGTTAACATCTTTTTTTAAAATACTAAAATAGAAATAAGTATTTAAACTCCTGTTAACCTTTTTAAAAATTGAGTACCAATGATTATAAGCACAACTAAACTAAACACTTATTATCATGAAAAAAAATACATATTTATCCATCCTTATTATTTGCTTACTAGTAAGCTATACAAGTGATGCACAAACGGTTTATCAACTAGATCATATACATAGATATACATGGGAAAATGATGATTGGTTAAGAAACGTAGAAGAATATTACGACTATAATATTGGTGGTATAAAAGAAACTAATGTTCTAAATAAAGTGTCGGCTGATGGCATTTCATTCACAGATAATTTTCGCCATACTAAATCTTATAATTCTAATAATTTTATTATAGAAGATGTTAAACAATTGTGGAATGGTAGTACTTGGATAGATGATACAAAAACATCTACAACCTACGATGGAGACGATAATATCTTACAAGAATTACATCAAAAACATAATGGAGTAATCTGGGAGAATGAAACAAAAACAGAGAACACTTATACTGAAACTGTAGAAGAAAATTTTTTCTATGATAAGTATGAAGATGATACTTGGGTACTTAAAAGGCAAGCTATAAACACATTGACAGATGAAGGCTACGATGTAGAAGTTTGGTCTAGAAATTATAGCACAGAAGTATTTGAGCCAAATACAAACGATATATATACAATTTCAAATGATTTAATTGAAAGCATAATATACCAATCTTGGGATGCAACTTTAACTGTACCAGGCTGGAAAAATAATGAACAATTAATTATTACTTATACACCTGAAAATGTATATGAAACACTAGAGTATTATTTGTGGGATAACAGCCTTATGGACTGGGAAACTGAACCATATAATAGATCTACATATATAAGAGATGATGCAACCTATAATCTTATTATTTTAAGTGAAAACTATAACGGAAGTGCTTGGGAAAACGAATTTCGTAGTTTACAAATTTATGATGTTAATGACAATGTATTAAGCACAGAATGGCAAGAATGGGATTCTAGCTTAGGCACTGGTGGCGACTGGTTTACATTTAGTTTTGTGCCATCGACTTATGATGAAAATAACAACCACACACAAGTTATTTATCAATACAATTATGATGAAACCGAGCTTGAAAATAGTTCAAGAACTGATAAATTTTGGTCTGAAGCAACAGCTCTAAGCGTTAGCTTCAATAGCATTGAAAACATAAGCCTTTACCCAAACCCAACTACAGATATTATTAATGTAAAGTTTAAAAGTCCAACCACTTATTCAAGTGACGCATTATTATATGATATGCAAGGAAAATTAATCCATAAAGTAATAATAGAAGCAGGAAACAGCACCGCAAAAATTCCTATTAAATATGAAGCCGATGGTATGTATATGCTACATATAAATACCAAAACATCTACCCAAACTTATAAAATAATTAAAACCAATTAATCAATACAATTTAAAAGTTATGAAAATTAAAATAGAAATATTACTAGTCTTAGTTATAACCCTCAGTGTAAGTTGTGTTGGAGAAGACCAAGAGTTTGGAAACACGTCCTGCTATAATGAGCGTTCTGAACTATTAAATAATGCATATACGCAGATAGATGAAGCTTTGAATTTTTGTAACAGATGCTCTCCGGAGGAATGCGCAGAGAGTGCTTTTATAACTGCGACTTATTTGGCTACACTAACTAGATACAAAACAGATTGGAGGGAATCAGAAGGAGGCTGTTCTGAAAGCGAACTTGTTCAACTTGAAAGCCAGATAGATGACAATATGGCGTATTATAGAGAACATTATGAGGATTTTCTGGCTTGTTCATAAAAATCACAACAAAACCAATTGTAAGTATAAATCATTAATGCCTATAAACCTGTATACATGAAATCAAAAAAAATATTATTTCTAACATTTATTACTCTATTTATTAGTTGTTCGAAGGAGGGTGCCGAGGCCTTTCTAGAAGCAACTGAGCGGCCATGTTATGACATCATAAATGAAGAGATAAATGATCGCCATGAAGAGGCTAATTATCAAGCTAGTCTTTTCCAGAGGCCAGATGGTAGTTGGGAAACCATTGAAGATTGCATGGCCATACTGGATATTTATCGGGGTTATTTAGAATTTATTGAAACACATCAGGAATATTTCGATCAGCATCGCGATAGTTTTGAATGCAGTGAATATGATCTTAATTCCATTGAAAATTTATATACTGCTCGAATACGAGCGGCAAATCAAACCATTGATTCTTACAGTCTTAGTTGCGGATAAGGTTTAATATGTATTCTTTATAATTTAAAAAATGAAAAAAAGTAGCTATTCTATTTTTCTAAAATACTATCAATTTAAAACCAATCATTATGAAAAAAATACTATTAATTTTAATCACCTTTCTATTTACTAGTCTAAGTTTCTCTCAGAGTAAAGGGATTAACTATAAAGCCCTAATTAAAGATAATAGTAATAATGTACTGTCCAATCAAAATATAACTATTGAGTTTTCAATTCTAGAAGGACCAGAAATAAGCTTTACAGATGTTATCTATATCGAAACACATATGACTACCACTGATGCTAATGGAATTGTTATAGTGAACATAGGAGAAGGAGTTCCTTTATCAGGATTTGAAGGTGGTTATAGTAATATAGATTGGAGAGGTTACTTTGGTTCGCACTTTTTAAAAGTACAAATAGATTCTGGTTCTGGTCTAACTGATATGGGCACAACAGAAATTAAGGCTGTACCTTATGCTTTATATGCGGAAGACTCTAACTATTCAGGTCTTGAAAATATTGATGAAGGTAATGGTAGTGGATGGAGATTTATTGGAATGAATCCCGAAAATTATGGCCTTATAGCTAATAGATCGGTTGATTTGAGCTATAGTCCAGTGGCTTCTACTTCTCACGGTGCTACTGGAGAATATGCTACGGCTCTTGGGTATCAAACAACAGCATCTGGTCAAAAATCCTTCGCATCTGGCGTTAGTACTATTGCATCATCATCACAATCTACAGCAATGGGTGCTGCTACAATTGCTTCAGGATTTAATTCGGTAGCCTTAGGGCTTAGTACTAGAGCAGAAGCGCCTAACACTACAGCTATTGGCCTTTACAATGTTGGGGGTGGCGATCCTCTATTGGCATCACCAACCGATCCGTTATTTGAAATTGGAAATGGAAATTATGTGGATGGCACTAATGATAACCGTACCAATGCTTTAACAGTATTAAGAAATGGAACCATTACTGCTCCTAGTTTTGAGATATCAGAAATTACAGATAACAAAGCTTTAATTACTAAAGAATTTGCAGATGCAAACTACTCTGGAGGAGGTGGCGTTTCAACAGGACTTGAAGCCATAGATGAAAGTAATGGTATAGGCTGGAGATTGCTTGGACGAGATCCAGCTAATTATGGAAACATAGGCTTGAATGCTGTTGATTTTAGTTATGGTTTAACTGATAATTATTATGGAGCGCTTGGTCAATTAAGTTTTTCTAGCGGTTATTTAACTAGAGCTTTAGGTGAAAGTTCTTTTTCCGCTGGATCATCTACTTCTGCTTTAGGGTATTCATCTTTTGCTGCAAACTCTTCAACTGAAGCTAACGGAAATCATTCTTCTGCTTTTGGTTTCTTTACGCAATCTGATGCATATGCATCATTTGCTATTGGAGGTAATAATGTTGGAGGAGGAACTATAGACAGTTGGGTTGAAACAGACCCTTTATTTGAAATAGGAAATAGTAACCAGGATGGTGTACAAAATAGGAGTAACGCATTAACCGTTTTAAAAAATGGAACCATTACAGCACCTAGTTTTGATGTTTCAGAAATTATAGATGATAAAGCATTAATCACCAAAGAATATGCAGATGCTAATTATTTAGGAGGAGGTTCAGGTACCAATCCAACAGGACTAGAAACCCTTAATGAAGGGAATGGCTTTGGTTGGCGTCTTGCTGGTATAAACCCTGATAATTATGGGAATATAGGCGAAAATGCTGTGGATTTAAGTATTAGCAATTCAAATGCTGATTTATATGGAGCAACCGGTGAATATGCTTTTTCTTCAGGTTTAACGACAATAGCATCTGGAAGTTACTCTACAGCTATGGGAGCTGGTACAGTAGCATCTGGAAACGTTTCTACAGCAATGGGAGTAGGTACAATAGCTGATGATTTACATTCTACTGTTGTTGGAAGAAATAATGATAATACTGTTTCTACAACCACATTGTTTCAGGTAGGAAATGGTGCGCGTAATAGTGAACGCTCCAATGCTTTTACAGTATTGGTAGATGGCACCATCACAGCACCAAGCTTTGACATCGCAGAAATTACTGATCCAAAAGCTTTGGTTACTAAAGAGTATGTAGACACAAACAGTTCTATTGCTTCTGGTCTTGAAGCTATAAATGAAGGTAATGGTATGGGTTGGAGATTCGTAGGTAGAAATCCAGCATATTTTGGAAATATAGGCCAAAATGCCATTGACTTTAGTTTTAGTAATAATAATTCTCTTGTACTCGGAGCTACGGGTTATGGTTCTTTAGCTGTTGGAATAAGTGTAGAAGCCAGTGGAAATTATTCTTTTTCTCAAGGAGGTTCAACAAAAGCTTCAGGATTATATGCTGTTGCTTTAGGATACACAACAAATGCATCCGGATCTCAATCAATTGCAATGGGAGGTTTCAGTTCTGCATCAGCTAGCTTTTCAGCTGCATTAGGACGTAATACCATTGCTGATGATATCAATTCAACTGTAGTAGGAACCTATAATGATAACACAACATCTACAACCACCTTATTTCAAGTCGGAAATGGTACATCAAGTAATCGTTCAAATGCTTTTACAGTATATCAAAATGGTAATGCCATTTTAGCAGGAGCATTAACCCAAAATTCAGATAGACGTCTTAAAAAAGATATAGAAGATTTAAATTATGGTTTAGATGAAGTCTTGAATCTAAACCCTGTGAGTTATCATTGGAAACGCAATCCAGACCAACCAAAATCTTTGGGTTTAATCGCTCAAGACGTACAAACTGTTATCAACGAAATTGTACATACTGCTGAAGATGAAACCAAAACGCTAAGTGTTAGCTACACAGAATTAATTCCTGTGCTTATAAAAGCCATTCAAGAGCAACAAGAAGTTATAGAGAATCAAAATGAAGTCATTTCAAGTCAAGATAAAACCAATACAGAACAGACTGAAATATTACAAGCGCTATTAATACGTGTCGAAATACTAGAAAATAAAGATAAAATTGATTCTAACAACAGTATAACAAAAAAATAATCTTTTATCACTAAAATTCGTAAACACTAAATATAGATAAAGTCCAGTTTTATTTTTTAAAGTTGGACTTTTTTTATGGCGTGTTTTTAATAAAAATAAAAACCGTGCTATCCGTTATATCTTTTTATGGGAGTTTTTATAAAGTACTTATACTTAATAATCGAGACCCCATAAAAAGGATGCCGCTGCTATCACTCACGCAGATTTAAGATTCATTATAAATTCAGTAACTATTACGCATAAAAAAACCCTTCATTAAATAAATAATGAAGGGTTTAAAAAGGCGACGACCTACTCTTCCACAATGTAGTACCATCGGCGCAAATGGGCTTAACTTCTCTGTTC